>DIXP01000053.1 GCA_002436065.1 Chloroflexi bacterium UBA6077
CTGCCTTGATGGCTAGCTTGCTCTGGTCCACGGCTGCCTGCGCTGCTGCTATCTCGGCCTGCGTCGGCCCTATCTTCACTCTCTCCAGGGCTGCCTTGGCATTGGCTAGTCCTGCCTTGGCTTGGTCCACTGCGCTCTGCGCCGTCGCAATATCCGTCTCCTTGGCTCCCTTGAGCACCGCATCCCTTCTCGCCTGCGCCTGCTCCAGCGCCGCCTGCGCCTGCCCTACCTGCTCGGCCCTGGCTCCGTTCTCCATCGCTGCGTATCGGGCTTCCGCTGCCGCAAGCGTCGCCTTCGCCTGCCCCACCTGCGCCTTCAGGCTGTCGGCATCCAATTCCGCCAGCGGATCTCCTCTCTTTACTTTACTCCCTACTTCAACCAGCATCTTCTCGATCCGGCCACTCCCCTTGGGCTGCACGGTCACCTGGCTCACTGCCTTCACGTCCCCACTGTACGTGAGGCTCGTCGCTATCTTCCCCTCGGTGACGAGCGCGGTCTTCACCGCTATGTCGGCCTGCCCCTGGGTAGCCGCCGGGGTCTGCTCCTCTCCAGCAGCCACGGCTGTGAACCCCCACAGGGCCAACGCGGCCAACGCCAACCCGCCGATGGATCCCAACCCATACCTCGCAACCTTGCCGGCCCGTATCTTATGTAGAGCGCCCATCTCTCCCCTCCTCGCGGAAGACACTTCGTTCTCTCGTCCGTGGTTTATCTCTAGGTTATTCATTCGACTCTCACCCTGACAGTCTCAACTTGCCCTGTGCTGCTGGGTTTCGCCGCTCGGGGCAGATGCAACTCCCTGCGCCCTGTGCCCTCCCGAACAGACTCGGGATCCTTGGCCCGGTCGCCCTTCCTGAACCTTGCGACGATCCACTCCTGCAGGTCGTCCATGACGGTGTAGCCCGCAGGCACCACCACCAGAGTCAACAGGGTGGATGTAATCAGTCCACCGATCACTACTATCGCCATCGGGGAGCGAGTCGCGCTGCCCTCCCCTACCTTCAGCGCCATGGGAGACATCGCGAATACCATCGACGCCGTAGTCATGACGATCGGCCGCAGTCTGGTGGGGCCCGCCTCCAGCAGCGCATCCAGCCGCGAGTAGCCCCGTGCCCGTAGGGTGTTGGTGTAGTCCACCACCAGGATCGCGTTCTTCGCCACCAGGCCGGTCAGCATGATGAAGCCGATCAGCGAGAAGATGTTCAAGGTGTCGCCGGTCAGCGCCAGTCCGCCGATGGCGCCCACCGTGGCGACCGGCAGGGCACCCATGATCACCAGCGGGTAGACCAGGGAGTTGTACAGCGCCACCATCAGCATGTACATCAGGACGATGGATATCATCAGCGCGGAGGCCAGGGAGCTGAAGCTCTCGTCCTGCATCTCCGACTCGCCGCGCATGACAACCGCGTAACCTGCGGGCACCTGCACCGCCTTCATGGCCTGCTTGAGATCGGCGGTTACCTCTCCGAGAGGCCGCCCGCTGACGGCGGAGGAGACCACCACCTGCCTGGTCCGATTCTCTCGCTCGATCCCAGCCGGACCCTCCACCGGCACCAACTGGGCAACCTGACTCAGCTTCACCGTCGTGCCGCGAGGGGTAGTCAGCGAGATATCGGGGATGGAGGTCAGCTCGGTTTGCCCGCCTGCCAAGGCGTACTTCACCCGGATGTCCACCTTGTCCTCGTTTTCCCGGCGAAGTTCGGTCGCCACGGTGCCCTCAAAGGCCGTCCTGAGGGCGGCGGCTACCTGTGCGCTCGTTAGCCCCAGGTCGGAGAGCTTCTCCTGATCCAGTTGGACCCGCATCTCCGGCGCGCCGGCCACTGCACTATTGCTCACGTCCATGGTGCCCGGAACTCGCTGGGCGGCATCCTCCACCTGAGAGGCAAGCTGAGCGAGCACCGCCATGTCCGAACCCTTGACGGAAATCTGTATCGCCTGCTCGCCGCTGCCGAGGAAGCTGGCGTTGTCAACGCGGATCGTCATGCCAGGGATAGCGCGGCCGGCCTGCCGTACCTGATCGGCAACCCTGTCCACGGACTTGTGCCGCTGCGACAGCGGCTTCAGGTTAACGAAGATCCTGGCCGATCGGGCTTGCCCACCCCCCATCTGCCCGCCAATACCCACCAGGGTGAGAAAGGCATCGGTCTCGGGGTATGAAGCTATCTCCTTCTCCAGCCGCTCCACCGCCTCGTTGGTGGCAAGGAGGGTCGTCCCCGCGGGCATGTCGACCGTCACGGTGAACATACCCTCGTCGGACTGGGTCATGAACTCTGAGCTCACAGCCCCCACGGCCACCAGGCCGATGCCACTCACGAAGGCCAGGAAGCCGATCAACAGCACCAGACAGCGCAGCCTGAGCGCCCTCCCCAGCAGCCGCCGGTAGCCCCGCTCAAGCGCCGCGAACCCGGCCTCCCACCTTCTCCAGAGAGGGGCAAGGGGGGAGCGCTCCTCGGCATCGGCGCTCAACCAGCGAGAGGCCAGCATCGGGGTTAGGGTGAAGGACATCAGCAGCGAGAAGAGGGTCGCTACGACGATGCTCCCTCCGAACTCCTTGAAGAACTGCCCCACCATCCCGCTCAGGAAGGCGAGGGGCGCGTACACCACCACGTCCACCAGGGTGATGGCCACGGCCGCCGCCCCAATCTCCGCCCTACCGTTGAGGGCGGCGGCGAATGGGCTATCCCCCAGCTTGAGGTGGCGGTGGATGTTCTCGAGAATGACGATGGAGTCATCCACCAGGATGCCTATGGTGAGGGCGAGGCCCATCATGCTCATCATGTTGAGGGAGAAGCCCATCGCCCACATCACCCCGAACGTGGCCACCAGGGAGGTGGGAATGCTGATCAGGACGATCAGGGTGCTCCTCCAGGTGTGCAGAAAGAGCAGCAGCACCAGAGCCACGATGAGCACCGCATCTCGGAGGCTGTCCTGAACGCCCTCCAGGGAGTCCTTGACGAATCGGGCATTCTCCATGACGGTCATGATCTCCACGCCCGCCGGGAGGGTCATCCGCAGCTCATTGAAGCTCTTGCGGACCTCTTCGGTGACCTTCACGGTGTTCGCGGTCTGCTGCTTCATGACCAGCAGGGCGACGCCCTCCACACCATTGGCCCGGCTGATGAAGCTCTGCTTCTTGAAACTGTCCTGGACAGTGGCCACGTCCTTGAGCCGGACAATCGCCCCGTTGGGGGAGGTGGACAGCACCAGGTTGGCCAGTTGATCTATCTCCTGCGCGAGGCCATAAACCCGCAGGTTGTACTCGCGGCTGCCCTGCTGGACGTAGCCTGCGGGGGCAGAGAGGTTGGAGGCGGCCAGGGCTGAGGTGACCTGAGTAATGGAAAGGCTGCGGCCCTCCAGCCTCTGGCGATCCACGGACACCTGGATCTCACGCTCGTGCCCGCCCATAACCTGGACCGCTGCGATGCCCTCGATCGCCTCCAGCCTTGGCCGAATGGTCTCGTCCACCAGGGTGAACACCGCGTTGGGGTTTCGGTCCCAGCTCACACCGGCGACGATGATCGGAGAGTCCTCCGGGTTGTACTTGGAGATGGTAGGGTCCATGGCGTCCTCTGGGAGGGCAGCGCGGACCTGGTTGACCCGGCGCTCCACATCCTGGGCCGCTGTGTCCGGGTCGATCCCGTCCTTGAACTCCATGAGCACTGAGGAGTAGCCATCGCCGGATGTGGAGAAGATGTTCTTGACACCCGGAGCGCCCGCCACGGCGTTCTCCACCGGCTTGGTGATCCGGGTCTCCACCTCTCGCGGACCCGCGCCGGGATAGGTAACGACGACACCCACGTAGGGGAACTTCACGCTTGGAAGCAGGTCCACCGCCATGGAGCGATAGCCCATGTAGCCTGCCAGCATGATGGCCAGCACGGCCATCAGGATCATCAGAGGTCTACGAATGGATAGGGAAGTGAGCCACATGTCTGGAATGGTTACCCCCTTCGGTCATGTTCCACTTAATACGGTGGTAGGTTACTGGAGTGAGCGCGGGGCGCCATCGGTCTAGAGGCGGAAAAGGGGTACGAAGAAAGGAGCGTCCTGCCGGCGCGGGGATACGACGAATGTTGTAGCGAGAGA
This sequence comes from Chloroflexi bacterium UBA6077, assembly GCA_002436065.1. GTDB lineage: Bacteria > Chloroflexota > UBA6077 > UBA6077 > UBA6077 > UBA6077. The sequence goes on from DIXP01000053.1 coordinate 4,087, forward strand.
TAGTGTACTCGCCACCCAGCGTCACGGCCAACTGAACTGCACGCCTGGGCAGCAGCTTCGCGTCCCCACTATCGCGGCCGAGTTGCCTCACAAATAAATCTT
>DIXP01000054.1:0-68509 GCA_002436065.1 Chloroflexi bacterium UBA6077
GGGCGATGCTCACGATGTCCAAGAGTTGATGGACCTTAGTGCGCTCTACCCGAGGATCCTCTAATGCTGCGAAATGCTCAGCCAAACTGCGGCCGGTGATGGGCTCCACGATAGGACTCCTCGCCAACTCCAACGTGCGAGTAATCCTACCAGCCCCGTCTACCCCTCACTTCCCGAGAATTTAGATGCGTCGGCCCTGGGGAGCGACAAGTCTCTGTTGACAGATGGGTAGGGTAGGGGGAAAAGGGTAGCCGCCAACGATTGGAACGTCGGCGGCCTAGCTAGAAGGAAGAGTCCCTTGGACGCAACCCTTACCGCAGGGAGCATAGCAGCTTTGGAGGGTCTTGGCGGTCGATTGGGGGTGGTGCTATAAGCAGTGCGGATGGTGCTTAGTAGTTCCTACCCTACAGCGGCTCTCCCCCGAGGGCCTGGTAGATGCCTTCCAGCTCCTCGTCGGAGTAGAAGTGGATCACCAGCCGGCCGCCCCGGCGGCCCCGATGTAGCTCGACCTTGGTGCGGAGCAGGTCCCGGAGGCGGTCCTCCAGTTCGGTGATCTCCAGGCTCTTGGGAGCCTTGGAGCTGCTCCTACGGGCGGCCTCCTCGGCCTTCCGCACCGTGACGCCCCCTTCGAGGATGGATGCCAGCAGCGCCAGCTGCTGCTCCAGAGTAGGTAGGGAGAGAAGGGTCCGGGCGTGCCCCTCGGTGATCAGGCCCTTGGCCAGGGCATCCTTGGCTTCAGGGGGCAGGGCAAGCAGTCTCAGGCTGTTGGCCACGGCGCTGCGGCTCTTCCCCACCCGCTGGGCAACCTTCTCCTGGGTGAGGCTGTGCTCTTCCAGAAGCTGACGGTAGGCGGCGGCCTCCTCCAGCGGTCCCAGATCCTGCCGCTGGATGTTCTCCACCAGGGCCAGCTCCAGCATCTGCTGGGGAGAACTGTCCTTAACGAGGGCCGGAACTCGCTCGAGACCCGCCAGCTTGGCGGCCCTCCATCGCCTCTCCCCGGCGATCAGGGTGTAATCTGATCCGGATCGAGTGACGATAAGCGGCTGGAGAATACCGTGCTCCCGGATGGAATCGGCCAACTCCGAGAGCGCGGCCTCGTCGATCGTCGTGCGAGGCTGCCGTGGATTGGGCGATATCCTTTCCGGGTCGATTTCTACCAGACCGGCAGCTGTGCCGGCGCTTCTGGTGGGGATAATGGCCTCAAGTCCTCTCCCGAGTCCACCACGTTCCTTTGACAAAGCTACCTCACTGCGATTCCTGTCATTCTGAGCGCCCCCCTTTACCTGTCATTCTGAGCAGGCCGCAGCCTGCGAAGAATCTCCTGTTGACGTGGACCCGGAGATCCTTCGGCGCTGCGGCGTCTCAGGATGACAGCGTCGGGATCCGCCTGCTCAGAATGACAAAGACGGAGTACTACTGCTTGCCGTTCCACCCCGCGATCCTCGCCGCTACCTCTTGGGCCAGGGAGGCGTAGGCCTGACCCCCTCGGGAGGCTGGATCGTACTCCAGGATCGTCTTCCCGAAGCTCGGGGCCTCGGTCAGGCGGACGTTGCGCGGTATCACGGTCTCGAATGTGAGGGCCGGGAAGTGGTTTCGCACCTCTTCCACCACCTGGTTGCTGAGGTTGGTGCGACCGTCGTGCATGGTGAGCAGCACCCCCAGCAGGGAGAGACGCGAGTTGAGGCTGTCTCTCACCAGGTCGACGGTGTGCAACAGCTGTCCGAGCCCCTCCAGGGCCAGGTATTCGCACTGTACCGGGACCAGCACCGCGTCGGCCGCCGTCAGGGCGTTCACGGTGAGCAGTCCCAGAGAGGGCGGGCAATCGATGAGGATCAGGTCGTGCCGCCCTACCTCAGGTTGCAGGACGCGACCCAGCCGCCCCTCTCGGGCCATCATGTTCACCATCTCCACCTCGGCGCCCGCAAGACGCCGTGTAGAGGGGAGCAGTTGGAGCCCGGGGTGATGGGTGGGTTGGAGCGCCTCGGCAACCGGTTCGCCGTCGACCAATACCTCGTAGATGGTTCTGGCGCTATCGGCGAGGCCAAGGGCTGTGGTGGCGTTGGCCTGGGGATCCAGGTCCACCAACAAGACCCTCCTCTCTCCAGAGAGGTAAGCCCCTAGACTCAAGGCAGTGGTGGTCTTTCCCACCCCGCCCTTCTGGTTAGCCACAGCGATGATCACGTCGTCAAGTCCTGATTGCTGATAGCTGACAAGCTGACCGCTGATAGCTGATAGCTGTCAGCCATCATGTTCGAGGGTACTGCTTCAGCCGCTCCTCCACAGCCATTCGATCCGGAACGCCCTCCAGCCCCTGGCTCTCTACCACAAGCGAGGCGGCGCAACAGGCGAAGGCGGTGCTGAGGTGCGGATCTCGTGTCAGGTAGTACTCTACCAGAAAAGCGGCGGCGAAGACATCGCCGGCGCCCGTAGGATCTACCGCGTCGACCCTGAAGGCGGGGAACTGGAAGACCTCGCCCTGGGAGTACAGAGTGGCGCCGCGCTCGCCCTGGGTCAGTAAGGTGATGGGGACGCGGCCAAGGCAGCGGGAGAGGAATGATGGATCACCTGCCACATCCTCTTCGCTGAAGATCACCACCCCTGATCGATCCAGAAGGGAATCGTCTCCACACCAGGCTCCGGCCTTGACCAGGCCCGAGGGATCCCAGTGCCGCAGCAGTCCCTGAGGGGTAAGAGCTACCAGGGAGCCACCGAACAGCTCCGGTGGTATGCTCCCTATCTCGTGAACCACGGGCGCCAGGTGAACTATGGGGCTGTTGCGCCACTCCAAGGGCACGGACTCGAAGGATACCGTCTCTGCCATGGCCAGCAGCTGCTGGATCCTGTGGGTGTCCTGGTATTGGTTCCGAAAGGTGCTGCTGGCGCGGCTGGGGATTCTGACTATCTCGACATCTGGCAGGAGGCCGGGCAAATCAAGGGTCTCGTCGGCGGTGGTAACCACACCTGCCCTTAACCCCAGACGTGCCGCCGTCTTGGGGGCATAAGCTGCAGTACCACCTAGGGCGTAGCCCTGGGGCAGGAGGTCGACGGTCACATGCCCCAGGGCGAGGTAATCCAGGATCTCGACTCTTACCTCCGGGCTTTAGGCAGAACGAAGACCCTCCGGTCATCGCCGTAGCCGCTGCTCTCCGTAGTCACGTAGGGATGGTCCTGGAGCGCCATGTGCACTATGCGCCGCTCGTTGGCTGGCATAGGCTCCAGGGAAACCGATTGGCCCGTTCGCTTCACCCGCTCCGCCACACGGGAGGCTAGACCCCTCAGAGTTTCCTCGCGCCGGGCCCGGTAGCCCTCCACGTCGATTACGATCCTGACCCAACTGTTGAGCTGCTTGCCCACCATCAGGTTGACCAGGAACTGTAGCGATGACAGAGTCTCGCCCCGGCGTCCGATCAACACCCCGAGGTCATCACCGCTCACTTCCAGGAGGATTGGGGACTGGTCGTCCCCCGATCCGCCTCCGGCGTTGACGTCGGCATCGATGCCCATCTTTTCCAATAGCTGGGCCAGCATCTCCTCGGCCACAGCTACGGCGACTCCGCTCCCAACTGTTGGGGAGGGGGGCGCCGGGGTGGGTGCCGCCGCTGGGACGATGGCGGCGGGCACCTCCAGGACCGTGACCTTCACCCTGGCGTCCCCTCTCACCAACCCCAGCAGCCCCTTGTGCCCTTCGCTGAGAACAGTGACCTCTACTTCGTCGCGGCTCTTTCCGAGCTTTGCGAGCGCCTGCTGAATTGCCTCTTCGACGCTCTTAGCGACTACCTCAACGCTTTCCATTCGCTCTCTTTTCCTCCCTGGGAGGCTTGGCGCCAGCTCGCTTCTTATGCTTGGCGGCTTTGGGGACCCTGGGCTGGCCGTTTTCCGACACCTCAGCCCCCTCCACAACCATCCTCTCGGGGCCTGGTGCACTCGCACGCGCCGTCGCTATCGCAGGGGTCTGCGCGTTGTTGGACGCTAGCCCTCCCCAGCCGGTGGTCAGCAACTGCTGGCCGAAGGTGAAGAGGTTGGTCGTCACCCAATACAGCGCCAGGCCTGACGGAACCGACATGGCTACGAAACCAAAGGTCAGCGGCATGAATAGCATGACCTGATTCATCGTCTTCTGCGTCGGGTCGGTGCTGGGCATCGTCATCATCTTCTGGACGACGAACTGGGTAACCACCGTCAGCACCACCACTATGTAGAGCGGATCGGGCTGAGCCAGGCTGGGCAGCCACAGGAAACCCTCATTGATGAACGCTTCCGATGTATGCGAGAGGTTCAGCAGGGCCCAGTACAGACCGAACCAGACCGGCATCTGTATCAGCATCGGCAAGCAGCCGAGCGCGGGATTGACGCCGTTCTCCCTATAGATCCGCATGGTCTCCTGAGACAGCCGCTCTTTGTCCTTACCGTATCTTCGCTTTGCATCATCGATCAGCGGCTGGATGTCCCTCATCGCCTTGGATGAACGGAGCTGCATCGCGTTCAGGGGGTAAGTCACCAGCTTGATTATGATGGTGAAGGCGATGATGGTGAGCCCATAGCTCCCGAGCACCCCATGCAGGCCAACGAGAGCTGCCGTCAACGGGCCGACTATCAACATGTTCCAGAGGTCAGTCAAGGGATTCCTCCAAGAGAGATCGCGATTACTTCTACAGTCATCACCATCCTACGGGACCGGGTCGTAGCCCCCTGGATGGAAGGGATGGCAGCGAACGATCCGCTTGGCAGCCATCCATCCGCCCCTCCAGAAACCATATCTATCTATCGCCTCATAGCCGTACCGCGAGCAGGAGGGCTCGTATCGGCAGGAGGCGGGCAGCATGGGCGATATCGCCAGCTGGTAGAACCTAATCAGTCCCAGACCTATCCATTTCATCGTTGGTACGTCCTTTCGGCTCGTCACCAACCGAGATGGAGACCATACCCTCTGCCTGAGGCTGCTTCGAGACCGCTGAGCCTCGCTCCTCCAACTTGCGATGCCGGGGCAACAAACGCGCCCGCTCCAACAGGGTCTCCATCGCTCGGCTGATCTGCGCGAGACTGGCCTCAGCTATGGCAGGCCGGGCCGTGAATACCAGGTCTCGTCCTCCCGGGATCCCAGGCAGATACTGCCTGACCGATTCCCGGATTAACCGCTTCACGCGGTTTCGGACGACGGCCTTCCCGATGCGCTTGCTGGTGGAGATACCGATCCTGGTGATCTCCTGGCCATTAGGTGCTACGTATAACACCATGAGCGGGTGGGCCCACGATTGCTTCAGGGCTCGCACCCGCTGGAAGTCCGCGCTTTTCTTCAGACGATGCCGTCTTTGCAGGGAGAGATGCGCAGGACGCGCTCCCACAGTTCGGGTCTCTAGACGACGGTCAGCCGCTTGCGTCCGCGGAGTCTTCTCGCCTTGAGGACCAGCCGCCCTGATCTGGTGCTCATCCGTTTCATGAAGCCGTGTTCGCGCTTCCGCGGGATCCGCTTCGGCTGATAGGTGCGTTTCATGCAGCGCAAAACCCCTTGCTCTGAATCCTTACTGCACTAATTATACGTTCCGTGGGCGGCTGGCGTCAATTATGGGAAGTGCCTATGTCCACCCCTACTCGGTGGTCTGACGCGAAGCCTCATTAGTACTAATTACGCATAGACGAGGGGGGTGGCCAAAGCCTAGACTCGACCGTTACACATAGCAGTATCTCTTCATCCGCTTGTAACATCTTTCCACCCAGGGCGTTGTAATGGATGCAAGCCTCCACAGGTCGGCGACGGGCCAGGAAACGCGGGATGATCTGTACCAGTGGGTGCAGCGGGCTTCTCACGGGGATGCGGAAGCCTTTGGGAAGCTGTACGACCACCACCTGGACACCGTCTATCGATACGTGTACTACAAGGTGAGCGATGCGGTCCAGGCCGAGGACCTCACCGCCCAGGTGTTCATGAAGGCATGGGAGGCTATGCCCCGCTATCAGTGGCGAGCGATCCCCTTCTCGCACTGGCTGATGCGGCTGGCACGCAACGCGGTCATCGATTACTACCGCACCTCCAAGAACCATGTGGATCTGGGAGAGGAGCTGGTGTCCGAGACGCTTGATCCCCAGGGCGAGTACCTGAGAGGGGAGGCGCTGAGCGGGCTGGCAGCTGCCCTCGGGCGGTTGCCCGAGGAGCAGAGGACGGTGATCGTGCTGCGGTTTGTGGAAGAGATGGACTACGCTGAGGTGGCGGCCATAGTGGGGAAGAGCCAGGGAGCGCTGAGAGTGATCCAGCATCGCGCCCTGGTGGCCCTTCGGCGGCTGATGGAGCGAGAGGATGGAGCGAACCTCAAGGAGCATAGAGCAGGCGCTGGCCCGCTGCTTGGAGAGAGTAGAGCGCGGTGAGGCCACAATCGAACAGGTGCTGGGTGAGTACCCTGCGTTCCGCTCGGAGCTGGAACCGCTGCTCAGACTGGCCCAGGATATCCGCTCCCTCCCCAAGGTCCAGGCCCCCGAACGGCTGAGAAGCTCCAAACGCCCGGTCTTCTGCCCTCCCAAAGCCGTGCGGCCGGCTCCTTTGAAGCCCCGGTGGGGTGCCTCCCCGATCCCTGGATGGAAATCCATCTCGGGTAGTCCTTTCGCCCGTCTGGCTGCCGGCTTCGCCGCGGCCATCCTGTTGCTGGGAGGTACCACCGCCGTCTCGGCCGGAAGCCTGCCTGAGGAGCCACTCTACCCCCTCAAACTGGCGGTGGAGGACTTTCAGCTGGCCATAGCCCCGAGACCCGAGACCCGGTCGGAACTGGAACTGCAGTTCGTCAGCAGAAGGCTGGAGGAGGTTGAGAGCGCCGCCCGGCAGGGCAGGTCGGGATCGGTGCAGCGGGGGCTGGCGCTTTACGAGGAGAAGGTGGGTGGTGCCCTGCAGAGGGCTGAGTCGACCACGCCCGCCTCCGTGGAGTCGGCGGTGGAGCAGCAACAGCAGCTGCTGACGCGGGTGCTTGACCAGGTTCCCGAGCAGGCCAAGCCGAACATCCTCCACGCGATGGAGGCGTCCAGCCGGGGTCGTGCCCCGTTCGAGAAGGCTGGTTCTGCGGTCGGTCTGCCTGCTGTCTCCGACGTCCCTGCTACCACCACGGCCTCTCCGCGCCCTATGGCGGCGGCCTCCGCGGCTACGGCGGCAACTGTGGTGCCCCTGGCCGTCGAGACGCAGGAGCCAGCCGGAAAGGCCAAACGCGAATCAACCCCTACTCCCGCGACAGAAGAGCGCGAGCGAAAGCCCAAGGAGAAGGATGCGCAGCTCTCCTACGGCGTGACACGGCCGGAGTCTCCTGGTGAGGAGAACCCTTCGCCGGATTCCAAGCATCGCGGCCACTCTTCGACCTCAACCCCGGCACCCGCGGCCACCGACACGACCCCGGCGGTGATGCCTGCGACCTCGGTGAATGACATGACGGCTACCCCCACGCCTACCGCCGATCGGCGTGCCCAGGGGCTGGAGAAGGACCACCAGCGCGTCATCGAGCCTACCCCGAAGCCGGGCAACAACGGCCGGCAGGACCCGCACTCGAAGAACGATACCCCCTCCTATGAGGAGGATAGGGGGTCCTCATCCAATGAGCAGCAGCGAGGGTCTCCCCCTGATAAGCCCCGTTAGTGGTCTGCCACAGTGAAGGTGATGCGTCGCGCCTCCATGTTCCTGGCGGCAGGGGACAAGACCCTGCCCTACCGGGACTGACGGGTATCTCGTCCGCCAGTCCCTTCGATCTCACCTTCATAACCGATAAGGTTGCAGAGACGAGGCCATTTGCTCCAGAATTCGTAGCCAACGCCAGTTCACTGACCAACAGCCTGGCGGCCGGAGTACATGCTCTGCTCCGCGATACTGAATCGGAGGTAGCCTGAGATGTCCTACAAGATCGCCGTGGTCCCTGGAGACAACATCGGCCCCGAGGTCATGCGGGAGGGGCTGAAGCTGCTGAGGACGCTGGAACAGTTGGGGCACGGCTCCTACCAGTTCACGGAGTTTCCCTGGGGGGCCGGATACTACCTCGAGACCGGTGCGCCGATGCCCGAGGATGGCCCGGAGATCCTGCGCGGGTTCGATGCCATCTATTTCGGAGCCCACGGCCTCCCCGGTAAGGTACACGACTCCGTGGCCTCCCAGAGGCTGCTCCACAGGATCCGCAAGTCCTTCGACCAGTACGTCAACCTGCGCCCACTTCGTCTCTGGCCGGGCGTCGAGTCGCCCATCAAGGGCAAGTCCGAGATCGACTTCGTGGTGGTGCGTGAGAACAGCGAGGGGGAGTACTCGGGCGCGGGAGGTCGCCTCCACGCCGGAACCCCCGAAGAGTTGGCCCTGCTGACCACGGTCATAACCCGGAAGGGATCGGAGCGGGTGATGCGCTTCGCCTTCGACCTGGCGAGGAGTCGGGGCGGCAAGAAGCGGGTTACGGCTGCCACGAAGTCCAACGCCCTCAGCCACTCGATGTCGCTTTGGGACGAGCTGTTCGAGGAGGTGGCGCGGGACTACCCGGATGTGGAGACTGGCAAGATCAACATAGATGCCTTCACGATTCACCTCATCACCAAGCCCGAGTGGTTCGACGTGATCGTGGCTACGAACATGTTTGGGGATATCCTGTCCGACGAGGGGGCGGCCGTCGCCGGGGGTATAGGTCTAGCACCGGGGGCGAACCTGGACCCGACTCGGCGCCATCCGTCCCTGTTCGAGCCGATCCACGGCTCGGCTCCGGACATCGCCGGCAAGGGGATAGCCAACCCCATCGCTACGATCCTTGCGGGGCAGATGATGCTGGATTGGCTGGGCGAGAAGGAGGCCGCGAGTCTGATCGGGAGGGCCGTGGAGTCACTGCTGGCCGAGGGGCGGGTCCGTACCCCGGACCTGGGCGGCGACGCTTCCACCGCGGAAGTCGGCGATGCCCTCTGCGAGCGGATACGCAAACTCGCCCTGCGCTAGCCTCCGCCCTCGGGCTGCCCTTAAATCGATGGAGACGATCTACGCCATTGTCTCCATCGATTGCTATTCGCTATTGCTCTGATATGGTATTATGTTGTTGCTGTTCGGTAGTTCGTCTCTGTATCGATATCGTGGTGCCCGCCGTCGGCCAACCTTGGAAGCCGTCGGGCGCTGGAATCCCTCTGGTTCCTCGGCGGGCGGCAAGGAGCTGAACAATGGCAACGTCTACTCCTGTCGATGATGCCCCGCGTGCTCCCCGTCCCAGCGACGGCGGCCTTCACCAAGTCTCCATCACCCTCTCTATCCTGAACCGTGTGCTGGCGGGTTACGGCCCTCGCGATTTCGCCCTGAGGCTGTGGGATGGCTCGACCATCCCTCCGGATCCGAGCCACGAAGCGCGATTCACTCTTGTGCTGAATTCCCCCGGAGCCCTGCGGCACATGATGCTACCCCCCAACGAAGTGGCCCTGGGCGAGAGCTACTTGGATGGGGACTGGGAGATAGAGGGGGATATCATCGCGGCGATGAGACTGGGTGATTGCTTCGAGAAGGTCGCCATGGGCCCCAGGGAGTTGCTGACCCTGGCAAGCCAGTTGAGGGCACTGCCGAGCGGGCGTGACGGCCGCCACGAGAGGGCGATGTACGGGCGCCAGGCATCGGCGTTACAGGGCGATGCACACTCCAAGGAGCGCGACCGACAGGCGATCTCCTACCACTACGACGCGGGCAACGAATTCTTCAGCCTCTTCCTGGGTCGCCGGATGATCTACTCCTGCGGCTACTTTCCCACCGGTCAGGAAGATCTGGACACGGCTCAGGAGGCGAAGCTGGAATACCTCTGCCGCAAGCTGAGACTGAAGCCCGGCGAACGGTTGTTGGACATCGGCTGCGGTTGGGGAGGACTGATCCTCTACGCGGCGGAGAGGTATGGGGTACAGGCGCTGGGTATCTCCCTCAGTCAGCCTCAGGTGGATATCGCCAATCAGAGGATCGCCGAGGCGGGACTGTCCGAGCGATGCAAAGCCATCCTGCTGGACTATCGCGACCTGATGAGCTATGGGCTCTTCGACAAGGTGGTGAGTGTGGGGATGGTGGAGCATGTGGGCCGGTCCAAGCTGCTCCGGTACTTCCAGTCCGCGTGGCAGGGACTCAGGCCCGGCGGCCTCTTCCTGAACCATGGTATCTCCGCCGCAGGCAGCGATGCTGGCTCATCCAACTTCTTGGACCGGTACCTGTTCCAGCGGGGTGGCTTCATCCGGAAGTACGTCTTTCCGGATGGTGAGCTGATCCCAGCGGGGGACACGCTGGGCTATGCCGAGCGAGCCGGGTTCGAGGTGCGGGATGTGGAAAGCCTTAGGGAGCACTACGCCCTGACGCTGCGCCACTGGGTTCGGAGGCTGGAGGCGAATGTGGATACAGCCATGCGCCTGGTAGACCCCCGGACCTATCGCGTTTGGCACCTGTACATGGCTGGATGCTCGCACGCCTTCGCCATGGCCCGGCTCAGCATCCACCAGGCGTTGCTGGCCAAGCCGGACGAGCGCGGCTGTTGTTGCCACCCTATGACCAGAAGCGACCTGTACGCCGGCTGATTGGGTCGTCCTGAAGTAGGGCAGGGGTTTATCCCCTGCCGCCCGGCGGTGGTAGGCAACGCGGTGGGGAATGGGCGACCTCGCGCGTCCATGTCCCGTTGGCGGAAGGGGACGAGCCCCTTCCCTACGTTACCCTAATTCGTGGATTCGTGCGTGAGGGTTCACCCGCTGGGTGAAGCTACGGGCTGGAATCCGCGGATTGGGGCGTCAAGGTGTAGGGTGACAACGCACTCGCCTCCCATTTTGCCCCTCCCTCCCACGGCCTCATGCTCCCGCCCCGTAACCACCTCCCTAGCTCATCGTCCTACTATGCAACCCCACATACCTATTATGGAAGTACTGCTTGACAGGGCGGCCTCCTGCTCCTACAATCAAGCTGCATGTTCGAATATGGAAACTCTATTCTCATAGATGGACTTATATGAAAGACACTCCTATCATCGACCAGTCTGAAATGGACAACGGCTCCAACGGCGAGGTCAGCACCAGCGCCTCCAGCGAGGTGGCGGAGCGTACTCTCGACGTCCTGCTCTGCTTCTTGGATGCAGAGGGGGAGCTGGGAGTCACCGAGATCTCCCAGCGCCTCGGCATCCACCGAGGGCGGATTCACCGCTTCCTCACCGCGTCGAAGAAAAAGGGCTTCGTGTCCCAGAACCCCAGGACCCGCCGCTACAGCCTCGGCTTTCGGGTGATGGAGCTGTCCTATGCCCTCACCCGCCAGTTCGATGTGGTGTCCCAGGTCCAACCCCATCTGCTGGAGCTTCGCAACACCACCCAGGAGTCGGCGGGCCTCGCCGTGCGGGTGGCCGACCACCGCATACACCTTACCCAGGTCGAAAGCGAGCGCGAGATCCGGCAGACCTTCCCTATTGGCAAACCTCTCCCCCTCCGCGCAGGAGCCGCGGGCAAGCTGTTGGTGGCCTTCCAGCCCGCCGAGGAGGTGGATCGGCTGCTGTCCACCCCGCTGGAGCGGCTGACCGATTGCACCATCACCGGTCTCGACGAGTTGCGAGTCGAGATGGAGCGGGTGCGTCGACAGGGTTACGCCATGAGCCTGGGGGAGCGTATGGCGGGATCCAGGTCCATCGCGGCTCCGGTGTGGAGTTCCAGAGGGGACGTGATGGCCCTCACAGTCTCGGGTCCAGCCTTTCGTTTCACTGCCGAGAAGGCAGTCGAAGCGTTGGAGTATCTGCGGGTGGTCGCCGCTCGTCTTACTCGCCAGATGGGTGGAGAACCGTTCGCAACTCTCTGATGGAGGTGCGGAACCCCTATGACCCGGTTCCTTGAGGATCTCTCCCTGGAGATCGTGGCTTCCCATGGCGTGCCGACTCCTCGGGCAACGGTGGTTTCCTCGCCGCCCGAGGCCGCGACCCTTACCCGTGAGTGGAATGTCCCGGTGGTGTTGAAGGCCCTGGTTCCGGCGGGCGGCCGCCAGAAAGGGGGCTTCGTCCGCTTCGCCGCTTCTCCTGAAGAGGCCGCGGAGGCGGCCGAGGCGATGCTGGGCAAGCAGTTCAAGAGATTCCCCGTGAACTCCCTGCTCCTCTCCGAGCGGCTGGATGGCCGGCGGGAGTTCTTCCTCTCCATCACCTTCGACAGTGTTACCCGCTCCCCAATCGTGCTCTTCTCATCTCGAGGTGGGGTGGAGATAGAGCAGACGGCTCGGGAGGACAGCGGCGCCGTCGTCCGGCGCACGGTGGACATGACCCTGGGACTTCGGGAGTTCGAGGCCAGGGAGATCGCCGCCGAGGCCGGGTTGACCGGCAGCAGCCTGCTGGCTACGGCGAGCATCCTCCAACGTGCATACAGAGCCTTCCGGGCCTCCGATGCACGCATGGTGGAGATCAACCCCCTGGTGGAGATGTCGGATGGCAAGATCGTCGCGGTGTCCGCCGTGGTGAACGTCGACGATCAGGCGCGATACCGGCAGGAGTCCCTGTATGCCAGGAACCGCCAGACCCCCAACAACGGATGGCGGCCATTCACGCCGCTGGAGTTGGAGATGCGGGCTGTCGACGACCTGGATCCCACCATCGGGAACATCCGGTTCAACGAGTTCGAGGGTGGCGACATCGCCATGATGATCACCGGTGGCGGGGGCGGACTCACCGCTCTGGACGCCATGAACCGTCTGGGTGGCAAGACGGCCACCACATTCGATATCAAGATCGGCCCCATAGAGGAGAAGATGTACCGGGCTACCCTCGCCGTGCTGAAACGGCCGGGCCTTCGTGGGCTGGTGGCCGGTGCCAACTTCTCCAATTTCACCGGCATAGACATCAAGGTGCGAGGGGTGGTGAGGGCGCTCAGGGATTCCGGCATGGACTTCACCCGTTTTCCGGTGGTGATGCGGCTGTGCGGCCCCAACCAGGCCGTCGCGCAGGAGCTGGTGGCGACGGTGCCGGGGCTGGAGTACCTGGACGAGCACTACACCCTGGAGGATGCCGTCGAACGGGTTGTGGCTCGAGCCTACGGCGGGGAGGTGGTAGCGCAATGAGCATCCTGCTTGATGGTGGCACACGGGTCATGATCCAGGGCATCACCGGCGGGCAGGCACGCAACCACGTGCGCTACATGCGGGACTACGGCACCAACATCGTATGCGGGGTATCGCCGGGCAAGGGCGGCCAGGAGGTGGCGGGTGTCCCCGTATACGACACAGTGGCCGCCGCCCTCAGGGACCACGAGGTGGACCTGACGGTGCTGTTCATAGGGGCCACTCGGGTCAAGGACGCTGCCCTCGAGGCGGTGGAGAACGGCATCCCCACGACCTTCATCCTGGAAGACGGCGTGCCCCTCCATGACGCCTCGGAGATCATGACCCGGGCCGCGGTCGGTGGGGTGCGGGTGATAGGCCCGAGCGCCCAGGGGATGATCAGTCCGGGCAAGGCGAAGATCGGGGGCACCGGTGGGGCCGAGCCTGGCCGTGTCTTCCGCCCTGGCCCAGCGGGTGTCATCTCCAGGAGTGGCGGTATGGGGGTGGAGACCTCTCTGCTGCTCTCACGCCACGGCATTGGCCAGAGCAGCTATATCGCCATCGGGGGCGACCTGATGACCGGTACCGGCTTTGCGGATCTTCTGCCCCTTTTCGAGGCCGATCCCGACACCAGGGTGATAGTGCTGTTCGGCGAGCCTGGAACCTCCCACGAGGAGGATGCCGCGCGGTTGATCGCCAGCGGGGCGATCGCGAAGCCGGTGGTGGCCTTCGTCGCGGGGCTCAGCCTGGAAAATCTTCCCCAGGGGCTCTCATTCGGACACACCAGCGCCATCATGGGGAGTGGTGCTGGGAGCGCGTCGGCCAAGAAGGCTGCCCTCAGGGATGCGGGCGTAGCAGTGGCGGAGCGTTTCAACGACCTGCCGCGCCTCGTGGCGGATCGTCTGGGATAGCAGTTGCCAGGGCCGAGACCGGGCTAAAGCCGGCCGAGAACATCAATAGTAGCACCGCCGCGAAGGCGGGAGCACGAATCGAAAGGAGTCCTGTCCATGATCATCGACTTCCGGTTCACCCCACCCACCCCTAATGGGCTGCCCCGCTACACGGCCCCACCCAAGCACCTTGCCGGTTACGCCGAGGCATTCGGCAAGCGGGTTTACGGCGGAACCAATGAAGCCGTACGCCTGATGGAGCCCGATGAACTGGTCGGCTATCTGGACCAGTGTGGCGTCGACAAGGCGCTGCTGAAGGCCGGAGACAACGAGACCACCCAGCGATCCAAGTACCCGATGGAAAAGCTCGCCGACTACATCAAGGGGCACGAGGATAGGCTGATCGGCATCGCGGGTGTGGACACCCACAAGGGCATGAAGGCCGTGCGGGAGCTGGAGTGGGCGGTCAAGGAACTTGGCTTCAAGGGCGTCAACATCGGCCCCTACGAGCAGAAGCTGCGGGCCAACGACAAGAAGTTCTACCCCATCTACACCAAGTGCTGTGAGCTGGGCATTCCCGTCCTGCTCCACACCTCCATCAACTTTTCCACCGAACTGCTGCTGGACTTCGGCAACCCCATGTACATCGACGAGGTCGCCGTGGATTTCCCCGAGTTGAAGATTGTCTGCGTCCATGGTGGCTGGCCCTGGATGACCCAGATGTGCGCCGTGGCCTGGCGCCACAAGAACGTCTACATCGAGATCAGCGGCATCCGTCCCAAGTACATCGCTATGCCCGGCACGGGTTACGAGCCGCTGCTGGTGTACGGAAACAGCATCCTCCAGAACCAGATCGTTTGGGGCTCCAACTGGCCGCAGGTGTTCCCGGACGAGGGGATCAAGGGAGTCATGGACTTCCCTCTCAAGGAAGAGGTCAAGAAGAAGTGGCTCGGTCTGAACGCGGCAAAGGTGTTGGGGATCGAAGTGCCCGCCGAGAAGTAGATGGAAGAACCTAACCCCCCTGCCCCCCTTCCCTACGAGGGAAGGGGGGAGTGCTCCCCCTCTCCCCGTGGGGGAGGGGGTCGGGGGGGTGGGGTCCGGAAGGGAGGAAACATGGCGCTAGTCTTGAGAGAAGCAGATGTCAAGTCCCTCGTCACCATGCCCGACGTGGTGGAGTGGGTGGAGGCCACCACCAGGGCCTACGGCCTGGGGAGGGCCAGGAACGTGCCGAGGCAGCGGGTCAGGTTCCCGAAGGGTTGGCTGCACGTGCTGCCCGCCGGGGATGCCGATCTAGGGGTATTGGGGTTGAAGAGCTACACATCCTTCAAGGAGGGGAACCGCTTTCTGATCACGCTGTACAGCGCCGAGAATGGCCAACTGCTCGCGCTGGTGGAATCCAACTACCTGGGGATGCTGCGGACGGGCGCAATGTCCGGAGTGGCCACGAAGTACATGGCTCGCCCCGATGCGGACGCCATGGCCATCATTGGGACAGGCTTGCAGGCTTGCGGCCAGGTGCTGGGTGTGGCCGCAGTCCGGCCTCTCAAGAGGATCCACGTGTATGGCATTGAGAAGCAGCAGCAGTTTGCCGAGCAGGTGGCCGGCCTCACGGGGGTAGAGACCCAGGTGGAGGCGACAGCGGAGGCGGCGGTGGAGGCGTCCCTGATCGTCTCGACGGCTACCTGGTCGGTGGATCCGGTCTTCAAGAAGGAGGCCGTGAAGCCAGGCACCCACATCAACGCCGTTGGCTCCAACGCGCTTCATCGCAAGGAATTGGACGAGAAGCTTGTTGGGCGAGCCAGCCTGGTGGTGGTGGACTCCAGGGCCCAGGCTCGCCAGGAGAGTGGCGACCTGCTCGGTCCGACGGAGCGGGGTTGGATGGAGTGGGACAACCTTGCGGAGCTGAGCGACCTGCTGGTGGGTCGAGTGCAGGGCAGGAAATCCGATGCGGACATCACCATCTTCGAGTCTCATGGACTGGGGCTACAGGATGTGGCAGTGGCAGCCAACCTCTACCGCAGAGCAAAGGAGGCCGGTGTCGGCGAGGAGGTCAAGCTCTTCGACTCGTGAGCCCCGCGGGGCAACGGAACGCTGATGCCGGCGTTGATCTATCGCGTCCTATTGTTGGCTTCGATTAGATCTTGGAAGGAGAAGGGTAGGATGTTCAAGAAGAGCATGGCGTTCGTCGTTATGGCTATCCTCCTCGTGGTCCTCGCCGGCGTGGGATGCGGCAGCGCCCCTGCCAGTCCAACGGCGGCCCCCGCAACCAAGGCTCCGACTGCAGCGCCGGCGGCCCCCGCGGCCACCAAGGCCCCCGCCGCCGCTACGGCTCCCGCAGCGGCCCCAACGCAGGCCCCAGCGGCCGCAACCAAGGCCCCCGCCGCCGCCGCTCCGGCCACCGATTTCCCCACCAAAGCCATCACCATCTACTGTGGTTCGGCGGCCGGATCTCCGGTGGACGTTATGGCCCGCGAGATGGCCAAGCACATGGAGAAGATCCTGGGCAAGGCGGTGGTCGTGGAGACCAGGTCCGGTGGATCCCAGGCGGAGCTGCTGCTGGAGATCCAGCAGGGCAAGCCCGACGGCTATAGCCTGGCCACCTACACCACCAGCACGGTCGGCGCGCTGGCTGGGACCCTCAAGGCTCGAATGAAGCCCGAGGACTTCGACTTCCTGGTAGAGGTCCAGCTGGACCCATACTGCCTGGCAGCGAACAGCGACAGCCAGTTCCAGGACCTGAAGGGGTTGATCGACTACGCCAAACAGAACCCGAGCAAGGTCAAGGTGGCCGGCTTCGGGACCGGCTCCGGCCATCACCTGGCGCTGCTGGAGCTGCAACAGAAGTCCGGCGCCAAGTTTAGCTGGGTTGCCACCCAGGGCGGATCCGAGGCTGTGGCTGCTGCCCTCGGTGGCCACGTGGACGTGGCCCATTCCAACCCCAGCGGCGTCTCGGAGCAGGTGGAGGCGAAGAAGATGCGGGTGCTGGGGGTGGCTGCCTCCAAGCAGATCGCCATCCTGCCCGGTGCCAAGACCTACAAGGAGCAGGGAGTGGATATGACGGCCGCCCAGTGGCGTGGCATTGGCGCCAAAGCCGGCCTTCCCGCTCCGGTAAAGGCCAAGCTGATCGACACGGTCCAGAAGGTCATGCAGGATAAGGATTTCCAAACCTACATGAAGAACACCGCCCAGGAAGCCGGCGAGCGCAGCGGAGACGCCTTCCAGAAGGCCGTGCTGGCGGAGTTCGAGATGACCGTGAGCACCATGAAGGAATTGGGGTTGACCAAGTAGCGAGGTAGCCCGATGCAGAAACGAAAGGACTTGATCAGTAGCCTGGTGCTCATTGCCCTGGGTACAGGCTGGATTTTGCACGGTCTGCAGTACCCGATGGGATCGACGGAGCTGCCTGGTCCTGGGCTGTTGCCCCTCATCTCCGGGGGCATCCTCATCCTTCTGTCTACCCAGCTGTTGATCTCTGCCCTGCCCGCTGTGGGCATCATGGGGAAAAGGGAGGCAGTGGTTGCCATCGAGGGTGAGAAGCACGAGTATGGTGGCCCGCTGCTGTTGCTGGCGGCCGCGGTGGTCTACCTGTTCACATTGGAATGGACAGGGTACACGGTCAATACCTTCCTGTTAGTGCTGCTGGGGATTCGCGTCATGGGGGGACGGGGTTGGGCCGTCCCCCTCCTGGTGGCGGCGGGAACGGCCATCATCACATACCTGCTGTTCGCGGTCCTTCTCAACGTCCCATTGCCCCAGGGGCAGCTGGTTCCGATGCCGTTTGGTGAGAGGTGAGCGGGATGGTCAACAACGCCTTCGATGGATTCATGCTCACGCTGGAACCCACGAACCTCATCGCCGTGCTCATCGGGTCGCTGGTGGGGACCCTGGTAGGGGTGCTGCCGGGGCTGGGGCCCACGGCCACCATGGCCATTCTGCTGCCCCTGACCTACAACATGGGTCCGACGGCGGGAATGATCATGCTGGCAGGCATCTGGTACGGCGCCCAGTACGGCGGGTCCACCACATCCATTCTTGTCAACGTTCCGGGCGAGGCGGCCAGCGTCGTCACGACCCTGGATGGCTACCAGATGGCCCGTAAGGGACGGGCTGGTGCTGCTCTGGCAGTGGCGGCCCTTGGCTCCTTCGTTGCCGGCACGATCAGCATCGTTGGGCTCCAGTTCTTCGCGCCGGTGCTGGCGAACGCCGCCCTCTCCTTTGGGGCGCCGGAGTACTTTGGGCTCACCGTGTTGGGGTTGCTGGTGCTATCGAACCTCACCGGCAAGTCCCCCACTAAGGCGATGATCATGGCGGTGCTGGGGATAATGCTTGCCTGCGTGGGGCTGGACCCTGTGGTAGGGGTGGAACGATTCACGTTTGACAGTCCCGAGCTGCTGGGTGGCTTCGGTTTCGTTCCGGTGACCCTCGGGCTCTTCGGCCTCACCGAGATCCTCGACGTGGTTGCCGGGGGCGCAAAGGGGTCGAGTGTCATCGGGGTGCGCTTCCGCGAGCTTTATCCCACCCTGAAGGAGTTGCGGCGGGGGTTTCCACCAATGATTCGAGGAGGGCTGCTCGGCTTCCTGGTGGGGTTGGTGCCGGGGCCATCGGCCACCATCGCCTCCTTCGTCGCCTACGCCGTGGAGCGGAAGTCCTCCAGCCATCCTGAGGAGTTCGGGAAGGGGGCCATCGAGGGGGTGGCCGGGCCGGAGGCCGCCAACAACGCGGCCTGTGCCGGCGGCCTGGTTCCCTTGCTGGCGCTGGGGCTGCCCTTCGCCCCACCCACCGCCGTCCTGCTGGGTGGCATGATGATACACGGCGTTACCCCCGGACCGCTGTTGATGCAGAAGAACCCCGAGCTGTTCTGGGGGGTCATCGGCAGTATGTATCTGGGCAACATCATCCTGATCATCCTGAACCTGCCGCTGGTGGGACTGTTCGCCAGCATCACCCGTATTCCCTCCAAGTACCTGCTGTCGGTGGTGTTGGTTTTCTGCATGGTGGGTGCCTTCGGCGAGAACAACAGCCTCGTCGATGTGTGGGTACTGCTGGGCTTCGGGGCACTGGGGTTCCTGGCTCGTCGGCTCGGCTTCGAGCCTGCCCCTCTGATCCTCGGGCTGGTGCTGGGGCGGGTGATGGAGCGCAACTTCCGCCAGGCCCTGACCATCATGAATGGCGACCTGTTCGGCTTCTGGGGACGGCCAATCTCCGCCGTGCTCCTCACGGCAGCCCTGATAGTGCTGATAGCCCCCTTCCTGCTGAAGGTAGTCCTTCGACGCGATGTAGGAGGCTTCGTCCAAGAGGACTGATACCAACTACCTTCTTCCGTGATTGACAAAACAGTAGCCGCTAACTAGACTCGACATTGCAGTATGCCTTCCTTGGCAATGATCGAGCTGTTGGCGGCTGCTCTCCGCTGACCTGTCTCCTGGTGGATGTCCTTTCTTCCTGATAGCAGCTGAAACGTCCGAACGGCTTCAACGGGCGGTCTGCGTAGCTTCTTGTTGGCGTTGTGCTGGTCTAATGGCAATGTCTATCCGTACCGGCGAAGACAGGTAGCAGGAAAGGGGGTGGTGATCCCGGAGGACCTTGCCCCGATGCTTGGGACTCGAACATCGGCGTTTCGAGATTGATTGGTGATGAAAGGACTAAGAATGCGAAGATCAACCGCTATCCGCTGCCTCTCCCTGGCGGCCCTAGCCACGGCGATGGTCTTTACCGTGGCGGCCTGTGGCAGCGCCGCACCCGCTCCGACCCCGACCACAGCTGCCAAGCCCGCGGCGCCCGCAGCTACCACCGCTCCGGCTGCCCCCGCGGCTACCAAGCCTGCTGCTGCCACCACTCCTGCTGCTGGCGCCACGACTGCCCCCGCGGCCACCAAGCCCGCAGCATCCGCCCCTGCCCTAACCAAGGAGTACAAGATGTCCTTGGCTACCGGCGGCACGGCCGGCACCTACTACCCCTATGGTGGAGCGATGGCCGCCCTGTGGTCCAAGAATATCAAGGGTGTGACGGTCACGGCCGAGGCCACCGGCGCCTCCGTGGAGAACGTTCGGTTGCTGGAGTCCAAGCAGGCGGAGTTGGCCCTGATCCAGAATGACATCGCCGACTACGCCTACAACGGCACCGAGATGTTCAAGGAGAAGAGCAGCGGTTTCAAGGCTGTTGCGAACCTGTACCCCGAGTTGATCCAGTGGGCTGTGAACCCCAGCATCAAGAGCTTTGCCGACCTGAAGGGCAAGAAGATCTCCGTCGGCCCCGCCGCTTCCGGTAGTGAGGCCAACACCCGGCAGATCTTCGAGGCCAACGGCATGAGCTACAAGGACCTGGGGCAGGCGCTGTTCCTGTCCAATGCCGAGGCTGCCTCCGCAATGAAGGATCGGCAGATCGACGGCTTCCTTGGCACCTACGGCGTCCCCGTGGCTGCTATCACCGATGTGGCCACCTCTGTGGACGTCGCCATCCTGCCCATCGATGGCGATCAGGCCAAGAAGGTCTTCGACAAGTACAAGTTCTTCGTGCCGGCCAAGGTTCCGGCCGGGTCCTACAAGGGCGTCACAGCGGACATGAACACCGTCGCGGTCCAGTCCTGCCTGGTTGTGCGGGCGGACCTGGAGGACGATCTGGTCTACTGGCTGACCAAGACCCTCATCGAGAAGCAGGCTGAACTCGCCCAGGCTCATGCCAAGGGCAAGGAGCTGACCAAGGAGAATGCGGTCAAGGGCTTCAGCATACCGTTCCATCCCGGCGCCGAGAAGTACTACAAGGAGACCGGCATCCTGAAGTAGAAGCGCCTCCAGCGAATCGGTCTGGCGCTCATCTATCCTCCAACGGTGCCGAAAGCCGTGGCCGACCTTCCGAGTTACCTCGGAAGGTCGGCCACGACCACACTGGTCGGGAGAAAGCTGTTGATCATGGCATCTCGCAAGCTGTCTGCTGGCCGATCGATGATAGGTGCCATCCCTCTGAGGATCGCTCTGTTCATGCTGGCCATCGCAGCCCTTGCTGCCTGGGCGTTCTGGCCGGTAGCGCACCTTGAGATCAGGGTGGGCCAGGATGGCCCGGTGGTGAAGAACCTCCCCATCTCTCCCGGAGAACGCATCGTATACACCTACCGCCACTCGGTGCAGTTGACCCGCGTGGTAGAGATACTGGAAGCGGCTCCCAACGGCCACCTGGTAGTACGAGAGACGGTTTACGACATGTTTGGCGTGGGACTCCCTTCAGATGTCCCTGATGGGAATCTCACACTGGACACTGTGAACGGCAAGTTCCGCATTACCGATATGGACAGAGACATCCCGGTTCTGTTGGTGCGGGTTGCATTCACAGCGGAACAGACCCTCGAGGTACGGGGGGAGCAGTTCCGCCTCGATTCCCTGGCAGCACCCACCACCCTGTTGAGGATGGAGGTAGTCACGCGACCCCGCGTCTCCGCCCTCTTTAGTGGATGATCAGGACCGGGGGATAGATGGCTTCCAGCCGAGGCGAGCAGACCACTATCGATACTTGTGCTCGCCGACGTAGCTGCTATAATCGCTTCGTCTTTCCTAGAGCATTCCTGCTTCTCCTTGGCTCTCTCGACCGTCTGACGAGGGGACATCGGCGTCACCGTTGGGCTCGATGGTCAGAAGCTGCTGTTCCGCTGGCAGCTCCCCCCGACTTTCTTCTGTAGCCAGTCTCATTGTGATTAGGAGATGATTATGGCCCAGCAGCCGCCCCCACTCGTCGAGTCCTTATCGGAGGAAGAAGCGGAACGGATTGCCGCCAAGCTTGACATCGGTTCGCGCCTCCGGAAGTACAGGGGACCCTTCGCGATCTTCATCACCGTCATGGCCGCGGCCATGTCGCTGTTTCACATCTACACCACCGGCTTCGGTTTCTTCACCGCCCCTATCCAGAGGGCGGCCTTCTTCACGTTCGTGATGGTGTTGGGTTTTGCGCTCTATCCAGGACGCTTCAAGGGTGAACTGGAGGAGCGGCGGCTACCGGGTCCCCTGGATCTGTTGCTGATGGTGGTGGGCGCGACTTGCGGCCTCTACATCATCGTCAACTTCGAAGACATCGTCATGAACATGGGGAACCCCAGCCAGACGGACCTAATCATGGGTGGTATCGCTATCCTGCTGCTGCTGGAGTTGTGCCGGCGAGCGGTGGGTCCGGTGCTCGCTATCATCTGCGCCGTCTTCCTGCTGTACGCCCTCTTCGGAAACTATATCCCAGGCTTCCTTAGCCACCGCGGCTACCCTCTCCAGAGGGTGATCAGCCACATGTACCTCACCACGGAAGGGATGTTCGGTACGGCAGCTGGGGTTGCCACTCAGTACGTGTTCATGTTCATCCTCTTCGGAGCCTTCCTGGCGCGCACCGGCACCGGGCAGTTCTTCATCGATCTGTCGGTGGCGCTGCTGGGTGGCTTCTCCGGCGGCCCCGCCAAGGTAGCGGTGGTTTCCTCGGGACTGATGGGGACCATCAATGGCTCTTCTGTAGCCAACGTGGTCGGCACCGGCTCCTTCACCATACCGCTCATGAAGTCCATCGGGTACAAGCCCCACTTCGCGGGGGCGGTGGAGGCAGCTGCCTCCACCGGCGGTCAGTTGATGCCACCGGTCATGGGGGCTGGCGCCTTCCTGATGGCCGACATCACGGGTATCCCCTACTCCCAGATCATCATCGCCGCTGCCCTGCCCGCCCTGCTGTACTACACCGGCGTGTTGACAGGCGTACATCTGGAGGCGAAGCGGACTGGATTGCAGGGGCTATCCAGAGACCAACTGCCCAGCGCCATGAAGATCCTGAAGGAGAGGGGTGTCCTTTTGCTCCCCATCTTCGCAGTCATCTTCATGTTGCTTAGGGGCTACACCCCTCCCTACGCCGCTATCGCCGGCATTATCGTGGCTATCGTTGCTGGGGCGGCGCTGCCCACCACCCGCGTACACCCCATCAAGTACTGGGAGGCGCTGGTGCAGGGGGCCCGGGATGCCCTGGGTGTGAGCATTGCCTGCCTCAGCATCGGCTTCATCATGGGCTCGGCAACCCTCACAGGGGCAGGTTTGAAAATCGCCAACGGCATCCTGATGCTGTCGGGCGGCAATCTCTTCCTCACCCTGGTCTTTACCATGATCGCATGTCTGATCCTGGGGATGGGGTTGCCCACCACGGCAAACTACCTGGTCACATCCACCATCGCGGCCCCGGCCCTGGTGACTGCGGGGGTGCCGCTGCTGTCGGCGCACCTCTTCGTCTTCTACTTCGGCATCATCGCCGACCTGACGCCTCCGGTGGCGCTGGCGGCCATGGCAGGGGCGGGCATCGCCGGATCTCCTCCGGTGAAGACGGGTGTGCAATCCTTCAAGCTGGCTGCGCCGGCCTACCTGATACCCTATGTGTTCTGCTATGCGCCTCAGATCACCCTGGTGGGCTTCGATTTCCTGAGTGGGATGCAGGCATCCTTCACCGCCATCCTGGGAGTGCTCTGCCTGGGGATCTCGATCATGGGTTGGATGTTCACGACAGTGCCCTGGGTCCAGCGGGTGCCCATTTTCGCCGCGGCCTTCCTGCTGATTGTGCCGGGCTGGGAGACGGACCTGATGGGCCTGGTGCTGCTGAGCGTCGTCGCCGTCTTACAATGGAAGAAGGTCAGGGGCCAGAAGGCCAAGGGGGCTTTGACAGTTGGCGGCAAGACGGCGAGCTAACATCGCCGGCGGCGCCGCAAGGCTGGTGCAGAGGCGGGCGACAGTGGTAATAGTAGAGAAGGGGCGNNCGCCCCTTCTCTACTATTACCACTGGGTCAGGATATCCGGCCCGTCGGCCGTGATGGCGACGGTGTGCTCGAAGTGGGCGGACCGTTTTCCGTCCTTCGTGACCGCCGTCCAATGGTCGCCGAGGATGGCGATCTCCGGGGTCCCCATGTTGACCTGAGGCTCGATGGCCAGCACCATACCGGGTCTGAGCAGCGGGCCCTGATGAGGTGGGCCGAAGTGGGGTAGCTGTGGTGCCTCGTGCATGCTGCGGCCGACACCGTGGCCCACGAAGGCCCGGACGATGGAGAAGCCGTTCTTCTCGACGTGGGTCTGGACGGCGTGGGAGATGTCGGAGAGCCGGTTGCCCGGCTGCGCCTTATCTATGCCCCGATGAAGGGCCTCTTCAGTGACCTTCAACAGCCGCATCACCTCCGGCTTCACCTCTCCCACAGGGTAGGTCATCGTGGAGTCGGCGAAGAAGCCGTTGAGCGAGGCCGCTACATCCAGCTTCACGATGTCCCCCTGGCGCAGCTTGCGGCTCCCCGGGATGCCGTGCACCACCTCTTCGTTCACCGAGACGCAGATGTGGCCTGGGTATCCATGGTAATTCAGGGAACCGGAGATGGCGCCCCTTTCCTTGAAGATCCGGGCCGCCAGATCATCCAGCTCCTTGGTAGTGACCCCCGGCTTGACTGCCTTCTTCAGCTCTTGAAGCGTGAAGGCGACAACCTTCGCCGCTTCGCGCATCTTCTCGATCTCTCTGGGCGATCTCAATATGATCGCCTCCTCATGGCTCGATCTTAGGATGTTCAATGAGTACCTCCGCACTGCCTGCGCAATACAGGCAGAGTAAAACTATACCACATTGGGCACACGGACTCGCCTGGTTGTACCCGCCTCGCCCTCAGTTGTAGTATGCTTGCCTCGGCGAAACAGGCTGCTAAGGGCTGATAGCTTCATCATGAAACCCTACCTCATTGGATTGACGGGCAACATAGGCTGCGGCAAGAGCGCCGTGGCGAAGATGCTGGCGGAGCTGGGGGCCGAGGTCATCGACTTCGACAAGCTGGTTCACCAGTTGATGGAACCCGGAACCGACTGCTGGCGCGCTATAGTCGAGCAGTTCGGGCCGACGATCCTGCGGCCGAACGGCATCGTCGACAGGAAGCGGCTGGGCGAGGTGGTCTTCCGGGACGCGGCAGCCCTGGCTAAGCTGGAGGGGATCACGCACCCCGCTGTACGGAGGGCGGCGGAGGATCGCATCGCCTCCTCTTCAAAGCAGGTCCTGGTGCTGGAGGCCATCAAGCTGATTGAGGGAGGGTGGCACCGGCGGGTGGACGCGGTGTGGGTCGTCACCTGCGACCGGGAGCAGCAGATCAAGAGGCTGATGCGCACGCGTGGCTTCAGCCTTTCCGAGGCTGAACTGCGGGTGGACGCCCAGGCCCCGGCCTCGGAGAAGCTGAAGCATGCCGACGTGGTGATCGACAACAGCGGCTCCCTGGAGGATACACGCAGTCAGGTCGATGCCGTCTGGCGCGCTCGGGTCGCGACCGCCCTCCGTGCCGAGGCGTAGTAGACACACTTCCACACCCTTTCACATAGTCTCCATCCTTTCTCCACAGTTGCCCCTTAACATGCTGGTCAAGGGTCGGGATTGATCCGGCCGATAGCCAACAGAGCAGTGGAAAGGGGTTACGAGAGATGAAAAGCAGGTTCAGTTTGCTGGCGGGTAGCGCGGCAGTGGCCGGGTTGCTGACGCTGGGCGTGGTGGGGACGGCTCTTGCCGCCGATCCGACGCCAGTCCCCGGTGGGGGCCCTCGGGGTCCCGTGGCGGGGGCCGTGGATGCCGTGTGCCAGGGTGCAGGTTGGGGCTTCAATGCCATATCCGAGACGCTGCAGAAGCTGACGGGCATGAAGCCCGAGGACGTCCAAGCCCAGAGGCAGGCGGGCAAGTCCGTGGTGCAGATCGCCAAGGAGAAGGGTGTTGCCGAAGACGCCGTGGTCAAAGAGGTGCTGGCTGCCAGGAAGGCTTCCCTGGACGAGGCCGTGAAGGCCGGCCGGATCACCCAGGAGAGGGCCGACTACATGCTGAACAACATGACCGAGAACGTCAAGGATGGCCTGAACAGGACGGAGACCGGACCCAGGGGCGACACGGGGCGCATGGGCGGCCAGTCGCAGCGAGGGACCGGACAGTTCAGCCAGGGTATGGGCCCAGGCATGGGGCGCTGGGCACCCGGAACACGCTAGACCAATCTGGCCTACAAACAGAGGCCGGCGGGACAGCCCGCCGGCCTCTGGATTCCGGAGGGCTACGGGGACTTGCTCCGGGCATCCCCGCAGCCCTCCGCGCAGCGCTGCCAACAACCGGCTTTCTGCGGCGCTGTCTCCGGGAGACGGGCCCCCCCGTAACGTTGCCATGCTCTCATAGAGCCTCGCCTGGGTCTTCGAGCGGCGTCTTGGCATCTGTGGTGTGGCCGCCGAAAAGGCCGGCCGGGTAAGGCCAGGGAGGGGTAGTCGATGGAGAGATCGTCGGACGGTGTGAACGTGTAGCTAGAGATCGGAGAGAGGCGAGCCTTCGCCGCCGGAGCGCGCGCCACTTCGTTCACCGCGTGGCCCGGCGCGCGCTCGACCATACCTGGGAGATCGAGGACTGCTTGTAGTGAACTTGCTTTTCCCTATTGCCTGTCCCGGATCTCGACGCTCATCAGCCGCTCCAGCACCACCGCCAGGGCGCCGAAGTCCTTTTGGCCCAGCCCCTGGGCCTTCGCCGTCTGGTATACCTCTCGGGCGGCGTTCACTATCGGCATCGGCATGCCCAGCTCCCTGCCGAGCTGGGTGGCCAGGTCCAGGTCCTTGTGCATCAGATCGACGGCAAAGCCCGGCTCGAAGTTGCCACTAAGGACCCTCGGGGCGCGGTTCTGGAAGCACTTGCTGTTGCCGGTGCTGGCTGAGACCACATTGAAGATCGTCTTCGGCTCGATCCCCGCGAGGGTGCCTAGCATCAGCGCCTCCGCCACGGCCGCCATGGTCACGCCTCCCAGGATGTTGTTGACCAGCTTCATGGCATGGCCGGCGCCGGCGTCCCCGATCCGGAAGATGTCCCTGCCCAGTAGCCTCAGTAGGGGCAAGACGCGATCGAAGGTCTCGGGCGAGGCGCCCACCATTATGCTGAGGGTTGCCGCGGCGGCGCCCTCGGGGCCTCCGGAGACCGGCGCGTCCACCATCTGGCACCCTCTCGCCTCGGCCACGACGGCGATGCGCTTGGTGACTGCCGGGAGACTGCTGCTGGTGTCGATCAGCAGAGCTGGGACCGGCGACGCCGCCAGCACCCCCTCGGGGCCGAGGGCGACCTGTTCAACGACCGCGGGTGAGGTCAGGGACAGGATGACCGCCTCCCGCCCCTGGGATGCCTCGCGGGCGCTGTGGCAGGCGATGGCTCCCTGCTCCGCTGCCCGTGCGACGGCAGCCGCGTCTATGTCGTGGACCCAGAGCTGGTGTCCGGCCGCGATCAGGTTGGCCGCCATCCGGCTGCCCATGGTGCCGAGTCCTATGAAGCCTATTTCCATCTGGATTACCCTCCCCTGTTCTATCTGCGCTCGATCGATGGATGGGTCCCGTAACGCGAGGTCGCTGTCGGGCCCGGTGGTTCGCCAAAGTGATTTTGCCAGCTGCTGTCATGCTCAACGTGGCGAGAGGAGTGTACCTGTAACAGGAGATCCTTCGCTAGACGCTGAGGATGACAGGGGTGGGGCTCAGGATGACGCGGGTACCGGGATGACAGGTGTAGGAATCGATCTGGTCGGGCTCAGGCAATCGGGTGTCCGGCGAGAACGCATACAGCGGGGAAGATTGACCGCGGACGTGCGGTCGTTCTATCGTTGCCCACACATCTCCCGTCGTAAAGCGGTGAATCGTGAAGGGAGCCACCCATGCCATATCCTTGGACCTACGATGAGAATATCCAGGTGGGCACCGACTACGCGGACGTGCAGGAGGTGCTCGCGTACGACCGCGACATGGCCAGCCTCAGAGACGTCGCGGCGGAGGTCGAGATCGTGGCCAACGCGCTGCTGCTCGACGCGGACTCCACGGTCTGGGAGATAGGAACCGGCACCGGCGAAATGGCGTTGGGGCTCGCGGCCAGATGCTCGCGGGTGTGGGCGACCGACGTCAGCCCCGCCATGCTGGAGGCAGCCCGCAAGAAGGCTTCGGCGCGCGGGTTGCTGAACGCCGCCTTCGGCTCCGGCGGCTTTCTCGACGGCTTCTCCCCGGACCACACCGTCGATGGCGTCGTCACTCAGCTCGCTCTCCACCACCTTCCCGATTTCTGGAAGGTGGCCGCGCTGCGGCGCATCAGGAGCTTCCTGGCCCCCGAAGGGCGGCTCTTCCTCAAGGATGTCGTCTTCCGCGGTGACCTGGTGGACTACGACGGCTTCTTCTCCGATGTCGTCGATCAGCTGAGGGCGACGGCGGGCAACAGGGTGGCCGGAAACACCATCGCCCACATCCGCGAGGAGTACTCCACTTTCGATTGGATACTGGAGGAGATGCTGGCTCGTACGGGCTTCCGGATAGTCGACAAGGTGGCTCACGGCTTCCCGACAGACTACACGTGCGTCGCGACCTGAGGCGGCACTGCATCGACAGCTCGTCGGATCGTGGAATGGTGGGGCCCGTGCAGAATATATAACATCAGCGCTATGGAGCCGGCTAATTATTGGCATTAGACATTATAGATCAAAGGGTAGATACTGCTTCCATAAAGAGATGGGTTGCTGATTGGTGACCGGAGGTTTAGAAATGGCACAGGCACGAGCGATAGTTGGACGGCTAGCAGGCGCGTTGGCTACGGTTGGCACAATCATAGAGGAGACGGTTGCCCTCAAAGCGGAATGCAAGAGGAAGTACGGCCGCTAGTCCTTAGCGGGCAGGCAACGAAGCCGAACATCCAGGGGCAGAGCTTGAAACTCTGCCCCTTCTTTGTGTCCTGGCCTATGGCTAGTACACGACCAAACTGGTTTCGATAGGCCGCCAGATGGTGGCCTATGCCGGGAGCGCGGGCGGCTCGCCCGCACGAGGGACTGGCGGGCGAGCCGCCCGCGCTCCCAGCGTGGACTGCCACGCCGGGTACGGCGAGAAGCGTCTACCTGCGATAGGAGATCCCTTCGCAAAGTTCAGGGCAAGCTGTTCGCTAATCGCTCAGGATGACAGGGATGGGGCTCAGGATGACGCGGGTACCGGGATGGCAGGTGTCGAAACCAATTTGGTGGAGGGCTGGGGTGATCAGCGTATCGGCGCCGCTGCTCATTTGCGGCCTTTCACCATTGACTCGGCTCGCTCCTTGATGCCGAGCATCATCTTGCGCTCCATCAAGAGGTGCAGGCCCGGTTCGTAGCCGATGTAGTTCAGCAACAGATCCAGGGCACGCAGGATGGGGCCCCATGGGCGACTGGAGATGCCGATAAAACCTTGGTTTCGACTTCGAACCACCAACCTCGTGTGCTGCCCATCGACCGGCCTTAGAATGAATGCCCAGCCTTTGCCGATGACGAGGAATCGCTCAGTCTCCATGGCCGTGACTGGGATGGCATTGAAACGGCTGAACGGTATGGGGTCGCCGGTCGCCAGGTGCTGCAACTCCGGGTGGATTCGCTTCGCGGAGTGGCCCTCCAGATACTTGCCGGCCGCCATCAGCCACTCGATCCAATCGTGGCTGTACCAGCCGGCACGCCCGTATCCCATCTGCACGATCCACGGCCACACGGCGGATGGTGGTGCGTCGATGGTCACGGCGCGGGTGCTCACGCTCAGCGGATGTGGCACGAGATCATCCCCGGGGAGGGCCTCGTGGACCTCGGCTTCGGTCGCTCCCCAGTTCATGGTTCGCCGCCGGAGGAGCAGCTCGTTGGCGGCGACAAGGGCCGCGAGAAGCATCACCATCCATCTGAGCAAACGGCTCATTGCAGCTACCTCCTGAAGGGATTGGCCCCCCTTTGGCAATGTCTGACCTGTGCTGATGATAGTATACTCAACTGCATAGAGGAAGCTGCGTATTGTGGCCTGCTGGGGGGATGAGACATGAAGCTGGATAGCGTGGAGAGAACGGTTCGATGGGCGGGTGGCATCTGGTTGCTGGTGTTCCTCATCGCCATGTTCCAGGGATTGTGGCAGGGGTGGCATCGCCCGATGGGGCGAGTCGTTGGGCCGGCGCAGGGATTCGTGCGGAGCTTCGCTCGGGGCGCCTGGTGGTTCTACGGGCCGGCGACGGTCGGGAGCGTGTGGCTGCTGTACCGGCTGTGGCGGCCCGTCCCGTTGGTGCTCTCCACGCCGGTTCGCGTCGCAGCCCTGATCCTCGGCACCTTGCTCTACTTCCCGGGCGTTGGGTTGATGCTGTGGGGAAGATTGACCCTCGGCGGCATGTACAACGTCTCCAGTGCCCTGGGCGCCCAGTTGTACTCTGGGCACCGCCTCGTCAGCTCGGGCCCCTTTGCACTGATGCGCCACCCCATGTACGTGGGTGGGGCGATGGCCGAGTTGGGGGCTCTCTTGATCTACCGAACCTGGGCCGCAGCCGCGATCACCCTGCAGGTTCCGGAACTGCCCTTGCGAGCCCGCAGAGAGGAGGATGCGCTGGCGGCCCAGTTCGGTGACGAGTGGGAGGAGTACTCTCGACGGGTGCCGGGCTGGATACCGCGTCTCGGCAGGTAGGCTCGCCTGGTGTCAGGCCAGGGCACGTTGCCCTTTCTGTATCCCCGCACTAAGGCCGAGTGTCGGTGCATTCTGCCGGATCCCAGTCCGACGAGGAGAATCTGCCCTTCTGCCACCGCTCCAGCATCGCCGTCAGGGCTGCCTGGGGGAAGCTGCACTCCTTGCCGATGCCTATCCTTGCCCGCTGGTTCTCCTTGGCGCTGTTGAGCTGCTGCTCTACTTTGGGGTCCACCACATTCGCGTTGGCCGCTTGCATCAGCTCCGCGATACCCTCGGCGGTGGTGAGCGCCTTCAGGACCTCGGCGTCGGACATGCCCTTGGCTTTCGCCGCCGCGACTATGGCCTGGGTCAAGGCAGCGTCCGCTGCGATGGTCTTCTGGGAGAAGAGGAGCTTGTCTCCGTCCTTGCCTTTGATGGCAAGGGCATCGGTGTTGGCGAGAAACATGCCGAAGAAGTCCACCGCCATGGTGTAGTCGACCTTGGCAAGGCGGCCGGTTCGGGATGCTTCGATGAAGCAGCCCAGGTCGGTGCCGCAGTCCACGACGTCTGACTGCTGGGCCTGCGCTTCCCAGTCGAACCGCTGGTCGTTCGGGCGAGCCTGGACACCGGCGGGACCGTTGATCCAGGTCATGGCTCCGTTGGTGAATGCGGTCCAGTTGTCGGCTTTGCGCCAGGCCATCAGCCCTGTGGTGGTCTGCTGGAGGGAGTCGCCGTTGGAGCCCCAACGCTCGTTTTCAAGGGGAGTGCCCACTACGTCGGGGATCTGATCCGCGAGGGCCTTGAAGCCCAACTTGAACTCAGGTGCGGATTGGGCGAGGACGGTGGCGAAGCACGCCACGAGGGCCAGAATGCCCACCAGGGCCGCGATGCCTAGACGCTTCATTGGATATAGCCTCCATAATGGGCATATCGGTAATGAACTAGATATGAGTTGATCCGAGTCGAGAGTATAGCAGCCGTTCGACGCGGCGGGAAGGGGCTAGATCGTGGTGGCTGTGTTAGCCGCGTCCTCGCGCAGGGTGCGTAGGCGGCGCAGGTCGGGCCAAAGGTGCGATCCTCGGATCGAGTGAACGTGTACCTTGAGGTCGGAAAGAAGCGAGCCTTTGCTGGAGCCCTCGACTGGCCCGGTTGGTGCCGGAGCGGGCGCGATGAAGATTCTGCCCTGCGGACACTCTTCGAGTTTGGGCTTTCCGAAGCCCCACTGGCCCGCATGGGGAAGGCGAGGGAAGCCGAGGCACCTCAAACGTCAGCAGTTTGTCCCCATGCAGGCCAGTGGCACGGGAGCTGCTTCCAGTTGCAGTGGTTGCGTGATATAATTGCGACGTACCGAGGCAACTTGTCGCGTCGTTGGGCGGGCATTGGAGGTCACGATGAGCAACGTTTCGGCCGCGGCTGCCAGTCACTCAGGAAGGGCCAGGCGCGGTTCCGCGCCGTCGGTCGCCCCGTGCAGTCTCGATGAGCAACAGATGGTAGCTTTCTTGCGGGCCAACTGTGGCACCCTGGAGCCCGTTCTCACCAGCCTTCTCGACCTGCGCCAGCCGGTCAACCGCTCGATGCTGGACTCGCTGGGCAGGTTGATCCAGACAGCCCAGGATCCACTCCAGATGGCGTTCGTCTCGCGTAGCTGTAACCTTCTTGCCAGGATGGTGGACCACCTGTCGAAGGATGCCCTTGGGGAGGCCACCGGTGCCAGCTCGGACCTATCGGTCTTCGTTCGCGCCCTCGAAGACCCCTCCGTGATGGTGGCGCTGCAGGAGGACGAGCCCCTCGCCAAGCACCGTGCACGGGGCGTCGAGTCGCGCGAGAGGATTCTCAGGGCTGAGGGCGGCATCCTGAACGCGAGGGAGGTGGCAGACAGACTCGGTATCAGCCGCCAGGCGGTGGAGAAGCGTCGCAACGCCGGCAAGCTGCTGGCGGTGACCCTCAGGGGGAGCCTAGTTGGCTACCCTGCCTGGCAGTTCACCGACGATGGGGTGCTGTCGGGCTTGGACGAGGTGTTGTCCGAGTTCCACGATGTCTCGTCCTGGACGCAACTCGTCTTCTTCTTGAGCGAAAACAGTCTGCTCGACGGACGGCGGCCCCTGGATGAGCTGCGCAAGGGGAACATCGAGGGCGTGCGCCGCGCGGCCGGGGCACTGGGGGAGCAGGGTGCGGCCTAGTAGCGGGGCGGGCAGCGCCGGATCGCCGGGCGCCTTTCCGGGGGATCACCCGATGCCTCCGGGGGACCTCGCAAGCCGCGACCTACCCCTCGTGGAGATCGATCGCCCGTGGTACCGGATGTCCGGGGTATCCCACGGAGCCATCTACTGGGGACTGAACCCTCCACGGAAACGGAAGAGCCGTTTCGACGCACCGGGCGGCGAGTTCGGCGTGTGCTATCTGGGGGCCGACGCCCACTGCGCCTTCATCGAGACCCTCGGATACCTGCTGGGCCTTCGCGTCATCGACGAGGTCCAGTTGCGGCTGCTTCCCCTGCACGAGGTCCGGGTCGATCGGCCCCTGCAACTGGTGGACCTCACGGGATCCGGCCTCGCCCGCATCGACGCGGACGCCCGTCTCTGCTCGGGGGAGTTCTCCATCTCTCAACAGTGGTCTCTTGCCCTCTTCAACCACCCGTCCTCGCCCGATGGCCTCTACTATCGGGCACGCCACGACCCGAGCCGTTTCTCCCTGGTGCTCTTTGAGCGGGACGACACCGAGCAGCACCTCCAGGCTCGAAACCTCGGCTGCCTGATCGACCGGCGTCATCATAGGCTGCTAGCCGATATCCTCGAGACCTACGGGTTCGATTTGGCCTGAACATGCGGCTCCGGCAGGATGCAAAGCACCATGTGCAATGCCGGCATCTGGCGCGGCTGGACTGGCATCATGGCATAGACGCCGTAGCAGGCAACGTGGAAGCCTGCCAGACTCGCCTGCCGGCATGGTTCGCGACTGTGGTGACATTGCTGTAGGGGCGACCCGCGGTCGCCCTGCCCATTCGCCGGCCTGCCCCGCCAGGGCGACCGGCCGGTCGCCCCTACAGCCATCTCGCCTGTTGTCTGAACCATGCCCGCCTGCCCTTGACCTGGACCCGGACTTGCTCAGCCTTTGAGGGTTCCCTTGCGAACGATTACTATTGGTGTGAATGTTGGGGTCTCCGCGGGCCTTCTCAGGGGTGCTCCACGGGTGTCCAAGTGCGCCTCACAACTCCCTGTCTGGCCCTACCGAACAGGAGGTGGATGACGATGACCGAGACCGAATACGTGCTGCCGCTGACCAGTCCGCAAACAACGGACCTGGCGCTCTCCGGTGGCAAGGGAGCATCCCTGGCTCGACTCTCCGCCTCAGGCCTGCCAGTGCCCGAGGGCTTCCTCATCCCCACCCACGCCTACCAGCGGTTCGTAGCCGAGAACAGCCTGCAGCCCAACATCCTGGCAGCCCTGCAATCTGTAGACGCCTCCCAATCCACCACCCTGGAAGCCGCCTCGCAATCTATCCGGAGGCTCTTCTCCGAGGCGCAGATCTCACCAGAGGTCGCTGATGCCATTGCACAGGCCTACCGCAGCCTTCCGGGAAAGGAACCCGCCGTAGCCGTCCGCTCCTCGGCCACGGCGGAGGACCTGCCGGAGGCGAGCTCTGCCGGCCAGCAGGAGACCTATCTCAACGTCCGCGGCGAGTCGGCGCTGCTGGACGCTGTCAAACGCTGCTGGGGCTCGCTCTGGACCGCCCGGGCCATCGCCTACCGCATGCGCCAGGGCGTTGCCCCGGGGTCAGTCAGTCTAGCGGTGGTGGTCCAGCGTATGGTGGATGCCGAGGCAGCCGGGGTCCTGTTCACCGCCAATCCCACCAACGGCCGGCGCGAACAGATGGTCATCGATGCTACCTGGGGCCTGGGAGAGGCGCTGGTTGGGGGGGAAGTCACGCCCGACCATCTGGTGGTCGACAGAGACAGCGGGCGGGTGCTCAGTCGCGAGACGGCCGACAAGGCGGTGATGACGGTGCCCACGGAGAAGGGCACGGCCGAGCAGACCGTCCCGCTGGAACGGCGGCAGCTGCCGGTTCTCGACGACCACAAGGCCGAGGAGTTGGCGAGGATTGGCGCCCAGATCGAGGCGCAGTTCGGGAGTCCGCAGGACATCGAATGGGCCCTGGCCGGCGGCCGGTTCGCCATTCTGCAGTCTCGCCCCATCACCGCCCTGCCCGAGCCGGTCGGAGATGTCCCGATCAACTGGAGCGTTCCCGATCCCACCAGCCTCTACTATCGGGCCAGCATCGTCGAACAGCTACCCAACCCACTGTCGCCGCTTTTCGCGACCATGGCATCCGAGCCGATCGCCCAGACCCTGTCCGACGTCTTGCTCGAGGCGGGTTTTGACCTCGGGAACTCGATCGGGTTCACGCCCATCAACGGATACGGATACGTGCACCTGCGAATGTCGGCGCAGAGCTGGGTGCAGATGCTGGGCAAGCTACCGGTCGTCATTCAGGTCTTTCAGACTGCCACGCGACGGCTGCGAGAGGAGTTCAGGCCAAGATACGAGCGGCCCCTCGAAGCATGGAAGAACAGGTCACTGAGGGAACTGCCGGCATCCCAGTTGCTCGCCGGCGCACGAGAGCTGCTCTACCGCGGCGTCCAGTACTACACCGGGGTGCAGACCGTGATCCCCGTGGCCGTGACCAGCGAGGTGCTGTTCACGGAGTACTACAACCGCCTGGTCAAACAGGCGGGCGACCCACCCGCGCAGACCTTCCTGCTGGGCTTCGACAGCCAGCCGATACAGGCGGAGAAATCGCTCTACGACCTCGCCATCTGGTGCCGAGAACATCCGGGGCTCGCCCAAGCGCTCACCCGAACCCCGTCCAACCTGGCAAGCGACCTGCTCGCAGCGGGGGCGCCGCCTGATGGCGTGGAGGAAGCCGTGTGGCAGGAGTGGCAGCGCCGCTTCCAGGCCCACCTGGGCCACTACGGGCACATGCTGTACGACCTGGACTTCGTCAACCCGTTGCCCGCGGACGAACCCTCACCGCTGTTCGAAACGATGAAGTTCTACATTCGAGGCGAAGGGATCGATCCTCATGCGCGCCAGATGCAAGCCGCCAGGCGGCGGGAAGAGGCGACCGAGGCGGTGCGCTCGCGATTGGATGGGGTGCGGTGGAGCGTTTTCCGCCGGCTGCTCCGTTGGGCGCAGGATGTAGCGCCGGAGCGTGAGAACGCCCTTGCGGACGTCGGGCTGAGCTGGCCGCTGCTGCGCCAGATGCTCCTCGAGCTGGGCCGGCGCCTGGTTGCCGCCGGCGCCATCTCGCGGGCCGACGACGTATTCTGGTTGGAACTGGCCGAGGCAGAGCGGGCGGCCGCGGCCCTGGACAGCGGATCGACGCGGATCGACAGCTTTGCTCCCGAGGTCGATAGGCGCAAGATGACCTGGCGCGGGCAGAAGAGGGCCACGCCACCGCAGAGCTTACCAAAAGGGATGAGGCTCGGTGGCATCGACATGGACCGGTGGATGCCGGCGGTATCGCACGAGCAGCAGGGCAACACCATCAAGGGTATACCGGTGAGCGCCGGTCAGGCCACGGCGCCGGCCCGGGTGCTGCACGGTCCGGAGGACTTCGGGCAGATGAAACCGGGCGATGTGCTGGTAGCGGGGATCACCACTCCAGCCTGGACACCCCTGTTCCCACTGGCCTCAGCCGTGGTAACCGATATCGGCGGGCCATTGAGCCACAGCTCCATCGTCGCTCGCGAGTACGGTATCCCTGCCGTCCTGGGCACTGGGGTCGCCACCAAGCGGATCCACAGTGGGGAGACCATTCGCGTTGACGGCGATGCCGGCACGGTGACGTTGCTAGACAGGCCGGCGAAGGGGACGGAACCGACCGCGCCTGCTGCGGCTTCCGCTATACGAAGGTACGCGCCGGTCGCAGCTGTAGCCGGCGCCACGGTGGTCGCACTCGTCTGGTGGAGAAGCCGGCGCCGCAGATAGCCGTACGCTTGCAGCAAGGAATGGGCCCGCCGGAGACAATCCGGCATGGTTCAGACAACAGGCGAGATGGCGTAACAGTAGGGGCGACCGGCTGGTCGCCCTGACGGGGCAGGCCGGCGAATGGGCAGGGCGACCGCGGGTCGCCCCTACAGCAATGTCACCACAGTCGCGAACCATGCCACAATCCTGCGGGCCCATTTGTCGGGGCGAGTGGATTTGAACCTCCGGCCTCAATTCAGGCTGCTTCCCCCTCCTTCGGCTTGCCTGTCACGGCCCCGAGCTTCTGAAGATCCTCCAGGGCAGCCCGGAAGGCGGCCTGCTTGACGTAGGTCTGGTAGGGCATCCCGAACAGATCGGCCGCCCTCCGGACGACATCCAGCTGCCCTCGCGGCCAGCGCATGGTGACCTTGGCCTCCGCAGGGACTCGGGCCTCCGCCGTCGGCCCCTCGACGGGGACCGAGCCCTCGGAAGCGCCCCAACGGCCCGCCGACCGCATCTCCTCTATGTCCCGCTCGGCCTGCTCTATCATGGCCGTGATCCTGGCATTCTCCTCAGGGTCCATCTCGTAGGGCTCGCCCCTCTGGATTACCCGCTTTCCCATATCACACGTCCCTCCTGAGGCAGCTAATGATGAGCACCAAGCTGTCCAGGCCCAGTAGAGACCGTGGGTCCTGGTAAAGGTTTCAAACCGCTTGTGCTGCTCAACCCAAAAGGTCTTTCCGGCGAAGAAGGTGTCGATAGCCTCCTGCGGGCTCGTCCCATGGCGGACAGAGATGTGGAGTGCCAGGGGCTGGGTCGCTTCGCACTTGAAGTCGAAGCGGAGGCCGCTCTCCTTATCGAAATAGGGCTCATACCTTCCTTTGACCATGCAGCCATCTTAAGAGAGGGTATGGACATTGTCAATACGCGGTCACTTTTCTCCTGGAGACTGCGCCAGAGTATTGACACCCGGCGATTTTCATTGATATGCTGACTTTCAGCAATTGCTGAAAGGGCTGATGCGAGTGAAAACGCATGCAGAAGTGGAAGCTGCTGCCGAGCAGGCGCTCAGGGACTGTTTGGGCGAGGTCCCCTTTGTCGATGATGTTCGGCCTCTCGAAAGGCGGGAAGACTGGCCAAAGCCCGATCTCATTCTGGAGGTGCGGGTGCCAGCCGGCAAGCAGTTGCTGGTCGTGGAGGTGAAGCGTTCTGGCCAGCCTCGCCTGGCCCGAGATGCGGTCAATCAGCTACTACGCTACCTTCAGGTCGTGCCCGGCGCTTACGGGGTCCTCGTCGCCCCCTATATCTCCCCCGAGTCGGCGGAGTTATGCCGGCGGGAGGGAGTTGGCTACGTGGATCTGGCCGGGAACTGCTACCTGGCCTTTGGACAGATCTTCATCCGCAAGGAGTGCAGGCCCAACCCCTTTGCCCAGCGGCGCGACCTGCGTTCTCTCTACTCTCCCAAGGCCGAGAGGGTGCTTAGGGTCCTTCTGTTGAACCCGAACAGGGCCTGGAAAACCGAGGCGCTCTCGGCCGAAGCTCGGGTAAGCCTCGGGCAGGTCGCCAACGTCAAGAGATTGCTGGCTGACAGGGAATGGATCGAGGCGGCGACAGTCGGATTTCGCCTGAGCCGGCCTGAGAAGCTGCTTGCGGAATGGTCTGAGAACTACGATCATCGCCGAAGCAAAGCCACCGACTTCTATACCTCCAAGGAAATCCCTGACATCGAGCACGAGCTGGCAGGGGCTGGTGCTATCGGGGAGACCCGCTGCACCCTAACCGGCTTCTCGGGGGCAGCAAGGCTAGCTCCGTTCGTACGGTACTCTCGTGTCAACGCCTACGTATCCTCGGACATAGATCAGGTGGCTTCCAGGGGCGGCCTCAAGCGCGTTCCGAGCGGAGCCAACGTAAGCCTCATCGTGCCATACGATGACGGAGTCTTCTACGGGGCAGAGGATATCGGCGGGACTCGGATCGTGTCCCCCGTTCAGCTATACCTGGATCTTCGTGGAATGAAGGGCCGTGGCGAGGAATCTGCAGATGCCTTGTTGGAGCAGGGCATCAAGCCGCGATGGCGACGAGTCGCATAGACTACATGGCTGAAGCGGTGGAGGCCGCGCGGTCGGTGCTGACCGGTGACGCCCATCGCACGCAGAAGATCCAGGATGTCCGAGCTCGAAAGGCCCGTGGTGCAGACCTGGCCTTCGAGATGGCCCGAGAGGTGGTCGTCAGCGGGACCCTGCCCGGCGGCGGGAAGGACTCTGCTATTGTGCGCGTGGCGGCCATCGTGCCCTCGACGGTCTGGACGATCAGGAAGAGCGAACCCTCCGGCAGCGAGACGCTTACGAGCGGGTGAATCGTGGGAAATGCAAATGTATTTTGAGTTATTGACTGTACTTCTTTTTGGTTTGATATGGATCGGTATCGTTACGTTTCTTCGGTTGAAGAAAGAGCAACATCTCGTGTATTTGATATTCTTCACGATATTTTACGCATACCTTTTTAAGGTTCTAGATTACACGCTATTTCAATTTCAATCTCTACTTCTCCTAAAGCACTTTATGCCAGACCTTATCCTGCAAGGACAAACGGCTGAGAAAAGCATGAATCTTATTCCGCTTATCACGCTCACTCCAGAGGATCTGAAGACCTCGCTTCTGAACATTCTGCTTCTGATTCCTTTCGGCTTCGGGCTGCCGTTCATTACGAATCTTCGCATGAAGAAGATAGTTGTTCTTGGCGCGCTCTTTAGTATCGTTATCGAGTTTCTGCAACTGATAACGGGATTCATGGCAAGAATCACTTTCCGGATTGCCGACATCAATGATGTGATATTCAATACCGTTGGTGTCGCAATCGGCTATATTCTATTTGTTGGATTCGTGCGTATCTATCGCCACATATCTCACAGTTGGGAGATCTCAGCGAATCCGATCCTGCTATACATTGCTGAGCGACCGCAGATAAGACAACCCAGGCAGACAACCCTACTGGGCAAGAAGTTAAAATGTCTCTAGGCTAAAGGGAATTGGAGACAAGTTCGACGGGGAATTGGAGCCTGAGGAGATCAAGGAATTGATCCTGAACCTAACCCGCGACTAGCCCCTGGCAACCGCAGTTCGGATCAAGGTCACAAGACCCAAGAACGCATTGTTCCACAACCGCCCCTTCATCTGGCATATCTGGGACGGACGGAGAGACGGATTCTCGGCGCTCGTCAACTACCACAAGTTAGATCGAGCGAACCTGAACCGGCTAATCTACACCTATCTGGGGGACCGGATCGCTGCCCGCCGCCGGGATCAAGATGCAGGGGTTGCCGGTGCCGATGATCGCCTGGTAAAGGCGCTGGAACTGCAGAAGAAGCTGGAGTCTATTCGTGACGGCGAATCGCCCTACGACATCTACGTACGCTGGAAACCGCTCCACCAGCAGCCGATGGGGTGGGAACCCGACCTGAACGACGGGGTGAGGCTGAACATCCGGCCCTTCGTGACGGCCGGCGTCCTTCGTAGCCGGTTCACCATCAACTGGAACAAGGACCGGGGCACCAACCCTGACGGTTCCGAGCGGCTGAACGATCTGCACTTCATGCTTGCGCAGAAACGAGCTGCTCGGGCGGCCGTGCAGTCACAATAGCAGTGGTTGACAAGAGCAAGGCAGGCCGCTGCGAGGAGGCCGAGCTCGTGGACTGCGGACACACCGCGGTCCGCATGCTGTGGAGGTATAGGTGAGCAACCGACGCTACTACTCGGTTCGCACGGGTAAGAACCCTGAGGGAGCCAGAATCGACCTGAGCACGTTGCTGAGACTATTCCGGGATACCTATCTAAGGCTAATCGAGGGGAACTACTTCCAGGAGACTCTCGGTTATGAGTGTATTGACGCCGGCCATGTTCATGGCACCCTTGGTACTGACATAGAGGCGCAGATGTTTCGCAAACTGCGCAAGCCGGACTTATGGCCTATACACGAGCAGTGTACCGGATACGCGGAAGACGATCTGTTTGATGTCATTGAGTTCTTGTTTGATAACGTTTCGAAGCCAGTTGATGGCTGGTTTCACCAGCATGACGGTTGTGGCTGGCACTACGAAACCTTTGATCAACAGGCCGGAAGAGAGCGGTTCAGGTCAGAAGTAAACGAGTGGCTCGCGGACTACGGCAGCGGATACGAACTCTCGCCAGATGGGGAAATTCTGGCGGCAGTGGAGCCAAGCCTGGAGGGTCTGCTCCAGGAGGTCTCCAATGGCGACGCCTCGGCCGGCCTGAACAGCCTCGTCAGGTCTGCCACTTTGAAATTCCGCCGTTACCATTCGTCACCGGATGACCGAAGGGACGCAGTCAGGGATCTGGCGGATGTGCTCGAAGAGTTGCGCCCGAGGCTGAAGGAAGTCCTGACCGAGAAGGACGAGAGCGATCTGTTCAATCTTGCCAACAACTTCGGTATCCGGCACCGCAACGACAGGCAGAAGACGGGCTACGACAGAGAGATATGGTATTCCTGGATGTTCTACTACTATCTTGCAACCATCAACGCCTCGGCTAGACTCATTCAAAGGCAGGCCGCGGCTGGTCTTGACGAAATACCTTTCTAGCTTCCAGACCAGGGTATTGCCATAATCGTGGACAAGGCGACCGACCGCTGGGAACCCGGCGTTGGATACCCGGACTCGGTCGATGAAGGGGCGAGGGTGCGTTATGGACCCGACTCGGTTTGAGCACAGTCCTGCGGACGGCTGGTGAGGGGCAGCCAGGAGGGGACGGAGTACTGGGCATTTGTGCCAAACCCGTTGCCTCCCCTACTCCCTATGGACTCCGAGCTGGCTCTGGCCCTCGCCGAGGCGGCCTACGCAATGGGCGAGCTGGCAGCCCTGGGCCGCGCTCTGTCGAATCCCCATCTGCTCATGGGACCCTTCCTCCGCCGCGAGGCCGTGCTTTCCTCCCAGATCGAGGGCACTCAAACGGGAATCCCGCAGCTCTATGCCTACGAAGCCGGACAGATACCTCTTCCTGGGATGGAACCTGCCCCGCCGGAGGCCGACGCCAGGGAGGTGCTCAACTACGTCCATGCCCTGGAGCATGGGCTGCGGAGACTGGAGACCCTGCCCGTCAGCCTACGGTTGACTCGCGAGCTACATCAGCGGCTACTGGTGGGGGTTCGGGGTGAGAAAGCGACTCCAGGGGAATTCCGACGCTGGCAGAACTGCATCGGTTGGCCCGGGTGCAGCCTGGCGGAGGCTGATTACGTTCCGCCTCCGGTTTCGGAGATGCTCGGTGCGCTGGACGCTCTTGAGCGGTATCTGCACGCCGACGACCTTGAGAACCACCCGCTCGTGAGGCTGGCCCTCACCCACTACCAGTTCGAGGCGATCCACCCCTTCCTGGATGGCAACGGGAGGATCGGCAGGCTGCTGATCTCCCTGCTTCTCGTGGACTGGAAGCTGCTTCCGCTGCCGCTGCTCTACCTGAGCGGCTACTTCCAGCGGCACCGGCAGCAGTATACCGATCTATTGCTGGCCGTGAGCGAAAGGGGTGCATGGAGAGAGTGGGTGCTGTTCTTCCTCCGTGGAGCCGTGGAACAGTCGCGGGACGCAGGCACCAGGGCCAAGCGGCTACAGGATCTGCAGGCCGAGTGGCACCGGCAAGTTGCCCGGGCGCGGGCCAGCGCCCTGCTGGCCCGACTGGTAGACAGTCTTTTCGCGTCGCCTGTTCTCACCATCCCGCAAGCCAAGCAACTTCTCGGCGTCACCTACGTCAGTGCGCAGCGCAGTGTGGAGAAGCTGGTTGACGCCGGCATCCTGCAGCAGATGGGTGAGGCGTCCTACGGCAAGAGCTATGCTGCCGGGGAGATCTTGCGGGCGATCACGGAGTAGATGACGGCCCAAATTATACTGTGGCGGCCCAAGGTATAATTGTCGCGACCCAAATTATACCTTGGCATACCCCCAGGGTGTCCGCGACACGGTCCACACATGAAGTTGGCGACCGAGATGCCTTCAGGGAGACTAGACCCACGACGACCGTGGCGAAATGGGAGGACGGCCAAACATCTCTCAGGACCGTGTCTGGCGAGGATCTCGACTTCTGGCTGAAGGAGTACTCGCTGGGTTCGCTGTTCAAGTCCGGAGAGCTGGAGGACATGGGATGAAGTTCGTCCTCTTCGTGGAAGGTGAGACAGAGGT
Organism: Chloroflexi bacterium UBA6077; assembly: GCA_002436065.1. Lineage (GTDB taxonomy): Bacteria > Chloroflexota > UBA6077 > UBA6077 > UBA6077 > UBA6077. Next base: position 42,462 of record DIXP01000054.1, read on the forward strand.
GGCCTGATCGTGGTGGGTGGGTTGAACCTGGGGGGCGCCATCGAGCCGGTCCACAACGCCCTCAGCATCGCGGAACTGGCCATGGAAAAGGGCGCCGCGACCCTCCTGGTTCCGGTCACAGCTCGCAAGCAGATCAACGATCTGTCCGACGGGATGGCCACCAAGCTGTGTGTTTGACAAGGGAAAACGGGTCCACCTGAGGCAGATTCGATCATCGAATTGGGGTCCACCCGACCTCACGACTGGTCCCGCGAGTCCTCCTTGATGGTCTGGAGTTGTGGTCTACGAGTTGGGCGCTGGTCGGGCTGGACCGGCGGCGGTTGCGGCACCGTGGTCCTCTTCGTCTGTCGCTGGAGGCTTTGTCGAAGTCTAAAGCTCTCGGAGCGGAACTCCAGGATCTGGCAGTGGTGGGTGAGCCGGTCGAGCAAGGCGGCCGTGAGCCGCTCGTTGCCAAAGACCGTCGTCCAGTCCGCAAACGGGAGGTTGGTGGTTACGACCACACTGCGCCGTTCGAAAGCCTCGGAGAAGAACTCGAAGAGCAACTCGGCGCCGGTGCCGGTGAAGGGCACGAAGCCCAGCTCGTCCACGATCACCAGATCCAGCTTCGTGAAACCGGAGAGCACCTGCATCACTCGATGCTCGGCGTGAGCCTCAAGGAGCCGGTTGGCCAACTCCGTGGCTCCAACGAACCGCACCCGTCTCCCCTGCTGGCAGGCGGATACCCCAAGGGCCGTCGCCAGATGGGTCTTCCCGGTGCCCGATCCCCCGACCATGAGGACCGACTCCTTTTCGGCGGTGTGGCCTACCTATCGAGTCTCTTCAGTGCCGTTTCGCTCTGTGAGATCGACAAGAGCCGCGTAGCCGAAGGGCCGGTTCACGACACCTCCTCCAGCTCGAAGAGGTACTGGGGTACGTTCAACCACAGATGCCACTTGTCGTCGAAGCGCGCTCCCGCGCGAGGGTTGGCCTCTGACATGTAGACCGGTCGCCCCCGTCGCCGGACCAACGGCAGCAAGGTGTCGGCTTCTCGGACTCCGAAGCGGTCCAGCAGATGTCCGATGCGAGCGATCAGAGCCGAACTGGGGTATCGCCCGGCATGACTGATCAGTCTGTCAGCGGAAAGGGTGCCTTCATCGAGGCCACGGCGAAGCGCCTTCACCACCTCCTGAATGCCGCCTGCGCGTAGCTCCTCTTCCATGCTGTCCAGGATAGCTTTCTCGGGCTCCGCGATGAGCACTTCGGCGGTGGAGGACCCATTGAGCACCGGGAATTCCTCAGCGCGAAAGCCGTAGAACCTGTTGGCGGCCACGGAAGCGAACCGGTAGTCCCAGCCCTGAAAGGACAGTGGGGGCCTCCGCGATTCCTTGAGGGCGACATAGACGACACGAGGAATCTGCTCGGTGAGTTGGTGGTATGAAAGGGCCGACCAATAGGATATGTAGTAGTCGGATGGTGAGAGGGTGGCCGCGATCACCAGGGGATTCTCATGCCAGCCGCTCCTTGCCGCCCTTGGGACCACCAGATACTTGCCTCGCTCGATCGGGACAACCCAGCCCTTCTGCTTCAGGCCGTGGAGGAGATCGCGGAGCTCCTGATCGCCAAAGGAGGATAGGAGATCGCGGTGTTTGGCGAGTGACAGCACCGCGATGCCGAGCTGTTCGATCTCGGTGAGGAGCCTGCCCTCCTGCTGCCCGGTGGAGTACTTGCGCGCAACCAAACCGTTCATATAATTGCCTCAGTGGCTATTATAGCGACGAAATGGTGCGCGTCAATAGGACTGGCCGATCAGACAGCCTCCCCCTCTTTCGGCTTGCCTGTCACGGCCCCGAGCTTCTGAAAATCCTCCAGGGCAGCCCGGAAGGCGGCCTGCTTGACGTAGGTCTGGTAGGGCATTCCGAACAGGTCGGCGGCCCTCCGGACGACATCCAGTTGCCCTCGCGGCCAACGCATGGTGACCTTGGCCTCCGCGGGGACCTGGGCTTTCGCCGCCGGCCCCTCGATGGGGACCGAGCCTTCGGAAGCGCCCCAACGGCCTGCCGAGCGCATCTCCTCTATGCCTAGGCTTTGCTCGACTATGGAGGTTCCTGGTGGCCATGCCGGAGTATCCGCGGCGCCGTGCTAGCTGCTGGATCCACGAATGATAAGGGCGTCGACTACCCGCACTCCCTGGCCCTTCGGCAGGACCACCACTGGGTTCAGGTCGATCTCGTCCACTTGGTCGGCAAGATCGTAAACGAGGCACGAGAAGGACGCCATCATTTCCGCCAGGGCCGGCACGTCCGCTGGCTCCGCCCCACGGAAACCGTCCAGCAACGGATACCCCTTCAGCCGTACCAGCATGTCGTGGGCTTCCTCCACGGAGAGCGGAGCAGGCCGCATCGCCACATCCCTCAGCAACTCCACGAACACGCCACCAAGCCCGACGAGCACCACGGGTCCAAACTGCGGGTCGCGCTTGCTGCCCACAATCACCTCTACGCCGCGCAACATCTCCTGTATCAGCACACCCTCGATCAGAGCCTGCGGCCGGGCGGCTCTCGCATTTCTTAAGATGCGCTCGTAGGCCGCCAGCATTTGATTCCTGCCCGCGACCCCCAGTTCGACCCCGCGCACCTCAGTTTTGTGTGGGATGTCCCGCGAGGCTATCTTCATTGCGACTGGACCCGCGAAACGGTTGGACGCAGCCTCGACTTCCTCCGCCGATCTTACCAGCATCTCCTCTGGAACTGGGAGTCCGCACTCGGCGAGGAATCTCTTGCTCTCGAACTCGGCCAGGGCACCTTCTCCCATTGGGAGCGGCGGGGTTGCGCCCAACAGCCTTGCCAGTCCTTGTTTGGGGAACGGCGCAGCCTGGTGCATCAGCGCTCCCGCCACCTTGATGCACTGCTCAGCGTCTGGTACGAGAGGCAAGCCGGCCTCACGGACGATGTCCAGGGCCTCCAGGCCGACACTGCCGACCCCACCGTACACGATCACAGGCTTCTGCCACTCCTTGGCGAAGGCGACCACCTGCCGCATGCTTTCGGCGCTGTCCGGCTGGGTCATGAGGCCGATCAGCATAGCATCGACACTCGGGTCGCAGGCCACCGCTTTGACACATGCATCAACGCTATCGGGGTGAAAGAGCGGAATGCCTGCCCTCATCCCCCCGAGGTCCAGCGGGTTCTGAATCGCGTCGGGCGCGTAGAGCTTCCCAAGGGCCGCTCTTCCCTCAGCCCCAACCTGCGACAGCTGCACACCTGCTTCGCTGGCCAGGTCCGCGAGTAGCCCGCAGGCCCCGCCAGAGCCAGAGATAATGAAGATCTTTTGTCCCCAAGGCCTCGGCGCCAGCACCAGGGCATGCGCCACAGCCACTAGGCTCTCCAGACTTCCGACCCTGATGATCCCATCCGCCCTGAGGACCGCGTCCACGACGGCATCGTCGCCAGCGATCGCCGCGGTGTGGGAGCGAGCGGCCCGAACGCCGGCTTCGGATCTTCCGACCTTCAAGGCAACAATTGGCTTGCCTATCTCCCGCGCCTGAAGGGCTAGCTCCCGGAAGCGTGCGGGCCTGCGGATGTGTTCCAGGAAGAGCGCGATTGCGCGCGTCTCGGCGTCCTCGAGGAACACCTCAAGGAAGTCGCAGACGTCCAAGTCAACCTCGTTACCGCCGGAGACTAGGTACCGGAACCCAATTTCCTGATCCTGAGCGCGATTCATTACGGTCATCAGCAGCGCACCGCTGTGGGAGACCATGCTGATCCCACCCTGCAGCATCGGCCCCCGATCCAACACGACCGTCGCACAGGCAGCAACTCGGTCAATTGTGTTCACAATGCCAAGGCAGTTGGGTCCAACCAGGCGAGGGCCGGTAGTTCTGGCGATGCGGGCGAAGGTCTCCTGGTACGCCTCTCCCTCACCGCCGGCCTCAGCAAAGCCGGAGGCGACCACTATGGCAGCGGGCACACCCCGAGCCGCAGATGCTTCCAGAGCGGCCTGTGCCTGCGCCGGCGGAAGGACGATGACGACCACGTCGGGGGTCTCGGGCAGGCTCGTAATGTCCGGATAGGCTGGTCTACCGAGCAGTTCCTTGCGTCTGAGGTTAATGGGATAGAGCCGTCCAGGGTAGCCGTGGTCTACTAGGGCACCGCAGAGCCGGCCACCGAACTTTCCCCGATCCTCGGTGGCCCCCGCAATGGCTATGGAAGCTGGATTGAGGAGGAGACGAGCCGCCTCCACCCGATCGCGTGCGACTATCGAATGATTGTTGAACATGAACAATCCTCACTCCTTAGGGGTTCGCCTTCCTCAAAACAGGGGCGGCCTGCTGTGCCCGCCCCTGTGCGGAGACCCATAGATGTGGGCGGTTAGGGCCGCCCGCATGATGCGCTAAGGGATCAGGACGGCTCGCGCTCTGAGTTGGCCGGCGGTGAGCTTCTCCAGCACTGTGTTAGCTTCTGAAAGCGGAAAGACCTTGTCTACAACTGGACGGATCTTCCCCTGCTCTACCAACTGAACCGCCGCCACAACGTTTGCCGGATTCGCGGCCCTCACTCCGAAGATCTCGATCTCCGCGGAGATAATGGCGAGGCTTCCTATCGCGATCTGTTCGCCAATGGTGTACCCCACCACAACGAGCCTTCCTCCGGGACTTAACACGCGGGTAAAACAGCTGGCATCGCGCAGGGCGCCGGAAGCCTCAATTACCTTGTCAACCCGCAGCGACTCGGGAAGCGATTCGAGCCCACTGATCCGATGTACTTCATCGGCACCGTACTCCTCGGCCATGGCCAGTCTCGTTTCATCGATGTCCGCTGCTACAGTGTACGCACCGCTAAGGTGCACCAACTGGATGATGTGCAGCCCCACCCCACCGGCCCCGGTCACCAGCACCCTCTCCCCGGGCCGCACCTGGGCTCTGTCCACCACAACATGGTGGGAGGTGCCGATAGCATCCGGAATGATCGACGCTTCGGCATCCGAGACGTGATCGGCGATGCGCACCAGATTAGCTGCGGGTACCCTTACCTTCTCGGCGTATCCGCCGTCGCACGTGACGCCGATCTGGTTGCGAAGCTGGTGGCATAGGGCAGATCGACCCACGCGGCACGCCGGACACTGTCCGCAACCTATGTAGAAGTAGACGACAGCCCTTTCGCCGATCTTCCAGCCTGTGACGTCCGGGCCCATCGACTCCACCACACCCACTATCTCGTGCCCCGGGATTAGGGGGACACCATGCTTCTTCACACGAGGAAGCTGGCCGTGCCACACCTTCAGGTCAGTCCGGCAAACACCGCATGCTTTGACGGCTAGGACGATTTCTCCGTTTCCCGGCGCTGGATCGGAAACGGTCATCATCTCCAGCTTCTCGCCGAAGGCGCGAATGACCATTGCCTTCATCATGTCGATACCCTCTCTCCGCGGTCAGCACTCCCTGACGGAGTTCGATTTCGGCGTCGTCGGTGGGTCTTCCCCTACGCTCCGCCGACGATGCGCTGGTAGATCTCCTTGAACTCGTCGTCGGTGATGCTGCGCTTGTCACGGATAGAGATGGCCTTCACCTCAGCGAGCACCCGGTTTGCCGCCTCCCGATCAGGTTCCCCCAGCCCCAGGTCGCGCGCCTTAACCAGGACTGAGTAGGTCCCACTCTTCTTGCCCATTACCACCTTGTACTCCGACAGTCCCAGCAACCCGAAGTTGAGCACATCGTTGCGACCATAGGCTGGCTCGCCTCGGCGGTCCCACATCATCTGAGTCCCGATGCCCACCTCGACCGCGTTCACCAGTGGCCCGATGAAAGGCTTGTACCAGTCGGTCCTGGCCGCATCCCTAACCAACTCGGAAATCGCTCGGATCCCCTCCGTTCTGACTCCGATGGGAACACCTAGGAGCGCTCTGACTCCCATGACGCACTCTTCCAACGCCGCGTTCGCGTTCAGACCGTTGACAGCAGTGTGGACGACCTCGGCACCCGCAGCTACCGCTGCCAGGGAAGTAGCCGTTGCCATCCCCCAGTTGTTGTGAGCATGCACCTCGACGGGTAGGCCGCTGACAATCGGCTTCACGGTCTGCACCATCCACGCCATGGCCTGAGGCAGACAGCTGCCCCTGGTGTCCACCAGGCCGATGCTATCGATTTTCCCGTTCTTGACACACGGAACGATGATCCGCCGGAGCAGATCCATATCAGCGCGACTGGCCTCCATGAGGAACAGGGTGACTTTCACGCCGTTCTGAGCGGCGAACTCGGTCTGGGTGACGAACTCCTCGGCGGCCTTCTCAGCCGTGCCCCAGATGCGCTTCACCTGGGTAGGCAGCGCGGGGATTTCGACGATGACTCTTCCAACACCGCACCTAATCGCCAGCTCCAGGTCGTCCCGCCTCGCTCTCGTGAAGGCACAGATCTCGGATGACTTGATCTCGCGGCTCATGGTGGCGATGGCTGCGGCGTCTTCCTCCGATATGGACGCCATTCCGCCCTCGATACGATCCATGCCCAGGTCGGCCAGCGCGTGAGCGATCTTGACCTTTTCCTCCTTCGTAAACACCACACCGGGCCACTGCTCTCCGTCGCGCAGTGTCACGTCGTGCACGCGGACTCGAGATGGTAGCTGCCAATGCTTCCGCACTTCGGGTTCGAAATCGTGCAGGCTAGCAGTCCACTTACCCGGCACGAACCAGGGCGTGGGGTTGGTGCCTTCAGTCATGGTACTTGACTCCTTTAACATGTATTAGAAGCCGATGACCTGAAGTTCCTCGTATGGCCATTTGCACAGGTTCTCAACCCCGGTATCGGTTATGCGGTAGCTGTTCTCGATCGCCACGCCCTCGGCACCTTCCACCCAGAAGTTGATGTGATAGGCGAAGACCATGTTCTTCTGGAGAACGATCTCGGGCTCCTTTAGATTGATGTAGGGCGCCTCGAACCATGCGATGCCCATCCCGCCCAGGTGATTCAACCACTGGCTGCGGTAGTTGTTCAGGTCCTCGAGGTTCCGGAAGGGCGGTGTCGGCCGCGGCTTGAGCCTCGCGACATCGTGGGTAGTCACTCCAGGCTTCAGGAGATCCATCAGTTTGTGGTGGGTGTCGACCGCAACAGAGTAGAGTTCTGTCTGCAGCTTCGTGGGTTTGGATCCGACCACGAAGGTGCGGTCGTAGCACACTTTGTATCCGCAGAAGGTGACGTGGCAGGCCTCCGCGATAAGTATCTCACCCGGTCGAATGACTCTGTCAGAAGAGTTGAAACAGCGAGGCGAGGTCCTCTCTCCTGAGTTGATCACCCAGCCTTCAATATAATCCGCACCGGATCGATATATGGCCTCGGCCATGACTGCCTGGACGTCGTTCTCTCGCCAGCCAGGTCGTACCTTCTCGACGACCGCGGAATACCCCGCTTCGTTGCAGATCGCCGCCATCTTGAGGAGGGCTATCTCCTCATCAGTCTTGATCATCCTAGCTTCGAGCATCCAGGGATTGCCGTCGACGACCTTTAGGCCCTCAGCGTCCAGGGCACGCATGAGGTTGGGGCCCGCCCAGTCGAGACTTACACGCTCGTTTTCGACACCGTGCTCCTTGAGGATGCCCTTGATCTCCTGCGCGTTGCGTCGCCATAACTTCTCGGCGTCGGCGTCGGGGAGCATGTGATTGACCCGCGACACGCCGTGCTCCCAGTCCTCGATAAGTCTGCCTTCGAGCCACGGGCAGTCCCTGGCTACCTGCAAGCCATCCAGCTTGGCTACATGGATGTACGGAAAGCCCGCGTCCCTTATGAGCAGGGCGTAGTAGAAGGGAATGTGCCTCGAGTAGGGATGGTTCCAAACGCTGGAGAGGTATCTTCGGCTGTCCCAGCTGTAGATGATGGCGGCCCCGATGTCGTACTTGTGCATCATCTCATTGGCTCGGGCGACCCTATCTCTCCGCAGCTTGTCGAAGTCTATGCCAGGATGCCAGTCAACTGCCATCTTGCCGTGCAACATAGTCTGTCCGCCCCTTATCTATAAGAAAGTTGGAATGGTGACGGCTCTGTGTTGCCGTCCCGACTCCAGAACCGCCTCAGCGATGCGCACCATCTCCAGGCCGTCAACTCCCGAGGCGTTTGGCTCACAGTCTTCCTCTATACAGCGATTGAACGCTTCCACCTGGAGTCGATAGCACCCATAGATGGGGACATCGGATGGAAACTCCATCTTCGAGATCAGGCTATCCCCATCGATGCGCAGTTCACCCTTCAGCTGCGTGCCGACGGTTCCGACTCCGGTGATCCTGGCGGCCGTCCCATAGACCACGAAGTCGTTGTAGGCACGGGGAATGTGGCGGCCGGAGGCGGCCGTGCAATAGGGGCCGTCCCGCAACTTCAGCGTCGAGAGGGCGATCTCCTCTACTGGACGGTTCGGCTGCCCTTCGTCCGTTGCTGCTAGGACCTCTTCCACCTCCTTGCCGACGAGGAACCTGAGCAGATCGATGGCATGGAGGCCAGCACCCATCAGAATCCCGCCTCCTGCCGTTCCGGGGTCTGCCCGCCACCCGGTCAACCCGCGATCGAGCTGCCAACGGCTGTACTGGACCGAGGCGAACATGATCTCGCCCACCGCACCCGAGAGTATGAGGTTCCGAGCTTTCCGGTGCGCAGGATGATGTCGGTTCTGGAAACCCACTCCAAGCTTTACCCCGCACTTCCGGCAAGCCTCGATCATGAGTTCCGCATCGTGAACGGATAGAGCCATCGGCTTCTCACACAGAACGTGCTTGCCCGCCTGAGCCGCCCTGATCGTCTGTTCCGAGTGCATGTGGTTGGGCGTGGCGATGTGGACGACCTCCACCTCTGGGTCCGCGAGTATGTCGTCGAAGGAGTCATAGCTTCTTTCCGCACCGTGGCGAGCAGCGAAGGCATCTGCCTTGGGTTTGTCCCGGCTGCACACCGCCACCATCCTGGCGTTATCTGCCATCGATATAGCTGGCGCTAGGCAAGCTTCTGCATGCCTGCCTAGGCCAATGATGCCCCAGCCATAGCTCTTGCTGCGCTGAACCATGTATTCTTACCTGAAACTCGGGCTACGCCCCGCAGCCCGAGTCAAGTCTAGCGACTCTCCGCGCGACGCCTCTCCACCCATGCCCGATACTCCATCTGTAGTACCTCGTCCGGCGGATATGCACGGGCCAGAGTTAGTCCTTCCTGTATCTTCTCTCGGATGAAGGTGTCCAACTCCTCCTGGGCCGGCATGGCGTCGAGAACCTTCCCGACGAGCTGCTTCGGAATCACAACCACACCCATGGAGTCGCCCACCAGGTAGTCACCGGGCATCACGAGGACCCCGCCACAAGCTATAGGCATACCGATATCCATGGTCACGAGACGGTTGCCCAATGTCGCATTGTGCAATCCGCTTGCATAGACCGGAATCCCTACTTTGGATATCTCGGCGGCATCGCGGATGCATCCGTCCGCCACCACTCCCACTGCACCGGCCACCTTCATCCGCTCGGCAAACAGGTCACCCATGACAGCGGCATCTCGTGTTCCCCGGGTATCGATTACCAACACGTCCCCCTGCGATATCCCGTCGATTGCCTGCTTGTGCATGCTGGGCGAGCCGCTCTGTCGCTGCTGCTCCACGACATCGGGTCTCGTGGGGAGGCAACGGACTGTGCGAGCGGGGCCAGCAAAACACGTGGACGGCGTGACTGGCCCGACACCGGTCATGTAGCAGCCGCGAAATCCGAGCCGCTCCAGTAGCAAGACGATCGTCCCTGTGCTCGCCCCAGAAAGCCGTTCCCCGATCGTTGCCTCGGGCTGACTGGTGTCCGAATTGGTCATCCTCTTTCCCTCCAATCCTAGCGCTTGATGCCGGCAATGGCCTTCTGGAGATAGGATAGATCGGCGTAATCCTGTGCCTTCTTGCCGGTGGTCTTTATGGCACCGTCGGCGATAGTGACCTCCAGCACATAGGCAACGCCGTCCATGTTCGGGGAACCGTCTTTGCTATACTGCTGGCCCTTTCCCCAGAACTCTTCGTACTGCAATTCCACGAACTTCTTATCTATCTTGGTGTTGGTGGCAATGATGTCCACAGCCTGGGCGCGGTTGGCGGGATCAGCGAGCCATTGGTGACTCCTGCTGATGCCCCTCAGGTATCGCACCAGGGTGTCCTCGTTCTGTTGGGCCCAGCTTTTTGTTACGGCCCAGACCGCGGAAGGCCATCGGTCCAGCTCTTCGGTGGAGCCAAGGATCTTGAAGCCTTCGTCGACGATCTGGAAGCACTGGGGCGGGTAGACGATGGCTGCGTCAAGGGCTCCGTTCTGCAGGCCCGCGATCTTCTCCGGGGTCGACCCCACCACCCTCAGGTCATAGTCCTTTCCGAAGGTGAGGCCGTGCTTGGAGAGCATGGTCTTGATCTGGCTCGGCTCGGTCCCCGTCAGGCTGGCGACGCCGATGACTTTGCCACGAAGATCATCCCAGGTCGATACCTTCTTGCCAACGTTGAGATAGTAGATTTGCTTTGCCGTGGTGGCCCCCACGATGACGGCATCACCACCGGCATCCACTGCGGTCATCACCATGTCGGCCGAGGTTCCCACAGCATTCGTGGCGTTGGCCAGCAGTTGCTGCATGCCCTTGGCAGATCCTCCGCTGAGAGCCTCCTCGACGGTGAGTGCCTCGTCTGCGAAGAACCCCTTGGTCTGGCCGACATAGACGTCCGTGTAGGTTGCATTCTTCGACGAATAGGAGATGGACATGGTCTTCTTGACAGGCGCCGCAGTGGGCTGAGCTGCCGCCGCAGGAACTGTCGCGGGCTGAGCCGCTGGCTTGGCGGCTGCAGTAGGTTGAGCCGGCGCAGCGGGAGTAGTCGTCGGTGCCACCGACTTGGCAGAGGCTTGAGTTGGTGTGGGCGGAGCAGCCGGAGATGAGCACGCCGAACCGAGCAAACCCATGATCACAACCATGGCCACCAGAGAGACACGCATTGACATAATTCGTTCTCCTTCTCGACGTGGTATTCCGTTCATCCTCAAGATCCTTGGAATGCTAGTGGGCACCCATTGCTTGCCCGACTTCTTCCTGCATCATTGCCCAGATTCGGTCCACATACTCATTGAACGCAGGAGTCCGTTTGATCGAGAGCAGTCTAGGTCTCTGTAGATCGATATTCACCACCTCCCGGATGCTCCCTGGCCGCGATCGCATCACCACCACCCGGTCTCCCAGATAGACCGCCTCTTCCAATTGGTGAGTGACAAACAACACTGTCTTCCGCCGTTCGGACCAGATTCTCAGAAGCTCAGCCTGGAGCAGTTCGCGAGTCTGAGCATCTAGGGACGCGAACGGCTCGTCCATCAGCAACACTTGCGGGTCCACCGCAAACGCGCGGGCGAGGTTCGCCCTCTGGCGCATTCCCCCGCTCAGTTCGTGGGGAAAATGGTTCTCAAAGCCTTTAAGCCCCACTAGATTGATTATGTCCCTGACGATCGGTTCCTGTTGGGACCCAGACATTCTCCGAACGTCGAGCCCATAGGCAACGTTCTGTTTCGTCGTACGCCACGGGAAGAGGCCATCGCTTTGAAAGACGAAGCCTCTGTCTGGCCCTGGCCCGGCGATAGGCCTGCCATCGATGAGTATTTCCCCTGAGGTTGGGGGAATGAGCCCGTCCACTATCCTGAGTAGGGTAGTCTTCCCGCATCCAGAGGGTCCCACCACACAGACGAACTCGCCGTCACTGATCTGAATGTTCACCGCTCTCAGGATTTCCAGTTCGCCGCCAGCCCTAGAGGGCAGGCTCTTGCAGACGTCGCGAATCTCCACTCTTGGTGTTGGCATGCTAGTCTCCTAACGAAGCTGGCCGCCAAGGTGCCAGATGGCGCTCGAGCCGCTGCAGAGCAGCCATGCTGAACATCCCGGTGAGGGCCAGCACCAGGATACCCACGAACAGGTTGGCGGTCTGGAATGCCTGACTTGAGAAGAAGATTAGGTATCCAAGCCCTGCCCTAGCACCGAACAGCTCGCCCACCACCACTGCGACGATCCCTCGGCCGACTCCGAGCCGAAGTCCTGCAATGACGAAGGGTAGGGCAGAAGGAAACACCACCTGTACGAAGCTCTGCCACCTGGAGGCTCCGAAGGACCGGGCAACCTCAAGGTAGGAGCGGTCGGTCGACACGAATCCGACAGAGGTGTTGATCCAAACGGGGAAGATCACCATGAGGAATACCACGGCGATCTTTGAGGCCATGCCTATGCCGAACCAGAGGATAAACAGCGGAGTCAGGGCGATCATAGGAGTGGAGTACAAGGCTGAGAGCAGAGGCTCCAGATACTCTCGAAGGAGGCGGCTGTGTGCCATCACGAATCCCATTACGGTGCCTGCTATTGCTGCCATGAAGTACCCCTGCAGGAACTCCTGGCCCGAAACCACGAAGTGCTGTTGCAGTTCCCCCGTGGCCAGCAGGTTCGAGAATGCCGCGAGAACATCGCTGAAGGGAACGAAGAACAGCTTGCTAGTGATCACGAAGCGCCCGATGATCTCCCACATCACGAGCAGCACGATCCAGCCCGTAATGCCACGTCGAGTGCTTCGCTGGGTGCTCCGCCAAGAAGTTATTCTCTCAGGCCAGCCGGTAGAGCTCGCGCGCGAGCTGGAGTCGGCATCGATGGTTGCCACGACAGCCTCCTTATCGAAATGGCCGCTCATACAGGATGTGACTCGGCATTCCTAATCGTTCAAGCCGAGCAACCGCGCGGGAACGATTTTGGACACAGTGGAGATCTCGTCGAGGGATAGCCCGAGTGAGTAAAGCATCTCGCAGAACATCCTCATCGTTTCGCAGGGCATCGGGCTGTACGGTTGACCACCATCCGTCATAAGTGCGCAATGCTCTGCTCCCACGGCCCGAATCAATGCCACCGCTTCCGCTGGGTCGTGCTTGCCTATGATCGGATGATAGGCATTAAAAGAGACATAGATGGTCGCGCCCAACTGGGCCAGTTCGAGGGTCTGCTCCTTGGAGATGTACCAGCCATGATTGGGGTGCTCGATCACTATGCGAGTGATACCGAGTTGGACCGCACGCTTCACTACCGGCAGGGCTTCCTCCGGACCGAGATGACCCGAGGAGAGGATAACGTCGGGGTGCTCGGCAAGAACCCGAAGGATGGCCTCGGCATCGGGAACTAGTTGCCCGTCTTCCTCGATGGTCGGTACGAGCCTGAATGGCTCGCCAAAGGCGTGCTCGAGGTGGAGCTTTCCCTTCTTGGGAACATTGAAGGCTCTGCGGGAGTCGAAAGTGGGGAACATCACGAACTTGGCTCCGGAAGCTATGGACGCCTTTACCATCTGGACATTCAGTCCACCGACGGAGGCATTGAGGGTTATGCCGCCGAAGACCTTGATGCCAGGCACCGCCTGCTCTGTCAGATGCGCTTTGACCACGGAGGGGAAGAGGTGGTCTTTGAAAACGACGGCTCTCATCCCTGTGTCGGCCGCTGCCCGTGCGATGTCGATGCTCGTGCCGATACGATCGATAACGTCTGGTCCGCTGTGGATGTGCATGTCGATGGCGCCGGTCAGGAAGTCAGGTCGCATTGAACCCTCCAGTCACGCAACATCATATTTGATTGGAGCCTGAAGATAGTACGAGAAGTGTACCTTCGCTTATTCGTACTGTCAATAGGGCAATCAGCGCGATTTGTGTGGTGTATGCCATGTTCGTCGAACTATTCGAGCTGTTGACTGTCTATTTCGATCGAGACTATAATGCACGGCAGGGCCTTCGCCAAGATAGGCACACGGGCTAAGCGGCAAGGCACAATCAACCAGGTTTCGCCCAAATCGGGGAGGGAGGCTCCAGCTACAGCAATGGCGAGCGCGCTGAATATACTCGAGACTAACGACGCAGATCAGGTTCTTCTGGAGGAGTTTGCTTCCTTAAGGATGCGGCTGATACGGCTGCAGCGGATCCGGGAGTTCGCTCTTCAGCGTTCAAGGCTCACTTCGCGGGAGCGATTGGCTCTCGATGTCCTTTTCGAGCGAACTGAACTGACCATGGGCGAACTCAGCAATCAATGCTACTGCACCAAGAGCACAATGACCTCTGTTGTGGATCGCCTTGTGCGGCGCGGGTACGTCGAACGGGAGTCTCCCGAGTGGGACCGAAGATCGGTATACGTACGAGCTACGTCTCTCGGTCGCGAGGTCGTCGACGAGCATCAGCGGTCTCATCATCTGGAGAGCGAAGACATGCTGCTGAGCCTGGGCAAGCGCGAGCAGCGGATCCTGGTCCGTGCGTACCGAGGACTCGTGGACAAAATGGAATCCGAGTTCGGTCGCGAAGAATAAGGCGGCCACAGCTAGAGCGTGTTGTACACATTGAGCAATGAGAGGCTCGGCCTTTAACCCTATAGCTAGGCGCAGCTCCACCCTCGGGGCATGAATAATGGCATCGAAGGAGCCCGTTGCGAGCCAGCGTTGGGTCTGCCGGTAGACCGTTTACCAGGGTGGTAGGTCGTTGGACACCAGTCTCCAGGGAATACCACTGCGCACCAGGTAGCGAAGAACATGAATACTATTCGCGGATCGTACTGACGCTGGTTGGCGTCCAGGGGCAACAGGGTCTCAGGTAGGGAGCAACAAAGGCCTATTGCTCATCACTCACATCACTCGGGTAGGGTTTGCGTCTTGTTTCCATACCATGACTCTACCCGATACGGCCTGCCGTTCATAACACGCTCTGGAGGGTCTCGTTATCGCGAAACATCGGGCGGGCCTGATCTGGTCTTGCACCGGTGGAGCGGCATGCTGCCGAGGCACAGGTTGACTCGCGGGTACGTCGCTCGTGTCAGCGGTATGCCCTGCACTGGGAAGAAGGTGGGCGTGAACTACCGACTGGCGTTGAGTCAATCCATCACAGTGAGGTGCGCTCGATGAACGTTTTCGGCACTTGCTTTGACTATCAAGGGCGGCTTGCGAAGGTTAGGCGTCTGATGGTCAAGTATAGCCTAGATGCGATACTGGTACAGCTGTGGCCGAATCAGTACTACATTTCTGGGCACTTCCAGCATTCACCCTGGTACCCTATTGAGGTAGTGTCCCATACCGAGACGCCGCTGATCCTGTTTAGGGATGAGGAGAAAGAGCCTGTCTTCCTCACTACGTATCTGGCGGGCAATGGACTGCGAGAGGCAACCTGGATAAGCGACGTACGGTTCGTCGACAAGGAACCCTATGCAAAACAGCCCTGGTTTGCATACGTCGCCGAGGCTCTGAGGGAAAAAGGGGTGGCTGACGGCACCATCGGCATAGAGAAGAATGCCTGTGTGCTCAGCACCTTCGAGAAGCTGAAGTCGGTTCTGCCCAACGCCCGGTTCACCGCCGCAGATGAGCTTTTCGAGAACGCCAGGCTTGTCAAAGAGCCGGAGGAACTCACACTCATCAAGGAAGCGGTGGTGATTGCCGAGGCTGGCATTGAGGCGGGCATGAAGGCCGCTCAGGTGGGCGTACTCGAAAGCGAAGTACAGAAGGTCGCCGAAATAGAGATGAAGCGCCTGGGCGGCATACGAGAAATCGAGACGATGTGCCTATCCGGAAGGCGCACCGCCAACCATCGAGGCTTTGGTGCCAACTGGAAGCGAATCGAGGAGAACGATCTTGTCACACTCGATATCGGCTGCGTGTACAAGGGATACGGCTCGGACCTGACGCGGACGTGTGTGGTGGGCAAGCCAACTGCCTTGCAGCAGAAAGTGGCGGACGACATGATCTCGATGCGCGAGAAGATCCTCGAACGTATGAAGCCTGGAATCACTGTCGGGGAGATCTACGATTTTGGCTCCATTGAGCTGGCTGAAGAAGGTTACGCAACTGACAACACGGTCTTCCCCTCCAACGAGGTCGGGTGGAGAATCGTTACGATCCATGGCATTGGGTTGGGTCCCATGCACGACCGGCCGCATGTCCGGGACCTAGACACGAAGCTCGAGAGTGGGATGACGCTAGCTGTTACCTGCGGTGCTCGCTTCAAGGATTGCACCCTCCGCTGGGAGGACGATGTAGTAGTCCTGCCGGAAGGCATTGAACTGATCAACAAGGGCCTGCCCTGGGGGTTGTAGTTCACACCATGAAATCAACAGGAAGCGGTCCATGAACGCGACGAGACCTGGACCGTGGTTGGAATGGGCCATGCGATGGACTTCGCCGCGCGAGTGGGTCGGCATTCGATGATATCCGAGCAGGAGAGACCCGCTTCCTGTTGATTCCGGCATTCAGATTGCCTGACAACAGCAAGTACCGACACTCTCCAGCCGCATCGACAGCGAGAGGTCTACTTCAAGGACCCCGAGACGATTACGCGGCCATCGCCAACCTGGGGGCCTACTGCCAGTTCTACAGCCGGGAGCGGTTGCATCAGTCCCTCGGCTACAGGATGCCCGAGGCCGTGTACCGAGGCTTGGTCGCCTCCCACACGAGATCAAGCATGGAAAGGCTCTCCTAGATGACTAGGAGAGCCAGTGATGGTCGGGGTGCTCAGATTTGACTGGAGGAGGGCCTCAGCGTCCCGAACGCTACGCGCTGACCAACCTGCACTGCACCTCGAAATGCTACTTGGTTTTTGAAGTCCTGTCTGGGTTCCTGGTGCTCTGACTTGTGTGCTCGAACGACGACCGTCAGGCAAAAGTGGAGGGGCTGGCAGCGCTGCCGGCCCCCTCTCTCCTGACTCCCAACTCTTGCCCCTCGACCCTACATGACCACCACGTTCACCAGCCTGTTCGGCACGTAGATAACGTCCTTGATCTGCTTGCCGGCGAGGTAGGACGCCAGCTTTGGCCGCTCCAGCACCTGGCGCTGGACATCCTCCTCCGTGGCGCCGGCCGGGATCTCCAGCTTGTCGCGGACCTTGCCGTTTACCTGGACCACTAAGGTCACCGTCTCCTCGACGGTGAGAGCCTCCTCGAAGGTCGGCCAGGACTGGTTGTGGACGCTGTACTTGTGGCCCGTCCGCTCCCACAGCTCCTCCGTCAGGTGCGGGGCGCTGGGGGCCAGCAGCAGGATCAGCCTCTCCACCGCCTCGTTCCACACCTTTGCCGAGACGGTGTCGTAGGCCGCCGTCATGGTGTTGACGTACTCCATCAGACGGGCGAGCATGGTGTTGAAGCGGAACTTCTCCATGTCGTCTGTGACGACCTTGACGGTCTTGTGCATGGCGCGGGTGAGCGCCCTGTCTGCGTCGGCGGTCGCCTCGCTTGCGCCGCGGCTGGGCGGCCCCTGCAGGACGGTGCTCCAGACGCGGTTCATGAACTTGAAGACGCCGCTGATGCCGTTGGAGTTCCAGGGTCCTCCCGAGTCCCACGGCCCGATGAACATCAGGTAGCAGCGAACGGTGTCCGCGCCCATGGTCTTCACGAAGTCGTCGGGGTTCACCACGTTCCCGCGGGACTTGCTCATCCGGAAGCCATCGGGCCCGAGGATGATCCCCTGGTTGAACAGCCGCTTGAACGGCTCGCCGCTCTCCACGAGTCCCATGTCCCGCAGGACCCGCTGGAAGAAGCGGGAGTAGAGCAGGTGCATCACGGCGTGCTCGACGCCGCCCATGTACTGGTCCACCGGCATCCAGTAGCGCTGCTTCTCAGGGTCGAAGGGGCCCGCCTGGTACTCCGGATCGGTGTAGCGGATGAAGTACCAGGAGGAGTCCATGAAGGTGTCCATGGTGTCCGTCTCGCGCCGCGCGGGTCCACCGCAGTCGGGGCAGGTGGTGTTGACGAAGCTCTCGTCGAAGCGCAGCGGCGAGACGCCGGTCCGGAACTCCTGGCCGGAGTAGTCGGGCAGCAGCACCGGTAGCTGCTCCTCGGGCACCGGCACGATCCCGCACTTATCGCAGTAGAGCATCGGGATGGGGGTGCCCCAGTAGCGCTGGCGGGAGAGCAGCCAGTCGCGGATGCGGTAGTTCACCGTCTCCTTGCCGACGCCCAGCGACTCCAGGTGCTGCGCTACCTTCTTCTTGCCCTCTACCGAGGGGGTGCCGTCGAACTGGCCGGAGTTGACCATGGTCCCGGGCTCGGTGTAGGCGGCCTCCAGTTCGCCGCTGGGCCGACCGGTGGGGCTGATCACCTCGATGATCGGCAGGTTGAAGCGCTTGGCGAACTCGAAGTCGCGCTCGTCGTGAGCGGGCACGGCCATGATTGCGCCGGTGCCGTAGGTGCCCAGGACGTAGTCGGCTATCCAGATGGGCACCTTGCGGCCGTTGACCGGGTTGATCGCGTAGGCGCCGATGGGGACGCCGGTCTTCTCCTTATCCGTGGAGAGCCGCTCGATCTCGCTCTGGCGCCTGGCCTGCGCCACGTAGTCCGAGACCTCCTGGCGCTTCTCCGGGGCGGTCAGCTTCTCCACGAGGGGGTGCTCCGGCGCCAGGACGGCGTAGGTGATGCCGTAGATGGTGTCCGGCCGGGTGGTGAAGACGTCGAAGGAGTCGGTGGTGCCGTCGACCTGCATGGTGAACTGGACACCCTCGCTGCGGCCAATCCAGTTGCGCTGCATCGCGACGACCCGCTCCGGCCACTCGATCTCGCTGAAGTCGAGCAGTTCGTCGGCGTAGGCGGTGATCTTGAAGAACCACTGCTCCAGGTCGCGGCGGGTGACCACCGTCTCGCAGCGCCAGCACTTGCCGTCCTCAACCTGCTCGTTGGCGAGGGTGGTCTGGCAGTGGGGGCACCAGTTGGCGGGAGCCTTGGCCCGGTAGGCGAGGCCGCGCTTGAAGAACTGGGTGAAGAACCACTGGTTCCACTTATAGTACTCGGGGAGGCAGGTGGCCAGGGAGTGGGACCAGTCGTACATGGCGCCGATGGTCTTGAGCTGGCGGGTCATGTTATCGACGTTGTTCAGGGTCCAGGTGCGAGGGGGGATGCTGTGCTTGATCGCCGCTTCCTCGGCGGGCAGGCCGAAGGCGTCGAAGCCGATCGGCTCGATGACGTTGTATCCCCGCAGCCGCTTGTAGCGGGCGTGGGTATCGGCGGGGCCGAAGTTGTACCAGTGGCCGACGTGGAGGTCACCGGAGGTGTAGGGGAACATGACGAGGGCGTAGTGCTTGGGCTTGGAGGGGTCCTCGTGGACGTGGTAGATGCCGGTCTCCTCCCACTTCGCCCGCCACTTCGGCTCTATCTCGTTGGGGACATACTTCTCGACCTGCTTAGCCATCCATCCACCTCCGGAGCTATCAGCTTTCAGCCGTCAGCAATCAGCGATCAGCTTGGGTTTCTCGACTTCCTTCAACCAGCCTCTGACCATCGACCACGAAAAGAGCTGACAGCTGATAGCTGACAACTCAAAAAAAAGCCTTTCACCCTGATTCAGGGGCGAAAGGCGTTCCGCGGTACCACCCTGCTTGACGTTTCGATCCCCACCTCGCTTTGATGCGAGGTGCTCTGCGGGACTCCTGTTTGCCGAGGAGCCCGAAATGGTGGAGCAGAGGGGAATTGAACCCCTGACCTCTTCCATGCCAAGGAAGCGCGCTCCCGCTGCGCCACTGCCCCAAGATGATACGGGATCCGATCGTCCGCTCTATGGCGCTCTAACGGTCGCCATCCGGCAGCGACTACTGCCATTCACCGCTGCTGCTCCCGGGCGAGTTCGGCCTGTGGCTTCCGCCTGCCCTGCCGGTTTCCACCCTCCCGGCTCTCTGCGTGGCGTGGCTTACTACTCCCGTTCAGCGCCAGGATATGATAGCAGATGAAGGTCTCTCGCCGCAAGGGCCGTATTCCCTCACTGAAATTGCACCATAAGAGTAGGCAGTCCTGACAAGGGCAATGGTAACCGTCATTCCTCTGAAAACGGGCGACTCCCCCACCCCGTCATTCCCGCCGCAAGCGGGAATCCAGGCCTGTTCCGCCCAATACCAATCAGCCACCTTTTCATGCCTGGTTGGTGGGCTGCAAGCCCATGGACAATTCCCGTCTCCGCAGGAATCCAATTGAGCCGGTTCTTGACAGAACCTCGGATGTCGCCATACTGTGGGTCGAGAACCGATTCTCCAATTCCCTCTTTCGATTGTCCCAGCTACAACACCCAGGGGAGTGATCATGGTCAAAGAGTACGCTTGGCAGACAGTGGTGAAAGCTTTGCAGGCCGAGGGGGTAGAGAGACTCTACGGTCTACCCGGACACCCGAGGCAGCTTTACGATGCCCTATACGATTGCCCGGATATCCAACCGGTGCTGGTGCGCCACGAGGTAGCGGCCGTCTTCATGGCCATGGCCGAGAGCAGGCTTACCGGGAAACCCGCGGTATGCTTCGCCCCTCCGGGGCCCGGTCTGGCGAACATGTTTCCCGGGATGCTGGAGGCATACTCCGGCTGCGCTCCGATCATCCTCCTCGGGCCGGGCACCGCGACCTCGAAGAACGGCATGGGAGCCTTCCAGGAGGTCGATCACATGGCTACCTTCAGGGAGGTTACCAAGTGGTCGGTGCGGGTGGATCGGCCGGAGCGAGTAGCGTGGGCCATGCGTCGGGCCTTCTCCATTGCCGCCGGCGGCAAGCCCGGCCCCGTCTACGTGGAACTACCTTTGGATCTGGCCGTACAAGAAGTCGAGATGCCCCCTTATCTCCCTACCAAGCCCGCAGCGCCGCCGGCGCCCGATCCCATGGCGGTGAAGCAGGTGGTCGATCTGCTGCTCGCCGCGCAGCGACCGGTCCTGGTGGCTGGAGGCGGAGCAGTGCTCGCCGGGGCCGGGGACGGGTTGCGCCAGATCGCGGAAATGCTCGGCATGCCGGTGCTCACTAGCCTCTCGGGACGTGGCATCATCCCCGAAACTCATCCCCTCGCGCTGGGAATGACCGGCCTGTATTTCAACAAGCTCAGCAAGCAGGCCTACCGCGAGACGGATCTCATGCTCTCGGTCGGGTGCAGGCACGAGGAGTTCTCCTCGGCTGCCTGGAAGCATCTGCCAGCCGACGCCAGGTTCGTGCAGATCGACATCGACCCCTTCGAGTTCGGCCGCAACTTCGTGCCGGAGTTGGCGGTGACTGCCGACGCACGCCTGGCAGCATCCGCGATCGTTCAGGAACTCCGCGGCCGGACCATCGATGAGGCAGCGGTCAGGGCGCGAGCCGAGGCTATCGCGGCGGCTCGGCAAGGATACGAGGCCGAGGTGGCGGAGGAGTGCAGCAGCGCCAACTCGGTACCCATTCGGACCAAGCGGGTGGTATGGGAGATGAGCCGGGTCTTCGGGCGGGACACGGTCCTCGTCTGCGAGAACGGCTCTCAGGATCTCTGGGCCTACTACTACCCCTACTACCAGGTGCCCGAGGGCGGCCACTGCATGGTACCGGCGGAGCAGACCTGCATGGGAATGGGGGTGATGGGCGCCATAGGCGCTAAACTGGCCCGTCCGGATAAGAAGGTGGTGTGCACCACCGGCGACGGCGCCTTCCAGATGGGCATGCACGAACTTCCCACGGCCGTTCAGTATCATGCACCCGTGACCTGGGTGATTCTCAACAACAACTCGCTGGGGTGGATCAAGCTCCACTCTCGTGCCTTGAACAAACGCTACATTGCCGTAGACTTCGATGTACAGCCGGATTTCGTCCAGATCGCTAAGGCCAACCGCTGTTACGGCGAGAAGGTGCAGCAGCCTGAGGAGATCAGACCCGCGCTGGAGCGAGCCCTGGGGGCCAACAGTCGGGGAGTGCCGGCGGTGCTGGAGTTCGTGGTCGAGCCCTGGGATTTCTCGTGGGGCTTCAAGGAGTATCACCGCGACCTGAACGGCTTCCCACCCGACCTGGAGTCGCTCTAAGCAGCTAGCCTAAGTGCGTCGTTCCGCAATACCCCAACGTGTCGTAGGGAAGGGGCTCGTCCCCTTCCGCCCACGGGACATGGACGCGCGATGCTGCCCATCTCCTCACCGCGCCGCTCGCCATTCCACACCGCGACGTTGGCCATCCCCTACCGCGTTGCCCACCACCGCCGGGCGGCAGGGGATAAACCCCCGCCCTACGTTGGGAACGACGCACTAAGCGGCGCATCCACCAAATCCGAGACAGCTTCGCCATGGGCGCGAGCCCGACACTGAAGTGATCGGGCTCACCCCCACGGAAAGCGATGTGGACTCGTCGGATGCGCCACTTAGCAATCCATGAGGATTGCCTGCTCCCTTGTATGCAAGAGGCGGTGAGGGCTACAATCGAGGCAAGGAGAAATCCGAGCCTATGCTGCTCAGCCTGACAGAGAGGATTATCCAGGCTGTAGTAGGAGATTCGATGATGATTGTTGGTGTACCCAAGGAGATCAAGGATAACGAGTGCCGGGTTGCGGCGACCCCTGGAGGGGTGGAGCTGTTGGTGAGCATGGGACACAGGGTGCTGGTAGAGGCTGATGCCGGCGTGGGCAGCGGCTTCTCCGACGACGAGTACCTCCGCTCCGGCGCCACCCTGGTATCCCACGAGGATGCCTTCAGCGAAGCCGATATGGTCCTCAAGGTAAAGGAGCCCCTGCCCTCGGAGTACAAGCTGCTGCGCGAAGGGATGCTGCTGTTCACCTACCTGCACCTGGCAGCGGAGCCAGAGCTGACCAAGGCGATGATAGAGAAGAAGGTC
Organism: Chloroflexi bacterium UBA6077; assembly: GCA_002436065.1. GTDB lineage: Bacteria > Chloroflexota > UBA6077 > UBA6077 > UBA6077 > UBA6077. The sequence continues at coordinate 65,015 of DIXP01000054.1, forward strand.
ACCGGCGTAGCCTACGAGACGGTTGAGATGCCGGATCGGTCCCTACCGCTGCTGATCCCCATGAGCGAGGTGGCAGGGCGTATGTCCGTCCAGGTTGCCGCCCACTACCTGGAACAGCCCCACGGTGGGCGAGGCAAGCTGCTGGGAGGCGTGGCCGGGGTGCGCCCCTCGGACGTGGTGGTCATAGGGGGTGGGACCGTCGGCACCAACGCCGCCCAGATAGCCCTCGGCATGGGCGCCCACGTGACCCTCATAGACAAGGACCTGAACCGGTTGCGCTACCTGGACCAGGTGCTCCACGGCAGCCTCACCACCCTCAGCTCCAACCCCAGGAACATCGCCGATGCCGTGTCCACGGCGGATGCAGTGATCGGCTCCGTGCTGGTGGCCGGAGCGAAGGCCCCCAGGCTGGTGACCAGGGAGATGATCTCATCCATGAAGGCTGGGAGCGTGGTGATCGACGTGGCCGTCGACCAGGGAGGATGCATCGAGACCTCCCACGTCACCAGCCACAGCAAACCTACCTACCTGGTGGACGGGGTGGTGCACTACGCTGTACCCAACATGCCGGGCGCGGTGCCCCGGACCTCCACCTACGCCCTGTCCAACGCCACCCTGCCCTACGCCTCGCGGTTGGCGAAGCTGGGCTTCCGGGAAGCGGTTCGCTGCATGCCCGACCTGGCCAAGGGCGTGAACACCCACGACGGCAAGGTCACCTGCCAGGGTGTGGCCGACGCATTCGGATACGAGTGCACGCCCCTGGCGTCGCTGTTGTAGCAACGTGCAGAACCGCCGCGGTTTCGGAAACCGCGGCGGTTCTAAAGCTCACATCCAGACAGCCGCGGTCTGCGAGACTGCGGCTGTATTCGTTCAGCCTACCTTCGGCAGATCCTCCAGGCACTTCTCCACCAGGGCGGAGGGGTAATCGAGGTCCTCCAATTTGCCGGAGAGGTAGGAGTCATAGGCGGCCATGTCGAAGTTGCCGTGGCCGCTGAGGTTGAAGAGGATGGTCTTGGCCTCACCCGACTCCTTGCACTTCAGCGCCTCGTCGATGGCTGCCTTGACCGCGTGGGCCGACTCCGGAGCCACGACGAGCCCCTCTGACCGAGCGAACTGGAGGGCCGCGGCGAAGACGCTCTTCTGGGGCAGCGCCACGGCACTGATGATCCCCTGGTGGTAGAGGGCACTGATCAGGGGCGACATACCGTGGTATCGCAGGCCACCCGCGTGGATCCCCTCGGGCATGAAGTCGTGGCCCAGGGTGTACATCTGGACCACCGGGGCCATCTTAGCCGTGTCGCCGTAGTCGTAAGCGAACACCCCCTTGGTCAGGGTGGGGCAGGCCGACGGCTCCACCGCAAGGAACTGCACCTTCTGCCCGGCCAGGCGGTCCTTAACGAAGGGGAAGGCGATGCCTCCGAAGTTGCTACCTCCGCCCACGCATCCGATCACCACGTCAGGGTAGGCATCGGCCTTCTCAAGCTGCTTCTTCGCCTCCAGGCCGATCACGGTCTGGTGCAGCAGGACATGGTTCAAGACGCTGCCCAGGGAGTACTTGGTATCCTCTCGACCGACGGCATCCTCGACAGCCTCGCTGATGGCAAGCCCCAGACTGCCGGTGGACTCCGGATCTCTGGCCAGAGCCGCCCGGCCGACCGCCGTCTCGGGGCTAGGGCTGGGGATGACCCGTCCACCAAATGCCTCTATCAGGCTCTTCCGGTAGGGCTTCTGGTAGTAGCTCACCTTCACCATATAGACCATGCACTCCAGGCCAAGGAAGGAGCAGGCTATGGCGAGGGCACTCCCCCACTGTCCGGCTCCGGTCTCGGTGGAGAGTCGCTTCACACCCTCGATCTTGTTGTAGTATGCCTGAGCCACGGCGGTGTTCAGCTTGTGGCTGCCGGCAGGGCTGGCCCCCTCGTACTTGTAGAAGATCTTCGCCGGAGTATCGAGCGCCTTCTCCAGCCGCCGAGCTCGCATGAGCGGCGTGGCCCTGTAGAGGCGGTAGACATCTCGCACCTCCTCCGGAATCTCGATGTACCGCTCGGTGGAAACCTCCTGGCGGATCACCTCCATAGGGAAGAGGGGCGCAAGGTCCTGGGGCCCCAGGGGCTGCCCGGTGGCGGGGTGCAGCGGCGGGGCCAGCGGCTCTGGCAGGTCTGCCGCCACGTTGTACCAGGCGGTGGGCATCTCGTGCTCTTCCAGGGTTATCTTGGTAGCTCGTTGTGCTGCGTTCATCTTTCCTCTCCAAATACAGTACTGAGTGCTGAGCGAGGCAAGCCGTCCACTCCCTCTCCCCGCGGGAGAGGGGACTGATCACTCCCCCTTCCCGTATCGGGAAGGGGGCCGGGGGGTTAGGTCCACCCCCCCCCGTCCCGAAAAGGGGCGTCACCGCCCCCGCAGCCACGAGCCGGGTGGCGTCTCGTGCCACACCGGCCGGAACCCACCCTGGTGGGCCTTGCCTTCGGCAGCTGACGTCACCCGTACCATATCTTCCACCTTTGTCCTCGCGATCTGGGCAAAAAGAAAGCCCCTCGTCCTAGGGACGAGAGGCGTTGCCTCCGTGGTGCCACCCTGGTTACCGTGAGGTCAATTCAGACGGACCTCACCAGCATCTCACTACAGGTACGGGAGACCTATCTGTCTCCGATACCCGGCGCCCTGATAACGGGGGCCAATCCGGCGCAGCCTACTCAGGGTGAACCCTTTGGGCCTGCGACTCGCGGGTCCATTCAACGACGCGCCCGGTGCCGGCTCTCACCTACCCCGGCTCTCTGACCCTGAGCGTTAGCGCCTACTAGTCCCGTTCATCGTCCATATAACATCTGACGCTAACCAGTATAGAGGCAAGAGCTATGGGAGTCAACAGGCTATTTTGGGAATCCCCCCATCCACAATAGGCGGCGGAGCCGCCCGCGCTCCCAGCCCTGGGTCGGCCACGACGAGAGTGCTCTACGACCTCTTCACCCTGTCACCATCTCGGAGGTCGTTCCCTCCAGCTACCACCACCTCTTCCCCAGCCTCTACCCCACTGAGCACCTCTATCGTCCCATCCTGGCTCAGTCCCAGCTTTACTTGCCTCGCCTCGGCCATATCTCCCTTCACGACGAACAGGAGGGTCTGTCCTCCCTTCGTGACTATGGCTTCCTTTGGCACCAGCAGCGCTCTCTCCTTCTCTGCTACCACTATCTGCACCTGCGCGAACATCCCTGCCCTCAGCTTCCCTTCCTCCGTCTCTGGCCGTACCTTTACCTGGAAGGTTCGGGTCTTCGGGTCCGCTGTCGGCGCTATCAGCTCTACTTTCGCTTGGAATGGTTCGTTCGGGTAGGCTGTCACCACTACTTCGGCCTTCTGCCCTTCCTTCACCTGCCCTATCTGCCCTTCCTCTACACCAAGCGTTAGCTCTACTTCGGGGCTCACCAGGGTCACTATCGGGCTGGCCGGGCTCACCAGCGTCCCTATGCTCCCCTGTCTCTCCGCCACTATCCCTTCTAT
>DIXP01000054.1:68586-69020 GCA_002436065.1 Chloroflexi bacterium UBA6077
CCTGCCTCCGCTGTCTGCACGGTCGCCTCGGCTTGCTGCAGGTCCTGCGCTGTCGCTCCTCGCTGTAGCTGCTCTAACCTGGCTTTGCCGCTCTCATAGTTCGCTAGAGCGGTGTACAGCGTCGTCTCTGCTCCTTGCACTTCGTGGGGGTAGGGTCTTCCTTTCAGGTAGTTCAGCTTCGCCACTGCCGCGTCCAGCGCTACTTGCGCGGCCTGGCTCCCGGTCACTGCTTGGCTGGAGCTGGTCGCTCCGCTGGCCATCTTCTCGGCATCTGTGCTCGTCCCTTGCCAGGTCTGTACTCGGTCGTTCGCTGCATCCAGGGCACTCCTCGCCGAGTCCACTGCCTGCTGCGCTGCCCATAGTTCGTAGTCTTTCGGTCCTGCTTTCAGTTCGTCGAGGTTCGCCTGCGCTGCCTTGATGGCTAGCTTGCTCTG
>DIXP01000079.1 GCA_002436065.1 Chloroflexi bacterium UBA6077
GTTTCGGCTCTGCCGAGTTAGGACGTGGGTCCTACTTCACCACTGCCCTTCCTTTTGCCGGACCGCCCTGTAGCACTCGGTGCAGTAGACCGGCCTGCCGTCCCTGGGCTGGAAAGGCACCTCGGTATCTCTGCCACAGCGAGCGCAAACCGCAGGGTACATTTCTCGCTGTGGTCGGCCACGTCCATTGTTGAAGTAGCCTTCGTGCCGAGTGGTCTTGCGCACAGCACGGCATTCTGGGCACCGAGAGGGATCGTTGGTGAAGCCCTTCTGAGTGAAGAACTCCTGCTCGCCAACAGTGAAGACGAACTGGCGGCCGCAGTCTCGGCAAATGATGGTTTTGTCTGTCAATGGCATTACGCTGCTCCCAAGATGGAACTAATACACTTCGACAACCTATACACCACCGCTGAAGACAATTCTCCTTTCAATTCGACCTCGCGCGACCCCGACGTGATGGCCGTTCCCGATTGTCTGCATTGTCTGCTTGAGGCACTGAAGCGTGACGCCAGAACAGCTGGCCGCGGAACTCCACACGCCGCGCCCGACCCTCGGCCTCCAGTTCAGCCAATGTGCTCTCCACCACCCTGGACGGCAGGTCGCACAGGGCCTGAAGCACCTCCGTCTCCTTCATCGGGTGGCGGCGGATCACCTCAAGGATTGCCTCTCCCAGCGGCAGATTCCTGGAGAGATCGAAGCTTCCTTCGTAGGGGGCCACCACGGTGGCGGCTTCCCCGGAACACCTCAGATCACATTCCCAGATCGCTACTCCTGCACATGGTCCGCCCCCGTAGCGAGGTCTCCAATATGGTGGACATCGTTGATGCCCCTTCAAGTCCCGCCAGACCTAGACTCAGAATGTCCACTGTGGCCGGCCTCTCTTTGGAAGCCACCTGGGCTCCTCGCCGCCGCTTTACCGGCACGAAGTTCTGAGCTTATGCTCGTAATATTCCTGTGGGCTGCCGGTGTCAAGACCGACGATGGCCCTAGCGAAGGAAGGGCTGCCCGCGGAATAGGAAAGCATCTCGGGCCTTGTCGATGCAGCAAGGGCGCATGGGCGGCAACTCATCCTCGGGGCCGAAATAGCGGGCATCCAGGATCTCGTCCAGGTCCGGTCTGGGCTCCTCGCTCAAAATTCGGCACTCGAAAAAGATCGTCACTGGCTGCACCTGATCTCCATTCGGGTAGGCGAAGGCGTGCTCGGGGCTAGAGTAGACACCTATCAGGGCGACCGGCTCGACCTCCAGGCCAGTCTCCTCGCGCACCTCGCGTGCCATCGACTGAACCGCTCCTTCACCCAACTCCATCGCTCCGCCCGGAAAGCCCCAGAGATCACCTCCGTCGGCGCGCCGGAGCAGCAAGATACGACCTCTCTCGTCCCGGAGACAGGCGGCCACCGATGTGACCAATAGGGGGTCGTGTCCCACGCTCTCCCGTAGACGTCGAACATACCCGGTTGCTTCCATACCTGATCCCTCCTCCAAGCCCCTCCTGTGCCCCCTACCCGCTTTCTTTCATGGGAGGCGAAGCCGCTCGCCGACCGAGGCTAGCCTTCGGCAGCAGCCGTGGATCGCGCGCGGGTAGAAGTGTAACCCTCGTTTCCGGGGGGAAAGGAACGCACTTAGAAAGAAGACAATGGTGGCCGTGACCACCATGATCGAGAGCGCGATGGTGAGCGCCATCAGGCTGAGGAGAAGTAGGTGAAGCCTCTCCGCGGGCAGCCCGCTTACTCGGGCCATCTCCGGGTCGAAGGTGATGAACAGCAGCTCCTTGTAGCCGCGCATCAGCTCGATGAAGAGGATGCCTAGAGCCATGGTTGCAGCGAAGAAGACGCCGATGGCGGTGTCCTCCTTGCGAGTCAGCGGCCACCGACGAGGCTATACGGAAATCCGCCTTCCAACAGCTTCAACGCAAGCTAGCGTCTGGGAAAAGGCTGCGTCGTCGCCGCGCCCAGTAACTCCTCGACCCGAGCGACCAATTTCTGGCGTACTCGCACGATTATGGGGCCACTTCCAGCGTTCTGGACCACGATGACTGGCGTGCCCGGAGTGAAACCAAGCTCCAAGCAGCGCGTCAGGAAGTTTTCCCGGGCATCACCTCTTCCACCATCCCAGCCTCGCCTGGGACCAGTGCGGCCAGGGAAACCGTGCGTGGCTCCAGTTCTTTCGGTCCGACGAGGACCACTCTGACTTCCCGCGCCACCTCCAGGGGCAGTGGGTAGCTGTTCCCTCCTGCTTTCACCAGGATGTCGCCGGTTCCAGGACTAGAGGAGGACACCTCTATCAAAGCCCCCGGCCGTATTCCCGCCCTGCCGAGTTGCCGTAGAAGGGCAGGGTCGTCCCCCTTCACGTTGGCGACGCGAGCCGGTTGAGATGGTGGTAGATCGACGAGGGAAATGGTGGCGGGGGAGATCATTGGGCCGGTGTCTGTCGGAATCGCGTGCCCGTGGGGACAGGTGGTATTGATGCCCACCGCTCTGGCCAACTGCTCCTCGACGATGGGGGAGGTGACGTGCTCCAACTGGCAGGCTTCTTCATATACCCGATCCCACTCTACCCGCAACACGTCGTGGAGGAATCTCTCCCAGAGTCTGTGGCGACGCACCACCGATCGAGCCATGGTGCGGCCTCGATCAGTGAGCGCGACCCTGCCTCGGGCCTCGTAGCTCACCAGGCCCTGCTTCGAAAGCCGTCGCACCATCTCGGTCACCGACGGGGGTGACACGCCGTGCTCGCTGGCCAGGGCCGAGGTGGTCACGAGCGCGCCCTTTTCCTCCAGCCGAGCGATGGCCTCTAGATACTCCTCTGCCTGCCGGGTGAGCACATCTGCCTCCAATAATTAGGGAATACTAAATTAGGATACCCTAATCCTAGCGCCATGGCTGGCGTTTTGCGTTTCGAATTGCGTCCAGGTGATATTCCGCTTCACCATTGTCCTTCCCTATGCTGGATGGCTTTATAGCAGTCCGAGCAGTAGACGGGCCTGTCGTCCCTGGGCTGGAATGGCACCTCGGTCTCTATGCCACAGCGCGCGCAGATGGCTGGGTACATCTCTCGCTGCGAGCGACCACGTCCACTGCTGGAGTATCCACCGCCGGAATACCCCCCACCGCCGCGGCTCGCCTTGTTGATCGCCCTGCACTCGGGGCATCGGCTCGGCTCGTTGGTGAAGCCCTTCTGAGCGAAGAACTCCTGCTCGCCAACGCTGAAGATGAACTGGTGGCCGCAGTCCCGGCAAATTATCGTCTTGTCTGTCAATGTCATTGCGCTGCTCCTGAGTTGGAACTCACACACTTCGCTTCCCTATCCACCCAGCACTCGATGCGCCATCACGGTCTGACTGTTGTCGTCGGCATCAGAGAGGCTGAGGCGCTTGGCTGGAGGCGCCCCGCAACACGATGCCGATCTCTTCATGGTATGAAAGCTACTGCCTCTATCTCCACTTTCGCACCCCCCGGCAGCCCTGCCACCTGTACGGTCGACCGCGCTGGGGGCATCTCCACGAAGCTCCGGGCATACACGGCGTTCATCGCCTTGAACTCCGACAGGTCGGTGAGGAAGACGGTTGTCTTGACTACCTGCTTGAGGGAGCTCCCGGTCGCTCGCAGGATGGACTCCAGGTTCTTCATCGCCTGGCGAGTCTGGCTTTCGATGTCATCCGCGACCAACTTGCTGGTGCCAGGATCCGTGCCGGTCTGCCCCGAGAGGTAGACCAACTGCCCCAGGCGGATCGCCTGGCTATACGGGCCGATGGGTTCCGGAGCTTGTTGACTCTTGATCGATTGCTGTTCCACTGAGACCGCTTCTCCTTTCAACTCGACATCGCGCGACCACGGCGCGATTGCCCTTCTGTATCATCTGGGTTGTCCGCTGGTGGTACCGTAGTGTGACGCCAGAAGACGTGTCCGCGGAACTCCACACGCCGCGCCCGACCCTCAGCCTCGAGTTCCGCCAGCGCGGTCTCCACCACGCTGGATGGCAAGTCGCTCAGGGTCCGCAGCACCTCCTCCTGCCTCATCGGATGGCGCTGGATCACTTCGAGGATGGCCTCTCCCAGCGGCAGATTCCTGGAGAGATCGAAGCTTCCTTCGTAGGGAGCTACCACGGTGGCGGCTTCCCCCAGAATCGCGACGGCGCGCATTAGGCCCTCCTCGTCGGGCGGCTCCACCCAGCTCTCGGCGGGTGGTCGGATTGGCACGTTCAGGTGTACCTGGTCTGGGCGAAGGAAGGCCAGCGCGTCGCGCAGCCTGAACAGGGCTGGCTCCCCGTCGTTCACCCCTTGGAGCAGCATCACCTCGACCCAGAGCCGGCCACGGAACTGCGTGCGGAAGGTGGACTCGTCTACACAGTCCAAACTAGGCATCACGATGTCGGCTGCCTGCAACTCCTGCTGTACCTCGGGCTGCCACAGGAGGGAGCCATTAGTGATGACCGCCACAGGTAGGTCCGAGACCGCCTTCACGCGACGGATCAGTACGCCCAGACTATGGCAGAGGAGAGGCTCGCCTTGGCCCACGAAGGTGACGCAGTCGATATCTCCTGACTTGTGCGCGGTCAGAGAGGACTCCACTTCCGCTAGAATGCACTCCGGGGGAAAGAAGTCCTTTCGTTCGTTGGTGAGCAACCTGGTCCGGCCCAACTGGCAGTAGACGCAGTTGTAGTTGCAGGTCTTAGATGGTATTGGATCTATCCCCAGAGACTGCCCCAGCCGTCGAGAGGGCACGGGGCCATATACGAAACTCATGGAACACCTCGGCTCACGTTACCAGGTCGTTACTCCAGAACATGCTACGCTCCTGGCGCGCGGTCTTCGATGTGGTGGACAGCGTTGATATCTCCTTCAAGTGCAGCGAGGCCGGAACTCAAAACGTCCATTCAGAGACGATGCCCACGTTTCGCCGCCCGGATCTTGAGGTCGGCGTCCAACACTTGCCAAAGGCGATTGAACTCATTGCCCTTCGATTCGGTCGGCCAGCCTCCCCAGGCGCTCTCGAAGCTCTGCTACCTCGGCCTTGAGGCTGGCTACGTCGTTGCTCCGAGGCGACGGGCCGACACCAGAGGTGGGCGGCTGTGAGATGGGCTGATTGGCAGAGGGCTGTCCCGCGAAGCCGAAGCCTCTCTGACCTGCCATTCCACGACCCATCCCCATCCCTCGCATCATCCCCATGCCACCATGGGCCGGCCCAGTTGGTGCGCTGACCGAGCCGAGCAGTCCGGATCTGTAGGCTTCCACGGCCTGTCGAACGGTGCCGCCCGCGAAGATGTGCACAGGCACTCCTGCCGAAGCGAGCACTTGATAGGCGTTGGGCCCGATGTTGCCGGTGACGACGGCCTTCACCCCGCGGTTGGCCACATCCTGGGCTGCCTGGATTCCGGCGCCGCCGGCGGCCGAGGCAGCCTGGTTGGGGACCGCCTGGAAGCTCATGGTCTCGGTGTCCGCGATGACGTAGACGGGGCAGCGTCCGAACACCGGACTGAAGGGGGCGTCCATGTCGTGCCCCATGGCACTTACCGCGATCTTCATACTGTGCACTCCATCATTCAATAGTCGAAACCGTACATGGCGATGATCCCCTGCGCCATCTCGCCGAGGGTGTTATGAGCATAAGCTCATAATCTACAATACGCCGAAGGCAGGCCGGAGTCAAGGGTTCAGGGGCGATTCGTGGGCATTTGCTCATAACTCGAGGGTGTGCCGTACTGTGGAACAGCCAGCAGAGAAGAGGTTCTTGTCTGCCGCGAATCCCTGTCCCATGCTCGGACGGCTCGTGGCCGCTGGGGATTCTTGCCTCGACACTGAGGATGGGAAGCGAGTTGCCAGAGGAGGAAGTCGTGGAGAGAGGGAAGTTGAAGGCGGCTTCTTGTCAACGCGTGGAGAGTGGCGGCTAGTGCGACCATCGGCGCATCAGGGGTCAGCCTAATCGCCTGCCCCCAAGCGGTTGTGGCCGAGACGCTTGTTCTCTAAATGCCCAATCTGACCATGGCGATGGCGCTCCCTGCCACCAGCCCTGGTTGAGGGCGGCAATGCTGTCTCGGGCAACTCCTCCTCACAGCTCGGGCACGGGATCGGCGTTCCGTTTGCGAGCATTTGCTCCCATCGGTGGCCGCAGCGGCGACAGTGGAAGCGGATGGGTCCCAACTCGTAGTCACCGCCCTTGATGCGCAGGGCATTTCCCCTCACAAGGCCTTCCGTCGCCTTTCGATGGGCATCCTCCAACACCCGCTGGAAGGTCTGTCGCGAGATCCCCATTTTCTGGGCAGCATCCTCCTGCTCCAGCCCTTCCAGATCTTTGAGGCGGAGTGCCTCCAGTTCGTCCACCGAGAGATGCACCTCTTCCAAGAGCCGCATAGGTATGCCTTGAGGCTTGAAATAGGTGACCCCAGGCAAAAAGGTGACTCTCCGAAGCTTGCGCGGTCTTACCATCGTCTCCTCTGTCTTACCGAGGGCTGATGGAGGTGGCTGCCGTGGGTCGAACCGAGTCGCTCCTAGAAGGGAAGAGGCCCAGACTCTGATTGAGCCGGAGAAACCAGGCAGCCGTCTGGCTCTGCACCACGAAGGCCAGCGCCACCATCACGGCAGCGTTGGGCCCGAAGGCGGTGGCGGCCAGGCCGATCGAGATGGATAGGTTCCTGAGGACGGTGCCATAGACCAGCGCCACGGCATCCTTCCTCTCGAAGAAGTGCCGGCCGACCAGTACCCCGATACCCATATTGATCAGGTAGAAGAGGGCAAGGACTGCCAGGCCGAGGAGAAGCAAGTCCAGATTGGACATGATCCTCCGGGCGTTGACGCTGATGCTGGTGAATATAATGTAGATCATCCCCCAGGCAGTCGCGGCGGGCAGGTAAGGCTTGATCCTCCTGGAGAACTGCTCCTGGGTGTACCGCTTCATTAGCCAGGAGTAGGTGGCCATGCCCGTGACCAGGGGTAGGAACACCACGATGCCTATCGTCTGCATGATTGCCAGCAGATCGAGGGGAACGTACTTGCCAATCATCACCAGCAGATACCAGGGGGCGAGCAGTGCACCAAGGACGAGGCTAATAACGGTCAGCTTGACGGCGGCCGGGACGTTACCCCCCGCCATCATTGTGAAGGCTATTGTCATGTTGGCAGTGGGGAGCAGAGATGTGATCGCCAGGCCGGCGAAGAGTTGCGGGTCGCGAAGTAAGAAGGAGACCCCGAGGATGTAGGCAAGTAGCGGGATAAGCAGGAAGTTGATACCGAAACAGGTGAGCAGAAGCCTTGTATCAGAGAGGCTGACGAGGTCTTTCAGTCTGAAGCCGATCATTGATGGATAGATCATCAGCACCGCGACTACCAGTATGTAGCGGTTCAGCAGGCTGGTGTCGAAGGATAGCCCCAGCACAAAGCCCAGGGTCAGGACAATGGGGATGACGGTCGCCAGGTTTCGGGACGGGAGAAAGATCAGCCTCTTCACTCAGGTTGCTCTAACCCCCGGCCTGGTCGCGGTGACGGCGTCTCCCGCCACCTGCCCCAGTCGGGACAGGAACAACATGGGTATACCTTGAGGTTTGAAGTAGGTGATCCCTGGCAGAAAACAGACTCTGCGGGGCTTGCGCGGTCTTACCACCGTCTTCCCTTCCAGCTATGAGCTCATTCCTGTGACATGATAGTGTGCTGCCTGGCAGTGGTCAACATGCTGAGTGCAACAGGCCTATTCATAGTTCACAGTGGATTGCTCACGCTGTTTCCCGCGGTCTGGCTATCTACCTTCCCTGAAGAGAGTAACGCGCCTGACTCCCCGGATCTGCCGGTAGGTCGCACCCTCCTCGATACAGCGCAGCACCAGTTCAGGGTTGGTGACCAGGGTCCCTGATAGGGCGTCTACACCATGGTCGAAGAGTAGGGGCGAGAGCGGCGTGCTGGGGCCGAGGATAGCCACGAAGCTATCGGGGTGACACAGCTTTAACAGCCCGTCGAAGGTGCGGTTGACGAGGCTGCTGCCGGTGATGGCAACGACATCGGCCTCGGGAATGACCCGCTCGGCCTCGCCTGCCTCGAGATCACCCTCTCGAGGGTCGATCTCCAGCACCGAGAGCTGGCGAGCTGCCTGGCGGAGGTCCGGGACGAAGGGGAAGTGTCCTATCAACGCCACTCTCTTCCCCCGTGCCCGCTCCAGCAGAAGACTTCCGGCATTGACCTCGACACAGTTGGCCTCGTCCGTATCCAACAGCGCGTTCAGGGCGGCGACGCCTACTGCCGACTCCAGGGGAACTCCACTCCGTGCCAGGTATGCGAGCTGCCGGGCGCTTCGCTCCGAGAGTAGTCCCGCGTCTCGCATGGCTGCGTGCCCGTGGCAGGTGTGGCTCTGCGATAAGGTTGACGCCAGCCCACACCGATCTGCCAGGACCGCGGTCTGAAACAGCCCGACCCGGACCTCTCGGACCGGCGAATCGGCGCGAATCGATGCGATGAGTTCGTCGATAATTGCCACTGGTGCCTCCCTTTCACGTGAGCTGCAACGGCTCGCGGATCTCGTACGGAGCAGGCCTACTATGAGACGCAGGCCTATTATGAGCATGTGCTCATAATAGGCCTGCGTCAGCCTGCTGTCAAGCCGTCTGGGCAGACCGATTCCCTGCCTTACCCTCGGCTATCCACCCGCGACTCTCGGCACCACGACGATTTGCTCGGCTTCTGGGTCGAACCGCTCCAGCTTCTTGGCCGGCATGCCGGGTTTCACCTGGAATGCGGTGGCCCCCTGGCTACGCTGCTCTTCGAAGATGCGCTCCACCTCCCGAATGGCCTCCAAGGCCTCGGGGTCGCCGGTCTCGGCTTGCTTCCGATCCCACGTTACTGTGTGGTCGCCCGAGGTCGACATGACTCGCAGAATGCCCATGTTTCACCTCCCTCAAGGCGGGCGAGACTTCTACTGATGTCTCGTCCGTTCTCACAGCCCGGCCACGCTGGCTGCCATGCCCGAGTTATGAGCATATGCTCGAAAGCATAAGTCGTGCCCGCATTGCGCTCCAGGCCGAACAGCGTTCAATCGCGACTGGCTATCCTAGAGGCGTCACCTCGTGTCCCCAACTACGTTCGCCTCACGCAGATACTCCGCCTCGTTCCCCTCGATCATCAGCTTGTGCAGCACCAGCAGGTCCGATACCGGCAGCCGTTTCAGCGGCTGAAGGCACAGCCTGGCGACGAGTGTGCCAGCCTCATACACCTCCACTGGCCGATCAATGGAAGGGTAGACCCGATAGTCGCGACCGACTACGTTGCGGCTGGGAACGAGCAGGTGGCGATCCGCCATGAACTGCCGCAACTCCTCCCCCGTCAGCACGTCTCGCAGCAGCAAGCGTGCCTTCTGCTCGGCCTCGATTCGCTCCCTCTCTATGGTCCGGGCCGCGCGCTGCTCTCTCCACTCCACACAGCTTACGCAACACCAGGCCAGCAGCGGCATGGAGACGATCGCCCCCAGAACAATCACCCACTGAGCCAAACCCAAGCTCTCCATCAGCCTCTCCCACCATAGCCGGGCCATCGCCGGCGGTTCGCGCCTCCAGGTGGTTGTCTCCCGGGTGCCCGCATCCTCGCTACGCCCCTGGCACTCCCCTCGCCTTCAGCAGCGGACGGGAGTTGCCTTTGTGCAGCACCGCATCTTTTGCCGGCAGTTCTCTCCTGAGTGGATCCGGGTTGCCCGCTGTGAAGCCGTCAACGGGGATCACGAAGGCAGCATCGATTGAGGCGATGTCGGCCGGCGGTGTGCCGCTACAGGAGCGGCAGGGCTCCGAGCCGAGCAGTGGCGATGCGCAGTTGGCGCGAGGCTGCCTCCAGCAGGGTTTGGCGTGAGGCACGCTGGAGGCTGTGCAGCGAAGCGAAGGGCAGCTGTCGTTCCACCAGCAGGGGTAGAGCCGGACGTAGGCCTGAACACCGGATAGATTGAGTCCCAACTGGTCGATCAGATGCCTGATGAATAGCAGCCGTTGCAGGTCGGCGTCGGTGTAGCAACGCTGGCCTCTGCGACGGGCGGGTTTCAGGATTTGATGCCGTTCCCAGACTCGGAGGGTCTCCGGGTGTACGTCCAGCTGCTCAGCGACGGTTCCAATGCTGTAAAGGGGGCGGTCTGTCATGCGAGTACACCTCAAGCAAGCACATCTCAAGCTGAGGCTATGGTATTACCTGCGAAAAGCAAATGTCAATAATCTCAATAATATAATTGAGATATGGGGGCGTGGGGGTGAGGCGGGACGGCGGTTGCATCAGGCCATGGAGCAGTTCGCGCCGGCCTGGAATGCGGCGAGTGGGGGATGCTGGGAGCGAGATGGCGAGCTGCCGTCTCAGTCTGTGTGGTGTGCGCAGTCGGTACAGAGGGTGGGGCTCAGGAAGCCGACCTGGCAGTAGGTACCGGCCTCCTTCCAACAGGGCTTGGTGCAGCCCGACTGCTCAGTGGTGCGGGCGCACCTGGGGCAGCTATCCATGGACCAACAGGGGTAAAGCTCCACGATGGCGCGAGCCCCCGCGAGGTTCAGCCCCTTGTCCAGCAGGCTCTTGATGAAGCGGAGGCGTGCCAGGTCCTCGTCGGAATAAAGTCGATGGGAGTTCTTACGCGCAGGTTTCACGAGGCCCGCTCGCTCCCACACACGCAACGTCTCGGGATGCTGTTCCAAGAGTTCGGAAGCCACGCTCATCGGATAAAGCGGCCTACCCATCGTCACCTCCCGGGACCCAGTCCACGACTCCTCTATGAGCACTTCAGTATACCAGTACTCAATCGAAGCGCGCAACAATCTTATGCCTATCATTTGGGGTACTGCGGGGTTGGCGATGAGACCGCCGGCGGCGTTGGCATGGGGACATGGGGGCCGCCAAGAGGTAGCGGCCCCCGAGAGATCTATCTTAGGCACTCCCACAGGTGGTGCAGGCCCCGTGACGTCTCTCCATCTGCTGCCTCCGTCACCACGCGACCATGCACCATGGCGCGGGTCACCGCCGTGTCGAAGGGGATCTGCGCCACGAGCAGGATGCCCTGCGCGTCGCAGAGGCTCTGGATCTCCCGGCGTCGGTCCGTGTTGAGGTCGCACTTGTTGATCGCCACCACCGCCGGAACCCGGAAGTGCTGCACCGTATCCAGGATTCGTCGCAAGTCGTGGACGCCTGCTACCGTCGGCTCCGTCACCAGCAGGGCAAGGTCCATTCCTGAGCATGCTGCGATCACTGGACAGCCGATTCCGGGTGGGCCGTCCACGAGCAGATAATCCAGTTTCTCATCCTCGGCCGACTGGCGAGCCTGCTGCTTGAGAAGGGTGACCAGCTTGCCAGAGTTCTCGGCCGCAGGGTAGAGATAGGCGTGGAACAGCGGGCCGAAGCGGGTGTCCGACCGGTACCAGAGACCGGCCACCTGGTCCTCCATCCGGATGGCCTCGGCTGGACACTGGTAGTAGCAGGAGGCGCAGCCCTCGCAGGCGACTGGATCCACCTCCAGTCCCGAGCTGCTGCGTTTCACCGCCTCGAAGCGGCACAATCCGATGCAGGCGCCGCAGTCGGTGCATCGCTCTTGGTCGATGGAGGCGACCTTGCCTCCCACGAACTGGTGGGTCTCCAACTTCTCCGGGGCTAGTAGCAGTTCAAGGTTGGCTGCGTCCACATCGGCGTCGACCATGGTAACGGTGGCTTCTTGAGACGCCAGATGAGCAAGGGCTGCGGCCACCGTGGTTTTGCCCGTACCGCCCTTGCCGCTGAGGATGACTATCTGTTTCATGGCGCTACCTCCCTTGACAGGAGGCGGAAGAGATCCAAGAAGGGCTCGCGATACTCTGGAAGGGCCACGGGGAGCGGCAAGCCCACGGAGCCAGCCTCCGCGATCCGCCGATCCAGGGGAATGCGCATCAGGATCGGTATCCCCTCTCGCTGGCAGTACTCATCCACCTTGGTGTCGCCGACCCCGTCGCGATTGATGACCACGCCGACGGGCAAACCGAGGGCGTCTCGGGCGACGTCCACTGCCATCGTCAGGTCGTGAAGCCCGAAGGGTGTGGGCTCGGTGACCATCAGGACGTAGTCGCTTTCCCGCAGCGTCTCGACCACCGGGCAGGATGTGCCCGGCGGGGCATCCAGGATCACCAGGGATCCTGGATCGTGGCCGGCGAAGCGGCTCTTCAACTGCCGGATCACCGGCACGGCCATCGCCTCACCCACGTTGAGAACCCCCATGGCGAAACGGACCGCCCCTGCCGTCCCGGACTCGATAACACCGGTGGGTCTCATCTTCTCGCTGATGGCTCCCTTGGGGCAGTTGAGGGTGCAACTGCCGCAGCCGTGGCAAAGCTCAGGGAAGACCATCACCCCTCGCCCCAACACTGCGAGAGCGTGGTATACGCACACCTCGGCGCAGCGGCGGCATAGGTCGCACTTCACCTCGTCCACGATAGGGGTAGGTACGCCGACAACCTCCCGGCTGTCTAGCCTGGGATCAAGATAGAGGTGAGCGTTCGGTTCCTCGACGTCGCAGTCAAGTAGCGTCACCGTGGCTGCTTCGCCGCCCGCCTCCCGCAGGCGCGATGCCGCCACTACGGCGAGCCCTGTCGCGATTGTGGTCTTGCCGGTGCCTCCCTTTCCGCTGGCTACAGCGACGATCATGAGACATCACCCCCACCGGAGCGCGACCCAGTGTAGAGGGATCTCCAGTCCCTTAAGCCACCTCCTTTCCGGCCGCGGTAGTCCTCGATGGCCTTGTGAAGGGTCGTGGCGGCGAAGTTGGAGCAGTGGAGCTTCTCCAGCGGTAAGCCTCCCAACTCCTCGGAGATGTCGTCGTCGGTGAGCTCCAGCGCCTCCTGGATCGTCTTCCCCTTCGCGACATCGCTGAGGGCGCTGCAGGTGGCGATGGCCGCACCGCAACCCTGGACCAGGTACTTCACGTCGCTGATGCGGCCATCCTGTACTTTGATGAACATCAGAAAGAGGTCACCGCACTCGGGGTCGCCCAGCTTCCCCACGCCGTCCGCATCCTCGATACTCCCCACGTTGTGGGGATCGAGGAAATGGGCGATGACCCTGTCGTTGTAGTCGATCGCCATGATGGTCACCCGTTGTGATGGTGGTGTCCGGCGTCGTCAGGGCAGCAGGGCTGGACACCCCGCAGGCTCCCCGCGAGGTAGAGATCCACCGCTTCCTGCACGGTCCCGCTGGCGCCCGTGGCTACCTCGATGCCGTACTGGTTGAAGAAGGAGACAGCACCCGCACCCATGCCACCGCTGAGCATCACGTCGGCCTTCTGGCCATGTATAAAGTCGGGCACCTGGCCGGGCTGGTGGTTGCCGTAGTAGGGGTTGGCGACCGTCTCGACCCTGATGATGTTCGGGCCCTCCACGTCCAACATGACGAAGTAGGGGCATCGCCCGAAGTGGGGGCTAACCGCGCTGTTCAATCCATCCTTGCTGTCGGCTGATACTGCTATTCTCACTGTCATCTCCATATGTATTAGAATCGATTTCCTCTTCCACCACCCATGCCGCGGCCTCCACCGGCACGCCCCGGACCTCCAGGCCCTCGTCCCGCGCCTGGGCCTCGCATCATCCCCATGCCCGCGTGCGGCTCAACCGTGGCGGTGCTAACCGAAGTCAGTTGTCCTGACTTGAACGCTTCGGCGGCCTGCCGCACCGTGCAGGCGCTTGCGAAGGTGTAGACGCTCACGCCGGCGGCGGCGAGGACCTGGTAGGCGTTGGGGCCCACATTGCCGGTGACTATTGCCTGCACGCCCTGCCGCGCCACCTCCTGCGCCGCCTGGATGCCCGCCCCACCGGAAGCATTCATGGCCTCGTTGGGCAGTGGCTGGAAGGCCATGGTGTCGGTATCAACCAGTATGTAGAAGGGGCAGCGCCCGAACACTGGGCTGAAGGGGGCATCAAGATTGTTTCCCTGGGAACTCAAGGCTATTTTCACGACAGGCACTCCTTTAGCACTGTTCACCTTTCATGAGAGAACCACACTTGGGGCACTGGATGGCGGAACAGGGTACACCCCTAGCGTGGGGCGTGGTGTAACCGCACTTGGGGCAACGGCAGACCGCCGAGCCACCAGCTCCGCGCGTCCCTCGACCGGAGCGAGAGAGGATGGAACTCACCCAGCTCCTCACGCTGTTCGACATAATGTCACCTCCTCGGTGAGTGGAGGCGGGAGGGTGGGGGCCCTCCCGTCCCCTCGGACTAGCTGTTGCCCTGCAGCCGTGCTTCGAGGGCCTGGAGCCTCCGCTCGAGGTCGGCCTTCTCCGCCTTGAGCCGCTCGATATCGTCGGCGGGCTGCTGCTGGGCGCCGGAGGCGTACAGGGCAGCGGCGGGGAGTAGCTGGCCCGAAGCATCCTGGTAGTAGGCGTTGGGACCGAAGCCGCAGCGGCAACCGCCCACGTAGCTGTAACCCTGAAGAGGCTGGGCCTGGACAGCGGAGCGGCCCAAGCCTGTGCCGCGGCCGACGCCTCCCCTACCCCCTCGACCACTCCATCCGAAACCGTTCATGATCCGAACCTCCATGTGTGAAAGCGGGAAACCGCTGCTCGTCGTCAGACCGTCCCCCAACTGGTTATGAGCTTATGCTCATAACTGAATCTACTCCCTCGTCTCTTCCGCTGTCAAGGGTTTTAGCCACGAGTTTTGAACATTCGCTCTTAATTTAATGAACTCATGGGCTGTTTGGCGGAAATCCTCCGGCCTTCGCCAGGAGGATTTGGCCTCGCGCGTCCTGCATCTCGTGGCAGGGTAAAGGCTGGATAGTAGGGTACAGCCTACGGTATAGACTATCTGCGGCCTCCAATGGGCATGGCGAATCCCCTACATGATAGTAGAACCTCTATGACCTTCAATAAAACGATTTAGACTTACATGTCCTGCGCTTCTTGACAAGGCAATGCTGACTGTATTCCTCGCAGTATGGGCTGTTTTCGGCCTCCAGTAGGCATAATAACCCCTGATTGACTATCCCAAATCCCTTCGACCTCAAAGAAACGATTTAGCTGTGCAAGCCTTGTATCTCTTGACAAGGCCAAGGCCAGGCAATAACGTGCAACCATACGATATAGGCTGTCTGCGGTTGTGAATTGGTATGGTGAGTGTTAGTAGATTAGTGGAACGCTTCGGGACTTCAATAAAACGATTTAGAGCCATACTGCCTGCATAGCTAAGCAGGGCAAAGGCCAGACAATAGCGTGCAACCATACGGAGGGCATTTGCAGTGAAGAGCCCGGGTCTCTACCCCATCGGCATTGTTGCTGAACTACTTAGTTTGCACCCAGAGACGCTGCGCGTTTGGGAACGGGAGTCTCTGCTCAGCCCGCAGCGGCGGCGTGGGTTTCGCTGCTACTCCGACGACGATCTCCGACGCCTTCTGTTCGTGAAACATCTTCTTGAAGATGAAGGGTTCAATCTCGCGTCGGCACGGGCCTATCTCAGGCTCTATCCCTGTTGGACGAGCGATGTTTGCCATCCCTGCCACAGGTCGACGCAAGAGAACGGTAAGCCCTGTTGGAAGCAGCCGAACACTTATTGTGCTCTGTTTGATCAGCAATCGCAGCAGTGCACCGCCTGCGATGAGGAGTGTTCACCCAATGCGGATGGGCTGCCTACGGCTTTGCGCGGCAATTCCTGGAAGGCGGCAGCATTGTGACTCGTTGGGGCCTCCACATCAGCAGGCCCTCAACCATGCGATGGAGATTACCTAATGGTCTCACGTCTAATGCTCGGTCGATGCTCAGTTGGCGTGGCGGTCGCCCGGAGTCATAGGAGGAGGAACCAACAGTGAGCGTCATCTTTGGGCCCGTTAGCTCGTGGCGGTTGGGCACAGCCCTGGGTCTGGACCTGGTTGACTCGGATCACAAGCGCTGTACTTTCGATTGCGTCTACTGCCCTGAGAAGAAGCACAGCCAGGCATCGACCAAGCGCCACTGGTGTGTGGGTTTGAGTGCTGTGGAGTGCGGGCTCCGATCGGTGGGGCAGGGTAAGGCGGAATGCGTCACGTTCTGTGGCAACGGCGAGCCGACCGTGGCCAGCAACCTCTCCGAGTCGATCGACCTTGCCAGGAAGATCATTGGCCTGCCAGTAGCCGTCCTCACGAACTCAAGCCTGATTTGGCGCGACGATGTGAAGCGGGATCTCGGGAAGGCCGACACAGTGGTGGCCAAGTTGGACGCCTATGACGAGCAGTCCTTCAGGGCGATCAATCGGCCGTTGTTCCCATGCAGCTTCGAGAGCATCGTCGGCGGCCTGCGTGAGTTCCGCAGCGGCTTCGGCGGCAAATTGGCACTGCAGATGGTCCTCACAGACGCGAGCAAACCGCACGCGCAGGAAATGGCTGCGTTGGCGCGCAGTATGTCTCCGGATGAAGTGCAATTGTGCGTGCGTGGTCCTTGGAAGGCAGCACAGACCGTGAGTCCGGAGACAGAGACGCTTCACGGTCTGTTTTCAGATCTCAATATGAGGAGTGTACACACCGATGCGCCCTCTTGGGCTCTAATCAGCGATCTAGGAAAGATGCAGCACTCTCGGCCGAATGCGGCAGTGATGCTGATGGGCGTTGAAGCCTAGAGATGTCAGCACGTTAGTCAGCCCGGAACGAGGATAGCCTCGTGCAGGCTATGTCCCCAGCCAGACGACACGTTCGGGTGACAGCAAGCATAGCGAGGATGGGCAAGCAGAATGACGACTAACACAACCGCACAGGAAGGGCAGGGACCTGCCGCGGCTGCCAAGAGGCAGCCCTATTTCTACTACCTGGACCAGATTCCATTGGCCGAGGACAGGGCGCGGAGGTTCCTCGAGTCCTTCGCGGCAGTCCTGAGGCACTCCAACTACAAGCCAGCCCTGGACCTGTACGCGCGGAGCATGACCCACTGCGGACGGTGCGCGACGACGTGTCCGGTGTATCAGGCTACCGGGGACCCGCAGGATATCCCGTGTCATCGCTCTCAGCAGATCGTGGACGTTTACAAGCGCTACTTCACGACGAGCGGTTGGCTGCGCGCCAAGGTTCTTGGTGATGACCCATTGACCAACGAGAAGGTCGACCAGATTGCCGAATCGCTGTACCGCTGCACAGCCTGCCGCCGCTGCTCCATGGAGTGTCCGATGGGATTGGATCACGGGCTGATCACACACTTCGGCAGGTACGTCCTGAGCGAGGCTGGAATCGAGCCCAAGGGGTTGGTAGTCTCGGTTCGGGAGCAGCTTGAGGGAAAGACTCGCAACACATCCGGTGTGCCGCTTCCGGCCCTCATTGATTCACTTCAATTCCTCGAGGAGGATTTCCAGGACCAGAAGGGTGCCTCAATTCGCTTTCCACTGGACGTGCAGGACGCGGAGTATGTCTTCTTCACGCCTGTGAGCGACTACTTGATGGAAGCAGAGACGCTGATGGGCATTGCCGCGGTGCTGACTGCGGCAGGTGTGAGCTGGACCATAGGCACTCAGGCCTATGACGCCATCAACTATGGTCTGTTCTACAACGACTGGGTGCTGGGCAGGGTAAACGATCAGATCCTCAATGAGACACGGCGACTGAATGGGAAGAAGATCCTGATCGGCGAGTGCGGCCATGCCTCTCGTGCATCCAAGGCCTTCGTGCCTACCTTCAATCGAGGCCCTGAGATTCCGGTGGTCAATATCATGGAGCTTACCTACGAGCTTCTCCAAGCCGGGAAGTTGGATCTGGACCCGAACGTCGTCATTGAGAAGGTAACCTATCACGATCCCTGCAACATCGCCCGTTCTGGTTGGATCATCGACCAACCACGCGCCATCCTGCGCTCCTTCGTCAAGGATTTCGTGGAGATGACTCCGAATGGACGCGAGAACTACTGTTGCGGCGGTGGTAGTGGCACCGTATCGCTGGACGAGACTCACAAGTTCCGAATGGAGATCGGCGGCAGGACCAAGGCCGAACAGGTTCGTGCGACTGGGGCGCAGATCGTGGTATCGCCCTGTGCCAACTGCAAGAAACAGATGCGGGAGCTGATGCAATACCACAAAGTGCCGGCCGAGGTCGTTGGCCTCCACGACCTGATCCTGCGCGCCATTCGAATGCCTGTTCGAATGGCTGATAGATCTGATAAGCAGCCGATCGCAACGGCCGTGTCCGAGAGCCTCACGGTAGCGAGCGCTGTGCGTTAAAGGAGGCGATGGACATGGATGTTCTTCTCTCGTTTCTCAAGGGCCCGCTGCTGACCTTCGCGGTGGTAATCCTCATTCTCGGTCTGCTGCGCCAGGCTGTCCTCTCAGTCTGGGTGCTGGTCGCCGCCGCAAGAAAGGCCGGCGATCGGTCAGTCCCAGTGGCGCAGCTGCTGCGCAGCACGGCGAGCTGGGTGTTCCCGGTCACTCGTTTGCACCGGAGCTTGCCGGTATTCAGCTACGCCTCTTTCACCTTCCACGTGAGTGTGATCCTGAGCGCCCTTTTCCTGCGCGAACACATAGAGCTGTTCGGGCATCTGGGATTGAGTTGGCCTGCCATTCCGCGCCCCTACGTCGACGGGCTTGCTCTGCTGGCCTTCGTGGGCCTGGTTGTCTTGTTGGGCTACCGGATCTATGTTCGCCAGTCGAGGGCGGTGAGTACCTTCGCTGATTACCTGCTTCTGGTTCTGCTGATTGTCACGGTGGGCATGGGCTATCTGGCGGGGCGAAGCTGGAATGTGATTCCCTACAACGTGACGATGGTCTTCCATATTGGGGCAGGGGCAACGATCCTGATCCTCGTTCCCTTCACCAAGCTTGCCCACTGCGCACTATTTCCTCTTGTCCGGTTCAGCTCTGAATTGGGATGGCACTTGACTCGTGAGGGAGGCGCGGATGTAATCAAGACTCTACGGGGCCCGGAGGGCAGGAAGATATGAAACCAGCGATTCTCACCGACGTAACCAAATGCATCGGCTGTGAGAAATGCGTCGAGGCTTGCATAAAGGTCAACGACCTGGGTGAATACCGGCCCGGTGCGGCGCCCGGCAGGCAGGATATCGGCGACGGTCTCTCCGCGGTGCGGTGGACATCCGTGCTGCCGAAGCCAGGAAAGCACTTCGTCCGCAACCAGTGCCGCCACTGCCTGGAGCCGGCTTGCGTATCGGCCTGTCCTGTGGGTGCCATGCGGAAGACGCCTGAGGGGCCGGTTGTCTACGATCAGTCGATCTGCATGGGGTGTCGCTACTGCATGGTGGCCTGCCCATTCGGCATACCGCGCTACGATTGGGCCTCAGCGGTCCCGTACGTCAACAAATGCACTATGTGTTACTCGCGCCTGCAGGAAGGCAAGCTGCCGGGCTGCGTCGAGGCTTGCCCAGAGAAGGCCACGATCTTTGGGGACCGCGACGAACTGCTGGCTGAAGCCGCTCACCGGTTGAAGGCCGAGCCCGGGAAGTATGTGCCACACATATATGGTGAGCATGAGGTAGGCGGTACCTCGGTTCTGTACATCTCAGACATCGAACTCGACCTCCTGGCCTTGCCCAAGGACTCCCCCAAGGGCCTGCCCAAGTCCCTGCTGCAGCAGCCTCTTCCCGAACTCACCAGGGCGGTGATGGAGGGCGTGCCTTTTGTCGGCCTCGGCATGACGGTGGTCTCAGGGGGGCTCTCCTGGATAATCGGGCGACGCATGCATATGGCTCGACTTAGAGCCGAGGAGGAGAAACGAAGTCGTGAGGAAAGAGGGGAGAGGGAATGAACCGGCGCAACCTCCTTAAGGACATGCTCTGGATACTGGTTACCGTGGGGGTGGTCGCGGGGCTGGTTCGCTTCGCCCGAGGGTTGGGTGCGACGACGAATCTCAATGATGCAACTCCCTGGGGTTTCTGGATCGGCTTCGACGTCATCGCCGGCGTGGCCCTGGCGGCTGGAGGCTTCACCCTGGCCGCGACCGTTTACGTTTTTCACCTGGAGAAGTACCGTCCCGTGCTGCGCCCAGCCATTCTCACGGCCTTTCTGGGCTACGTCGCGGTGATAGTTGGTTTGATAGCGGATCTGGGCCTTCCCTGGAATATCTGGAGGCCGGTGGTGAACTGGCAGCACCACTCGGTGCTCTTCGAAGTCGCTTGGTGCGTGATGCTCTATACCACAGTCCTGGGCCTGGAATTCCTGCCGGCGGCCCTCGAGCATCCGCTCTTCAACAGGCCGGTTTTCCAGACGGTACTACGCTGGGTGAAACGGCTGACACTGCCACTCGTGGTCATTGGCATTGCGCTTTCCACGCTGCACCAGTCCTCCCTCGGGTCGCTGCTGCTGATCATGCCATTCCGGGTCCACGAGCTGTGGTATAGTCCGATTCTGCCGGTGCTCTTCTTCGTATCAGCGGCTGCTCTGGGGTTGATGATGGTCACCCTGGAGAGCTTCTTCTCCGCCTTCGTCTACCGGCATCAGATTAAGATCGAGCTGTTCTCCGGTCTGGGGAAGGCCGCCGCCGTGGTTCTCTGGCTGTTCCTGGCCATACGGGTCGGCGACCTTGTGCTGCGCGGGGTGCTCCCAGGCGCCTTGGATGGGTCTTGGCAAAGCGTGCTGTTCCTTGTCGAGATATCGATAAGCACTCTGATTCCGGCTATCCTGCTATCGATACCTGCTTCACGTAAGAGCCTGGCAGGCCTGGGCACGGCTTCGTTCCTCACCGTCTTCGGCATGATCTTGCACCGGCTTTCCGCCAGCGTGATCGCCGTCGAGCGGCCGGTTGGTGCGAGCTACTTCCCCAACTGGGTCGAGTTCGCCATCAGCATCGGTATAGTCTCCGGCCTTGCCCTGGTGTTCCTCTTCTTCGCGGAAAACCTAAAGCTGTTCGGTCCGGAGACAATGCACGCGGAAGAGAAACCCTCACCTTACGCTAAGCCTCAATTCGACCCGATAACCAAGGTGCGATTCTGCGAGACGCTCTGGGATA
This sequence comes from Chloroflexi bacterium UBA6077, assembly GCA_002436065.1. Taxonomy (GTDB): domain Bacteria; phylum Chloroflexota; class UBA6077; order UBA6077; family UBA6077; genus UBA6077. The sequence continues at coordinate 20,854 of DIXP01000079.1, forward strand.
CCGTCGGCCGCAGGACGCTCCTCGTTGTGGTGGCACTTGCTCTGGCGATCACGCTGATTCCGGAGCGAGCCTGGACGGCTGACCAGACTCCAGCAGTGCCGGTAATGCCGGTGCAAGGGCTGAACGTGCTCCGGATTGACGGTAACCGCGCCGGGGCCTTTGCATACTTCTCCCACAAGTCTCATGAGGAGCGGCAGGGGAAGCTGATCGGGACAACGTACGCGACCGAACAGGATATGTGTGTGCGGTGTCATCACCTTAGCGATTGGGAGATGAGCGGCGCGGGCGCAACGGTCACCTCTCAGAGCATTCGAGCGGAGGTCGCTGGCGGGCTGTCGTCGTGTCGGGGCTGCCACTCGGATATGTACAATCCGACTTCCGCCTTCGACCATGACCTCCACTTGACGCTGGTGCAACCGGGGGGCAATCAATCGTGTGCCCAATGTCATACGGGAGGACACTCGGCGAGTACGGCGGTGCCATGCGCAACATGCCACACGAACATGGGCCCGGGCGCGGATGGGAAGGCTTTCAGTTACTTTGCACCATCTTACGTGGATGCTATGCACGGCCTCTGCATCGATTGCCACGAGACGGAGTCGCAGAAGACGAGCAATCCTCTACTCGGCTCCTGTGTGACCTGCCACCACCAAGAGTGAACCTAGGCCAGCACCAGGTCCGCGATCTGGTGCTGGCCTATCGTTGCCCACACCGAGGTGCGTCAGTCGGCCGGACTCAGATCGCTGACGACAGCCTCCTCCCCCCGAGCCGTACTGAAGCGGTAGATCCCGTAGGCCAGTGGGCGATAGAGGGCGTGGACAAACTTGGTGAAGGGCATCAGCACCAGCAGCTCCATAGCCAGCACCACGTGAACCAGGAAGAGGGCGTAGCCCAGGGCGCTTCCCTGCGGCAGGTACACCAGCGCCTCGAGGAGGAAGCCGGTCAGCCCCACCAGGAACAGCAGTCCAAGGAAGAGCCAGTCGGATGGCAGCCGTCTCGTCTCGATCCTCGCCTCGGGCCGCAGCCAGCGATAGAGGGTGATCGCGGTCCCGTACATCAACGCCAGACCGGCGAGGGTTCCCAGTAGCCTCGGCGGGTACCACAGCGGCACCCAGAGCCCCGGGTTCTTGAACAGGAAGTCCAGCGCGGTGGCGAGCGCAAGCCCCAGGAAGCCCCACATGATCGTGTAGTGGACGAACCAGGGTTGCAGGTAGAACGGCTTGCCCGCCCCGACCTCGCAACTCCGGAATCGCCTCTGGCGCGTCATCTCGTCCAGCACGTCACTCGCGGCAGACAGGAGGCGAGATATCAGGTTGGCTCGAGGTTGACCACCGTCGGGCTGTTCACTGTTGGTATCCATGCTTCTGGAGATGTGCATCACCAGCCGCGTCGTGTTGACTGCCGCCAGCAGCCCGAGCAGCCCCATGACGGCGATCCCCAGGTCATGGATCAGCTCGAAGGGGATGAAACCGAACAGGTCGAGCACGCCGGATGCCGGTGCCTCGGCGCGGCTGAGCAGGACTCCGGCGAATAGCGCCGCTAGCAGCAGGGCAAAGCCGGCCAGGAACAGCCCTGAGCCGTACAGGAGCCGTGACAGGCCGGTGGGATCCATCCCCGCAATGGCATATCGCCGCGATGCCTCGAGGAACTCGCTCGGCCTGGCCTGGCGCGGGCAGGTATCGGAGCAGTCGCGGCAGTTCCAGCAGAGCCAGACCTCCTTGGCGCTCAACAGCCGATCGCGCATGCCAAGCTGGCCGTACCGGATGAGTCGTCGGGGGAAGGCGGCGGTTTCCTCGGAGTGCTGGCAGACGGCCGTGCAGTTCCCGCAGTTGAAGCAGGCGTCTATGTCGAAGGCGCCGTAGCCCTTCAGTTCCTTGACGAATGTGGGGTCTACCCTGTGTGCGGCCATGTGCTTGTGTTGATCCCTCCACGACAGTACGGAATGGGCGACGTTGGGCGTCCATGTGCCTGGCGGAAGGGGACAAGCCCCTTCCCTACGATCAAGAGAACGTAGGGCGGGGGTTTATCCCCCGCCGCCCGGACGCAGGTGTCCGCGACTGCACGGAACGGGCAACGCGCGCGTCAATGTCAGACGGGCGGAAGGGGACGAGCCCCTTCCCTACGGTTCGGTTAGGCGGTATCGGAAGTAGTCGCCGTCCTGGTCGGCCTCGGCAACCTTGCCGTACTTCTTCAGCGCCATCAACTGCCAGAAGACGGTCTCAGATGGCATCCCCGTGGCCTTGGCCAACTCCGGGACCGTCCTCGGACCCTCCTTCAACTGCCGCGTCAACTCACCTACGACCCTGTTCTGCTCCTTGAGACGCGTCTGGGCTGTCGCCAGGGCGTCTCCCCGCTGCTCGCGCAAAGCCTTGAGGGCCTCTCGTGATCTCGTGGCGATGTCGCTCATGTCGTTGCCTCCGCCGCCAATAGATCTTCGTCGCACAGGGCATCCACCATGGCGTCGTACTGCTCCAGGGTCCAGCCCTTCAACTCCACGGCGCCCCTGGGGCAGACTGCCACGCAGGAGCCGCAGCCCTTGCATAGAGCAGGGTTGACCTTCGCCGTCCGTGCCGCCGCCCCCGCAGCATTGCCTTCGCGGCCAGCCAAGGAGATGGCTCCCTCGTAGCCGCAGGCCTCGATGCACTCCCCGCAGCCGTCGCACTTCGACGAGTCGACCGCGGCCACGAAGGGGTCCAGCTCCACGTAGCCGCGGGAGAGGATTGTGGCGGCCTTGACCGCCGCAGCTGAGGCGGCGGCAGCGCTTTCCGTAATGTCCTTGGGGCCCTGGACGGTGCCGGCCAGCAGCAGCCCATTCACCGCCACCTCCACCGGCCGCAGCTTCGGATGGACCTCCAGCAGGTAGCCGTCGGAGCCTACCGGCAGCTTGAGCATCGACACCAGGTCGTCCACCTTCCGGGGAACCATCCCCACCGCGAGCACCACGAGGTCCACCGGCACCTCCATCTCCTCGCCCCAGGTCAGCCGGTCCTTCACCCTCACTACCACAGGATGCTCGGATCCCTCGGGTGACCTCTCCACCAGGGGCGCTTCCTCCGGGGCGTAGCGGAAGAAGAGGGTGCCGTTGCGGCTGGCATCCTCGTAGTACTGCTCGTGGTCCCGACCGTAGGTACGGATGTCGCGATAGAAGTCGAAGACGTTGACCTCTGGGAACAGCTCCTTCAGTTCGTTGGCGGCCTGCAGGGTTGCCGTGCAGCACACCCGCGAGCAGTACTCGTTGAGGGGCTGTCCGTCACGAGGCTCGTGGATGCCCTCGATCTGCCGGCTGCCGACGCAGTGTATGAGGGCGATGTTGCGGACGGGACGGCCGTGCCAGACCAACTCCCTCCGAGAGACGCCGAGTTCCCTCTCCCTCTGAGAGAGGGTCAGGGCGAGGACTGGCTTGGCAGGCGCCCCAACTGACCCCTCACCCCGACCCTCTCCCGCGGGGAGAGGGAGACCGGACTCACTTCTCGCGGCTGCAAGGAGGCGGATCAGCTGGGGGAGGGTGACCACCTCGGGCAGCTCCTGGTAGCCGTACTCTCCGGGGTCGGGCTCGTAGTGCTCGAACCCGGTGGCGACGACGATGGAGCCCGCCTCCAGGTCGAGGACCGTGGGCTCCAGGTTCAGGTCGATGGCCCCGCCGGCCACCTCTGCGCAGCGCCCGCAGCGGCTGCAGGCCTGCCAATCGATGGCCGGCGTGGAGGGGTAGCAGCCGTCGTGGGACCGGTATATCGCCTTGCGGGGGGCGAGCTCGTACTCGTGCTCGTTGGGCAGTTCCACCGGGCAGACTGCTGCCGCGGTTTCCATGGCGGCGAATCCCTCCGACACTCCCCGCGGTCGCTGGCGCACCTTCAGCCGGAAGTTGCCCACATAGCCCTCGGCGGCAACGATCTCGGCGTTGGTGAGAACCTCCACTCTGGGGCTCTCCACCACCTCCTGGATCAGCGGGTTCAGCAGCCCCAGCGCATCCTCCTCCGTGGGGTAGACCCGGTCTAGCCTGGCCACGTTCCCACCGAGGAAGGGCGTTCTCTCCACCAGGGTAACGTTGATTCCGTAAGCGGCCAGGTCTCGGGCAGCCTTGAGGCCGCTGACCCCGCCGCCGACCACCACCGCGTTGCGCCGGCCGTCCACCCGAATCGGCTCCAGTGGCTCCAGCCTCTGCGCCTTGGCCACGGCAGCCGCCACCAACCGAGTCGCCTTATCGGTGGCAGATCCTCGTTCGTGGGTGACCCAGCTCACTTGCTCACGGATGTTGGCGTGCTCGTACAGATAGGGGTTGAGGCCGGCTCGACGGACGGCGCTCCTGAAAGTCTGCTCGTGCAGCCTAGGTGAGCAGGAGGCGACGACCACCCGTGTGAGTCCTTCTCGCCGGATGTCCTCCTGAATCAGCCCCTGGCCCGGATCGGAGCACATGAATGTGTGGGTCCGCGCCACCACCACGCCGGGGATGCGAGCGACCCTCTCGGCAACCTGCTGGACATCCACCTTGTCGGAGATGTTGCCCCCGCAGTGGCATACGTATACTCCCACCCTCGCTTCGCGGTCGTTATTCATGGGATCGCTCCCCTGTGGTTGCCAACTCTGTGGCCCGCTCGACTGGGGCATCCCTCTCCGCCTCGCTCCGCAGCGACCTGAGGAAGATAGATGCCTCCATGGCGGCAGAGCCGCCCTCCAAGATGGAGTCCACGATGTCCTTGGGCCCTGCGGCGGTCCCGGCCACGAAGATGCCGTCGCTTTCCGTCAGGGTTGGACGCAGCTTGGACTGGGGCAGATGGATGAAACCATCAGCCGACGACGACACTGGGGACACGCCGTCGGGTCTCCAGCCTGGCAGCATGCCGGTAGAGAGGACCACCAGGTCGTGCGCGCGCTCCCTGGCCACGCCGTCCTCCTCGACCATCTCCACACGCACCACCGGACTCCCGTCCTCGCCCCCCCGTATGCGGGCCACCTTGCCCTTGACGAACTCGATGCCCATAGCCTGAGCGTTCTGGTAGAACTGCTCGTAGCCCTTCCCGAAGGCCCGGATGTCCATATAGTAGATCGTGATGTCCGCCAGGGGGAGGGCTCCGGAGAGCAGCATCGCCTGCTTGATGGCGTACATGCAGCAGACGCGGGAGCAGTAGGGCACTCCCAGACTCTGGTCCCGAGATCCCGCGCACTGGACGTAGGCGATGGACTCCGGAACCTTCCCATCGGAGGGGCGGAGCATCCGGCCGTAGGGGCCGTGGGGCGCCAGCAGCCGCTCCATCTGGAGGGCCGTGAGCACGTTAGGTATCCGGTCGTAGCCGTACTGGGGCTTGGCGGTCGGCGGGGTCAGCTCGAAGCCGGTGGCGAGGATCACGGTCTTCGCCTCTACCGCTACCTCCTCTGGCTTCTGGGAGAAGTCCACCGCCCCAGCGGGACATACCTTTTCGCACTTGCCACACAGGACGCAACTCTCCATATCCAGCAGGGCGACCTGTGGTATGGCGTTGGTGAAGGGCACGTAGGCCGCCCTGCGGGCGCCCAATCCGCCTTCAAAGGCGTGAGGTACCGTGACCGGACAGCCATACTCGCACTGCCGGCAGCCGATGCAGAGATCCTCATCCACGTAGCGCGGCTTCTTCTCGACCCTCGCGAGGTAGCGGCCGGGCTCTCCCTCGATCGATTTCAACTCCGCGTAGGTGAGCAGGGCTACGTTGGGGTGGTGGGCAGCGGCTGCCATCTTGGGCGTGGTGATGCAGCTCGAGCAGTCCAGTGTGGGGAAGACCTTGCTGAGCGATATCATCTTCCCACCGATGCTCGGTTCCTTCTCCACCAGGGCGACTGTGAAGCCTTGGTCGGCGAGGTCGACGGCTGTCTGCAGGCCGCCGATCCCTCCGCCCACCACCAGTGCGTCCACACTCAAGGGGTTCATGTTCATCGTTAGGCTGCCCTCAACTGCTGGAGCAGGTTGTTCATCTGGTTGACCTCCTTCAGGAAAGCCCCAGAGCACACCGTGCAGATGGATGTCAGCCGGAGGCGCCTGGGATCGATCCCCATCCCCTTCATTGTCCTGTAGAGGCCATCGACTCGAGCCGCCAAACGCTTGTAGGCACTCTCGTAGGGGCAGTCGGTCCCGCAGGCCATGACGATGACCCCTCCGATCCCCTTCTCGAAGCAGCGCAGGTAGAACTGCTCCGGAAAGAGGACCGGGGCAGGAACCCGCATCACGTAGACGTTGGCGGGGTAGCTCATGTGGGCCTGACCCACGGTGTCCGCGCCGGGGTAGGCGCAGGACTCCGTGGCCAGCACCAGGATCCTATCGGTGGCGGGCTTGATAGTGGCCTCGGCCATGGCAGCTACTTCTTTCGCCGCACGAAGATGCGCTCGTAACCCTCACCCTCGAGGTCGCCGAGGTGCTCATGGCCGACCTTCTTGGCCCAGAGGGGTATGTCTTTCTTGGTGCCGGCGTCGTTGGACCAGATCTCCAGGACGCCACCCACGGGCACGGAGCCGATCGCCTTCTTCGCTTCCAGCAGGGGGCCCGGACAGGCGCTGCCCCTTGCGTCTACTACCTTTGCCTCGAGGTTGTTCAGGTCAACAGCCATCTTTTCTCTCCTTCTCCGCTAAATGAACAGGGTGGTCTTGCTCTCGTCGGCGGCGGCGAGGAAGCTCGCGACGCCACCATACTCCACGCCCTCGATCAGCTCTTCGGGCTTGATTCCCATCACGTCCATGGACATAGTGCAGACGACCAGCTTGACGCCCTGCTCCCTGGCAGTCTCCATCAGCTTGGGCAGGCTGTAGACGTTCTTCTGAGCCATCACCTGCTTCATCATCATGGTGCCCATGCCGCCCATATTCATCTTGGAAAGCTTCAGCTTGCCGGCGCCGCGGGGCATCATCCAGCCGAACATCGACTCCACCAGGCTTTTCTTTACCTTCACGGGCTCGGGTCGGCGAAGGACGTTCAGCCCCCAGAAGGTGAAGAACATGGTCACAGGGGTGTCCATGGCGGCGGCGCCATTGGCGATGATGAAAGCGGCGAGGACTTTGTCCAGGTCTCCTGAGAAGACGACCATGGACAGCCCATCAGTGCGGCTCTCGTCCTCGCCCTCGGGGGCAGGGTTCTGCTCGATCTCTTCTACGGCCATCTCTCTCCTCCCACAAAAAAAACGGCATGTCTGCGGGTAGTGGGAAACCGCCCGCAACCGTCGCGGGCGGGCCCGGCCACCCATCAGCCAAGCCTCTTGCCGACCAGACTATACCATAGGGGGGCATAGTAAGTCAATACCAGGGTAGGGTATAGGTGCCCATCGGCTTTACAGGGGAGCCTGGTGGCGCAATGTCTCCCGCGCTGAAGCAATCGGGCTGAGACGCTGAAGCACCCTGAAGGGCGCTAGATACGCAGTCCCATGGTTCCATCTCGTAGGGAAGGGGTTTATCCCCTTCCGCCCACGGGACGTGGACGCGCGACGTTGCCCATCCCTTACCGCCGTGCCCGCCATCGCCGGGCGGCAGGGGACAAGCCCCCGCCCTACATCAGCAACGATGCACCGGGGGAGGGCGCTTCAGCGTCCTTGAGTGCCTCAGCCTGGTCCGTCTACGGTCAGGCGACAAGGCTCATACCATCCCGGAAGTGTGGTTGCGCCCGCAGGGTAAGAGGGGCAGAAAGGCTCGTCTTTACGGACGGGACAGCACCCTTCGGCCTTTCTTTGTGGTTGTCGAGCCATTTCTTGAGTGGAGGTGACGCCGCCGACGTTGCTGAGGAGCACGAGCAGTCGGAGCAGCGTTCTAGAGCCCCCAGCCCAGAAGTCTCATTAGCTGGTAGGTGAGGATACCCACCAGCAGCGATAGGGCCAGCTGGTACAGCACGGACAGCGATGTCCAGAGCCAGCTTTTCGTCTGGTTCAGCATCGCGGCCACAGTGGAAGAGCAGGGGATGAATGTGACTTGTAAGACCAGGTAGGCGAGGGCCGACGCCTGGGTCAGCATCTGCGGCAGGGCGGAGACCAGGCCAGCCTCCTCTCCACCTGTGCTCAGCACCGCCATGCTGGCCAGGGCGTTCTCTTTGGCGACGAAGCTGGTCAGCAGCGCCACCATCATCCGCCAGTCCAGCCCCATAAGCGCACCCAGCGGCTCCAGGTAGCGTCCAATGGAGGCCAGGTAGCTCTCCTGGATGTTGCCGGAGGGTTGGTCCGCAAGCAGCCATATGACCACCGAGACGGCCAGGATCACCGTGCCTGCTCGCACCAGGAACTCCTTGATGCTCTGCCAGGTCTGCACCACCATCGATCGCCAGTTGGGGATGTGGTAGAGAGGCAGTTCCATGATGAGCGCCGGACGGTCGCCGTGGGGTATGGCACGGTCGAACAGCAGTCCGGTGAGGGTTAGCAGGACGAGGTTCAGGGTCACCAGTCCCCAGGTGACGAGGGGCGCAGCCTCCCCGAAGAGGGCGCCGGCGATGAACATCAGCACCACCATACGGCCGCTGCAGGGGATCAGAGGGATCAGCAGCACCGTCAGCAGTCGGGCGCGAGCCGAGTCGATCAGGCGGGTGCCGAAGACGGCAGGGACGTTGCAGCCGAAGCCCAGGAAGAGGGGAACCAGCGACTCCCCGTGGAGACCGAGCCGGTGCATGAATCGATCGCCCACGAAGGCTGCTCTCGCGGTGTACCCGACCTGCTGCAGGAAGGCCATGCCGACGAAGAAGACGACCAGTATAGGTAGCAGGGAGAGGACTGTTCCGACCCCTCTCAGCATACCCTCCACTATCAGGCCCGATACCCAGGTGGGGGTGCCTGCCAGGGAAGCCTCCAGCACACGGCCCAACAGGGTGACCAACCGGTCCAGCAGTTCCACCAAGGGGATCGCTATCAGGTAAACCATCCAGAAGAGGGTGGACAGTATGCCGAGCAACAGCGCCGGGCCGAGCAGTGAGTGGGTGGCCACCCGGTCCAACCTCTCCGTCAGCGATACGGCACCGTGATGGGGTCGAAAGAGGGCGGCGCGGATCATCCTCTCGATCCATTCGTAGCGCGCGCTGGCGATGGAGACCACCGCGTCCTCGTTCTCTCTGAGGAGGGCGTGAAGCCTACCCCACCGCCTATCTGGCAGGGCAGCTTGGGCGAGCTTGGTGATCTCCCTGTCTCCCTCGAGCAGCTTTGTCGCCGCCCATCGGCGGGGGAAGGGGGGGATAGCCGTCTCGGCGAGGATGGTCTCCACCTGGTCCAGCAGCGACTGGAGCGCGGGATCGGGGTTGGGGGGCTGTGGAGAGTAGGGCAGCTCCCCTTCCGCAACCTGGACAACTGCCTCCAGCAGCTCCTGGATTCCGTCGCCCCGATTGGCCACCATGGCCACTACCGGTACCCCCAACGCGGCCTGTAGGACGTGCTCCTCGATTCGCGTTCCGCTGCTGGCCGCCGCGTCCATCATGTTTATGGCTACCACCACCGGCACCGGCAGCTCCAGCGCCTCAGATACCAGGTAGAGGCCGCGCTCAAGGTTGGTGGCGTTCAGCATCACCACGAGGGTGTCCGGCTGCTCCTTCACCAGGTAGTCGCGGGCCACCTGCTCATCCGGGGAGTTAGAGGTGAGGCTGTATACGGAGGGGAGTTCAACCATCTCCAGCAGGATGCCGTCCCGGCGATGGATGCCGGATCGGATCTCCACCGTGGTGCCGGGCCAGTTTCCGGCATGTGTCGACAGCCCCGCCAGCAGGTCGAAGAGGGTGGTCTTTCCAACGTAGGGCGGGCCCATCAGGGCTACAGAGAGGGTCTTCCTGGGCTCCGGTATTCTAGCCGAGACCGTTTCCAGCGGGCTGTGCTCAGCTGGAACCATTCTTGGACCCACGGGACGGGTGCTGCTGGACGACCTGGATCTTCTCGGCCTCGCCCCTGCCCAGGGCTACCCGGCTGTCACGCACCAGTACGATCAGGGGACCGCTCTTGGAGTTCCGCTCCATGGTGACCGGGGTGCCGGGAGTGAAACCGAGGGCGAGACAGCGGCACATCAGGCCGCGGCCGGAGATGAAACGAAGGACGGTAGCTGTCTGCCCGGGGGGCACCTCTGAGAGTGGCACGGCCATCCGGACTTCCTCAGAGGCTTCGGCCGCCACGCTGATGCTGCTGGCAACCTCAGCCGGGATCTTCCGACTCTCGCCGTCCACCTTGAGGACCGTCTCGCAACTCCCTGGCACGAGGGCGGTCATCTGGACCAGGGTCCCGGGTTTCAGTCCCAGCTTCTCGACCTCTCGCAGGATGACTGGGTGCTCATCCCTGATCTTGGCGACGCGACCGGCCTGAGATGGGGCCATCTCGATGAGGGGGATGGTGTCCTCGGTGGAGAGGTCGCCCTCGGGTCCGGGGATCTCGTGTCCATGGGGGCAGGTTGCGTTCATGCCCACGGCGCGGGCCAGGGTTTGCTCCATCTCAGGGGATGTGGCGTGCTCCAGTTTGCAGGCTTCGTCGTGGACACTGTCCCATCGGAAGCCCAGCACGTCGTGTAGGAAGCGTTCCCAGAGGCGGTGGCGGCGCATGACCTTGCGGGCGAGGGACCGCCCCTCTTCGGTCAGGGCGATCTCACCCCTGGATGGGTGGCACACCAAGCCTTGTTCGGCCAGCCGGCCCAGCATCTCGGTAGTCGAGGGAGCGGACACATGCCTCTCCCTGGCCAGGGAGGAGGTGGTGATGCGCTCCCCGCGCTCTTCCAGCTTGCCTATGGCCTCCAGGTACTCCTCGATCTGTTCGCTGGCCAAGGCCGCCTCCTGTCCGAAGTATCAGAATTAGGGCATGCTAATTGTAGCATGTTGGGGGTGTAAAGGGAGCATGGCAGATGTAGTCGAAGCCACAGAGGTTTTGGCTACATCCGTAGGATATTCGCTCGTCCTAACCCTGGCCGCAGCAGCCACCCCCGTGCCCACCACAATCGCCGCCCTGGCTGCCGCAAGGGGAGGTCTCGCAGCGTTCCTCCCGGCCGCAGCAGGTGTGGCTGCTCGACCCGCTGAGCCGAGCCATGTGCCCAGCCGAAGGCAACCTCACCAGGCTGTCGCTATCGCAGGAGGGGCAGCGGGCGGGATCAGAGGAAGCGCGGACTAGCAGTTCGACCACCTGGCCGCATGTGGTGCATCGGAAGTCGTATATGGGCATCTGGAGTCTCCTTCTTACCGGTCTTCGGGTATGCAGGGGCAGCACTGGTGGTGATGGCCCTGTTGACGTGGCAGCTCAGATGCCTGTCCCTCGCAGTTGGGACAGGCCAGGGGTGAATCGGCGGCCGTCTGCTCCCAACGATGGTTGCAGTGGCGACAGTGGAGTTGCATGGGGACGACCTCGTAATCACCCCCTTCGATGCGGAGGGCCTTCCCTAGCACCAGCGCCTCGGCTACGCAGCGATGAGCCTTCTCCAGGATCCGCTGGAAGGTGGGGCGGGAGACGCCCATCCTCTCGGCGCCCTGCTCCTGCTCCAGCCCCTCCAGGTCCTTGAGGCGCAAAGCCTCCAACTCCTCCATCGACAGCTGCACCTCTTCCAGCAGCCGAAGGGGGATGCCACGAGGCTTGAAGTAGGTTACGCCAGGCAGGAAGGCGACGCGCCTGGGCTTTCGGGGTCTTGCCACGGTAAATCCCTCTACGTTGTGAGCATCTGTTCATAAGCCATTATGCCACAGTCGCGGGATTTCCGCGACGTTCCACGCCTTGGCTCAGAAGTGGCCCGGGCGATGCGAGGGACGGAACACTGGGACACGGAGACGCGGAGATGGAGCGGCCACTGGGCTCCCCCTCACCCCGTGGGGGAGGGGGCCGGGGGGTGGGGTCCGCCTCCCTCCCCCCCCCGTCTCTACCTGACCAGGTAAGGCATCACGACCTTGATGGCCTCCTTCGGGCACTCCAGCTCGCAGGTCTCGCAGTACCAGCACTGGTCGTACTTGACGAATGGGAAGCCATCCTCGCCCAGTCTCAGGTTATCGAGTGGACAGAGTTGGACACAGGTTCCGCAACCGTTGCAGCTACTCCTATCTACTTCTACCGATTCCCAGCTCATCATAGGACACCTCCCTGGATTGGCTTGGTGGTGATCTTCGTGGCTCCGTCCTCGCCCTTCTGGACGACGAGGTGCTTGAGGAACTCGGCATCGTTGCGCTCTGGGTAGTCGCTGCGGTAGTGCCAGAGACCCCAGCGGGACTCCTTGCGTTCGAGGGAGGCCTGAGCGGAGAGTCGGGCGCAGGATAGGATGTGGCCGACCTCGTTCCAGTGGCCGAGCTCGTGGGAGTCGGAGACCTTGACCTCCGTCTTCCAGGCTTGCTCCAGCTTGTCCATCCACTCGACGGCCTGGGAGAGCTTGTACGAGTTCTTGGGAGGGACGGCGTAGTCGTTGATGAGCCGACGCAGCTTGTACTCGAAGGTGGCGAGGTCGACCTTGCCCGAGCCCGCGAGGGGCAGGTAGGTGTTGGCTTCGAGTTGGGCGACCTGGGACTCATCGATGGAGGGCTGGGGGGTCTTGTCGAGGGAGTCGATGGCCCCCTCGGCGGAGACCTCGCCGAAGACGAAGGCGCCGGTTAGGTGCTGCCTGGGGACGTTGGCGACGTCTCCCGCGGCATACAGGCCGGGCATGGAGGCTTCGGCCTTCTCGTTGACGACGAGGCCGGTGATGCCGTGGCCGCCGCACAGGTAGAACTCCGTCGGCTTCAACTCTATCGGCTTCTCGCGGAAGTTCAGACCTCGCTGCTCGAAGAAGCGCTGCTGAACGGGCCGCTCGGTGGAGAAGAGGACGGACTCGATCTCCCTGATCTTTTCCTCGGACAGGTGGGTCATCTTCACGAACGCCGGGTCTCGATGCTCCTCGAACTCCTTGAGGATAACCTTCATCGGGACGTGGCCCTCGCCCAGCGGCTTGCCGTCTACATTGGTCACCTGAGCGCCGCGGGGCAGGGTGATGTACAGGAGCGGCGCCTCGAGGTCCTTGATCAGCGGGTAGCTGACGGTGCACTCGAGGCCGGTGAGCTGTGCGCCCGCCTGGTAGGCGAGGGCGTAGCCGTCACCGGTGTTGCCCGGATAGTCGTAGGTACCGAAGAGGTAGCCGGAGTTGGGCAGGCCGAAGCGGGCGCATCCGCCGGTGGTTAGGATGACCGCCTTGGCCTTGCAGACGACGAACTCGCCGGTGCGGATGTTGAGGCCGGTGGCGCCGACGACTCTGCCGTCCTTGGTCAGGAGGCTGGTGGCGGAGGTGCGGTTGACCACGGTGACGCCGGATTTGAGCACCTTGTCCGCAAGCATGGTCTTCAGCTCAGGGGCGTCCATGGCCACCAGGAACTTGCCCTTGGAGTGCACTCGCAGGGTCTGGTAGTCGCCTTTCTCGTCTCTGGGGAACTTGATCCCCCAGCCCTCTAGCTTCTGGAGCAGGCCGAAGCTGCGCTTTGCCATCACGTAGCTGGCCATCTGGTCCTCGATGCCCTCGACGTAGATGGATGAAGACTCGACGTACAGTTCCGGGGAGTCCTTGCCCGGAATGGACACGATGTTGAGGCCGTCCATCCCGCAGCAGAGAGAACCGCTCCGCTTGATTTGGCCCTTCTCGAAGACCACGACCTTCGCGCTTGGCATCAGCTCCTTTGCTCGTATCGCCGCCATGCAGCCCGCGCTGCCGCCCCCTATGATCAGGACGTCGGCATCCATGTCTACCCGTTTCGCCATGTGCATGTCCTCCTCTGCCGGCCGTGGGGCCGGTTACTCGTGGGAAGTCACTCGGTTTCTTCAGCTAGCACTCGTTTAGCGGATCCCCGGAGGTTACGTGTACGGAACCTGTACTTGTCGCTCCGGTGGACGTATCGGTTCACCCAGAGCGGTTTGCCGTCGACTGCGTAGACAGTTCTCTCCATGACCAGGACCGGCGAGCCCTTGGGTACCCCCAGGAGGATCGCTTCCTTCGCTCCGGCCGCACCGGCTTCGATAACGGTCTCGCTTTCGTGGGCGCGGGTGCCCAGATGGTCCTCTATCGCCTTGAAGATGGGTGTGGTCTCCAAGTCACAGTTGGAGAGCACCGCCCCAATCGCCCGGGGAAAGTAGCTGTCGCTGAGAGCGACAGTCTCTTCTCCGATCCTCAACACCCTCCTGAGCCAGAAGACCGGTTCCTCCGGCTCCATGCCCAGCTTCTCAGCAGTGGCGGGGTCGGCGGGCAACTCCTCGACCGCCAGGACCTCGGCGCTGGGCTCCAGTCCGAGTGCCTCCGTTTCCTGGAAGAAGCCGCATACCGCTCCAAGGGGTTCCTCGAACTTGGGGCGACGGACAAAGGTGCCCTTTCCAACCCGTCGGTAGAGATAGCCCTCCTGTACGAGGGTCTGGATTGCCCGTCGCACGGTGATAGAGCTGACGCCGAAGCGCTCTTCCAGCTGCCTCTCGGTGGTGAAAGGGTCTCCCTGACTGAACCCTCCGGATTGGATCTCCTTTCGGAGGAGTTCGGAGATCTGCAGGTGATAGGGAGCGACCATGCGGAAAACCTCCCGGAGGGTTGATGTATTAGTATACCAATATCACAATATCCTGAGTGGCCTGAGTGTATCCGAGGGTCGAGCGGATGTCAATATCCTTGGGCCGTTTTCACGAATAGATGGTCTGGCCCGGTTCAGGCGCGCTGTCGGTTGGCTGGCACCTCTCTTGCCATGTTCAGCCCCCTCGGCATGGCACGAGGAAGTCGGTTCTGTCCCTTCAATTGGGGAGAGGCCAGTATTTCGGAAGGAGGCGATGCGGAATGCAGGCTCGTAGGAGAGAGCACGAGCACCGCGAGCAGATGGAGCCCGAGGGGCAGCGCACGGAGCCCGAGGGGCAGCGGATGGAATCCGTGGAGACCATGGAGACCGTGGAGCGCCCCATTGAGCGCTATGAGTCCGAGGGCCGAATGGGCGAGCACCGCGACCTGGTCCACTGGGGGCCAGTCTGGTTGGGACTGCTCAGCGCCTTCGGTGTGCTGATCTTCCTGGGTCTCTTGGCGTTGGCAGTGGGGTTGAATACGGCGCCCACGACTGCAACCGGAGCGCCCGATGCCACGGCCGGTATCATCAGCATCATTGCGGTGCTGATCGCCTTTGCCATTGGTGGCTGGATTGCTGGTAGGACCTCATCGTCCCGCGGCACGTTCTCTGGCATTGTGACGGGGACGGCGGTGTGGGCGCTGGGCCTTACGCTGATCATCCTGCTATCGGCCATTGGGCTAGGTGGGTTGCTGGGTGTCTTCGCCGGTGCCTTGGGTGGCATTCCCACGGGTACGGCGGTGGTTGCAGTCGGCAACGCGGCCGTCACCGCGTTGATAGGCGTGTTCCTGACATGGCTGGTCACCGTTGGGGCTTGCGTTCTGGGTGCGACGCAGCGGGCGCCGGAACTGCGGGAGTACTAGACACGGTAGCATGGGGCGCGGGAGAGTTGACTCTGCCGCGCCCCTCGCGTCTAGCCAGGGGTTTATTCCCGACCTCTTCTCCAGTATCATTGCTCCATGAACTACTTGGCGCGAATTGCCAGGTAGAGTCCACCGCTAGTCGGGGGTAGCGCCGCGATGACCGACGAAGAGATCAGGTTGGCCGCCACCACTCCAGACGAGAGAATTCTTCTGCTACCTCACTGTCTGCGTCCTAGCAAGAGCTGTCCAGGGCGGTTCGAAAGGACGGGGTTGGTTTGTCCCCATGATTGCAGGGAGCCCTGCGTGGTTGGCCGCTTGGTGCGCTCTGCTCTCGCCGCGGGCTGCAAGGGGGTGTGCATTGCTGCCGGCGGGTCGATGGCTGTGAAGTACGTAGCCGAGGTTCGACCCAAGGCAATCGTTGCGGTGGCCTGTGACAAGGAGTTGGCTGAGGGTGTAGAGGCCGTGAAGAAGATTGGGACGGGTGGAGCCCCCTTCCCGGCTATCGTGGTGGTGCCTCTATCCAGAGATGGTTGCGTCGACACGGAGGTCGACGAGTCGCTCGTCATGGATGCTCTCAGAGTGGGGAGCTTTGAGCCAAGGGGCGGTCAGGGAGCCGATCCTGGGCAGGGTGCGAGGCTCACCCCGGGAGGGGCATGCATTGGTTGACAAGGCGACCGAGCACGAGCGGCGCAAAGATGCGCAGTTGCGCATCTGCCTGGACAACGATGTGCAATCCAGAGATATCACGACAGGGCTTGAGCGATACCGCCTGGTGCACCAGGCGCTCCCCGAGATCGATTGGGAGGAGATAGACCTCTCGGTGTCGCTCCTCGGGAAGCGGCTGCGGGCTCCCGTGCTGATCTCCCCAATGACCGGCGGGTGCGGGTTGGGGGCGAGGGTAAACCGGCACCTGGCCGAGGCGGCGCAGCGGCTGGGTCTCGCCATGGGGGTGGGCTCGCAGCGGACTGCCCTGGTCGACCGGTCTCTGGAGAGCGGATACCGGGTGCGCGACCTGGCTCCAGACATCTTCCTGATGGGAAACCTGGGCGCGGTCCAGTTGAACGCCGGCTTCGGGCTGGAGGAGTGCTGCCGGGCGGTGGAGATGATCGCGGCTGACGCACTCTGCCTCCACCTGAACGCACTCCAAGAGCTGCAGCAGGGAGGCGGTGACCTGCGGTTTCACGGTCTGCTCCAGAGAATCGCTGAGGTGTGCCGGCGGCTGCCCTTCCCTGTAGTGGCCAAAGAGGTGGGTTGGGGTATGTCGGAGGGTGCGGCTCGGGCGCTGGCCTCGAGCGGCGTTGGTGCGATAGATGTCTCGGGGGCGGGTGGGACCTCCTGGTATCTCGTTGAGCAGATCTCCAGAGGTGCGACGAGGGATGATGCCTTGCGGTCGCCCTTTGCCTCCTGGGGCATTCCAACGGCAGAGTCGCTTCTGCAGGCCGTTGGCGTCGCGGGAGACCTCCCGGTCATTGCCTCGGGCGGGATACGAAACGGTGTGGACGCGGCCAAGGCGCTAGCCATGGGGGCCACCCTGGTAGGTGTGGCGCTGCCGCTGCTGAGGCCGGCGACAGAGGGGGTGGAGGCGGTAGTCGCCTGGCTGGAGCACTTCATCCTGGAATTGCGCACGGCGATGTTTGGCATCGGCGCGGCGGACATTCCCACCCTTCGTCAGACACGGCAGCTGGCGCGGGTGAAGTAGCGCCGAAGAATCTCCGGGGCCTCCGCCAACAGGAGATTCTTCGCAGGCTGCGGCCTGCTCAGAATGACAAGGTAAGGGGCAGGCCGCTCAGAGCGATCGAAGCAGGTCCAGCCCCACCTGCTCCAGGGCGGAGATGTAGCGAGTGGGGCTATCGGATGTCTCATCCTCTGATGCCGCGGTTGGTTGAGGGAGAGTGCCTTCCAGGTAGGCGTGGATCACTGCTGGATGGATATAGTGCTTGCGGCACACGGCGGGGGTGTTGCCCATCTTCTCGGCAACCTGTTCCACGGCCCTCACCACCTGCTGCTTGCACTCCCAACCTTCCTGGCAGGGGCCGATCTCCCAGAATGCTTCGACGGCCAGGACTGTGGCGGCCCAGGTGCGGAAGTCCTTGGCGGTGAAGTCGCCTCCGCTGATCTCCTTCAGATAGCAGTTGACGTCTCCAGACTCGATGGAGTGGTGGTTGCCCTGCTCGTCGACGTACTGGAACAGTTCGTGGCCGGGGATTTCCTGACATCTCTTGACGATTCGCGCCAGCCGTCGGTCGGACAGCTCGACGGAATAGTGCTTGCCAGCCTTGCCCCGGAACTGGAACCGCACCCGAGCGCCAGCTACGTCCACCTGCTCGTCTTGAAGAGTCGTCAGGCCGAAAGACTCGTTCTCACGGCGGTACTCCGCGTTGCCAATGCGGATCCGTGTGTACTCCAGAAGCCGGACCACGGTGGCCAGCACCTTCTCTCTGGGCATGCCGCGAAGGGCCAGGTCCTTCTCCACCTGCTTGCGAACGCGGGGCAGCGCTTCGCCGAAGGCCACCATCCGGTCAAACTTGACCGTGTCCCGAATCCTTCGCCATTGCGAGTGGTACCGGTACTGCTTGCGGCGCTTCCCGTCGCGGCCGGTTGCCTGGAGGTGCCCATGGGGGATTGGGCAGATCCAGACATCGCTCCAGGCAGGTGGGATAGCGAGGGATTTGATGCGACCGATGGTCTCTTCGTCCTCTACAGTGGTGCCGTTGGGGGCCGTGTAGGTGAAGCCGTCGCTACCGTGCCGGCGACGGATCCCGGGCAGGGTGTCCAGCACGTAGAGCAACCCCACCGCCTCCGCGGACTGTACGGGATCGAGGGTTTGCGTTTCGGTTGTGTCCTGGCCACACCGTGGTGGCATTTGCTACCCCACTACCTGACGGAAGACCCTGAGGAAGTTACCTCCGAGGATCTTGCGGATCCTTTCGGGCGAGTAGCCTCTCTGCAACAGCCCTGCCGTGAGACTGGGCATCTTGGATGCGTCCTCCAGGCCCACTACCCTGTTCTCGCCGACGCCGTCGAAATCGGTGCCCATGCCGACGCTGTCCTCACCGACCACCTTCACCATATGATCGATGTGGTCTAGCAGCAGGCTCAACGGGCAGCGCGACTCTTCCTCGCCAAGGAACCGCGGTACGGCTGTCACACCCACGACTCCGCCCTTGGAGGCGACGGCCTCCAGTTGGGTATCGGTGAGGTTTCTGGGATGGGGGCATAGGGCGGCGCAGTTGGCGTGGGTCACGATCACAGGTGCCTCGGAGAGCTCCAGCACGTCCCTGACGCCAGCTGGGGAGAGGTGGGCCATGTCCAGCAGGATGCCGAGGTGATTGCACTCCTTCACCAGGCTGACGCCGAACTGGGTGAGTCCCCCTCCGGTCCTGATTTCGTCCACGCCGTCGGCCGCCTCGTTGCGCCAGTTCCAGGTCAGTCCCAGGGAGCGTAGCCCCAGCCGGTGGAAGACCCGGAGCGACCGAAGGTCGCCCTCCAGCCCTTCGGCCCCCTCCATGGTGAGTACGAGGGCCACCTTACCCTCCTGTTTTGCCCGGAGGATGTCGTCGGCGCGGGTGGCTTGCAGCGCCATGTTTGGGAACGCCTCCACCTCCTGATGGAGGGCGTCCACGAATTGGACTGCCTGGTGGACGGCCCCTGCGCGGGGGGTGCGGAGATATATGGCAGTGAATTCGGCCGAGATGCCGCCTTCCAGCGCCCTGGGCAGGTCGAACTGCCCCTGGTCGGAACGCACGCCCAGCCGTCGGCCCTCCAGCACACACTGGATCGAGTCGGCGTGGGTGTCGATGACGAGGCTCTCTCGGTGGAGGGCCTGAGCTTCAGGCGTGATCTGTTCGTTCACGAACTGCATGCTCCCTTCTGCAGAAATGTAGTGCAGGGCGCTCTGCCCTGCTGTCCAGTTGCCCACGGATCCAGGCGTTGGCAGAGCAGGTGGTTATGCACTTGTGCGCCAACGGGTAGCAGGGCCCTGTGCCCTGCACTACGGGTAGGGCCGAGGGGTGGTACGCCACCAGGTTGCATCCCATGGCGCGGTGCGCTACTTGTCCCCGCCCCTGCGGGCTTTGCCCTTGGTGCGGCTGTTGTCTGGTTTCGATTCCTTCTCCTCTGCCTTGGCGCGGTTCCACAGGGCGTCCTGCTGCTCGAGGTCCAGGGATGACAGACCTACGCCCTGTTCGCGGGCCAGCTCCTCCATGCGTGTGAAGCGCTGCACGAACTTGCCGTTGGCCGACCGCAGGGCCATTTCCGCGTTGACCCCGAGGTGGCGGGCTGCGTTGACCAGGGCGAACAGCAGGTCGCCCAGCTCTGCCTGGGTCTCTGCGCTGCTCCTTGCGGCCTTCAGTTCACCGATCTCCTCCTCCACCTTGTCCAGGACCGGCTGGATCTCCTTCCAGTCGAAGCCGATCCTGGCCGCCCGGCCCTGCACCTCCTGGGCTGCCTGGAGGGCGGGCATGTGGCGGGGGATGCCGTCAAACATCGTCTTCCGCTCCTCCTTCTCCGTCTTCTTGATGGTCTCCCAGTTGGCCAGCACCTCGCGGGCGCCACTGACGCAAACCTCTCCGAAGACGTGAGGGTGGCGACGCACCATCTTGGCGCCGATCGCCTTGAGCACGTCGGAGATGTCGAACTCGCCGGCCTCGTCGGCCACCTGGGCATGGAGGACCACTTGAAGTAGGAGGTCGCCCAGTTCATCGCTGAGGGCGGCCGGATGGCCCTGGTCGATGGCCTCCACCACCTCGTACGCCTCCTCCACGACGTAGGGCTTCAGGCTCTCGTGGGTCTGCTCTCGATCCCAGGGACAGCCCTCCGGGCTTCGGAGTTTGGCCACGACGCGCACGAAGGCGTCGAAGCTACCCAGGGCACTCTCCTCGGTAGCTGCCGGCACGAAGAGGGCGGTGAGGTGGTCCACCTGTACCCGGCGATCCAGGTCATGGAGGGGGATGCGTTGTACTCGCTGCTCTCCCGGCACCCCTGCCGCTTTCAGGAGCGCCACAGGGTGATCCTCGGGATACCGCTTCATCAGCTCCAGTTTGACGTCCGAGAGGACCAGCGGGTCCTCGACCTGGTACACCAACAGGTCGACCAGGGGGTTCGCGGACGCGACGTGCTGGGCATCAAACAGCTGCAAACCACCGCTCATGGTGGTCCGAGCTGCCTCAAGGCCAACCTCGATGAAGGAGACGCCGGGCACTACCTGCACATCGATCCCCTGCTCCTCGGCCAGTCGCCAGAGTTCCCTCACCGAGTCTTCGGCGATGGTGGGGTCTCCCGGCACGGCGTACACCATCTCGCCCTCGCGGCGCGCTATGGCGATCACCTCCGCAGCCAGTTCCGAGTAGAGAGTTTCGAAGGATTCGACTCGATCGTACACGTAGTCCAGCGATTCCCATTTCACAGCCTCGGGGAGTTGCTGAAGGGTGGGATGGCGGGCTGTGCGTACCCACACCTTGGCTGAGTGCTCAAGGATATGGCTTGCCTCCAGGGTGAGTAGAGAGTAGGGACCCGGTCCCAGCCCTATCACGGTGATCTTCACTGTTCTTTATGCTCCTTGGTCTACTGCTATCGATATTGCCCGCTGTTGCAGGAACGGGCAGCCGGACCTGCGGCAGACTATGGTAACATAGCACCCTCCGGTCCGCGGCGCGGGCCAGCTTGACACCTTCCAGTAAGGCTGCTTATCATAGGGCCAGTAGCTTCCTTGTGCCCATGAAGGCGGAATCACTACAGGAAGAGGGCCGGGCCTTCCATAGGTTTGGAGCCCGGTCATCATCTGGAGGCGCAGATGCCCACAGCAAGGGAAGCGATCCGCGGGGTCGTGGTTCTAGTCACCATCTTCTCGTTGAGTCTGATTCTGGCTGGATGCGAGTTGGTGGTAGAGGAGCCCGCGAGGTCCAACTCTAACAGCTCTCGCAACGCAGTGGCCGCCTCGGCGACTGAGCTTCCCCTGTACGACCTGTCGGTGAGCGCGATCGACTTCGACCCCCCTCTCAAACGTGAGGCCCTGCAGGGCTACAACAAGCCGTTGAAGCTGCTAGCTGCCTTGGAGAACAAGGGCACAATGCCCCTGACAGGCCTGACCGTCGAGGCCAGCATCACCAGCCAGAACGGCGACTTCTCGGCGCAGGACAGGGCTTCTGTGGAGAAGGTCGCGCCCGGCGAGACCAGGGTGGTGGAGTTCGCTGGCATGTTGCCCGCTTCCAACGTGCCCAGGTCTCCCTCATACCGGATCAGGGTGACGGTAGAGGGGAAGCAGCTGGGCCCCAACGTCCGGGGCAACGTACGGGAAGTAATCGTGCGCGTGGTGGACGTGTCCGGCGCGGAGTGACAAGCGCTTCGGGTGCTGGGCGCAGCCCCACTCACTAATGCTGCCCATTCTGCCGACCACCATCGGCCGGATCGGTCGTATCAGTCCGATCCGGCCGATGTCTGGGTCTCCCCGTCTCCGCGTCCCCGTGTCTCTCTGTCTCCGTTAGCCGGCATTTCGCGTATTCAACCGGGCTGCTCCGTCGAGTATAATGGAATGTCACAGAGAGGAAGCAGCATGGCCAACCGGGTAGCTCCAGCAGACGTTCCCAGGATCCAACCTACGGTTCCTGGCCTGGCCGTTGAGAGAGTCAGAGACTCCCTACGGAAGCCCTTTGATATCCCCTCCAGATATCGATGGTTGACCTTGGTAGGATTGGTCCTCGGCCTGTTTATCTCCATAGAGTGGCAGGCTCCGGTGGCCAGGGCTCCCATCAACTCGGACTACCCTCGTGAGGTTGGTAGGGAGACGGTGAAGAGGCTGGAGTCCGAGCAAAAGGGGCTGAAGCAGATAATCGCGGACAAGCGCTCGGAACTGGCAGAGATGCAGAAGGACGCCTCGGGGCGGAAGACAGCCCTCGCGGGGCTGAACACCGAGTTGGAGGATCAAAGGCTGCTGGCGGGCATGGTGCCCGTGGCCGGGCCGGGCGTCCAGGTGACCCTGGACGACAGCAGCGTGAAGAGCATACCGGTGGGCGAAGAGGCGGGGCGCTACCTCATCCACGACTACGACATTCGAGATATCGTATCTCTTCTGTGGCAGGCCGGAGCGGAGGCGATTGCCGTGGGGGAGGAGCGAGTGGTCAACAGCACATCCATTTACTGTGTGGGGAGCACAATTCTGGTGAATGATACCAGGATGTCCCCGCCCTATAAGGTCACCGCTATCGGCCCTCCAGCGATGGAGGAGATACTCAATGCGCCTGCTCGTCTGCAGCGGCTCAAGCAGAACGTCAGGCAGTACAGCGTTCAGTTCAAGGTTGCCCAGGTGAAGGAGGTGCAGGTGCCTGCCTTCTCGGGGCGCTTCGCCAGCCGTTTTGCCCAGACAGGCGACTCGAAGTAGGGGTGTGACTTGCGAGGTCTCGCGGCACAGATCACCATCACGATGGTATGCTTGCTCCTTGGGGTGGCCCTGGTGGTGCAGTTCCGAACCCAGGGAAACCTGGTCAAGGCCGTCCTGAGCGATTCCAGCACTGAACAGGCCATGATGCTGCAGAGCCTCGTGGACAGCAACGCAGCCCTGCGCAAGGAGATCGATAGCCTCGACGAGCAGTTGGCACAATACCGGAGTGGGGACGATGAGGCGAGCATTCCCAGCTTGGTGAAAGATCTCAACCAGACCAAGATCGTCAATGGCTTGATCGAGATATCGGGGCCTGGTGTCCGATTGACATTGGGCAGCTTCCTGGCTCCCGAGGAGTTGCTGGATGTAATCAACGAGCTGCGCAACGCTGGAGCCGAGGCCATCGTATTGAACGGGGAGAGGATCGTGGTGAACTCCGTGGCGGTTGTGGATCAAACAGGCCCCATGCTTAACGATTCACCACTGCTGCCTCCCTATCAGTTCGTGGCGATTGGGGATCCAGAGACGTTGGCCCGGGCAGTGGATCGGAAGGGTGGGTTGGTGCCTGCCCTGCTGGCTAGCCATCCAGAGCTGCAGATGGAGCTGGAGAAGGGGGAAAAGCTGGTAGCACCGATCCACGACAAGAAGGTGGAGTTCAAGTACGCGAAGCCTGCGCCCAAGGCCCCGAAGCAGTAGAGTGGGTGCCGAAGCTGGCACGGGCAGCCCGCTTGGGCTGCCCGTGCCAGCTTCGGTCTCAGTGGCCGCAGGTGGCGCAGCTTCCGCCGCTGCAGCCAGCGCAGCCGCCCCCGCCGCCTACGGATACGGGAGGAGCGCCACTACCATCGGAGCTTCTAACCGCCGCAATGGTGGACAACAGCTTCCGTGTTTTTCCCCCGCTGCACTCTGGGCACGGGGGTTGCTCGTGTGCTCGACTGAGGGGCAACAACTTCTCGAACCTAGCGCTGCAATCCTGGCAGCAGTACTCGTAGATGGGCATTCCGGAGTCTCCTGTTCTGGGCGTCTGTGCCTACCTAGATTCTAGGCTGGGTTGTTTGACTGGTCAAGTTCTGGCTCTGAAGGCTTTAGTGCGTCGTTCCCCATGTAGGGCAGGGGTTTATCCCCTGCCGCCCGGCGGAGGCGAGCAGCGTTGTAGAGAGTGGGCAACGTCGCGCGTCCATGTCCCGTGGGCGGAAGGGGACGAGCCCCTTCCCTACGCCACGTCGGGGAATTGCGGAACGACGCATTTAGTTGCACCATGAGGCCGAGTAGCGTTGATGAGGGGCAAGGAAGCGTCATTTCCCCCCGGAAGCGGGAATCCAGCGAGCGCAGGTAGAAACCGTCATTCTCGCCGGCGCGGGAATGACGGGGAGGGGTGGGCGGAGGAGGGAATGCGGAACTTCGCCGCACTCAAATATTGGAGGTAACCGTTGAAGGACCTAGCTTCGCGATGCCTGGATACTGCCAGGGCAGTAGGGGCCAGCTACGCCGACGTGCGAGTTCTGCGGCAGCGGACGGAAGAGATCGTGGTCAAGAACGGCAAGGTCGAGGGGCTGCTGGTGGACGAGCAGGAGGGGTTTGGCGTCCGCGCCATCGCCGATGGGGCATGGGGCTTCGCGTCCAGTCACAGGCTGGATGCCGCTGAGGCCGATCGGATGGCAGCCCTGGCAGTGCAGATTGCCCGGGCCAGCGCCCTGGTGAAGCGAATGGAGGTGGAGCTTGGTCCGCCCGTGGTCTCAGTGGGCAGCTACGCGACGCCAGTCAAGAGGGATCCCTTTTCCGTGCCCGTCGAGGAGAAGATCGACCTCTTGATGCAGGCCGATGCCGCGATGCGGCAGGTGCCGGGGGTGACCATTGCCGAGGGCAGCTTTCAGTGCCTCCGCATCGAGAAGCTGTTCGCCAGCACCGAAGGGAGCTTTGTCGAGCAGACGTTGCTGGAGACTGGGGCAGGGATCGAGGCCACCGCTGTGCGAGACGGTGAGGTCCAGCGTCGCTCCTACCCCAACAGCTTCGGCCGGCACCAGGGCGCGGCCGGCTACGAGTTCGTGACTGGGATGAAGCTGGTGGATAACGCCCCCTTGATCGCCGAGCAGGCGGTCCAGCTGCTGACTGCCGAGCAGTGCCCGAGTGACCTGGTAACTACCGTCATCCTGGATCCCACCCAGCTGGCGCTCCAGATCCACGAGTCGTGCGGCCATCCGATAGAGCTTGACCGTGCACTGGGGACGGAGGCCGGCTACGCCGGTACCAGCTTCCTGACCACAGACCGGCTTGGGACGTTCCGGTATGGGGCGGACCAGGTGAATATCGTGGCCGACGCGACGGTGCCGGGGGGGCTGGGCAGCTTCGGCTACGACGACGAGGGCGTGCCGGCGCAGTGCGTTCCAATCGTGCGGGACGGCGTCTTCGTCAACTACCTCACCTCCAGGGAGACGGCCACCTCCCTCGGCCAGCGCAGCAATGGCTGTATGCGGGCCGACGGGTGGAACCGCATCCCCTTGATCCGGATGACCAACGTCAACCTCCAACCGGGGCCCTGGAGCCTGGAAGAGTTGATTGCCGGAACCGACGACGGGATCTACATGCAGACGAACAAGAGTTGGAGCATCGACGACAAGAGGCTCAACTTCCAGTTCGGCACAGAGATCGCCTGGGAGATCAAGAGGGGCAAGCTGGGCCGGATGTTCAAGAATGCTACCTACACCGGCATGACGCCAAGGTTCTGGGCAGGGTGCGATGGCATCGGGCGGGACTGGACGGTTTGGGGTGTGGTCAACTGCGGGAAGGGACAGCCGATGCAGGTGGCCCACGTTGGTCACGGCGCGGCCGCGGCTCGCTTCCGAAACGTGCGTGTTGGTGTGATGAGATAGGAGGTTGCCGTGATTGGGGAGACGAAGGTCCATGAGCTGGCGGACGACCTGATCCACTACTCTACTGCCGACCAGACAGAGGTGGCTGTCACCGCTACCGAGGCGGCCCTTACTCGGTTTGCCAACTCGTCCATCCACCAGAACGTGTTGGAGAGCAACGCCGAGGTGCGAGTGAGGGCGGTATTGGGGAAGAGGATCGGTGTGGCAACCTCCAACAGCCTCGATCCTGTGGGGCTCCGGCAGTTGGTGGACAGCGCTATCGCGGTGGCCAGGCGACAGCCCGAGAACCCGGACTTCGTGTCGCTGCCGCAGCCCGGCCCCTTGAAGCGGCTGAACGCCTGTGATCCCAATACCCTCCATTGTCTTCCCGAGGCACGGGCGGAGGCCGTTGGGCTGATCTGCCGCCCTGCCCTGGAGCAGGGGCTCTCGGCCGCGGGCGCTCTAGAGACGGGAGTGAGGGAGTATGCGGTCGCCAACTCTCTGGGGGTGTTCGGCTACGATACCCAGAGCTCTAACAGCCTCAGTACCGTGGTGATGTCTGACACCGGCTCGGGATACGCCGAGCGGAACGGCGTCTTCTTCAATGACCTGGAGCCCGAGAAGGTTGGCCGGGAAGCTATCGCGAAGGCGCTGAGCAGCCGGAATCCGGTTGATCTCCCACCCGGTGAGTACGTGACGCTGCTAGAGGAGTACGCCGTGGCGGAGATGCTGTTCTACCTCGGCTACATAGGCCTGGGGGCGTTGGCCGTGCAAGAGGGGCGCAGCTTCATGAACGGCCGTTTCGGGCAGCGGATAGCGGACCCGAGGGTGAGCCTGTGGGATGATGGATCGGATCCCCGTGGATTCCCGCGTGCCTTCGATGCGGAGGGCGTGGCAAAGCAGAGGGTGGAGATGATCTCGGGTGGGGTGGCCAACGCCGTGGTATACGACAGCTACACGGCCTTCAAGGAGGGGAAGCAGTCCACCGGACACGCCCTAGCCGCTCCCAACCCCTATGGGCCCTTGCCACTCAACCTGTTCATGGCGTCGGGTGATGCGACCAAGGAGCAGATGCTGGAGGGCGTGGAGCGGGGGCTGTTGGTGACGCGGTTCCACTACGTCAATGTGGTCCATCCCACCCAGACGGTGCTCACTGGGATGACGCGAGATGGTACCTACCTGATCGAGGACGGCCGGATAGTAGGGCCGGTGAAGAACCTGCGCTTCACACAGAGCGTGCTGGATGCTCTGTCAGGGGTCAGGATGATCGGCAAGGACGTCCGCTTCATCTCCTCCGAGGGTGCGGCTACCGTGACCCCCGCCCTCTTGGTGGAGGGCTTCCGATTCACTGGGACGACGGAGTTCTAGCGGGGATACGGGGAGAGGGGCCGATACCCAGTACTCAACACCCAGAATCAGGATTGTGAGATAGATGGATGTAGAAGAGCTTGAACGGCGGTTGGGCATCGATCTGCCGGACAGGGAACTGACCCGGCAGGCTCTGGTGCACACCTCCTACCTGAACGAAAACGCGGACGCGGCCCCGGCCTCAAACGAGCGGCTGGAGTTCCTGGGGGATGCCGTCATTGGCGCCGTGGTGGCCGACTACCTTTACCGGGCCTTTCCGGAGTCGCCGGAGGGGCAGTTGACCAGCCTCCGTGCGGCGGTAGTCCGAGCGGGGTCGCTGGCGGAGTGGGCCAGGCAGATCGCCCTGGGGGAGCTGCTGCTGCTGGGGAAGGGAGAGGAGTCGCACGGTGGGCGGGGCCGAGATGGCATCCTATCCTCGGCCTTCGAGGCGATGATGGCGGCGGTCTACCTGCAGCACGGATACAGCGGGGTTCAACGCGTCCTGGCGATGTTCCTCCCAAAGGCCATAGAATCGGTTATCCAGCGCCAGGAGGCGGTGGACGCCAAGTCGAAGCTGCAGCACCTCTGCCAGGCCCAGACGGGGGTAACCCCCTCCTACCGTGTGGTTGAGGTGTCGGGGCCGCCTCACAAGCCGGTGTATTCCGTGGAGGTGCTGGCGGAGGAGACGGTGCTGGGGACTGGCGTCGGTCCCAGTAAACAGGTGGCGGAGCAAGCAGCAGCCACCGAGGCACTGGAGAAGATGGAGTCCCTTCCTTGCATCTGAAGCGCGTCGAGTTACTTGGGTTCAAGAGCTTCGCATCCAAGACCGTGGTGGAGTTGGAGAGGGGTATCACCGGCATTGTGGGCCCCAACGGTAGTGGCAAGAGCAACGTCGCCGATGCCCTCCGCTGGGCTATGGGTGAACAGAGCTTGCGAGCGGTGCGGAGCCGCAAGAGCGATGAGGTCATCTTCGCCGGAAATGCCCGTAAGGCAGCGGTTGGGATGGCCGAAGTCACCCTGGTCTTCGACAACTCCCAGGGCTCCCTCCCCCTTTCCTTCAGCGAGGTTTCCATCACCCGCAGGCAGTATAGGTCGGGCGAGGGTGAGTACCTGATAAACAGGTCGCGGGCTCGCCTTCGGGACGTGGTAGAGCTGCTGACGCATGCCCGGCTCGGCCCGGATGGGTACGCCCTCGTGGGCCAGGGTGCCGTGGATGAGGTGCTGCTGCAGCGTCCGGAGGAGCGGCGGCTGCTGCTGGAAGCGGCAGCGGACATAAGCCGTTACCAGATGAAGACCAAGGAGAGCCTGGACAAGCTGGGCGAGACCGAGCGCAACATACGGAGGGTTGAGGACATCCGTGGCGAGATCGGCCCTCAGCTGAACAAACTCCGGGTTCAGGCGAGTCGCGCCCAGCGGTACGACCAGGTTGTCCGCCGGCTCAAGGAGATGACTCAGTGGCGGTACCTCCTCCTTATACGGGATGCTCGGGGGAGGGCAGTGGAAGAGCTGGAGCGAGAGAAGGGCCGGACCCAAGCAGCTTCGGAGGCTGGCCATGCCTATGAGGAGGCGCAGGGGCGGCTGGTGGAGCTGCGGGAGCGGCTGAGGGAGGGTGAGGCGGCGCTGGAGGCTGCGCGAGAGCGGCTGAGCGGGCTGAGGCTTGCCCGTGCGACCGCCGAGCGGGAGGCCGCGCTGTTGCGAGAGCGGGAAGCCGCCTATCGCAGCCAGCTGAAGGAGGCAGGGGAGGAGTTGGCCCGCGCTCGCCGTGAGAGGGCGGAGCTGCAGGCCGAGACTGACAAGCTGGACGCCGTGCGAGCGGAGCTGGTCCAGAAGTCCGCTGGGATCCGTGAGGAGATGGGGCCGGTCGAGAAGGATTGGCAGACCGCCAACTCCGAGCAGCGGCTGCTCCAGGCCCAGCTCGATCGAGTGAGTAGCGAGAACCAGGGGCTGGGGTCGCGCCGGTCGGAGTTGCAGGCGCGACGCGGCAGCCTGGCTCGCGATCTTCAGCGGGCAGAGGGGGTTCGGCGGGAGAGCCTGCAGGCTTCTGAGGGGTCCACTGCTCGACTGGCGCAGCTGGAGGGGCAGATCATGGCTGCCCAGGGCGAGGTGGACCGGCTCAGGGTAGAGCTGTCCGAGTTGGAGGCTCGACATAAGGCTGGACAGGGACGGCTCGGAGCCCTTTCAGCCGAGCTGCAAACGGCCCGACAGGCCGAGCGGAAGGCATGGGAGGACGATCGGAATCTCCAGAGCCGACTCGTGGCGCTGCGCTCCCTGAAGGACGACTATCGGGGGGTGGCTGAGGGGGCCAAGGCTGTGCTCAAGAGCGGAGTTCCAGGCATCCGCGGCACTCTCGCCTCGATGATCCAGGTGCCGAAGGAGTACGTTCCTGCAGTGGCGTCCGCACTGGCGGAGGCTCAGGGCTTCGTGGTGTCGGAGAGCCTCGAGACAGGGGTAGGGGCGCTGGGCTTCCTGACGGACCGAAAGGCCGGAGGCACCATCACGCCTCTCTGTCTCGAGCAGGGCTTCTCCGGATCGGCGGTGGAGTTCCGGTCGGGCCTGGATGTCCTGTTGTCGGGAATAGCCTTCCGTGGACTGGCCTCGGAGTTGGTGTCTCCGCAGGAGGAAGCCGCGGATCTCTGCGTCCGATACCTGGGCTTCACACTGGTAGTGGAGGGGATGGCCGATGCCCTGGAGGCTCGAGCCCGTCTCGCTCACCGGCTGGGAGGGCGCTGGCCCTTCCAGATAGTGACGATGGACGGCCGCCTGGTGAGGGCCAGGGGTGACCTGGTCAGCGGGCATGGTGAGGGCAAGGACGCGGGGTTGCTTGCCAGGGAGAACGAGCTGGCAACCCTGGCGAAGCAGGCGGATGAGGCGCAATCCAGGCTGCGACAGGCCAAGGATGTGGTCACCTCCCTGGAGGCCAGCCACGCCGATCTGACGAAGCAGGCTCAGGCGGATGCATCCACCCTATCCCGACTTCAGGGTGAGATCAACAAACGCTCTTTGGCTCGGGCGGAGCTGGCCTCCCAGTTGGGCAAGCTGGAGGCTTCAATCGAGTGGCATCGCTCTCGCGGCGTGACCGCCGAGCGGGAGGTAGTCCAGGCGCGGGATAAGCTGGCCAAGCTGGACCAGGAGCTGGCCGACTTTGGGAAGCGGGAGTCCGAGGTCCGGGCCAGGTTGGAACAGCTTCGGGACGACATGGCCGACCAGCAGGCCGGTGTGGCGGAGGTCTCAGGGAGGCTGTCCAAGCTGCAATCGGAGCTGTCCGCGACTCACAACCGTCTTCGCGAGTTGGACGCTCGGACCTCCGCCCTGACGGAAGGGGTGCAGCGCGCCCAATCGCGACTGGAGCGGCAGCAGGAGAGGGTGTCGCAGCTGGAGCAGGTGCTGGCTCAACTGCAGAGTGGACCCAAGGTAGAGCTGCCGTCCACCCTGCTCAAGGATCTCGAAGAGTCCGAGAGGACGGTTAGGGAGGGCTCGGGCAGCGTGGCGCGTGGACGGGAGGGGCTGGCGTCGGCGGAGGCGGAGCTGTCCAGACAGGCCAGGGTGCTCGAATTGGCGCGAGAGGAGTTGGCGAACGTCAGGTCGAAGTCCCAGCGGGCGTCGGTGGAGCTGGCTGCCCTGGTGAGGGAAGCGGCACGCGAATCGGGCATGGAGCTTGAGGAGCCCGAGCTGGATACCCCCGCCGCGACGATCGAGTACGCTTGCGGCTTGGCGGACCGACTCCGGGATGTCCTGGCGGAGGTGCCGGCGGATAGCTTCCCGGAGGGGCTGGCGGTCGTATCTCAGAAGGTAGAATCCCTGCGTCGGGATCTCCACTCCATGGGCACGATCAACGCCGAGGCCCCGGAGGAGTACCGCCAGCTGTCGGAGCGCAACAGCTTCCTGACCACACAGCTCGAGGACCTCCAGAAGGGAGAGCATACCCTTCGGAAGGCGATCGAGGAGCTGAAAGGGGTGATGGAGGCGCGCTTTCGAGAGAACTTCGAGAGGGTCAACGGGGAGTTCGCCCACTGCTTCTCCACCCTGTTCGGCGGTGGCAGCGCGCGTCTTGCCCTGACACAGCCGGACCAGCCGCTGGCGGGGGGAGTAGAGATCCTGGTCAACCTCCCGGGGAAGAAGAGCGGCAGCCTCCTGGGGCTATCGGGTGGGGAGAGGGCGCTGACGGCCATTG
This sequence comes from Chloroflexi bacterium UBA6077, assembly GCA_002436065.1. Taxonomy (GTDB): domain Bacteria; phylum Chloroflexota; class UBA6077; order UBA6077; family UBA6077; genus UBA6077. The sequence continues at coordinate 51,938 of DIXP01000079.1, forward strand.
CCCTGCTATTCGCCCTCATGAGGGTGAACCCCAGTCCCTTCTGTCTGTTGGACGAGGTGGACGCCGCCCTTGATGAGTCCAACGTGAAGAGGTTCTGCAGCCTGGTCCAGGAGTTGACCGACACCACCCAATTCCTGGTGATCACTCACAACCGGACCACAATGGAGATGGCGCGCGCCCTCCACGGCGTATCCATGAACCCGGACTCCACCTCAAGGATTGTCTCCTTGAGGTTGGCTTCCAGGGAGAGTGAGAATTGAGGTGCCATACGCACCTTGCCCTTCGTGTTGGGTGTCGATCGAGGGGCACATCACATCTTCGATCCCTACCAAGCGCGAACCGCACCCCTTTGCCGCAACCCACGCAGTAGCTGCGCCCTTTATGGGCGCGGCTACAACCTCTTGCCGGCAGAGCCGCCTGCCGGAATTCTCCTCACCTGGCACAAAACGTGTACCCCCTGTAGCGGCGGGAGGCGGCTGTCCCTGGGCTTCCACCAAACCGGTCAAGGGTGGGGATGACTGCTCACGGGTGGCACAGAATGGGAGGCTTCCATGAGCACGATCCTTCTCCTGATGCAGGAGGGCGAGAACCGCCGGCGGCTGGCCAGCTTCCTGTCGGAGCGGTACGAGGTGCGGGAGGCGACGGACGAAGCGGCGCTGCAGGAGGTCTTCGATCTCTGCCTGCTGGACGGCCCGACCTTCGACCGAATGCAGGAGAGGATCGGGGCCCGGAGAGAGCGGGAGAGACCAGTCCATCTCCCCTTCCTACTGGTCACCTCCCGGGACGACGTGCGGCTCTCCCACCGGAGGCTGTGGCGGCTCATCGATGACGTGATCATCCTCCCCGTCCTGAAGACGGAGCTGCTGGCGCGGGCGGAGGCGCTGCTCAGGGCCCGAAGGCTCTCCCAGGAGAGCGAGGCCAGGGCCAGGGGGTTGCGCGAGAGCGAGGAGAAGTATCACACCCTGTTCAACTCGGTCGACGAAGGCTTCTGCATCATCGAAATGCTCTTTGACGCCGACGGCAGGCCTGTCGATTACCGCTTTCTGGAAGTCAATCCGGCCTTCGAAAGGCAAACTGGCTTGCATGAAGCAGAGGGAAAGCTAATGCGCGACCTCGCTCCAGAGCATGAAGCCCATTGGTTTGAGACCTACGGCAAGGTCGCATCGACCGGCGAACCGGCGCGCTTCGTGAACGAAGCGAAGGCCCTGAAGCGCTGGTATGACGTGTATGCCTTTAGGTTCGGTGAACCGGAGAGCAGAAGAGTTGCCCTTCTCTTCAACGACATCACTGAGCGCAGGCGGGTCGAAGAGGAGCGGGAGAGGCTGCTGGCCGAACTGGATGCCACCTTTTCCTCCATTCCCGACGCCGTCGTCGTCTACTCGACTACGTGGGAACTGCTGCGGCTCAACGAAGCCGGTCAAAGAATTGCCGGCTACTCGCCCGAACATCGAGCCCTGCCCTTCGAGCAGCGCATGAGGTTGCTGAACATCATCACCCCTGAGGGGGAGCCCTTCCCCCTCGACAAACTGCCCTCGGTTCGAGCTATGAGAGGGGAGACTGTGACCGGCGTGCTGGGGATCGCTCGTCCGCCGAGCGGCATGACCCTCTGGGTCTCCGCCAGTGCGGCTCCCGTCCGATCGCATGATGGGGAGTTGCTGGGGGCGATCATGATTGTCACCGACATCACTCCAACCCACGAGCTGCAGGAGCAGCGGGACGACCTGGTGCGAACGGTGACCCACGATCTTCGGAGTCCGCTGACGGTGGTGATAGGCCAGGCACAAGTAATACGGCGGGCCCTGGAGCAGAGCCGCGTGGACGGAAGGATGCTGCGGAGCGCCGACACGATACTCACTGGGGCCAGGCGGATGAACGCCATGATCATGGACCTGGTGGATACCACGCGGCTCGAGGCAGGACAGCTGAGGATGGACTGCTTGTCCGTGGATCTACGCAGCTATGTGCACGATCTGAAGGGGCGACTGGCCGACGTGCTGGAGATGGACAGGGTGCGGGTGGAGATCCCGGAGGGCCTTCCCCGGGTCTCGGCGGACCCAGACCGGCTGGAGCGGATCTTTACCAACCTCCTCTCCAACGCCCTGAAGTACTCCCCTCCCGACGCCGAGGTGCGGGTCACGGCAGAGAGGCAGGATGGGATGGTAGTAGTGTCGGTGATTGATCGGGGAGCTGGCATCCCCCTCGAGGACCTCCCTCACCTGTTCGAGCGCTTCTACAGAGCAAGGGGCACCCGGAAGACGGAGGGGTTAGGGTTGGGGCTGTACATCACCAGGATGCTGGTGGAGGCCCACGGTGGCAAGATATGGGTGGAGAGCGAGCCCGGCAAGGGGAGCAAGTTCAGCTTTACCCTGCCGGTTTCATAGCTGATGAGTGAGCCGACGGGCGGTAGCCGGCAGGGCGATAGGAAGACCCGGTCCCGTGGCACCAAGAGCGACATAGCTGAGCGCTACAGCTTCGTTTTCGAAGCCGCGAGGGACATCATGCTGTTCGTGCGCCGGGACGGGAGGATCCTCGACGCCAACGAGGCCGCCATGCGGGCCTACGGCTACAGCCTCGCCGAACTGCTCTCCATGAACATACAGGATCTCAGGGCGTCCGAGACCCTCACGGCGACGGACTCCCAGTTGGGCCAGGCGGATACGCGCGGTGTCCTGTTCGAGACCGTCCATCGTCGCAAGGATGGCACCACCTTCTCCGTGGAGGTCAGCTCTCAGGGTGCAACCCTGGGGGGCGAACGGGTGCTATTCAGCATCATCCGGGACATTTCGGAGCGGAAGGAGCACGAGCGCAAACTACAGGAGGCTCGGGATACCCTGCAAGCGGTGGTGAACGCTGCTCCCCTCGCCATCATCGCCCTGAACATGGACTACACAGTCCGCCTCTGGAATCCCGCCGCCGAGCTGCTGTTTGGCTGGGGCAGCGACGAAGTGCTGGGGAACCCGTACCCCCTCGTGCCCGAGCATGGGCGGAAGCAGTTCCGTCGCAGCTTCGCCGAAATGGTGCGGGGAGCTTTCCCCCAGGGCAGCGAGATCCGGCGCAAGAGGAAGGATGGAACCGTCGTAGACATCAGCATCTGGACCTCGGTGTTGAGAGACCCGGCAGGGCTGATCGTCGGTGTAGTCGGTGCCCTGGCCGACATCACCGAGCGCAAGCGGGCCGAAGAGGAGCGAGAACGGCTCCTGGCGCAGCTGGATGCCACCATCGAATCGATTGCTGAGGGGATCGTGGTTTACGGCCCGCGGGGAGAGTTGGTCCGCGCCAACCCTCTGGCCCAGCAGATCCTGGGGTTCACACCGGAACAGTGGCGGCTTGATTTCAAGGAACGGGCGAAGCTGCTCCGGACTGAGACGGCCGAGGGCAAGCCGTTCCCAATCGAAGAGCTGCCGATAGGTCGAGGACTGAGGGGTGAGGTGGTTCGGAGCGTGGTCGTTTTGTTCCGCCCGCCTGGCCGAGAGCCCCTGTGGGTCTCCGTCAGCAGCGCGCCTATTCGCGCCGCCGAAGGGTCTCTCATGGGGGCGGTCGTCGCATTGGTGGACATAACGCCCCAGCGCAGACTGCAGGAGCAGCGAACCCGCTACATCCTGGGGGTATCCCACGGCCTTCGGACGCCGGTAACGGTTATCCAGGGTCAGTCCCAACTGCTGCTGCGAGAGTTGGAGAGGCAGCATCTCGACGGGCGGCTGGGGCGCAGCGCCGAGGCTATCTCGGCTTCGGCCCAGCGCATGGGCCTGGTGCTCAGGGATCTCGTGGACCTGATGCAGTTGGAGAGTGGCGAGCCACTCAGGTTGAACCGACAGCGGCTAGATCTATGCACCTTCCTACTGGAGCTACTGGAGAGGAGCTCCCGCCTGCTTCCTACGGACAGGGTGCGGGTCGAGGCCCCAGCGGAACAGGTCGATGTCGTTGCTGATCCCGACCGGCTGGAGCGCGTCCTGTTGAATCTGCTGAGCAACGCCCTGAAGTACTCCGATCCCGACACTGAGGTCGTCGTCCGTGTCGCGCGGCAGGGCGCTGAGGTGGCCGTCTTCGTCTCCGACCGAGGTCGTGGCATACCTCCCGAAGAACTGGCACAGCTGTTTCAGCCCTATCACGAGTTTGGCTTGGCTCGCTCACCGCGCGAGGGTATCGGGCTCGGCAAATACATCGCCAAGGGGCTGGTGGAGGCTCATGGCGGCAGACTCTGGGTGGACACTGAGGTAGGCAAGGGCACCACCTTCAGCTTTACCCTGCCGATCGAGCCTGATAAGCCCTAGTGCGAGCAGTTCGTTCGGTGGTCGTCGAAAGGTCGCCTGCGACTCGAGAGTGTATGATTGTCCTCTCGGTGATGGCCTTGTCAACAGAACGACCCATTCGGGTTGCCTTGCATGCCTGCCCACTCGTTCACCGATGCCCTACGAGATGGTACGCCTCCTGCCGTTCACCTACGGCATCGATCGATAGGAGGGGATGGCCAGTGCCCGAATCGCCGGGGAGGGTGCCCTGGGGCAGGGACCCCTTGCTGCTCACCATCATTGCCGCCGCTACCATCTTGGCGGCAGTTGTTGGAGTCCTGTTCGTCGTCTCCCCACCTGGGCAGGTCAACTTGCCATTCTTCATTCCGGCGGTCTACAGCATCGCCGCCTTTGCTGGTTTGAGTGTCGGCTTTCTAGCCATTGCTCGCTTCCGGGTGCTGCCCGATCCGCCGTCCTACTGGATCGCCATCGGTTTCTTCGCCTTCGTCATTATCACTGCCTCCAGTCTCGCGCGGTTCACGGTGCTCTGGTACCTATCTCGTCTCCTTGGGCTGGCCGGCTTGGCGGTGACCCTGTTCGGCCTACTCTCCGAGTACGTGGGGCTATACCGCCGGGAACAGGCGCTGAGGGCGGGAGTCCGGCAGAGCGAAGAGCGTTTTCGGCAGTTGGCCGATTCGATGCCACAGTTGGTGTGGACGGCCGACCCCGACGGCGTTGTGGACTACTACAACCAGCGCTACAGGGAGTTCGGCGGCATCGCCCCCGAACCGGGAGGTCTATGGGAGTGGGGGCCGGTGCTGCATCCGGACGACCTTCAGCCGACGGTGGAGGCGTGGCACCATGCCCTCCGCACTGGTGAGGTGTACCAGGTGGAGCACAGGGCACGTCGGGCCGATGGGAGTTACCGCTGGCACCTCAGTCGAGGGGTGCCAGCCCGGGATGAGGAAGGCAAGATAGTCAAGTGGTACGGGACGGCCACCGATATCGATGACACCATACGGGCGAGGGAGGAGCGGGAGCGGGCACTGGAGGAGGCCGAGGCGGGCCGGCAGCTGCTGGAGACCCTGATGGACAACGTTCCGGATGGCATCACCATTGCCGACGCGCCGGACGTGAGGATCAAGATGGTCAGCCGCTACGGGCAGGAGTTGCTGGGAGGACTCCAGGCGGAGAAGAGCGCGAGGCAGGCGGCCGAGCAGTTGGCCGTGTATGAACCGGACGGCGTGACGCCTGTGAAGGAGGACGACCTGCCGCTGGTGCGTGCGATCCGAAGGGGCGAAACCGTACGCGACAGGGAGCTCATCCAGGTCAACGCGGTAGGACTGCGCCTCTTCCTGCTGTGCAATGCCGCTCCTATCCGGGATAGCGGGGACGAGATCGTCGGTGGCATCGTGGCCTGGCGCGACATCACCGAGCGGAAAAGGGTCGAGGAGCAGCGGGACGATCTGGTGAGGACGGTATCCCATGATCTTCGGAGTCCGCTGACGGTGGTGATAGGCCAGGCACAAGTAATACGGCGGGTCCTGGAGCAGAGCCAAATGGACGGCCGACTGCGCAAGAGCGCCGATGCGATCATCATCGGGGCGCGGCGCATGAACTCCATAATCATGGACCTGGTGGACTCGGTTAGGCTGGAGGCAAGCCAGCTCAAGATGAACTGCGTTCCCCTGGAGTTGCCCTCCTTCCTGACCGACCTGAAGGAGCGTCTGTCCGATGTGCTGGAGATGGATCGGGTGCGCGTGGAGATGCCGAAGGACTTTCCGAGGGTGTCGGCGGACCAGGACCGCCTTGAGCGCATCTTCACCAACCTCCTCTCTAACGCCCTGAAGTACTCCCCTCCTGACACTGAAGTGCGGGTCACGGCCAAGAGACAGGATGGGATAGCCCAGGTATCGGTGACCGACCAGGGGGTGGGGATACCGCCTGAGGACCAGCAGCAGCTGTTCCAGCGCTACTACAGAGCGAGGGGTACTCGAAAGACCGAGGGGATAGGGCTAGGGCTATACATCACCAGGATGCTGGTGGAGGCCCACGGCGGCAAGATATGGGTGGAGAGCAAGCCCGGCAAGGGGAGCAAGTTCAGCTTTACCCTGCCAGTGGTGGAGGGTGCGCGCAGTAGTCCTGGTGGCCGGCCACCACCTTGATGCACTCGCTTCGCGTCCGCGACGCTGGAGACACCGCTCCGCCGTGAGTCTGGGAAGGTAGGGAGCAGCCGTGCGTCAGATCAGGGCAGACAGCCTGAGATGGGTAGTAGGTATCCTGTACGCCGTCATGGGCACCATGATGTTGGTGGCGCCTCACCTGTTCAGTGGGCCCATATACGCCACGCTTCGGCCGCACATTGCCTGGTGGGGATCGGGCTTCCTGCTGTCCGGGGTGATCCTGCTGTCGGTGGCGGTTCTCAAGTCTCCAGTGCGGCTGCGCGTCCTGGCGCACCTCCTGGCGGGGGCGATCGTGGTCGCTCTGGCCGGTGGGCTGATAGGGATCACCACCACGGGTGGTGTCACCTGGATTGTCCTCGGTGCGAGCACGGCCGTCGCCGCTTTCATCCCCTACGCCAGGGGGGACCTCGACCAGAGGGCCCTGCAGCTTCTTGCCCTGGTTGCTGCGACCGACGCCCTGCTGATGGGCCTGACCATGCTCTTCTATGGCGCCCAGTACGAACCGCCCGCCTTTGACCCGGTGCGGCCAGCCGTGCCGTGGGTGGCGAGCCTGCTGCTGGTGGCAGGCCTGGCTCTGCTGGCAGCGCAGGCGCGACGCAACGTTCCGGAACTAGCTTTCAAGGGCGCCCACCTCCTTCTGAGTGCGGCATTCCTGGCCTACATTCTCTTCATATCTCTGCCCCTGCGTGCCTGGACCGGAGTTGCTATCTATACCATCATCGGTGGCTCCGTGGGCCTGCTGCCCTGGCTTGGCTGGCGCCTGGACCGAATCGACTCCTCGTCGCTGGAGACTCGACTGGCCTTCGCCTTCTCCCTGTCCGTCACCCTGCCGCTCATCGTGGTGGTCAGCCTGGGGAGTGGTGTCCTGGCGACCGGCGCTCCGACCGACCCGGGGGACGTTAACGGGTTTCGGGAGGCTTCGCTGGTCATCCTGTTGCTGCTCGCGGCCCTTGCGGTGGCATCCGGAATATACCTGGCTCGCCGGCTTGCCTCGCCGCTCCGCGCCCTTGCCGATGCTACGAGGCGGATGGCCGCCGGGGACGTGACGGCGGGTCTCCCACGGAGCGGCGTGAGCGAGATCGCCAACCTGTCACGGGACTTCGACGAGATGCGGGAGCGACTGGTCGCACGCACGGCGGAGAGGGAGAGGCTGCTCAGGCTGCTGAGCGCCGTGTTGGAGGTGCGAGGGGAGGAGGTGACCGTCCTGGACGGGTCCGGTCGCATCCTGATGCGCAGCAGGGCTGCCAGAAGGACGCACGGCGCTGGGGACGGCCAACTCCGGGAAGCCTCCAAGGAGCCAGAACCGCGGGAGGAGGAGGGTGTGCCTCCCGAGCTGGAGGAGACCCTAGCCCGCAGGGTTCTAGGGGGTGAGAGCTTCGCCGATGAAGTGCTGGCGCTGGAGAGCAAGGAGGGAAGCGAGCGTGTGTACCTCGTCAGTGGGACCGCCCTCAAGGACGAGAATGGGAGGGTAGAGGCGGGTATCACAGTGGCGCGGGACATCACCGAGCAGCGACGGCTGGAGGGAGCGCTCAGGGAGAGCGAGCGCCGCGAGCGGTTGCTGGCGGAGTTGGGCGCCGTCATCACGGGCCTGGTTGACCCTGTCATCGTATATGACAGTTCGGGCAGGCCGGTAAGGGCCAACCCCGCGGCCAGGACGCTCTTCGGGCCTGAAGCTGCCGGGCAGGATGCTGAAGGGTTGAGTAGGGCGATTTCGCTCCGACAACCCGATGGTGAGACGGTTGCTCCAGAGAGACTCCCATCAGTGAGGGCGCTACGGGGCAAGACGATAGCAGGGGAGAGATACCTGCTTACCGATGCTGGAGGGAAGACCCGCATGGTGGAAGCCTCAGCCTCTCCCCTGGAGGTGGGCGGGAGGCTTGAAGGGGCCGTTGCCACGTGGCACGATGGGACGGAGCGAGAGCAACTGCTGGAGGAGGTGCAGCGGCGGTCGGCGGAGTTGAAGGCCGCCATCTCCTCCAGCGCCGATGGATTGCTGATCTACAGTCCGACCGGGGATGTGGTTCTTATGAATCCAGCGGCCGAGCGGATACTGGGTTATACGGAGGGGGAACGAAGACTCCCCATCGCTGAGCGACTGGCCCTCTTGCGTATTGAGACCCCGGAGGGCAAGCCCTTCCTACCGGGGCGGCTGCCGATGCAGAAGGCGCTTATGGGCGAGTCGGTCTTCGGCGTCGTCGCGGTGATTCACCCTCCCCGTAGAGAGGCTTTCTGGGTCACCATGAGCGCGGCTCCCTTCTATGATACTTCCGGCAGACTGTTGGGAGCGGTGCTCACCATCACCGACATCACGCCTATCCGCCGGCTTCAGGAGCAACGAGCCAAGCACGTCCTGGGCATTTCCCACGGACTGCGCACGCCACTTACGGTGATTCAGGGGCAGGCTCAACTGCTGCTGAAGGCTCTCGACCTGGCGGGCGTGGACGGTAGGCTGCACCGGGGCACGGAGGCTATCGCAGCTTCCGCTCAGCGGATGGGGCTGACCCTCAGGGACCTGGTGGACCTGACCAGCCTGGAGAACGGGCAGCAATTGCGACTGAACCGAGTACCGGTGGAGTTGCCGGCCTTCGTGGGGGGATTGCAGGAGCGGCTGCGGGCGGTCCTGCCGATGGAGCGGCTGCAGGTCGAGGCGGAGGAGGGGCTGCCGAAGGTGCTAGCCGACCCTGACCGGCTGGAGAGGGTCATTGCCAACCTGCTCTCCAATGCCTTCAAGTTCTCCGAGCCGGATACGGAGGTTACCCTGAGGCTGTCGAAGGAGAAGGGCATGGTGGCTGTCTCGGTAACGGACCTGGGGGTGGGCATCTCCCCCAAGCAGCTCCGTAACATCTTCGATCCCTACCAGAGGGTGGAGCAGGGGCCGCAACGAGGGGAGAGCATGGGGTTGGGTCTGTATCTGGCGAAGGGGCTGGTGGAGGCGATGGGTGGGCAGATTTGGGTGAAGAGCAAATCGGGCAAGGGGAGCAGCTTCAGCTTCACCATGCCCCTCGCACGCGAAGACCGATAGTGCGGGGAGCCATCAGCTAGTGGTGATCGCCGACATCGGAAGCGGGATTGACCGTGCGAGTTGAGACCGTGTTATCATCCATTCAAACGGTGCGGCAAGTCCCGTACTTCAGCTTCGTCCAGCTAGTATCTGTTCCCACGCACGAAACACCTCATTTGGACCTGTTCAGAAACCTCAAGTTTCTGTGCTTCGCACAGGGTTCCGGGAACCCTGGGTTACTCAGGAGGAATACGTGATATTCGACCGGTATGGGCGCGTTTGCGCTGTGGCTCACGCACGGAGGGCTGAGCAATTTCTGTTCAGTTATCAAGCCTAGAAATGGACCTGGCAGCATTCCCACCCCAGAATCGGCCTCTCGGACTGGGTCAAAGGGCAGAAGGTGAGGCCCGTCCATAGTACACTATGGCCTCGCCATCTCTACTGTCAGTAATTCTGCCCATCTAGGAGGCGGCGCTGTGATAGATCCGATCTCGGGTTTCCCTCAGACCGTGACCATAGACCCTCAGACGAGACAACTCCTTGCACGCCTTTCCCCCGGAGTGCGTCGCCTCATCATACGCCTCGTCGAGGTCATGGAGCGCACCGCCAGGCAGAACTCCGCCCCGATCACCAAGACTGAGCTCTCGGTCGACCACGACCCAGAAGACGCGACCGAGAAGATCGAGATACGTCAGTGGGTGCGCGGCCCGGAGCAGAAGGCACTGGACGTCTGGGACAAGATAGGCAGCGAGGTCGACCAATGGGTGAACAGCCTATCGGACATGGACGAGGAGGCCCTCACCGAGTATGTGACCTTCGCCGTGTTCTCGGACGTCGACGACGCAGCAGCCTGAGCTCTTCGACCCGATTGAGGTCTGGAAGGTTGCCCAGGAGCTGGTTGCCGCCGGGGGAGAGAGCCGGCTTCGGGCCGCTATAGGAAGGGCCTACTACGCCCTCTTCCTCCTGGCCAGGGAGCGGACAGGCGCCTATCCGACCACGAGGCGCCAGAGCGCCCACGCCCTCGTGATAAGCGCCGTCAGCAATCACAAAGGCTTCACCGTGGCTAACGACCTGAACCAGCTCAAGAAGCTGAGGATTACAGCGGACTACCAGCTCGTCCCCACGAAAACCGGAGAGCAGGACTGGGCAAGGAACTGGGCCCGTGCCCGGTGGCTCGTAGGTCGACTTCTTCCCGCGATACAGTCTATCTAGCAGAGGGGCGCCGGCAGTCTCCCACCGGCGCCCCGTTTGCTCAATTGCCTCTCAGCGTTACGAGCCTTCCTCTCTACGCTCGGCGTGAGCGACTAAGAGGAGGAGTCATTATAGGTTTTCTTGTCTGCCTGGGTACCCTCGCCATATCTCACTACTCCGAGGCCTCGACGAATGCCTCGATCAGGGCTGGCGGAGGCTCATTCTGTTGTCTGCTGGAAGCCTGCTTCGGCTCGCTGGTGTGACAGCGTTTCTCGTGAAGCTCGATACATCTCTGAGTTGCCCTGGCGTGACGGGCTAGATCGGCTAGGGACAACTCTTTGACGGCGTCTCTGATCTTCCGATCGAGCAACGGCCACAATTGCTCGTCATACCGTTCGAGCGCGACGTTGATAACAGCCTCTATCGCTTTGCCTTCGAGTATCCACTGGCGCAGGGGAGGCTCATGGTACGTATGGGTGCCCTTCTCGCTCTCAGCCATGGTACTCACCCCCGTCTGTGATGGCGGGTCCAGTGTCGGATACGTCCTGAGTGGCCTGTTTGATCCCGAGCTCGAAGCCAATGCAGAGACCGGCATCCAGGATCTCGATGACGCTGTCGTTGACCAGGTCGCAAAGCCGTTGATGGAGAGTTGAGTCGATGAAGGAGATGGGCTGCAGTGCGTCGACTAGTCGCTCCTCGATCACGCTATAGCCCAGATGGAAGAACCGGTGGTGGCCCGCGGCCACTACGAGGTCAATGCTGCTCTTGGCTGCAAATGTGGTATCCTGTTCCACGCTACGCTCCTCTCGCAGGGGGGAGTAGTTGCCAGCGTCCGCTCAGCTCCCCAGCAGTCCGGACGCTGGTGCTTTTGTCTTTCGTGACACAATAGGGTCTGGCTGCCTAGAAACCGATAGTGGCCACAGCCTACTACTTGACAGTCTATGCTAAATCTGGCATAGTGCTTGCGTGATGCTTGAGCCGAAAGAGGTTGTCTGGCTAGGGTCCAGCCTGGAGGACCTGAGAGAGTTCCCTGAGGACGTGCAGGGCGCAATAGGTTATGCCCTGTATGCGATCCAGATCGGAGACACGCCTGCTTGCGCAAAGCCCTTCCACCTCGGAAAGGGCAGTGCTACGAGGGTGATGGAGATCGTAGACGACTTTGATACCGATACCTATCGGGCAGTCTATACAGCCAAGTTTCGGGAGGTAGTGTATGTCCTGCATTGCTTCCAGAAGAAATCGAAGTCCGGTATCAAGACGACAAAGCACGACGTGGAGTTGGTGAAGGCACGACTCCGATGGGCTGAGGCTGATTACCGCCAGTGGAAAGGAGAGCAGCCATGAGCAATCAAGAGGAGATGAAGGTCACCCGCAGCAGCGGCAATGTCTTCGCAGACATGGGGCTCCCCGATGCTGATGATGCCCTAGCTAAGGCCAAGGTCGCCTACGTGATCAACTCAGTGATCAAGCGGCGGAAGCTGACACAGGTCAAGGCCGGGGAGATCCTGGGTCTCGACCAGGCCAACGTATCGAGACTCATGTGTGGAAGGCTTAACGGCTTCACCTTGGACAGGCTGTTTCGCCTTCTCAACGCTTTGGACATAGATGTCGAGGTCACCTTCAAGGAGAAACCCGCCACGCGCCCCCATGGGGCGGTGATGGTTCACGCCGTGGCCTAGCCGCGGCACACAGGCTACGGGACTAATGCGATAACGGAGAGCTGGCCAGATGGTCAGCTCTCTTTGCGTCGATATTCCGCGCGGAATACCGGCCCCTAGAGCCCCACAGCGACCACGGCGCTGGTGGCCAGCCCCGATCGGAGGCTGTGGCTGGCGTAGATCTCCGGATCCAGCCCTGCGGCGCGGCTGAGAGGGTGCCCAACGAGCCACTACGACGGTCGAGCGGGCAAGGCGTTGCCGGCGATCGTGGTCGGGATCGTGGCCCGGGTGGGGAGTTGTGGGACGACCTGGTTTTGCCGGAGGCGGGGCCCGACAGCCCGACCTTCCGGGTGGTGGCGATCCACGACCCGCGCCACGGCGAACCGTTGCTCTTGGCCAGCCCGCTGGCGGTCTCGCCGCGGGCATTGCGTGACCTGTACGTGGACCGCTGGCCGGTGGAGCAGCTGCCGCTAGCGGCGAAGCAAATGGTCGGCGCGGAGCGGCAGTTCGTGTTCGAGCCGGAGACGTGCCAGCGCCGACCGGGTTCTGGGACCGGCGCCCCCAGCCGACACCTGGCCGCCTGCTGCGGGTCACCCGAGCCAGTTGCCAGAGGTCACCAAGGCGGCCTGAGGTTACCGGAAACTAGAGAGTTGAAGAAACCCCTCAATGCGCTGTATCTTGATTTGGCTGTTCCCGGCTTCTTGTGCTCCAAGAGGTCGGTCATGAACTCCGTTACGTGCTCGCGGGTGATGGCAGCAACCGATAAGGGCATGCCCCTGGTGGCGAGGAAGTTGCCGAAGCCCTTTAGGGCAGCGTCATACGTCCTGATGGTCCCGGGGGGTCCTGTTCGCAGCTAGCAGGGCGCGACGGTAGCTTTGAACGAGGGGCATGTAGTCGCCTGACATGGAGAGGGTGGGGGATTGCTGGATGTGCACCTTGGGCATCGTGTCGCCTCCACTTTCTGGAGCAACAGCCAACTTCTTGGGCAAGAGCAAGTTATCGAGTATTCGTGCGCTGTGTCAAGAGCAGAGATGAGCAATCGTACAGTTGTCAAGCCATCCCAGGCACAACATGTGAATTGATGAGGAGGGAAGGAAGGAATGATATTCGACCGATTCCGCAAGATCGACAACAGCCTGCGGCGCACGCGGGACACCTTCTTTGGGAAGATCGCGGGGGTCTTCCAGAGGGGCAGCATCGACGAGGATCTGTGGGACGATCTGGAAGAGTTGCTGATCCAGGCCGATGTGGGTGTGGAGACGACCGACAAGCTGCTCCAGACGCTGCGGACCAGGGTCCGAAAGGAGAACATCCGGGAGCCTGCTCGTCTCTACTCCGCCCTCAAGGAGGAGTTGAGGGCCATGGTGAGCAAGGGACAGGGCGATGGCCTGCTGCCGGCCAAGGGGCTTGGAGTCGTGATGGTGGTGGGTGTGAACGGTGTGGGGAAGACCACCACCATAGCGAAGCTGGCGCGCTTCTGGAGCGGTGAGGGAGAGGGACGCAAGGTGATGCTGGTGGCGGCGGACACCTTCCGGGCGGCGGCGATCGACCAACTGAAGGTGTGGGGTGAGCGGGTGGGACTTCCTGTGATCGCTCACCAGCCCGGAGCCGACCCCGGAGCTGTTGTCTTCGATGCCCTCGCGGCGGCCAAGGCCAGGGGGATGAACCTGGTGGTGATCGATACCGCCGGGCGCCTCCATACGAAGGTCAACCTGATGGAGGAGATGAAGAAGATCAAGCGGATCGTGGAGAAGCAGGGGCCGGAGGTCGTGACGACCCTGTTGGTGCTGGACGCGACCACAGGCCAGAACGCCCTCTCCCAGGCGAAGCAGTTTCGGGATGCGGTGGAGGTGGATGGTCTGGTGGTCGCGAAGCTAGATGGTACAGCCAAGGGCGGGGTCATCTTCGCTATCGCCGACCAGTTGGGGCTGCCCATCTACTTTGTCGGGACCGGCGAGAAGCTGGATGACATCGCCGAGTTCGACTCCGAGAGGTTCGTGGACTCGCTACTGTCCCAACCTGAAAGCTGAGCCAGCCCGAATCTTCTTTGCAGCAGTCGCGCGCGTTGATCCGCAATTCCATGTCGTAGGGAAGGGGCTTGTCCCCTTCCGTCCCTGGACATGGACGCGCGGCGTTGCTCATCCCTCACCGCCGTGCCTACTAACGCCGGGCGGCAAGGGATAAACCCTTGCCCTACACACGGGAGAGGCGCTCTGCGCGGCGCGAATCCTGCAAAGAAGAGAAGTGACGCTCGTTTGCCCGTATTCCATGACAGGCACTGCGACGGGAGTCACCGCCTCGGCGCACACGACTCCGAACGGACACCAGATAGCCACGGAAGGACTGACAGTCGGTGGGGTGCGTTGAGAGTTGGAAGGTCTTGCAGGGGGGGAAAGCATGGCGGAACTGCTGGAATTCGATGCGCCCGCCGCCGGAGCTGCCAAGCCCAGGATCAGCTATATGGCCAGCTATCCACCGCGTGAGTGCGGCATCGCCACCTTCACCAAGGATCTGGTGGAATCGATCGATCGGGCCTTTCCAGGGGCTATGGGGAGGATCGTGGCGCTGAATGAGAGCCAGGGAACCTATCGCTACGGACCCGAGGTCAAGTTTGCCGTCACGGTAGACGACTATGAGAGCTACCAGGAGGCTGCACGCTACCTCAATCGGTCCAAGGCCGACCTGGTGTGCATTCAGCATGAGTATGGGCTGTTTGGAGGGAACCACGGAGAGAACCTCTTCACCTTCCTGGAGGAGTTGAGGAAGCCTCTCGTAGTTACCCTGCACACGGTCTTGCCACGGCCTGACGACCATCTGCGAGAGGTCACCAGCAGGTTGGTGGCCAGGGCCGACACGACCGTGGTCCTTGCCAAGAAGGCAGTGGATATCCTGGGCGAGGACTACGGTGCGGATACCTCGAAGGTGCGGTACATCCCTCATGGAGTGCCCAACGTCAAGAAGCTGCCCGCCTCCAGCTTCAAGTCGATCCTCGGCTTGGAGGGGAGATTCACCATATCCACCTTCGGGCTCATCAATCCAGGCAAGGGAATCGAATACGCAATTCGCGCCCTGGCCAAGGTGGTGGAGAAGTATCCTGACATCCTGTACCTGGTGCTGGGGCAGACCCATCCGGGGGTACGGAAGCATGAGGGGGAGAACTACCGCAACTTCCTGCACGATCTGGTGGCGGAGTTGGGACTTCAGAAGCACGTTAAGTTCAACAACCGCTATCTCGCCCTGAACGAGATTGTGAGCTACCTGATGGCTACCAACGTGTATCTGGTGCCCTACCTGAACCCGAACCAAATAGCCAGCGGGACTCTCGCCTATGCTGTGGGGGCTGGTAGGGCAGTGGTCTCCACGCCATTCATATACGCTGAGGAACTGTTGGCCGACGGGAGGGGGCTCCTGGTGCCATTCCGGGATTCCGATGCCATTGCCGATGCCCTGGACCTGCTGATTGGTGATTCCAACCGACGTGCCGCGACAGCCATGGCGGCCTACGCCTATGGTCGAAACATGACCTGGCACAACGTGGCTCGGGACTACATGGGGCTCTTCGCCGAACTGCTGGGGCGTAGTTCTCGAGTCCCGGCGTTGGTTGAGCGCCAGGTGGCGGTGGGCTGAGGGGGACACGGAGATGCTCGATGGGCAGGATGGATGAGGTAGACGTGATAGTCAGGGAGGAACAGGTTGTCTGAGCGAGTCCCGGGCTTTCGGCTGGATCGGCTGAGGCGGCTTACGGACGACACTGGTGCGGTGCAGCATGCCCTTTACGCCCTTCCTAACTCGCACTACGGCTATTCCATCGACGACCAGGCCAGGGCGCTGATCGTGGCCCTGAAGCACTTCAACCTGTCGGGGCGCTGGGGGAGCCTGGATCTCGCCACCACCTACCTGCGTTTCCTGAACTATGCCCAGATGGAGGACGGTAGGTTCCACAACTTCATGTCCTACGATCGTCGATGGGAGGACACCGTGGGCTCCGAGGACTCCAACGGGAGGGTGGTGTGGGCACTGGGGTACAGTGCTTTGACAGGCGCGGAGGAGGACCTCCAGATGACCGCTCGGGACATGCTGCGACGGTGTATGCCCTGGCTACGTCGGCTGGAGCACATTCGATCCCGAGCCTTTGCCCTCCTGGGGCTCTACTACTACCTCCGGACGGGACCGCACGACCCCTCGGCCAGGGAGTTGGTGGCCGAGCATGCCGACAGCCTCGTGGCGGTCTTCGAGAGCAACGCCTCCGCCGACTGGCAGTGGTTTGAAGATATCCTCACATACAGCAATGGCCGGTTGCCCCAGGCTCTGTTTCTGGCCTACCTGGTTACCTGGAACCGGAAGTATCTTGAGGTAGCCAGGGCATCGCTGGACTTCCTCTTGGAGGTCGCCCACGGCAATGGTTCGGAGTACGTGAGCCTGGTGGGCCAGAATGGGTGGTATCCAAGGGGAGGACCCTGCGCGCGGTTCGACCAGCAGCCCGTGGATGCCAATGGGCTGGTGGATGCCTGTCTCGCTGCCCATCAGCTGCTCGGCGACAGGCGCTACCTGAGGGAGGCCCGTCTGGCCTTCGAGTGGTACCATGGTCGGAACGCCCTGGGCGTGCCAATCTACTGCGACCATACTGGCGGGTGCTACGATGGACTGGAGCCTGATGGCGTGAACAGGAACCAGGGCGCCGAGTCCACGATCTCCTACCTCCTCTCGTATCTCAACATGGTGGAGGCCGGCCATCTGGCGCTCAACGAGATCACCCGTGAGAAGAGGCGACCTCAGCTGGTGGTGCCCAGGTTGGTGCCGCTTCAGCCCTCGCCCTAGCCCTCTCCCCTTGCGAGAGAGAAGCTGACACAGCCCTCGACTGAGGCTCCTGGGTGGGTTATCATTAGATTGTAACGGTGGCATATAACGCTGGCTTGCCGCGGGTTTTGCTCTGCGGTAAGTCCACTTAGGAGACCCATTAGTGTTTGAGAGCCTGTCAGACAAGCTACAGGCGGTCTTTTCGAAGCTTCGCAACAAAGGGAAGCTGACGGAAGAGGACGTGGACCTTGCCCTCAAAGAGGTCCGGATGGCGCTTCTGGAGGCCGACGTCAACTTCAAGGTGGTGAAGGGCTTCGTTGCCAAGTTGCGCGAACGGGCCGTGGGGTCGGAGGTGCTGGAGAGCCTCACCGCGGCTCAGCAGGTGGTCAAGATCGTCAACGAGGAGTTGATCGCCATGCTGGGCGGCGGCCAGGCCAAGATAGCCGTCTCGCCCGCACCGCCAACCGTCGTCATGATGGTGGGCCTTCAGGGTTCGGGCAAGACCACCACGGTTGCCAAGCTGGCCATGATGCTCAAGAAGCAGGGGCAGCGGCCGCTGTTGGTAGCAGCGGATACCTATAGGCCTGCTGCCATCAACCAGCTGGTGACTCTGGGCAAGCAGTTGGACGTCCAGGTGTTCAGCGACGAGAAGGGCAAGCCTCCGCAGATCTGCGAGGCGGCGGTGAAGCACGCCCGGCACACCGGGATGTCGGTGGTGTTGATGGACACTGCGGGGCGGCTGCACGTGGCCGACGACATGATGGCGGAGCTGGAGGAGATCCAGCGGCGCACCAACCCCACGGAGACGCTGCTGGTGGCGGATGCCATGACCGGCCAGGACGCGGTGCGGGTCGCGGAGGAGTTCAACAAACGAGTGCGCCTCACCGGATTGGTACTGACCAAGATGGACGGTGACGCCAGGGGCGGCGCCGCCCTCTCGATGCGCTCCGTCACGGGAGTGCCTATCAAGTTCATCGGTGTGGGCGAGAAGCTGGATGCCCTGGAGCCATTCCATCCGGAGAGGATGGCCTCCCGCATCCTGGGGATGGGCGACGTCCTCAGCCTGATCGAGAAGGCCGAGCAGAGCTACGACAAGGATCAGGCCCAGAAGCTGGAAAAGAAGCTGAAGGCCGGCAATCTCGACCTGGAGGACTTCCTTCAGCAGATGCAGCAGCTGAAGAGCATGGGGCCCCTCAGCCAGGTCGTGGAGATGATCCCGGGCTTGAATCGGGTGATGAAGGCGCCCGAGGCCCAGGCGGCGCTGGATGGCAATCAGATGAAGCGGGTGGAGGCGATAGTGCTTTCCATGACCCCGGGGGAGCGCCGCAACCCGCAGATGATCGGCGGAAGCCGCAAGCGCCGGATAGCCAGAGGCAGCGGCACGACGCCAGCGGACGTGAACCGGCTGCTCAACCAGTTCTTCGAGATGCAGAAGATGATGAAGGCGATGGCCTCTGGGAAGGGACCCTTTGGGAGGGGCGGGAAGGGGAAGCTGCCCCCGGGCTTCCCGGGAATGCTCGGATAGGACTCGATACGCAAATGGCGGGAGTGGAAAACCCACTCCCGCCATTTGCGTATCAGATAGCTCGTTCTCCCAAGGCCAGGACGCAGTTGGCGATCTCGTCTCCCACCTGTTGGGTGGAACTCCGCCCGCCCAGGTCCGGCGTACGCACCCTGCGCTCGCCCAGCACCTCGCTGACCGCCCTCTCCACCAGCGCGGCTGCTCTTTCCTCGCCCAGGTGCTCCAACATCATCTTCCCCGCCAGGATGGCGGCAACGGGGTTGGCCAACCCCTTGCCGGCGATGTCTGGCCCGCTGCCGTGGATGGGCTCGAACATGGATGGCCCACCCGCGGCATTGATGTTTGCACCGGGGGCGACCCCGAGGCCGCCGACCAGCGCCGCGGCCAGGTCGGTGATGATGTCGCCGAAGAGGTTGGGCGCCAGCACCACCTGGTAGTGCTCCGGCCGGCGGACGAAGAACATGGTTATGGCGTCCACCAGTGTGTACTCCAGTTCGATCTCGGGGTACTCCCTGGCTATCCCGTCGATCGTTTCCCGCCACAGTTCGTACATGTCGGTGAGGACGTTCACCTTGTCCACCGCGGTCACCCGGCGGAAGCCCTTCTTCCTGGCCAGTTCGAACGCGTACCTGGCCGCCCTCTCGGTGCCGGCTGCAGTTATGGCGCCCAGGTGGAAGCCCATCTTCTGCGGGGGGTTCACATCCACCTTGATGCCGAATTTGGCCTCGTATAGGTGTCGCTGGAGGGTCAGATCAACCTGGTGCTTCGATCCCTCGAAGTGGCTGCCAAGGCTGATGTAGAAGTCCTCGCTGTTCTCGCGAACTACGTAGAAGTCCAAGCTCCCAGGCGCCCTGTCCTTCAAGGGGCTATCGACGCCGGGGTACAGCTTCACGGGGCGGAGATTGATGTGCTGGTCGTAGTGGAAGCGGAGCCTGAGCACCCCCGCTACCTGGAGCAACCTCTCCGATACCCTCGGGTCCCCAAGGGCGCCGAAGAGGATGTCGTCGGTCTTGGCTATCTCGTCCAACTCATCGTCGGTGATGACGATTCCGGTCTTGATCGTCCTTTCTGCACCGATCGGAAAGTGCCGCCATTCCCACTGGATGTCGGTGACCTTGGCGACCGCTTCGAGCACCTTTCGGGCTTCGGCGACCACCTCGGGGCCGATGCCGTCTCCGGGAATGGCGGCCACGACATGCTTGGACATCGGATTCCTCCTCAAGTTGGTGCCGGGGCCTCACTCCCTCGTGGCGGACCCGGCGAGCGCCAAATAGGATAGCAGAATCCCCATTTAGCTGCTCGCATCGGGAAGGGAACGGTATGTGCAACAGGGGCCTGGAAACTTGCAGGAGGCAGATCCCACACGCCTCTCCCATGGACGCGTGGGAGTGGAGAAGCCCCAACGGAAAGGACCGCAGCTGCAGTGAGACTGATACCTTACATCCTGGTCACTGTGATCCTGCTGGGTGGCGTGTTCGCCGCTTTCTTGACCGCAAACTCCGATACGCAGCAGGCTGGGGCGGTGATAGAGAGGCCAACGGTAACCCCGCGGGCCCTGCCTACCCCTCCGCCACGGGAGCCGGCCCCAACCTTTGCTCCCGATCCCTTCCAGTCGTTGGAACCGGGAGCAGTGATTCCCACCCAACCTATAGTGCCGCCCACGCAACCTCCGGCACCGACGCCAACACCCGGCGGCCCTGCCGCCAGCCCAACGCCCCCTTCTGGAGCTGCGCAGGTCACGCCAGGGACTCAGCCATCACCCCAGGCCAGCCCTGCTCCTGCCTCTCAAGCCTCGCTCCGAGTGGGAAACACCGGGGGTGAGGGCGTCTACCTCAGACGCACACCGCGCATGGACGACAAGATCCGTCCCTGGGCGGACAACACTCCCATGGAGGTCATAGGGCCGCGGGTCGAGGGCGATGGGCACATGTGGGAGAAGGTGCGAGCACCCGATGGCACGGAGGGCTATCTCCCGGCGGAGTTTCTGGTGGGAGGACCTTAGGCGGGCTGGGCTTGGTAGAAGGCGCTGGGGGTATAATGAGCGCGCCAAGGAACTTGAAGGGAGGCAGTCTCGAGGGTGAAGACGGTGGCGGCGGTATCCGCCGGTGGGGTGGTGGCCAAGAAGGCTGGCGATCGGCTGATGGTGGCACTGGTGGGCGACAGCGGCCGAGATACCTGGTATCTGCCCAAAGGTGGGCTCATCAAGGGTGAGACGATCGAGGAAGCAGCCACTCGAGAGGTGACCGAGGAGACCGGGCTGCAGGTCAGGCTTATCGAGCCGATTCGCTCCATTGAGTACTGGTTCTATGCCCGTGGCGCCCGGATTCACAAGACGGTGCACTACTTTCTGATGGAGCCTCTGGGCGGGGACTTCTCCCAACGGGACTGGGAGAACGACCGGGCCGAATGGTTCGACCTGGAGGAGGCCCTTGCCGCCATGAGCTATGAGAACGAGCGAGAGGTAGTGCGAGAGGCGGCATCGATGCTGTACCCGCGGCTTTGAAGCCGCGGCCGCATGCGATTCAGGGCTACCTCTTGAGGTACTTCTTCCGCCACTTGTTGAGACTAGAGGCGATGTGGACGGCCGGCCAACTCAGCTTGCCGTTGATCTTTCCCTGGGCGAGGGCTTTCAGAAATTGCTCTCGTCCCCCCTCGAAATCGGGCATCTCCACGAAGCATCGTCCCAACTCCCACCATACGTGAGCGTCGCTGCCCGCCCCCATCAGCTTTCCGTGCTCGATGGCAAATCGCTCCGCCTCCTGGGCATCGGCCATGAAGATGATGCGTGCGTTCAGTACCTCTATCACGTCCACCAGGTCGACGATCTCTAGCAGGGCATCTCTCGCCAGCACGCTCCGGCGAACCCGGTCGAAGGGGTGCGGGATGTACACCACCCCGCCCTGCTGGTGGATCTCCTCGGCGGTGGCTCGGGGACTCAGCCCTCTTGGGATCTGCTCCTTCAAGAACAGCCCGATGATCTCCCCGCGGTTGGTCTTGATCTCTTCACCCGGTATGACCTTGAACGGTGCCTTCTGCTGGAGGTTGAATGCCTCATCCAACAGGTTGTGGTCGGTCAGGGCCACGCAGTCGATCCCTCGGCGTTGGCAGGTCTGAACGATGGTGTCCAGGCTCATGTTGCCGTCGGATGATCGGAAGCTGTGCATGTGAAAATCACACTTGATCATCTCTACGTCCACAATAGGGCTATTGCAATGCCAAGCAGCGATCCGGCGAACACCTCGATCCTGGTGTGGCCCAGCAGTTCCCTCAGCCGCTCTTCGTTCCACGTCTGTCGTCGAAAGTACTCGTCTATCATCTTGTTCAGGATGCGTGCCTGGATGCTGACCGCCTGGCGAATTCCCGCGGCGTCGTACATGACGACCGCCGCGAAGACCACGGCCAGGGCGAATATGGTGGATTGAACCCCGTCGGTGAGGGCCACGGCCGTGGCGAGCGCGCTGACGAGCGCGGAATGGGAACTGGGCATCCCACCGGCACTGGCCAGGCGCCAGAGGTCCAGTCTCCGTTGCTGCCACAGAACGACCACGACCTTCAGAGTCTGAGCCACGGCCCAGGCAAAGGCGGAGATGACCAGGGTGTGGTTCTGCAGGACTTCCAAGCGATGAGACCCCTTACCTATTAGTGGAGCGGCCCGAGGATCTCGGCAGCCGGCAGCTTCATTTCCTGCAAGCCCTCGTCACTAGCCAGGAGGCGGCTGACCCGCAGTTCTGCCTGGTCCAGCATCGTGGAGCAATGGTTCGCCAGCTTCATCCCCAACTCGAACTGCTGGATGCTGGCGTCTAGGGGCAATCCACCCTCCTCCAGCGTCTGGATAGTCTCTTGAAGCCTCTGGAATGCCTGTTCGAATGATAGCTCCTCGCCGTTCAACGCCAACCTCCCTGAGTACTCTCCGTAGCAATGGAGGGCACGATGCCGTCGGAGACCCGGATCTCCAGGTGGTCTCCCGGGGCTGCCTCTTGCTGTGTCGTTACCAACACTCCCTTAGAGCGATTCATGCAGACGCAGTAGCCTCGCTGCAGGGTCTCCAAGGGGCTGAGGGCCTCCAGGCGTAGCAGAGAGCCCCTCAGCTGTTCTCTAGTCATCTGAAGCCGGTAGGCGAGGGAGCGGTGACCTCGGGCCAGGGCATCGTCCAACTCCCGCCGGTGGGTATCGATCCTGTTCGCGGGGGACTGGCGATCCAGACGACCCTGGTAGTGCTCGACGCTATCTGATAGGGACTCCAGACGATCCCGCATACCGCCGATCAATCGGCGCCTCAATTCCGCCAACTGCATCTGGCAGTCGACCGCGTTAGGGGTCACCAACTCCGCCGCCGCCGAAGGTGTGGGGGCGCGCAGGTCGGCCACGAAATCCGCGATGGTGAAGTCCGTCTCGTGGCCGACCGCCGAGACCACCGGCACCGTGGAGGCGAAGATAGCCCTGGCGAGCCCTTCGTGATTGAATGCCGCCAGGTCCTCCATGGATCCTCCGCCGCGCGCGATCACGATCAGGTCCAACGGGTTAACGGCCTGGTGATAGTAGTTGAGGTTCTGGAGCGCCGCCACGATCTCCCCCGGCGCGGTCTCCCCCTGGACCGACGAAGGGGCCACCAGTAGCTCCACCAACGGGTAGCGACGGCCGACAACAGTCATGAAGTCGTGGATCACCGCTCCGGTGGGCGAGGTTATGAGCCCGATGCGGGAGGGGTACAGGGGTAGGGGGCGCTTCCTCTCCGAGGAGAACAGCCCCTCGGCCTCCAGCTTGGCCTTGAGGGCCTCGAACTGAAGGTAGAGGCTGCCTACTCCCTCGGGTTGCACCGCATCCGCGTACAGCTGGCAGCTACCCTGGGTCTCGTAGAAGGAGATCCTACCGTGGACCAGAAGGCTGAGACCATTGGACAGCTCAACCGCCAACCTTCGCTGGGACCCTCGGAAGAAGACGCAACGGAGTTGGGATTGGGTGTCCTTGAGTGTGAAGTAGATGTGCCCCGAGGGTGAGCGTGAGAGATTGGAGACCTCGCCGTGCACCCACAGATCAGCCAGGGCCTCATCGTATTCCATCAGCTGCCGAATGTATCGGGTGACCTGGCCGACCTCAAATACCTGCAAGGGAGCTTCTCCAGTGATCAGCGATCAGCTTACTCGCTCCAGATACTCCCCGGTTCGGGTATCCACCCGGATGGTCTCGCCCTCGGTCACGAACAGCGGCACCTGGACCACCAGTCCTGTCTCCACGGTCGCGGGCTTGGTTCCGCCGGTGGCAGTGTCGCCCTTGAATCCCGGGTCGGTATGCTCGATCTTCAGGTCGACTGTGATGGGCATCTCCACGCCAATGGGCTCTTCGTTGTAGCTCAACACCTCCAGGTTGATGTTCTCCTTGAGGTAGTTGATGGCGTCGCCCAGTTGGCTCCTGGTGAGCGCGACCTGATCGAATGTCTCCGTGTCCATGAAGTGGTAGAGGTCGCCATCGCTGTACTGGTACTGCACGGTTCGGTGTTCGAGCCGCACTCTCTGGAACTTTTCCGTAGCCTGGAAGCTCTTGTCCACGGTGCCTCCGGTCCGTATGTTCCGCAGCTTCAGCCGTACCTGGGCGCTGCCTCGACCCATCTTGATGTGCTGGAACTCGACAACCTGGTAGAGCTGGTTGTCGAGTTCGATGATGATGCCCCTCCGAATCTCGCCTACGTTAATCAACTCTAAACCTCCACTGCATCCAACTGCTTTGGTGATCGGGTCAGGACGACGGGCCTGCCATCCTGCAGGGTCACCAAATCCTCTATCCTCACCCCACCCCACCCGGGTATGTAGACACCCGGTTCCACACTGAAAACCATTCCGTCTCTCAGGATGTTCTCCGACGTGCGCCTGAGGGTGGGGTTCTCGTGGATGGCGAGACCCACGCCGTGGCCCGTGGAATGGACGAAGTACTCGCCATACCCGGCCTCTTCTATGGCCTTTCGGGCAAAGGAGTCCGCCTTGATCCCGGTGATTCCGGTCTTGATCCGCTTCTCCGCCCTGATCTGGGCGTCCAGGACTGTGTTGTACACCCTCTTGAACTGGTCATCGGCCTCGCCCAGGACGATCGTCCGGGTGATGTCCGAGCAGTATCCCCTGAGCCTCGCGCCCCAGTCCAGGATAATCGGTTCCCCCACCTGCACCGGCCGGGTACTGGGAACGTGGTGTGGCCTGGATGAGTTGGGGCCGGAGGCCACGATGGGATCGAAGGATATCCCCTCGGCCCCGTGGGTCCGGAGGAATGCCTCGATCTCCCATGCCAGCTGCTGCTCCGTTTGGCCGGGCTCGATCATCCCGAGGATGTGATCGAAGGCGGCGTCTGCGAGGATCACAGCCTCCTCGATAGCCTCAATCTCGCGCTCATCCTTGATGGCGCGAAGCTCGTCCACCACCTCGTAGGTTGGGACCAGGAGAGTGTTGGGGTCCACTACCTCCTTCAGCTCTTCGTACCGACGATAGGGCAGGTGGTTGCCCTCGAACCCGAAGCGCTTCAACGCCAAGTCGGGTATGATCTGGGCCAGGGCATCCTGCAATCGGTTCTCTATGCGGACCACCTCGTAACCGGTGGTTTCCTGCTCAGCTTGCTCCACCGTCCGACCGTCGGTTAACAGGAAGGCTGTGGACTCGGTGATCAGCAGGAAGCCCGCCGAATCCATGGGCGGATGGTCGTGGCCGGTGAAGCCGCTGAGGTAGCGCCTTGACTCCGGCTGCGAGATCAGGAATGCGTCCAAGCCTAGCTTGGCCATCACCTCACGAAGCGTGAGAACTCGGGACTCCTCGGACATATTCTGTTGTCTCCTCTGTCCCCTCTCCCCACACCCCGACCCTCTCCCACCTCGGTGGGAGAGGGAGAACTTGGCTACGCCGATCGACGTTTGGCGGTGCGGGCAGGCTTGGTAGCTGTCGTCTTGGGTGATCGGGAGGCTGTGGCCTCCTCCTCGCCGGAAGCGCCATCGGTTGATTCGGGTGCGCCGCACCGAATGCAGCGCGGGCCGCCCTTGCCGGCCTCCACCTGGAGCCCGCCGCACTTGAGGCAGGGCTCCGGAACCGGCCGCTGCCAGGAGGTCCATTTGCACTCCGGATACCGGCTGCAGCCGTAGAAGGTGCGCCGCTGCTTGGTCTGCCTCTCCACCAGTTCGGCCGCACACTCGGGGCATGCAACGCCTATCTTCTTGAGCAACGGCTTGGCGTTCCTGCACTCGGGGAATCCGCTGCACCCCATGAACTTGCCAAAGCGCCCCATCCGGATGAGCATGGGACGGCCGCACTTCTCACACAACTCGTCCGTCATCTCCGGCTCGATCTTCACCCGCTCGATGCTCTCGCCGGCCTTTTCCAGATCCTCGTGGAAAGGCACGTAGAAGTCGCGGACTACCGGAACCCACTCGCGATCTCCCGAGGCTACCTCGTCGAGCCTCTCCTCCATATTGGCAGTGAAGTCCACATCCAGGATGTCCGGGAAGTTTTCCACCAGGAGGTCGTTCACCAGGCAGCCCAGGTCGGTTGGCCGAAGTCGCTTCTCCATCCGTTCCACGTAGCCTCTATCCTGGATCGTGGAGAGGGTGGGTGCGTAGGTGCTGGGGCGGCCAATTCCCTTCTCCTCCAAGACTTTCACCAGGGTGGCCTCGGAGTACCTGGGAGGCGGTTGGGTGAAGTGCTGCTCTGGGAGCAGCTTGACCAGGTTAACCTCCTCGCCCTGCGTCAGGTCCGGCAGCGGCTTCTGGGCGTCTTCGTCCTGTCCGTCGTCGTCTCGCCCCTCGCGGTAGAGGGAGAGGAAGCCCTGGAACACTATCATGGAGCCGTTGGCCCTGAAGAGGTAATCGCCCTTGGTCTCGGCGCCCTTCGTGGCCACATCCACCGTGGTGACCTCGTAGCGGGCAGCGGCCATCTGGCTGGCGACGAAGCGTTTCCAGATCAGGTCGTACAGCCGGAATTGGTCCGACGTCAGGTGCTGCTTGACTCGTGCAGGCTCCCTGAAGACCGAGGTCGGCCGGATGGCCTCGTGAGCCTCCTGGGCCAGCTTGCTCTTGGTCTTGTAGACCCTTGGCGTCTCGGGCACGTTCTCGACGCCGTGGCGCTCACCGATGAAGCTTCGCACCTCATGAATGGCCGTCTCAGACACCTGGACGGAGTCGGTTCGCATGTAGGTGATTAGCCCCACGCCGCCCTCGGCCCCCACATCCAGCCCCTCATACAGCTGCTGGGCGACCGCCATTGTCCGCTTGGCGGTGAAGCCCAGCTTGCGGCCGGCCTCCTGCTGCAGGGTGCTGGTGGTGAAGGGTGGCGCTGCTGTGCGGGTCTGTTCCTTGACTCGTACCTCCGCAATCCGGTAGACCGCGTTTTGCAGGTCGGTCAGAACCTGAGCGGCGTCCTCCTCCTTGGCCAGCTCGGGCTTCTTGCCCAGCGCCTGCACCAGCCCCGCTCGGAAGATCGCCCGCTTGCTCCGGGCCCCCTTGCCCGGCTTCTTGGCCAGTTCGGCCTCTACCGTCCAGTATTCAACGCGGTTGAATGCCTCGATCTCCCGCTCTCGCTCCACCACCAGCCGGACCGCCACCGATTGGACTCGCCCCGCAGAGAGCCCACGGCGGACCTTTCTCCACAGGAGGGGGCTGAGGTTGTAACCGACCAGACGATCCAGGATGCGCCGAGCCTGCTGAGCCTCCACCCGCTTCATGTCGATGGTGCGAGGCGATTTCACCGCCCGAAGGATGGCATCCTTGGTGATCTCATGAAACTCGATGCGCTTCATGGGTTTGGAATCGACGCCCATGGCCGTGGCGAGGTGCCAGGCGATGGCCTCACCCTCCCTATCAGGGTCTGTGGCGAGGTAGATGGACTGGGACTCCTTAGCCCTCTCCCTTAGCTCCTTGACGACCTTGCTCTTGTCCCTGGGGATGACGTACTTGGGGGCGAAGTCGTGCTCCGGGTCGACGCCCAGGGTGCTCTTAGGCAGGTCACGCACGTGACCCATGCTGGCATCGACATGGAAGTCCCTGCCGAGGAACTTCTGTATTGTCCTGGCCTTGGCAGGTGATTCAACTATCACAAGGTTCTTCGCCACGTCGTCTATCCTTTAACATAGTTCATTCCGCCGACCTGTCGAGCCAGTCCCTTCAGCTCCAGCATTGTCAGGGCGCTGGATACCACCGAGATGGGCAGGCACACAGCGCGCCGGACCTCGTCGATGTGGAGCGGCTCGTGGCTCAGACATCGAAGCACCACAGCCTCGGAGTCGCTCTCAGGAATCGCACAGCGGGCAGCGCTCTGCTGCACTGTCGACTCCATCTTCAACTCCTCCAGGAGGTCCTCCATCCCGCAGATGGGCTTGGCCCCCTCGGAGATCAGACGATTTGGCCCGCGGCTGACCGGACTGAAGATGTTGCCGGGTACCGCGAAGACCTCTCGCCCCTGCTCCAGCGCGAACTCGGCGGTGATCAGGGCACCGCTGGTCTCTCCGGCTTCCACAATCAGCGAAGCAAGGGACAGGCCAGAGATGATCCTGTTGCGGCGAGGGAAGTTGACACCGTCGGGTTTCGTCCCCAGGGGAAACTCGCTCACCAGAGCCCCCCTCTCCGCTATCTCCGCGGCCAGCTTCCGATTCTCGCCTGGATAGATTATATCAAGACCACTGCCCAACACCGCCAGCGTGCGGCCCTTGGCTTCCAAAGCAGCCCGGTGGGCGAAGGTATCGATCCCCCTGGCCAGTCCGCTCACCACCGTGACTCCGTTCTCGGCTAGTCCCCTGGCGAACAGTTCGGTGGCCTGGCGACCATAGATGGAGGGCTTTCGCGTGCCCACTATCGCGACTGCAAGATCGTCTGACGGGAGGATCTTACCCCTAACGTACAGGACCGGCGGGGGGTCGGCGATGTTCTGGAGGGGGTGAGGGTACTCATCATCCTCCAGGGTGATCACTTGAACACTCAGCCGCTGGAGTCTCTGCATCTCCCGTTCAAGGTCGATGCGGCTCCGGACACCGATCAGCGACTCCACCGTCCGGCGGTCTATCCCCGCCTCCGCCAGGTGGCCCGGCCTCGCTTTCCATACTGCTTCTGGGCTCCCGAGGGCATCGAGCAGGCGACGGAACTTGGCCGGACCGATGCCCGGCACGAGGCTGAGCCCTACCGAGAACGCCTTGGGGTCCATGGATCACATCTCCGACGGCAACGGCCACGCTGCTCCAAAGCACACCAAAGCAAGGCTGCACCGCCTCGGTGCAGGCGGTTGGCAATTCTAACACAGCCCGGTACCAGTGACAAAAGAAGAATGCGACAGGGGTTTGTCCCCGCCGGACGTTGCGCTGTAGAATCCAGGAGCATACGGCTTCATTTTGTGCGGGAAGGATTGATTGCCGTATGTGTCGAAATGAGTCGGGATGAGCTGGTTAGGCTCATATCGAGAAGGGATAAATGGGTGGCATGACGGGCTTGGTTGAGTTGGAGAAGGCTTTCAGAGACCTCTGTGCCCAGGAGGGCAGACGAGGAGTCATTGCCACGACGTCTCTTTCGGAGGTGCGGCTGCTGCCTGAGCAGGAGGGCTACCTGCAGGCCAAGGTGGTAGGACTGAAGCTGCCTCGGGAGGAGATCACGGCCGTCTCCCTGGGGCTCGCCTACCGTCGAGACGAGATCGATGCTATCCCCCAGGGGTGGCCCACCGACAGGCCCCCAGATAGCCGGTGGGATGACTACGTCCACGCCTACCATGCCGTGAACCTGGCATTGAACAGGATCGTTTGGGTGATGGCGCAGGACTTCCAAGGAGTTCCCGAGCGGGCGACGATGGATGGGCTGGCGGGTAAGGTTGAGCACGTCACCCAGTACTTCCCCTACTGCATCTCCCATCGATCGGTCGCCGAGGCCGCAAGGCTTGGCTGGCGGGGCAAGCACGGCCTGATCGTGACTCCGGAGTTCGGTTCGGCTTTTCGGCTGGCCAGCCTCTTTCTGCCGGGCCGGGTAGAATCCCCCCGGCGAGAGTTGCGGGACTGCGGTGAGTGCGAAGCCTGCCTTGATGCCTGCCCATTGCTGAAGAGGGGAGCTTCCCTACCGGATCTGAACAGCTACAGGGAGGCGTGCCGGCGGCGAATCAAGGCCCTCGCCCTGGAGGCCGACGTGTGCGGGATCTGCGTCCGCCGCTGCTGGGAGGTAGTGGCCGAACCCGGTTGGGACAGCCTCTAGTGGTCTTCCAGAGCGGATGCGATGAACGGCCGCAGACGTCTGTTGGGAGCGCGGGCGGCTTGCCTCCCCGGTCCACCCCATCCGATCCGTCTGATCCGTCCAATCCGTCCCCAGCCCCCACCCGTAAGGACGGGCGGGACGCCCGCGCTCCCGGCGACGGGAATCGCCTCTATCTTGGGGACAACCTCGACGTGATGCGCTCTCTTCCCTGCGAGAGCATCGACCTCATTTATGCCGACCCCCCGTTCTTCTCGGGTCGCAGTTATGGCCTCAATCCCTCCAGCGAGGGGAGCCAGCCTCATTTCCGCGACCAATGGCCTCAGGGTCTGGAGGGGTACCTAGCCTGGCTCGTCGAGCGCTTGCGGGAGATGAGGCGCCTATTGAGACCGTCGGGCAGCCTGTTTCTCCACCTGGACTGGCATGCCGTGCACTACGCCAAGGTGGAGATGGATCGGATCTTTGGATACGACCACCTCCAGAACGAGATCGTCTGGTCCTATCACTCTGGGGGGGGAAGCCGTCGCCGTTATGGCCGTAAGCACGACACCCTCCTCTGGTACACGGCTAGCCGCGAGGGCTACCAATTCAATACCGACGAGGTGCGGGTCCCCTACGATGCCGCCATAGCCTCATCTCGACGGCGACTGTTCCACCGCGATGGGAAGGTGGATGGTAGTGTGTGGGAGATCCCACGACCCCCCAACCATTCCAAGGAGTGGACTGGCTATCCAACGCAGAAGCCGGAGGTGCTGTTGGAGAGGATCATTAGAGCCCACTCCCTACCTGGCCAGGTCGTGGGGGACTTCTTCTGCGGCTCGGGGACGACGCTCGTCGTGTCCCATCGCTTGGGCCGTCAGTGGGTAGCCTGCGATTGCTCGCCGATAGCGGTGGAGGTGGCTTCCGCACGGCTGCGGCAGTCCGGCGAGGCGACGGCTCAGGGCGGCTTGCCGGCGACTCAGTTCATCGTGGACGAGGGACCATTTCCCGAGGACCGGCTTCCCGTGCGCCCGCCTGATTAAGCGCTCCTTCACTAGTGGTGGTTGTTTGTTCTTGGACAATCAAGTCCCCGTCAGGATCTGGCGCCCCTGATCCCGCTTTCCGTCCCTACCCTGTCCAAGCTCTGTGGTACACTACACCCAAGTAGTACATCTCGCCGGCTCGAAGTGCCGGCCAGCAGATAAGGAGAGCGGTCCTCATGGACTACGGTAGCCTGATCAGACAGGCCTGGCAATACACCTGGCGCTTCAAGTTCCTTTGGGTGCTTGGGCTGTTCGCGCCCAGCACTGTGGGTTCCTGTTCTTCTTCTCCCGGTGGAGGCGGGTCGGTTTCGGCAGGGGACAGCAGTTGGACCCCCGACCGCATCGCTCCGGAATTGGGGCGGGCCATGGGCGAGACGGGCAACTGGTTCATGCGGAATATGGACATAATCCTCCTGGTGGCGGTGCTGGCCGCCCTGATAGGGTTCGCCTTCTTCGTGGTTTCGATCATTGCACAGGGGGCGATGGCGCGAGGTACGGCGGATGTGGCCCTGGGGAGGCCTGTCACGCTTGGGCAGGCTTGGGGGACGGGGCTGCGGCTGTTCTGGCGCTACCTGGGGCTGCTGCTCGTGCTGATAGGGCTGTTCATCCTGGTGGCGATATTGATCGGCATCCTGGTTGCCCTGGCCGTCCTGGTGGGCTCGCTGCTGGAGGGTTCCGCCCAGATGGCCTTCGTGATCATCAGTGTTCTGGTGGGGATTGTCTTCTTCCTGGCGGTGATCGCGCTGTCCGTGGCCATCGGCGTGGCCGCGGCCTTTGCACAGAGGGCGATCGCTGTCGAGGACGTTGGGCCCATCCACGCCTTGAGGATCGGGTTCGGGCTGTTGCGGGGCCACGCCGGCAGTTCGGCCCTGGTGTGGCTGATCAGCCTGGGATTGGGTATAGGAGTTGGCTTGGCCATCCTCCTCGCTACGTTCATCCTGCTGCTGCCTCTGGGAGGGGTGGTGGCCATCCTGTTCATAACGACCGGTGCCTCCGGCGTGTCGATAGCCTTCACGGTGATCGCGGCAATCCTGCTGATCGCAGGGCTGTGGTTCCTCTCGGCGATAGCCAATACTTTCTTCTGGCACTACTGGACGTTGACCTATCTGAACTTCACCGGCCGGCTCACCAGGCAGTTGGAGGTACAGGAAGGATAGGGGACGGAGGAGACGGGGGAAAAACGAGAACTCTCCTCTCCCCGTAGGAGAGGCAGCAAACGATTCCCCTCTCCCTCGGGGAGAGGGTCAGGGTGAGGGGAACCACGCAGGGAAATACCGAGCCAGCCTCACCCCGTGAACGTGCCAGAGGGCGTGTCCACGGTTCGCGTGGTGAGGGGGGACTCGGGAGTCAACCGAACGAGCCCCTCACCACGACCCTCTCCCGCGGGGAGAGGGAGTAGACGGCTGCTACGCCTTCGCCGCCGCGGTTCCCTTGACTATCTCCACGAAGGAGACGGCCTTGAGGCTGGCGCCACCCACCAGGGCGCCGTCGATCTCGGGCTGGCCCATGAACTCCTTGATGTTGTCTGGGGTCACACTGCCCCCGTACTGGATCTGCAGTTCATCAGCAGCAGCCCTTCCGAAGAGGTCCGCGACCACGGCTCGGATCATTCCGACTACCTGGTTGGCCCCCTCCCCCGTGGCCGCCTTACCCGTGCCGATGGCCCAGATCGGCTCATAGGCGATCACCAGGCTCCCTGGCACCTGGAGTCCCGCCAGGCCGGCCCTCACTTGGCCGCCTACTACCTCCTTGGTCTGCCCTGCCTCGTACTGGGTCAGGGTCTCGCCGACGCACATGATCGGCTTGAGGCCATGGTTCAGGGCAGCCTTTACTTTCTTGGCCACCAGTTCATCCGTTTCGCCGAAGTACTGCCTGCGTTCACTGTGGCCTATGATCACGTAGTCCGCCAGACCCTGGAGCATGAGAGGGCTGACCTCACCCGTGAAGGCTCCCTTGTCGGCGAAGTACATGTCCTGCGCACCGACCAGGATTGGGCTGCCCATCAGGCGGTCGCGGACGGCGGCCAGGGAGATGAAAGGCGGGCACAGCACCGTCTCCACCGTTTGGACTGTCTCCACCTGGGTGCGTATCGCCTCGGCCAGGGCCACCGCCTCATCGAGATTGGTGTTCATCTTCCAGTTGCCGGCAATAATTGGAATGCGTGGCATGTCTCTACCTCTCTATCAGGCTGGTGCCCGTCATTACGGCGGGCTTGGGGAGGTCTAGCAACTCCAGGATAGTCGGCGCTATGTCGCTGAGGGCGCCGCCGCGGCGTAGCTTGCCTCCCTTCAGCTGCCTGGCGACCGCGATGAAGGGGACCAAGTCCGTGGTGTGAGCTGTGAAGGGGCCTCCGGCGTCGGGGTCGACCATGACCTCGGCGTTGCCATGGTCGGATGTCACAAGCGCTACTCCCTCCTTTGCGAGGACCAGGTCGACGATCCTGCCCACGCAGGTATCGACCGTCTCGATCGCCTTGACCGCCGCGGGTATGACGCCGGTGTGGCCTACCATGTCGCCGTTCGCGAAGTTCATCAGGATGACCTGGTGTCTTTCATGCTCGAGATCATCCAACACGACCTCCGTGATCTCGGGGGCACTCATTTCGGGCTGCAGATCGTAGGTAGGCACCTTGGGCGAGGGAACCAGCAGGCGGTCCTCCAGTGGGAATGGGTTCTCCCTGCCGCCGTTCAGGAAGAAGGTGACATGGGCGTACTTCTCTGTCTCAGCCGTGTGGAACTGTGAGATGCCGTTTCTGCTCAATACCTCGGCCAGGACGTCGTTCAGGTTCTCAGCCGGGTAGGCGATGGTGGTGGGCAGCCCCTCCTCGTACTCGGTCATGGTCACTACAAGCAGGTCCTCAATCTTGGGGCCGCGGTTGAACTGGGGCATGTCGTCGCAAACCAATGCCCTGGTGATCTCCCGGGTGCGATCTGTCCGGAAGTTGTAGAAGATCAGGGCGTCGTGGGCGGAGATGAGCGACTCTTCCCCCTTCTCTGGGGTTTCTCGGACTACCGCCGGCAGGACGAACTCGTCGACAAGCCCATTGTCGTAGGATGTCTGGACGATGGTCTCCGCGGATGGACCGCTCTCGCCCTCGCCGTACACCAGCATCCGGTAGGCTTTCTCGACACGTTCCCAGCGCTTGTCTCGGTCCATGGTGTAGTAGCGTCCGGAAACCGTGGCGATCCTGCCGGTGCCCACGGCCTCGATCCGCTGCTGTAGCTCCCGGACATAGCCCAGTCCGCTTTGTGGCAGGGTATCACGGCCGTCCAGGATGGCGTGGATCTCCACCTTGGGTAGGTGGTGCTGGGCTGCGAGGTCGATCAGGGCGTAGAGATGATCTATGTGGCTGTGTACGCCCCCCGGCCCCAGGAGGCCGAGGATGTGCAGCTTGGAATTATTCCTCTTGACGTACTCGACGGCCTTCAGGAAGGCAGGGTTTTGGAAGAAGGAGCCGTTCTGGATGGCGAGGGAGATGCGCACCAGGTCCTGGTAAACGACGCGGCCGGACCCTATGTTCAGGTGGCCGACCTCCGAGTTGCCCATCTGTCCAGCCGGCAGCCCCACCCTGGTCCCCGAGGCCTCAAGCTGGGTGTGGGGGTACTCCTGCCACAAGCGATCCATCACAGGGGTGTTCGCGAGTGACACTGCGTTTGTGGGGCCCTTGGGGGCGCACCCCCAACCATCCATGACGATCAATACCAGCGGTGTGTTCTGTGGCATTTTTCTCCGCTTCTTGGCCATGAAAAACCATAACCACTAAGACACAATGACACCAAGTTCCAGGATGAAAGCCCATGTGTCGTTGTGTCTTAGTGGTTTCAGGCCCATTATTTGTCTTGCAGCGCGGCTACTCCCGGGAGTGTCCTCCCCTCGATCAGCTCCAGAGAGGCCCCACCTCCCGTTGAGATGTGGGTCATCTTGTCCGCGTAGCCCATCTGCTCGACGGCGGCCACCGAGTCTCCGCCTCCGACGATGGTGACGGCGCCCGACTTGGCCAGGATCTCTGCTATCGCCTTGGTTCCTTCGGCGAAGCGCGGCATCTCGAACACACCCATTGGGCCGTTCCAGAAGATGGTGCGGGCCGGCTGGAGCAGCTTGCGGAACTCCTCTATCGTGCGAGGGCCTATGTCCACGATGGTCCAGCCCTGGGGCACCTGGTCCATGGGGACGATCTTACTGGGGGCTTCGGCCTCAAATCGCTCCGCTACCACCACGTCCATGGGGAGACCTAATTGGACGCCCCGCTCCTGGGCCTGTTTCATCAGGTCAGAGGCCACACCGACCTTGTCTTCCTCCAGAAGCGACTTCCCTACCTCGTGGCCCTGGGCCTTGAGGAAGGTGTTGGCCATGCCACCCCCGATGATCAGGGTGTCAACCTTGGTCAGCAGGTTCTGGAGAACCTTGATCTTGCTGGAGACCTTGGCGCCACCGATGATCGCGGCCAGAGGGCGTCGTGGGTTCTCCAGGATGCCTCCCAGGGCTTCCAACTCCTTCTGCATCAGGAACCCTGCCACAGCCGGCAGGTAGTGAGCTACTCCCTCGGTGGAGGCGTGTGCTCGGTGGGCCGTGCCGAAGGCATCGTTGACGTACAGGTCACCCAGGGCTGCCAGTCTCTTGGCGAACCCTGGATCGTTGCTCTCCTCCTCCGGGTGGAAGCGCACGTTCTCCAGCAGCATCACCTCTCCCGGATTCATGTCCTTGATCAGGGACTCCACATCGGGGCCGACCGAGTCCGGGGCCACCTTGATCTGCTGGCCCAGCAGCCGCTCTAGCTCGCGGGCCACCGGCGCCAGTCTCATGGACTCCACTACCTTTCCGTCGGGGCGCCCCAGGTGAGACATGAGCACGACCTTGGCGTTGTGCTCCAACAGGTAGCGGATAGTGGGCAGTGCTGCCGCGATCCTGGTGTTGTCCGTGATCTGCCCGGTTTTCTTGTCCTGAGGTACGTTGAAGTCCACGCGGACGAGAACGGTCTTGCCTGCTACCTCCAGATCGCGAACGGTCTTCTTGTTCATATCACTTCTTGCTTGCCATGTAGGCGGCCAGGTCGCCGACGCGGCACGAGTAGCCCCACTCGTTGTCGTACCAGGAGAATACCTTTACCAGGTTTCCGTTCATAACCATGGTGGATAGGGAATCAACTATGGAGGAGGCTGGGTTGCCGCGGAAGTCGGAAGAGACCAATGGCTCGTCGGTGACCTCCAGGATTCCCTTCATCCTGCCTGCAGCCGCAGCCTTGAACGCCTCGTTCAGCTCCTCCACGGTAGTGTCGCGCGCTACGTCGCAGGTTAGGTCGACGACGCTAACGGTTGGGGTTGGGACGCGGATGGCGATACCGTGGAA
The DNA here is from genome assembly GCA_002436065.1 of Chloroflexi bacterium UBA6077. Classification (GTDB taxonomy): domain Bacteria; phylum Chloroflexota; class UBA6077; order UBA6077; family UBA6077; genus UBA6077. The sequence goes on from DIXP01000079.1 coordinate 88,072, forward strand.
TTTGCCCTTCAACTCCGGGATGACCAGGGCGGCTACCTTGGCTGCGCCGGTATTGGTGAAGATCATGTTGACTGCGGCCGCACGGGCCCGCCGCAGGTCTTTGTGGACCTGGTCCAGGATCTTCTGGTCGTTGGTGTAGGAGTGGATGGTGGTCATCAGCCCCTTGACGATGCCAACCTTGTCGTTGAGCACCTTGGCGACTGGGGCGAGGCAGTTGGTGGTGCAGGAGGCGTTGGAGATGATGTTGTGCTTGGACGGGTCGTACAACTCCTCGTTTACGCCCAGTACGATGGTAATGTCCTCGCCCTTGGCGGGAGCTGTGATGATAACCTTCTTGGCCCCACCCTGGAGGTGGAGCGCTGCCTTGGCCGCATCGGTGAAGACACCGGTGGACTCCACGACGTACTCGACTCCGAGGTCACCCCAGGGGATCTGGGCCGGATCCTTGGAAGACACGACCTGTACGCGGTGCCCGTTGATGACGATGGCGTTCTCCTCGGCCTTGACCTCTCCGGGGAACTTGCCATAGGTGGAGTCGTACTTGAAGAGATGAGCATTGGTCTGCGTGTCGGTGAGGTCGTTGACTGCCACCACCTCCAGTTCGTTGGGGTGCCTTTCCATCATTCCCCGCAGTACCTGGCGGCCGATCCTGCCAAAGCCGTTGATTCCGATCCTGACAGCCATTTGTGCTCCTTTCATTGTAGAGAAACCGCGCGCGGCGGCTCCACGAAGTTAAGTTCGGAACTACAATACCATAGCAGTAGGGTCCCTTGTCCAATGACCGCTGCTTCCGGGTTCAGCTACGTTTAATGTTATAGAAGGCCTCCAAACCGGCATAGATCGCGGCGTCGCCCAGCTCCTCCTCGATCCGAAGCAGTTGGTTGTACTTTGCCACTCTCTCGCCGCGGGCGGGTGCTCCCGTCTTGATCTGGCCGGCGTTGGTGGCCACCGATAGGTCCGCGATGGTGGTGTCCTCAGTCTCGCCCGACCGGTGGGAGATCACCGCCGTGAAGCGGGCACGCTGCGCCATCTGGATGGCCGCGAAGGTCTCCGTGAGGGTCCCGATCTGGTTGACCTTGATCAGGATGGAGTTGGCCGTGCCCTCCTGGATGCCTCGGCGGAGGCGGGAGGTGTTGGTCACGAAGAGGTCGTCTCCCACTATCTGGACTCGCTCGCCAAGCTGTTCGGTCAGCATGGCCCAGCCCTCCCAGTCGTCTTCGGCCAGGCCGTCCTCGATCGAGATGATTGGATACTGGCGCACCCAGTCGGCGTAGAACTGCACCATCTGTTCAGAGGTGAGGGTCCTGCCCTCCTTCGCCAGGTTGTACTTGCCGTTCTCGTACAGCTCGGTGGCTGCGGGGTCCAATGCCAGGAACACATCCTCGCCCGGCTTGTATCCGGCGGCGTTGATTGCTTCCAGGATCAGCTCCACCGCCTGCTGGTTGGACTTGAGGCTGGGGGCGAATCCGCCCTCGTCTCCCACGTTGGTGTTCATGCCCTTGCCCTTGAGCACCTTCTTGAGGGCCTGGTAGATCTCGGTGCTGATCCGCAGACCGTTGGCGAAGCTGTGGGCTCCCACGGGCATCACCATGAACTCCTGGAGGTCGGTGGAGTTGGCGGCATGCCTCCCGCCGTTCAGGATGTTGAGCATCGGGACCGGCAGGGTGCGGGCGTTGGGTCCACCGAGGTAGCGGTAGAGGGGTAGCTCCAGGAAGACGGCCGCGGCGTGGGCGCAGGCGAGGGAGACCCCCAGGATGGCATTTGCGCCCAGCTTCGCCTTGTTGTGAGTGCCGTCTAGCTCCAGCATCACCTGGTCTATGTCCGCTTGGTCCAGGGCGGACATCCCGCACAGCTCGTCGGCGATGACGTCGTTGACGTTCTCTACGGCTTTCAGGACTCCGGCGCCGCCGAATTGGCTGGCATCCTTGTCTCGAAGCTCCAGCGCCTCGTGGACTCCCGTTGAGGCCCCGGAAGGGACGGCTGCTCTCCCGACGGAGCCGTCATCCAGGACCACCTCGACCTCGACCGTAGGGTTGCCGCGCGAGTCCAAGATCTGTCTTGCCGTGACATCGGTGATGGTAGACATGTTCCCTCCTAGCGATCAGCTATCAACAGCGAGCAGTCAGCCTTCAGCTTTTACGATGAAGCTAGCAGAGTCGTTGCCTCAGTGTCAAACGGGGCGGAGACTACGAGGGAACGCAAGAAGCCCCTGCATCGTGGATTGCCGCGCGAACCGATCCACGATGCAGGGGCTCTTCGTCCCCGTGTGCTACCTCTTCGGGGCGAGGCTGAGATCCTCCCGCAGCTCCGGATATCTGAGGTTGGCTTCAAGCATCCGTGCGAAGCGCCTCATCTTCTTCTCGTGATGGAACAGCACTTCAGTGAACGCCTGCTCCACCAGTCCCGCCGCGGTGACGGTATCCTGTTGTACCAAGACGATGGGCACGCCGAGTTCCTCGGCTCGTGCAAGGATCATTGGACTGGGTTGCAGGTTGCCGGTGAGCACTAGGCAACGTGTTGAGGTTTCTAATGCCGCCAATTGGATGTCCGGGCGGTCGCCTCCAGTGATGACGACCTTATTGGGTTTGCGGCGGAAGTACTGGAGAGCATTTTCGACGGTCATGGCGCCCACCATGACGTTCTCAACAAGCTGCTTCATCCGGTCTTGAGCCGTGACCACTCTCCCGCCGAGCCTCTCGACGATATCGCCAACGGTTGTGGCCATCAGCAGCTTGTCTTCAGCCAGGGCGGCGTAGACCTTCACGCCATGGCGCTCCAGGTATGGAGTCAACGACTCTTTGAAGAAGTCTGCCATCGGGAGGGGCACTGCATTGAGGACGACACCGAGGAGGCGGTTGCCGAGCCACTTCTTGGCGGCAAGGATACCATCGGCCACCAGTTCGGTGTTGGCGCGGACAACTAGGAGCACCTGGGCATCGAGCAAGGCGACCGTGGATGCGGCATCCAACCCCACCATGCTCCCTTCGGCAAACCCGCTGGTACCCTCGACCACCATGACTTCCTTACCCGACGAGGTAAGGCGAAAGGCTTCTCCGACCTTTTCGGTTAGGTCGCCCATCTTCTCCGAGAAGACCCGATCCAGGGTCTCCCCATCAACGATGACGGGGGTAAGCAGCTCCATGGACTCCACCAGTCCAAGAGAGCGCTTCACCACGGAGGCACAGCTCTGAGCGCTACCCAGCTGCCGCACCGCAGTTGTGATCGGCCGCAGATAGCCCACACTGTATCCGTCGTTAGCCAGTTTCCTGGCCAAGCCGAGGCAGAGGACTGTCTTGCCTGCGAAGCTCTCCAATGACATGACGTACAAGGTAACCATTGTCAGCCACCTCCGTGCATGATTTGGCGTGTTCGGCTCCGCGCTGCCCGAATGCCTGCGGCTTATGGAAATGGACTGTCGCCGAACTGGAGGAGGAGACGATGAGGCACTACCACCGCCTCCTCCTCTGGCAACCTATCCGCTAGCCACGCTCTGCCAGAGTCAACCGGGCGTCGAGAGCTATTGCACCCTGACCCTCCGGCATCAACACCAAGGGGTTGATGTCCATCTCTAGGATCTCCGGGAAATCGGTAACCAGCTGGGAAACCCGCAGGATGATCTCCTCAGCGACCTTCAGGTCTGCCGGGGGCTCGCCCCGGGCGCCCTGAAGCAGCTTGAACGAGCGTATCTCACTCATCATGTTCCGCGCCGAACGCTCGTTGATGGGCGCAACTCGGAAGCTCACGTCCTTCAGGATTTCCACGTAGATGCCGCCGAGTCCGAACATCAGCAAGGGGCCGAACTGAGGATCCCTGTTCATGCCGATGATGACCTCGCGACCCTTAGGCACCATCTCAGCGATGTTGACACCCCAGATGTCGGCCTCGGGCATTCGGGCGCGGACCTTATCCATCATGGCGTGGAAGCCACGTTCCACCTCCTCCGCGTCCTTCAGCCCGACCATGACGCCACCGATGTCCGACTTGTGCAGGATATCTGGGGATGCGATCTTCATGACGACGGGGAACCCGACTTCCGTGGCGATGCGCACGGCCTCGGCAGCACTCCTGGCCAGGTCGCCCTTGGGAATGCGAATGCCATAGGCCTCCAGCACTGCTCGGCCTTCCACCTCTCCCAGGGTCAGTCGACCTTCCTGTCGGAACCTGTTGAATAGGTTGGCCACGGCGGTCTTGTTGACCTGGAACTGGGGGAAGGTGAGTGGCGGGGAGTCCAGCCACCGGCGATAGCGGACCATGGCGCCGAGGGCCTCCATGGCGCGCTCCGGGAACGGGTAGTTCGGGACGCTATTTGCGGAGAGGACGGCCACGCCCTCCTTGACCTCAGAGGCGCCCATGAAGGATCCCAGGACCGGCTTGTCGTAGCGCGCAGCAACCTCGGCCACGGCCCTGGCCGTATCTGTGGCATCGGTCATCACCTGAGGGGTGAGGAGCACGACGACCGAATGGACGTTGGGATCTTGCAGGACGATCTCCAGGGCCGTCGCGTAGCGATCGGCGAGGGCATCGCCCAGGACGTCCACGGGGTTGTGGGCACTGGCTTGAGGCGGAAGAGCTGCCTGCAACTTCTCGGTCGTCTCCGTGGTGAGCGTCGCGATCTTGAGTCCCAACCGCTCGGCAGCGTCGCTGGCCATGATGCCGGGGCCACCGGCGTTGGTGACCACGGCCACCCCGGTGCCCGTCGGGACGGGTTGGTTGGCAAAGGCGAAGGCGTAGTCGAACAGTTCCTGCACCGAGGTGGCACGGATCACCCCGCACTGAGCAAAGGCAGCGCGGTATGCCTGATCCGAACCGGCGAGGGTGCCGGTGTGGGAGGAGATGGCTCGGGAACCGGCGGCGGTGGTTCCGGACTTGATGATCAAGACCGGTTTCTTCCTCGTGACCTCCTTGGCCGTCTCGATGAACAACTGGCCGTCGGCGATGCCTTCGAGGTACCCAAGGATGACCTTGGTGTTGGGGTCATCGACCCAGGCCTTCAACAGGTCAACCTCGTTGACGTCCAGCTTGTTGCCGAGGCTGACCATGCTGGAAAAGCCGAAGCCCTCGCCGAGGGACCAGTCGAGGATCGCCGACATCAGGGCGCCCGACTGGGACATGAAGGCGGTCCGGCCCTGCTTGGGCATGACGGCGGCGAAGGTGGCGTTGTGTGGGGCGAAGGTGTCTACAACACCCAGCACGTTGGGGCCGATGATGCGCATGCCGTAGCGCTTGCCGATCTCCTCGATATCCTTCTCCAGCTTGCGGCCCTCGGGACCGATCTCGCGGAAGCCGGCGCTGATGATGATCATGCCCCTGCAGCCCTTGCGGCCGCACTCCTCGGTGATCTGGGGGACGAACCGACCAGGCGTTGTGACCACTGCCAGGTCGACCTCCTCCGGCACATCCAGAACCGTTGGGTACACCTTTCGGCCAAGGATCTCCGTGGCCTTCGGGTTGATGGGGTAGATGGGACCGGGATACCCCGCGTCGACGATGTTCTTGAGCACACTCCCACCAAGGCCCTTGACGTCGCGAGTTGCGCCGATGACCGCGATGGACTTTGGCTTGAAGAAGACTTCTAGCACGGCCTCGCCTGCCTCCTTTAGGGATTCCGACTTGGATATGATTTGCGTCACGACCTCTGCCTCCTTGCAGTAGTAACCACATTGGTTTTTTTAGGCCGCCAACGGCGGTCCGAACCGCGCAGCTTCGCACGGTGGTGCCCTAACGACAGGCGAAGGAAACCGCTCGCATCCGGCAAACATCCACCGGACGCACGGCACAGCCTCCTAGTATAAGAAGCATATCACGTTGGTTTGGGCCTCACAACAGCTTCTGGGCGGCTCTCGGCCTAACCACGAGGGTCAGACCCTTGGCCTCGATTACCTCCACCAGTTCATTCTCCGCGATGGTGCCGGCGTCGGCAACTGCCTTCCAAAGAGCTCCATCCACCAGTACCATGCCGCCAGGTTCGAGTGGTGTCTTGGCGCTGCCCACAAGACCCACTACCGCTTCCATTCCCATGGATGGGCGCCGACGACGGGATCTGACAACGGCTGCTACGACGAGGGTGAAGAAGGCCGTTAGACCCAGGGCGACGGCAACGATGGCGGACATGGAGATGGCCAGGAAGGGGGCGTTCTGGGTGTTGATGAGCATCATCGATCCCAGAACGAAAGAGAACGTGCCCCCCGCCGTGAGGATCCCGTGGGTTGGGGCGAACAGGTCGGCTACGAACAGCAGGAAGGCAAAACCGATCAGAAGCGCTCCCGCCAGGTTGATGGGCAGGGTGCCCAGCCCAAAGAGGGCGAAGAGCAGACAGATGCCCCCAACCACCCCGGGCAGGATGGCACCGGGATTGGTGAGTTCCAAGATCAGCCCCATGGTGCCGAGGCTCATCAATATGTATGCGATTGTGGGGTCGCTGACGGCATGGAGCAGCGACTCGAAGGGCGTCATCTCCAGTGGGACCGTGGGTATGCCTTTGGTCTTCAGGATGACCTTGCCCGAGGGCATCTGGAGCTCTCGACCGTCCACCTGCTCCAAGAGGCTGGGAAGGTCGTTGGCCACCAGATCTATCACCCCCAGTTCGAGGGCCTCCTGAGCGGTGACGTTGACGCTCTCCCTCACTGCCTTCTCCGCCCAGTCCACGTTCCGTCCATGGGATTGGGCCAGTCCCTTGATGTAGGCGACTGCATCGTTGGTCACCTTGCCCCGCATCGTATCAGACATCTGCTGCTCGCCACTCTCTCCCATGGCCACGGGGGAGGCGGATCCGATGTTGGTGTTGGGAGCCATGGCGGCGATGTGGGCGGAGTAGGAGATGTAGACGCCCGCGGAGCCTGCTCGCGCGCCCGGTGGAGAAACATACACGATCACGGGTACGTTTGAGGCCATAATCCGTTGGATTATGGCGCGCATTGAGCTGTCCAGCCCTCCCGGGGTGTCCATCTGGAGGACGATGGCCTCCGCACCGTCGGACTCGGCCTGAGAAATGGCGCGCTCGACGTAGCTGGTGGCCACCGGGTTGATCACCCCTTTGACGGTCAACAATGCCACGTGGTCACCCTGCGCGATGGAGGGTGTGGGGTAGAGAAGGACGGAGAGCAGCGACAGGAGCACTATCTGAAGCAGTGGATGTAGCTTGAAACGGAAAGGTAGCATGTTTGGATCCCCTTTCGGGGTCTATGATAGCAAGAAATTCATCAGGAGTCAGCTACTGGTTAACACGTTAGTCGGTAGCTGACTCTCCATAAATCGCCTGACCGGGCTAATGGGCCGACTCTAGCAGCGCGTCCAGTTCCCGCAGGTCGGAGATCTTGGCGTCGTACCGGGTGCTGTAGCCGTAGTCCCTGCTCTGGTTCGGTTGCTCGATCAGGACGGCAAATATGCCGAGCGCGCAGGCACTGTCCAGCTCGCCGAAGCCTCCATCGGCGACGAACACCGTCTCCGCCGGCTCCGCCCCAAGGCGTTGGCAGGCCAAATGGTAGATTGCCGGATCCGGCTTCAGGAGTCCCACTTCGTGCGAGAGGACGAGTGTGTGGAACAGTCGATCTAGTCCCAGGTAGGTGAGGGGAATAGCTGCGCCGTCGGAGGCGTTGCTCAGGAGCCCTAGCTGGTAACCATTGGAGGCTAGCTGGAGAAGGACCGGCACGGCATTGGGATAGGGTTTTACAGAATGTTCGAGTCTGCGTCGCTCTATCTCCACCAGGTCTCGGATCAGGTCGTCCGTTGAGGCTATTCCCAGCCCTGACAGAGTCGAGGCGATCTGTTGGCCGAGGTTGCCTCCCTTGCCTAGCATTCTATCGTTGACTGATCGGCGCCAGGCGTCCATGAACTGCTCGATGGGGATGCCAATCCGACCTGCGAACTGTTGCCGCCACAGGTCGGACTCCCGAAGGTCAAGCCAGATCAGGGTATCGTACAGGTCGAACAGAATGGCCTTGCGATTCATCATCATTGTGCGTCCGGTATGCCGATGGTGTTGGTGCCGCCGTTACCGTTGGAGAAGTACATGGAGCGTTCGACCACCACCGGAGCGGTGGCATCGACTCGGGCCGAGACTGCGGCATTGGGTACCGCCCTGTTGGCATCTAGAGTCGCCCGTCCATTCGCGGGCAGGGTCACCGATTGAGTGGAGGTCTTGCCCCCTTCCTGCATCCAGGTGACGGTGGCGTTGGTCGAGAAGCCGTTGGGGTTGGCGATCAGGACATATTCCTGGAAGGGCGAGGCTGTGGAACCCTCCGGGAGGTACCATGTGCGGGCCAAGCGGGGGCTGGCAACGGTGTTGTGGGCGCCGCCCCGACCGAAGTACATAGCTCGCTCCGCCACGATCGGCTGGTCGGCCTGGACCTGAACCGACAGGCGGGCGTCGGGCATCAGTTGATTGATGAAGAGGCTGTAGCGGCTCCGCGGTCCTACCAGGTGGTGAGAGACGAGCAGAGTGCCATCCTCCTTGGCCAGGGTGACCGTGGCGGAGGCAGGGGTGTCGTTTGGGTTCATCAGCAGGAGCCAACTATCGTAGCCGGCGCGTGTATCGCCTTCCGCCAGATACCATTGGCGAGAAGGGGTGGTGATGGCCATGGTACCGTGCCCTCCCCCGCTAGATAGGTACATGGCCCGCTCCACGATGATGGGCGCCGTGCCCTCGACCCGAGCCGAGAAGGCCGTGGGCGGCAGTTCCTGGTTGGCGAAGAGGCTGGCGCGGCTGGTGGGGGGTAGATCGCGCACCACGGTCTTGTTGACCCCGCCTTCGAGCATCAATGTGAAGGTTACCCTCGTGGGTGTGGGGTTGGGGTTCATCACCAGGATCCAGCTATCGAAGGGCGGAGCGGTGGATCCCTCGGCCAGGTACCAGGTGGTGGCCGGTTGGTTGACGCCGGGGGAGCCGTGGCCGTCGGTGCGGAAATACATTGCCCGCTCGGCAAAGATGGGATGATCGGACTGGACGAGGGTGGACACCGCTGCCTTTGGGACGAGCTGGTTGATGAAGATACTGAATCGTGAGGTGGGAGCCAGGCTGTAATGGTGGGTGGTGGACGTGCCGTTGTCCTGCATGAAGGTCACGGTGGCGTTGGCGGTCGCGTTGTTCGGGTTCTGCAGCAGGAGCCAGCTGTCGAAGGGCGGAGCGGTACTCCCCTCGGCGAAGTACCAACTGCGCTGAGGGTTTGCTGGAGTATCCACTAGAGTGGCAATTGGTTTTGGGGTGGCTTCCACCGGCTTCGGTGTGGCCTGCTGTCCCGACCGGAGGGCGTCGATGGCGGGCCAGACCTCGGGGTCTTCGTGGCCGAGTCGCCACGCCGCCACACCGGCCAGATTGTGGCGTCGTACCAGATCCAGTTTGGGCGCTAGGCTGGCTCTGTTCTCGAACCATGCCTGGTGACTATGTCCATCGCTGTCCGTGTAGCTGAGGCAGGCGGACTGCTGAGTCGGATCGACGGTTATGGTGGCGCCATAACGACTGGCCAGAGAGGCGGCATCGGGCCCGCGAAGCACCTTTGCCGGCGGACCGGCGGTTGTATTCCAATCGTAGCCATAGAAGGGCACGCCCAGGAGTATCTTGCTCGCTGGAATCTGGGAGACCGCATATTCGAGGGTATCCTCTACCCAGGAGATGGGGGCAGCGGAGCCCGGGGTGGTGCTGCGAGCGGTCCGAAAGCCGTAGGCCATCAGGACGAAGAGGTCGGCGTGGGGGGCCAAGGCCGCGTAGTCCATGGCGCCGGCCCATCCGGTGCGAGCATCCGAGGTCTTGGCGGAAAGGGCCATGGTTACCAGCTTGCCTGTCGGCCTGAAGCGACCGGCCAGTTGCGACATGAAGCCGGTGAGTCCATCCCTATCCCCTGGGTCGAGCCCCTCGAAGTCAATGCTGATGCCATCGTATTCGGCTGTGGATCGCAGGAGGTTCTCGATGGCGGTAGCTCGGCTGCTCTCAGAGGCCAGGATCGAGTGGGCGATCTCCGCGCTGCCCGCGGTGACAGAGAGCAGGGATTTGGCGCGGAGTGAGCGAACGAGAGAGAGAACGGTAGGATTGGTCTTGCTTTCCACTGTTCCATCGGAGCACATGGTGGCCCAGTGAAGGCCCACGTAGTCCAGGTTGCCTGAACGCTGGCTCAAGGAGGCCAGGGAGGTAGGATCATCTGGTACGAAGTAGCCCCAGCGCAGTGGTCCAGATGATTGGGCCACTGCCGTCGATGGCGTAGTGAGGGGGAGAAAAAACAGGATGGCCGCGAAGGCCAGCAGGCAGCGAGCGACTGGAAGCAATGGTGAAGCTCTCGTCGGCGTGTAGAATTGTGCCATTATAGCATAGGCGCAACAGGAATTTGGGCTTTAGCGCTGTGCTATAATGCCAGTCGGTCGGCACGGGATGCTACTATCCCTTCTATCAACCCGCACCCATTTTCCAGATTGTAGCCAGCAGGAGCCACAGGGTTGGACAGAGAAGACAGCTATCTGCACTCCTACCATGACGAGGACCCTTCCATGGGGGACGAGTCCACATCTTCTTTTCGTCGCCGCCGTGACCGGTCGGAGGAGGTGCATTCCAGGTTGTTGGCTCTTCTCGACGAGGTGGAGGCTGTCATCGATCGGGGTGGTCGGATCCCCTTTACTGCCAGGGTCCTGGTGGATCGGGATATGTGCCTGGATGCCGTCGATGCACTGCGCATTTCGCTGCCGGAGTCGGTGACACAGGCTGAGCGGATAGTGCGAGACAAGGAGCAGATCATCCTCCAGGCCGATGCGGAGGCCGAGAGGGTGGTATCGCTGGCGCGAGAGCAAGCGGCATTTCTCGTCTCGGAGCGGCAACTTGTGAAAGCTGCGGAGATGCAATCGGCAACTATGATCAGCGCTGCCCGAGATGAGGCAAAGGATATCGTGGCGTCAGCACAGAAGTACGCTCGTGACCTGCTGATGCAGGTGGAGACGGAGGCAGTCCAGGTGCTGGCGGAGATCCGCCGTGCCGTTAGCCAGGTTCCGCAGGGGGAATTGGGCATGGTGGAGCGGCCTGATCTGGATGGAGGACCGGCGGAGAAACCGGCGCGTCCCTTCAGAGGCGGCGGTCGGGCGGACAGACGATAAGGTCGGAGACTGGAGTGAGCCTGGAGAGGCGAGTTGTTGTCGGGCTGGGCTCTCTACATAAGGTGAAACGGAGCGCGATCTGGCGGCTTATGGAACAGCAGTCTAGAGGCTTCACCGTCGGTGACGGGTTCAGGTTTGGTTGTGGCTTCACCCTGGCGTTAGCCGTTGGAGTGTTGGCAGCGCTGATTGTGCTGACAGCCTTTGTCACCATCGGCGTGCTACTGGGGATCAAGATCCCGGTCTTTGGCTAGGGGGCAGGTGAGGTCGTAGTCTCGCTGGAGAATGCTGCGGGCCAGNNCTGGCCCGCAGCATTCTCCAGCGAGCAGAATGGATCAGGTTCAGCTTTCCTTGCCAACCTGGTTGGCAAGGAGGATAGCCTCAGCGACCTCTCGCATGGACTTTCTGGTGTTCATGCTGAGTTTCTGGATCTTGCGAAATGCCTCGGCCTCCTTGAGTCCCTGGGTGTCCATCAGCACACCCTTTGCACGCTCAACGATCTTCCGGGTCTCCAGGATGTTGCGGGTGTCGGCCAGTTCCTTTTCTAGAGCCTTGAACTCGCGAAAGCGGGCGAGAGCTACCTCAATGGCGGGGACCAGCTCCGATTCGCGGAAAGGTTTGACGATGTAGCCAACGACACCTGCATCCTTGGCCCCTTCTATCAACTCCTGTTGCGAGAAGGCGGTCAACAGAAGGACCGGGGCGATGCGCTCTTCCGTAAGGATCTTGGCTGCCTGGATGCCATCCAGGTCTGGCATTTTCACATCCATGATCACCAGGTCGGGCCGCAACTCCCGAGCCAGATTCACGGCGCTGATGCCATCCCCGGTCTCTCCTACCACCAGGTAGCCCAGGTTGGCGAGCATCTCCCGCAGATCCATTCGGATGATAGACTCATCGTCGGCGATGACCACGCGTGTCTGTGCCAACTCAGTCTCTCCTTGTCGAACTAGCCAGCACCCTTGTACTAGCCTCGTGTGCCCAATGGTCAGGAGTCCCGATTGCCCAGGTCGTGGGGGCAACTCAGTACAGTCATAATATACTGAGGCATAATCCAGCGTCAACCTGGTAAAGGTTACGGTTCTGCCAGCGAAGGGCGAGGGAAGGATACTCTGGCTGACACTCCATCTGTGTCTCGAAGGGTGAAGCTACCCTTGAGATCCTCCCTGACCAGGGTCTGGACGATCTGGAGTCCGAGGCTCCCGTCGCGGTCGATATCGAACTGGAGCGGTAGCCCCTGGCCTGTGTCGACCACTTCGATCACCGCTTGGTCAGCCTCCTCCCTCAGGAACAGCTTTATGGTGCCCTCGTTCTTCGTCTCAAAGCCATGTTCGACCGCATTCTGGAGCAGTTCGTTGACCACGAGGGCACAGGAGGTTGCCTGCTGGGGGGGCAGCCATATGTCGATCCCTTCCAAGGAGATGTGGATGCTCTTGATGGGATCGAGGATGCCCTGCGTGACCTCGCTGACTATCCGCTGAGTTACCTCCTTGATGCTGATGAGACTGGTGTCATCCTCGGAGGGTCCGCTCCTGGACAGGAACTCGTGGACGAGGGCTATGCTGAGGATGCGGTTAATGCTCTGCTTCAGCATATCGAGCACTTCAGCCGATCCTGTTCGCCTGGCCTGCATCCTCAGAAGGGCGGCGATGGTCTGCAGGTTGTTCTTCACCCGATGGTGGATCTCGCGGATCAGGGCCGACTTGACCCGGAGGACCTGCTCCTTGCGGTACTCCTCGGTAATATCCTGGATCATGACAAGAGCGATGCCGACTTGTCGCTCCCTCCTCAACAATCGGTCCAGGAGGGTGTGAGGCGGCTCTGCGGGAAGCGGCACGACCCACTTGATCCAGACGAGGTTGTGCTCCTCGATCTTGTGCTGGAGGCAGAGTTCCCTCTCCATAGCTTTGAAGCAGACATGTTCGTTGGTATCCAACTCGGAGAGGCGCCGGCCCAGCAGGTTGGTGGTATAGCCGAGCTTGCGGTAGAGCTGCTCCGCCAGAGAACTGATGTACAGAATGCGAGCATCAGTGTCAATGACCATCGTTGCGGAGTTCTCACCAATGCGGCTGAGTTGATCCGGACCCTGCAGCCCTCCGCGAAGGATGTGGTAGTGGAGACGAGTGATAGCATGCCTCAAGATGGGGCTCTTCTTCCTGCGGCGCTCGTATTCCAGGATGTTCATCTCGCTGCTGAGCACAGCGATCAGTTCACCCTGAGCGTTGTGAACGGGGTAGGTATCCTGGATGGTGGGAGCGCCTCGGATGATGTGTCCCCTGGCAGCGTGGAGCATCTTGCTGTGGAAGAGCGCCTTGTGGATGGTGGGATCAGAGTGGCGGGAGGCCGCCTGGCCGACCATAGAGTCCTGGTAGATTGGTGACACGGAGGTAGGCTGGGCCTGGGCAAGGATGAGGGCGGCGTCACCCGACTTCACGTAGAGCAGGAGGTCAGAATGGGAGACATCGGCCAGCAGATCTAGGCCTGAGGCAACTCGCCGAAGCAGGCCTACATCCCGCGGGGAGACGCTGTTGTGCTGCAACAGGTCGGTCAGTTGGGCGGAAGGGTGCTTCATCGCATCCACTCCCGGCGTCAAGCCGCGTGATCCGAAGCGACGAGGCCGACTCGACCTTCGGGAGTAGCCCATTGCCAGGCGATGTACATATCGAAGAAAGAAAATGGTCGGGGTGGCCCGATTCGAACGGGCGACCACTTGAACCCCATTCAAGTGCGCTACCAGGCTGCGCTACACCCCGACGAGAGAGCCGCATTCTACTAAATAGATGCGTTCACCAACCGCAGTCCGGCGGATCGTTGGTATTCTAGCAGCTGTTAGAGGCGAGCGCAAGTTTGGCTCAGGGGACGACACCGGCCGCCATGGTGCCACGGCAACGCCAAGGTGGCGCAAGAAAGCGCTAGGCGCAGCGTGGATGGCGGCGCTACAGTGCTAACCAGGGTTGGTTGACATGATGGGTGCGAGTTCACGCCCTCGATGGTGACTGGAGGGAATGTCCAAAGATCGGTTGTATCCGAGTAGGTGTGGTGAAGGCGGGTCAGACTGAGGCTGGTTGTTGTGGTTGATCCGAAAATGGTATTCTCGGGAAGAAGCATGGAGTGTAGGGCGAGCAAAGGAGGGACCGGTGAGACCGAGGGAGATCTCCCCCGACAACATGGTGTTCTTGGTAATGTCCTTCGAGGGGCCTGACCAGTACTCGAAGGCGGGAGGGCTCGGGGTCAGGGTGGCGGAGCTTGCTGAAGCGTTGGCCGAGCGCGGGTTTGAGACGCACGTCATCTTCGTTGGAGACCCCCAGCTCCCTGCTGAAGAGCGCCGCCAGGAGGGGCGGCTGGTACTGCATCGCTGGTGCCAATGGGTGAGCAAGTACTATCCGAATGGCGTGTACCAGGGTGAGGACGAGAAGCTGTATGACTTCAACGAGTCGACCCCTTGGTTCGTGATGGATCATATCGTGAGACCTGCCGCGGAGAAGGGGAAGGTCGTTGCACTGCTGAGCGAAGAGTGGCATACCGCTGAGGCTGTGGCCCGCATAAGCGACCTTCTGTACTACAACGGACTGCGAGACAGGGTTATCCAGTTCTGGAACGCGAACAACACCATGTCTTTTCATCGGATCAACTGGGCTAGGCTGACCTTCACCAACACGATCACGACGGTGAGCCGCTACATGAAGCACATCATGTGGGGTGTGGGCACGAATCCGTTGGTGATCCCAAACGGGATACCACGGAGGGCCTTGGAGCCGGTGGAGGAGGAGGTTGTAGCACGGGTAAAGGGCATCCTCGGCGGGGCGCCGCTGCTGTTCAAGATTGGGAGGTTTGACCCTGACAAGCGGTGGAACATGGCGGTGGAGGCTGTGGCCCGCTTGAAGGGGTTGGGGATGCAGCCGGTGCTTGCGATGCGAGGGGGGATAGAGTCCCATGGTACCGAGGTGCTGGGCAACGCCTGTTCGCTTGGGTTGCAGGTGAAGGAAGTGCGAGGGCAGGGGCGCACGGTGGAGGACTGCTTGAGGGCGCTGGAGTCAACCGGGCCGTCGGACGTGCTGGACTTGCGCTTCTTCCTGCCTGACGAATTCGTCCGCATCATGTATCGGGCTGCGGATGCGGTGCTGGCCAACAGCGGCCACGAGCCATTTGGTCTGGTTGGGTTGGAGGTAATGGGAGCGGGTGGAATAGCCTTCACAGGGTCGACCGGCGAGGACTATGCAATCCCCTTCGAGAACGCCATGGTGCTGGACACGGCGGACCCGGGCGAAATCGTGGGGTATATTGCGAACCTGCAGCATCACCCTGAGTACAAGGACGTCATTCGGAATGGAGCACGCCACGCGGCCGCTACTTTCGTTTGGGACAGGGTGCTGGACAACCTGATCAGCAAGCTGGAGTACATCGCGAGGAACCAGGGGGTCCTGGCGGCTGCAGAGCAGGTATGCTAACGCGATTTGTCTTGGGACTGAGGCTATCCAACAATCTCCCGCACGCTCAAGACAAATCGCGTTACCTAAGAGGCGGAGGCTCAGATGGCTAGCGATCTGGTAGTCTACTGCGTCGTTCACCAGCCTCGTCGGATCAAGTTGCCGGCGCAGCCCATTCCGAAAGGGGCGGTGCCGGAGGATATAGAGCGATGTCTGTTCGACGAGCGTATGAACGAACGGTACTTCAGGAAGGTGGCCAGGTGGTGCTATTACCCGGCCACTCAGAGGTACATAGAGCTGGTAGAGCAGGGCTTCAAGTTCTCCATCGGGTTCTCGGTCTCCTTTCTGAAGCAGGCCGAGGCGTGGGACCAGGAGTTACTGGCGCTGTTTCAGCGGCTCGTGAGGCACGAGAACGTGGAGTTGGTAGGGGTGGAGCCCTATCACAGCTTCATTCTGCTGGTTGACCTGCCGCGCTTTATCGAGAGGATGAAGTGGGCCGGAGACTATGTGGAGCGGCTGTTCGGGAAACGTCCGTTGGTGGCCGACACCACCGAGATGTGCATGTCCGACTCCATCTACCATGCCCTGGACAAGGCTGGTTATAGGGGCGCTGTGATGGATGGTAGGGAATGGGTGATGGGGTGGCGGGATGCGACACAGCTCTACCACTCGGGCAAGCCTCTCAAGCTGTTAACCAGGGCTTTCCAGTTGAGCGATGACGTGGGGTATCGCTTCTCGAACAGGACGTGGTCGGGCTGGCCGCTGTCGGCTGACACTTATGCTCACTGGCTCAGGGATGCCCGCGGAGACCTGGTGTTCCTGGCATGGGACTACGAGACCTTCGGCGAGCACCACTCGAGGGATACGGGCATCTTCGACTTTCTGCGCTGGCTTCCTGGTGAGGTAGCTCGACGCGGGATGGGCTTCCTTACCCCAAGTGAAGCCGTGGAGAAGTACGGTGATCGGAGCCACAACCTCCCTCTGTCGGCCTTCCCGAGCACCTGGGCGGGATCGGGGGGCATGGAGTTCTTCTTGGGCAACGCGGCGCAGCAGGCGGTGTTCCAGCTGATGCTGCACGTCTACAATACGGCGCTGCTCACTCGGAACGAGCAGTTGGTCGATCTCGCCCTGTGGCTGCTTCAGTCGGATAACCTACACCTGATCCAATGGTTTGGACGGGGAGGCTCAGAGGCGGAGGTTTCGGCCTACTTCACCCCCAACGAGTGGTGGGCACTCGGCCCAGGTGGCATTATCTGGGAACAGCAGCAGGTGTATCGGAACTTCCTGCAGGCGTTGGACCCGTACCTGTGACCGAGTGATGAGTTGACACGTAGTAGTGCAGGGCGCTCTGCCCAATTCGTAGTGCAGGGCGCTCTGCCCTGCTGCCCAGTTGCCCTGGTCTGCTCCCTTGCTCAAGATGTCCGGGTGTGGGTACACCAACAGGTGGCAGGGCACGGGTCCCTGCACTACGTGTTGGCGGTGTACTCGTCACTCGCTTCCGACGACGTGCAGCTTGAGAAAGTTGGTGTGGCCGTGAACCGCTAGGGGGATACCTGCAGTTATCACTACCAGGTCCCCTTGCTTCACATGGCCTTCTTTCAGCGCCAGCTCCACTACTCGCTGGATCATCTCGTCAGTCGTAGCGCAGGGAGCCAACAGATAGGGGCGGACACCCCAGACCAGGGAGAGCTGACGGAGGGTGGTGGCCGAAGGGGTAGGGGCAAGGATCGGGGTTGGGGGGCGGTGCCGCGCAATCATTCGCGCGGTGTACCCGGACTCGGTGGATGTGATGATCGCCTTGGCTCCCAACTCATAGGCCATCTCGCAGGTGGCCTGCCCTACCGCGTCGGTGATGCTCTTCATCTTGGCCATGGAGGTTTTCTGCATCAGCGCCTCGTATGGAAGGGCAGCGTCGGTGGTCTCGGCTATCCGTGCCATTGTGGCGACAGATTCCACGGGGTAGGCTCCGGCTGCCGTCTCCCCTGAGAGCATGGTGGCGTCGCTCCCGTCCAGGATGGCGTTGGCCACATCGTTTACCTCGGCACGAGTGGGTCTGGGGTTTCGGATCATGGAGTCCAGCATCTGGGTGGCGGTCACCACCGGCTTCCCAGCGGCGTTGCAGCGGGAGATGATCATCTTCTGCAGGAGAGGCACCTGTTCGGCGGCCACCTCGATACCGAGGTCTCCTCTTGCTACCATGATGGCGTCGCTGGCCAGCAGGATCTCGTCGAAGTTGACCACCGCCTCATGCTTCTCGATCTTGGCCATCACCAGGGTGTTGCCGGCGCCAAGTTCGTACAGAATCCCCCTGAGCCTGTGGATATCCTCCGCGGACCTCACGAAGGACATGGCCACATAGTCGACTCCCTGTTGGACGCCAAAGGCTACATCGCTCCTGTCCTTCTCTGTCAACGTCGGAACGGAGAGGGTCTTGCCAGGGACCACGAGTCCCTTGTGCGACTTCAGAACGCCTCCGATCCTGACTATGCACTCCACTTCCGAATCAGAGCTGGCTATCGCTTCCAACTCAATCGCTCCGTCGTCCAGGAGGATCCGGTCGCCGGTCTCAACGTCGTTTGGCAAGGGGGCGCCTCGGACGGTCACGCGTTCTCTGCTGCCCTCCACCTCCTGGAGCGTGAGGACAACTCTGCTACCCGTATCCAGCAGCACCGAGCCGCCCGCGATTTCGCCAATTCTCACCCTCGGGCCCTGGAGGTCCTGCAGGATGGCTACCACGCGGCCTTCTTGCTCGGCCACTCTGCGCACTGATGCTATCAGGGCGGCATGGGACTCGTGGGTGCCGTGGGAGAAGTTGAGCCTCACGACGTTCATTCCGGCGCGGATCATGGCCCTAAGCGTGTCTTCGGAAGCGGAGGCCGGTCCCAGGGTGCAGACGATCTTCGTGCGATGCATGGTACCTCCAGTTCGGTGATGGGTGGAGCCCACTCATCCTTCATCACTTGTTGATTTGCGGAGTTGCGGGTGTGGACCCTGAGGGATGATGATCCGCAGGGCGCTGGGAACGGCCTGAAAGGCCACCGGGGTGGTGCCGTAGTAGTCACCGTCGAGCTGCACGGGCAGCGGACTTCGGGATTGAACGACTACCCTGGCGCACCTATAGTAGTCTGTGCCCGAATCCCGTGAATGACGACCGAGAAGCACATTTACAACGTGGACCGTGGCCGCGAACAGGCCGCGGCCTCGAAACACCCAGACGTCCAGCAGACCATCGTCGGCGTAGGCATCTGGGGACATCTTCAGCACGCCGCCGTAAAGCCGAACGTTGTTGGCCGCTATCATCAGTACCCGCTGCTGCGAGATCCTGCCGTCGGCCACGATTGTGGTCTCTTTCCCCCGAAGCCGGAGCCCTTCCGACACCGCAGTGATGATGTAGGCTAGCATCCCCAGCCGCCGTTTTGTCCTTGCACCAACCCCGCGAGTCACGGAGGCGTCGAAGCCCGCGCTGGCGACGAAGAGGAAGTACCGATGGTTCGCCTGGCCCAAGTCTATCCTGGCTATCTCCCCAGTGAGCAGCACCTGTGTAGCGGCAGCAACGTTCATTGGGATCCCCATCTCCCGCGCCCAGACGTTTGTGGTTCCAGTGGGGAGTACACCGAGGGCTGTGGGCTGATGAGCTAGCGCCTGGATCGTGGCGTTCAGGGTGCCGTCGCCCCCAGCCACCACCACGGCATCGTCGCCCCTCTCCACGGCCATGTGGGCCAATCGCTCCACCTCCTCGGGAGCCGAAGCCATGGCCACCTCCGCCTCCCATCCCGCGGCGATGAGGCTGGCCATGGCTTCGGTGACCTCGCCGGTGCGGTCTCTCTGTCCTGACCTGCTGTTGTGGATCAGAAGGGCTCTCACTGCTCGTTCCGTAAGAAGCGCAGGATGGACTCGAGGGCGGGCTGTAGCTCTCTGGACGTGTCGATCACCATGTGGGGGCGCCGGATGTCCTGAAGCTCGCCCTTCATGCGCGAGTACACCTCCCATCCTGCCTCGGAGAGGTCCAGCGGCTCCACCCCGAGTTTCCGAAGCCGAAGCCGCTCCTCGATGACCGGCTCGGGGGCCGTGGTCCGGACTATCAGTAGCCTGGCGTGGTACTTTTCGGCGATGCGGTACAGCTTCTTACGCCCGCGCTCGTACAGGTTGGTGGCGTCGAACAGCACAGCCCGGCCCTCTCGTAGCAGCCGTTCAATCCTTCGTTGAGCCGTGAGGTACACCCTCCCGCTTTCCCGCGGGGAATAGGTGGGGGGATGGGCAATCTGTCGACGGATCTCGTCTGTCTCCACGATTGCCATGGGGAAGCGCTCGGCTATCCGTCGAGCTAGGTATGACTTGCCGGTGCCGGGAGGGCCCACGAGCAGCACCAGTACGGCGGAAGTCGACATAAAGCGCCATTCGAACGAAGATGCGAATCTATGATAGCAGAACCCGCAGGGATTCACGGGAAATGTGAGACGATTCTGTGTTAGCCACGCGGCGGTGGACCAGGGGACGAGCATTGTGTAGAATCCCAATTGCCTCGATTAGTCGCTGGCATCTCTTCTATCTCTGCTTCAAGATGTGGTTTCATGATCGACAGGGTACTTAACGGCAGATACAGGCTCACGGCCCTCCTGGGCGAGGGGGGCATGGCCATGGTCTACGAGGCTGAGGATCTGCTGCTGGGGCGCCGGGTCGCCGTCAAGCTGTTGAGGGAGCAGTACGCATCCGATGAGGGCTTCCTGACCCGGTTCCAGCGAGAGGCCAGGGCTGCGGCCAGCCTGTCACACCCCAACGTGGTTGCCATCTACGACGTCGGCACTGAGGGGAACCTCCAGTACATCGTCATGGAGTTGGTGGTGGGGCGGACGCTGAAGCAGGTAATTCAGCAGGAGGCCCCCCTGAATCCGCTCCGGACAATCGAGCTTGGCCGCCAGATCTGTGAGGCCCTCCAGTATGCCCACCGGCACAAGATCGTGCATCGGGACGTGAAGCCCCACAACATCCTTGTGACCGAGGAGGGCCGTGCCAAGATCGCTGATTTCGGCATTGCCGTGGCGTTAGGGGCTTCCTCCCTGACTCAGTCGGGTTACGTGGTAGGCTCTGCCCACTACATTTCCCCTGAGCAGGCCAGGGGCGACCCTACGACGGCCTACTCGGATCTCTATTCAACCGGTATCGTCCTGTACGAGATGGCCACGGGCCAGCTTCCCTTCGAAGGGGAGACCTCGGTGGTGGTGGCGCTGAAGCAGATCCAGGAGAAGCCGGTTCCGCCCCGAAGGATCAACCCTCGGATACCGGAGTCGCTTCAGGCGGTGATCTTGAGGGCCATAGCGAAGGATCCAGTGGAGCGATACGACTCGTGCGCGGCTATGGCCGAGGCCCTCTACGCCTGTGCTCAGGCCAGCCTGGAGGCAACCCAGGCCCATCAGGCATCAAGAGTGAAGCCGAAGGAACAGGTCGCCGCGGGAGGTGAGCCGAAAGCGGAGCGCTCGCCGGAGCAGCGACAGGAGAAAGGCGGGTGGGCGGTGCTGGTGGTGGTGTTTGCCGCCTTTCTCTGTACCCTGGGGTCGGTCCCGCTGGGGATCCTGGGATACACCAACGGTGTGTTTGGGGGGAGCGCGCCTATCGCCACGGCGACGCCCGCGCCCAGCCCCACGAAGGCCGCCCCCGCAGCCGTGCCCACTCGGCAGCAGTCCACACCAACACCCACGGCTTCCCCCACGCCGACCGTGACTCCGGTTCAGGCTCCCGACGTGGTTGGGCTGCCCTTCCAGGCCGCGCTCCAGCAGGCGAAGGACAAGGAGGTGGAGCTTATACAGACGGGCGAGGCATACAGCACGAAGTACGCGGCCGGCTTCGTCGTCTCACAGGAACCGGAGGCCGGCAAGCCGATGGAGAAAGGCGGCCGCGTCGCGGTGGTGGTCAGCCTCGGTAGGGAGAGCGGACCGGTCCCGCGGGTGGTTGAGTTGACCCTGGAGGAGGCTTCCAGGAAATTGAGGACTGCCGGATTCCTCTGGCGGGTGACCGAGGAGTTCAGCGATACGGTGCCTGTTGGGATCGTGATCGCACAGAATCCCACCCCCGACGTACGCGAGGAGAAGGGGAGCGAGGTCAATCTGCGGATCAGCAAGGGCAAGGAGAAGGTGGCGGTCCCGGACGTGGTGGGAAGGCCGGAGGCAGAGGCCCAGGAGATCATCGTGAGGGCTGGACTCAGCACGAACTGGGCTAACTACCAGGACTTCACCTACGTGCCGCCAGGCCACGTGCTGAGCCAGGAGCCGAAGCCCGGGACCATGGTGGACAAGGGAAGCACTGTGTACATCGCCGTGCGACGGGTTCCGGCGCCGGTAGTGTCGCCAGCTCCTCCGACCAAGCGCTAGCAGTGCCTGCCAGCCAATGCTTGTTACCCTGCGGCGCTCTCCTTACCTGTCGTCCTGAGGCGGCGCCTCTAATTGTCATTCTGAGGCGCCGCAGCGCCGAAGAATCTCCTGGTACTACGTCAACGGGAGATTCTTCGTGGCCTGCGGGCCTCTCAGAATGACAAACAGGGGCCGTTAGATCAGCTCTTCGGTGCCCATGCCCAGGTAGGAGTCGCGGACCAGATCGTTGTTGGACAGATCCTCCGCCGATCCCTGCAGGGTGATGGTGCCTAACTCCAGGACGTAGGCGCGGTCCGCCACGGCAAGGGCCATGTTGGCGTTCTGCTCCACCAACAGGATGGTGGTCCCCCGCTCCCGGATCTCCTCGATCACGTCGAAGAGTTGATCCACCAGGTTAGGGGCGAGGCCCAGGGAAGGCTCGTCCAGCATTAGCAGCTTCGGTCTCGCCACCAGGCCCCGTCCGATGACCAGCATTTGCTGCTCGCCTCCGGAGAGCGACCATCCATATTGACCCTGTCGCTCCTCCAGCCTGGGAAACAGCTTCATGACCCCCTTCACGTCCTCCTCGATCTCCTGCGCCGGACGTCCAAGGGCAAGGCCCGCGATCTCGAGGTTTTCCCGCACAGTGAAGGCGGGGAACACCCGCCGACCCTCAGGGACGTGGGCAATGCCCAGCGCGGCAATCCGCTCGGGCGAGAGACTCCCTATGCTCTTCCCGTCGAGAAGGATACTGCCCGTAGTGGGTTTCAGCACTCCGGAAATGGCCCGGAGGGTGGTGCTCTTGCCGGCCCCGTTGGCTCCAACCAGGGCGATGATCTCCCCCGGATTTACTCGCAGAGAGACCCTATGGAGGACGGACGCTCGCCCGTACCCGACGGTGACGTTATCTAGTGCGAGCACGCCGTTTACTCCTTCCCAGGTAAGCCTCGATCACCGCCTCGTTCTCTCTCGCCTCATGGGGCGCCCCCTCAGCGATGACCTCTCCGAAATTGAGTACCGTGACTTGATGGCAGAGGCCGCTGATGATCTTCATGTCGTGCTCGATGACCACGATGGTTATCCCGGACTTCTGGTTGATCTCTCGCACCAGACGAGCCAATCGCTGCTTCTCTGCCAGGCTCATGCCCGCCGCGGGCTCGTCCAGCAGGAGAAGCCTCGGCCCGGTAGCGAGGGCCCGCGCCAATTCCACCAACCGCTGCTGCCCATAGGGCAGATCACCCGGCAGGCTGCTGGTGAGGTGGGGCAGTCCCACGAACTCCAGTGCGTTGATCGCATCCGCCTCGATCCGCCGATCCTCGGCCGCCGTGCCCGGCGTCCGCAGGGAGATGCCGGCAAGTCCCGCGTGGGATCGGCAGTAACCCGCTACCTTGACATTGTCCAGCACGGTGAGTCGGGGGAACAGCCGTATGTTCTGGAAGGTCCGGGCGATTCCCTTGTGGACGAGGACGGAGGGGTTGTCTCCATCGACCTGCTCGCCGTCCAACAGGATCCGGCCCGCGGTCGGTCTGTAGATGCCGCTGACCAGATTCAGGATGGTCGTCTTGCCCGAACCGTTCGGGCCGATGATTCCCCGGATCTCCCCCTCGGCGACGGAAAGGTCTACGCTGCGTACCGCAACAAGTCCGCCAAAGGCCATTGTGAGGCCCTGGGTCTCCAGGAGTGATGGGCGATGAGTGATGAGTGCTGCGGGGGAGGGGACGGACCCCACCCCCCGGCCCCCTCCCCCACGGGGAGAGGGGGAGATGAGGGCTCCCTCTCCCACCGCAGTGGGAGAGGGTCGGGGTGAGGGATCATTCTCATGGCGAGGGCTCACTTGGGGGGCGACCGAGAGGTTTCCCTCACCCTGACCCTCTCCCGCGGGGAGAGGGGACTTGTTGGCACCCCCTGTTGGGCGGAGCACTCTCCTGTCTGTCTCCCCATCTCCCCGTTTCTGCGTCTCCGCGTTTCCCCGCTTCCGCCCAAGAAGCCTATCCGCCAGTCCCACCAGCCCCTTGGGGGCAAAGATCAGGATCAGCACTATGGAGAGGCCGTAGATTCCCATGTAGAAGGATTCCATGAATCGAAGCCACTCTGGGAGGTAGGTGAGGAGCAGGGCGCCTGCTAACGGTCCAAGGGCTGTGCCTGCTCCACCGATAAGCAGCATGGAAACGAAGCGAATGGTGGCGAGCAGGTCGAAGGTCTCCGGGCTGATGAAGGCGGAGAAGTGAGCCCAGAGGCTGCCAGCGATCCCCGCGAAGAGCGCGCTGAGCACGAAGGCCAGCACCCGCAGGTAGGTTACGTCCACGCCCGAGGCGGAGGCCGCGAGTTCGTCGTCGCGCGTGGCTTCTAGAGCCCTGCCCAGCCTGGATTGGCGGAACCGCAGGGTGAAGAGTACCGCCCCGAGGACGGCTGCCAGGTTGAGATAGTAGAAGCTGTGGGGGCTGTCGAAGACCAGGGGGCCGAGGGCTGCCGGCGGTATCCCTCTGATACCCTGGGCGCCGTGGGTGAGCCAGTCGGTATTCATCAAAACCAGCCGCACCGCCTCGGCGAAGGCCAGGGTGGCCATGGTCAGGTAGTGGCTGCGCAGCTTCAGGGTGGGCACACCCAGGAGCAGTCCGAAGAGGGAGGTTACAAGGATCGCCCCCAGCAGTCCTACTATGAAGGGCATATGGGCGTCGGTGGTCAATAGTGCGGAGGTGTAGGCCCCAATCCCCCAGAAGGCCGCCTGTGCCAGGGAGAAGACACCCCCGAAGCCATAGACGAAGTTCAGACCCAGGACGATCAGGGCGTACATCAGCGCCTGGTTCAGCAGGACGATGCTGTAGGTCGAGGTGAGCACCGCTGGGGCCGCCAGAGCAGCCGCTATCAGCGCCACTACCAGCGCGTTACGCTTCAAGCTGTCAGCCATCAGCTATCAGCCTTCAGCTTTTCCAGGTTCAGGGCCGACTTACTGTCCATCGTGGTCTCTTGGTCCCATTGCTCCAGGATGTATTAGAGTCACCGCTACTTGATCGTGAAGCCGATTGCCGATTGCTGACAGCTGACAGCTTCCTATGCCTTCTGTGCTACCTTCTCTCGGAAGATGCCCTGGGGCATTACCACCAGGAAGAGGATCAGCACCAGGAAGGCGAAGACATCTTTGTACAGCGACGAGACGTAGGCCGCCGCCAGCACCTCCACGAGCCCCACCACCAGGCCACCCGCCAGCGCCCCGGGGATGCTACCCCATCCCCCGATTATGGTGGCCACGAATGCCTTGATCCCGACCTTCACCCCCATCTCCACCGAGATGTAGTAGATGGGGGCCAGGAGAACACCGGCTATGCCGCCGAGGGCCGCGGCGAGGGCGAAGGTCAGGCCGGTCATCAGGCCGATGTTGACCCCCATCAGTCGCGCCGTTTCCTTGTCCTGGGCGGTGGCGCGCATCAGTTTGCCCATCCGCGTGTGGTGGAATAACCAGTGCTGCAGTGCTACCAGTAGGCCGGCAACCGCCAGGATCAGCAGATGCTGCGGCACCAGACGGAGGGTGCCGATGGTGAGCATCTGGCGCCCGAACGGCTCGCCGAAATACTCGGGCATGCTCCCCCAGGCCTGCAGCGCCACGTTTTGCAGGAACATCGAGATTCCGAGGGTCGCGACGATGATGGTCACGGCGTTGCTGTTTCGCAGAGGGCGATATGCCACCCTCTCCATGGCCATGCCGAAAAGGCCCATCACCAGCATCACCAGTAGCACCGACACGGGGAAAGGCAGCCCCCACAGACCGGTGAAGGTGAACACCAGGAAGGCCCCCAGCATGACGAACTCACCCTGGGCGAAGTTGATGATGTCCGCTGCGTTCACCAGCAGCACGAACCCCAGCGCCACGAGGCCATAGATGCTGCCCGTGGCTAAGCCGCTTATCAGCAGCTGCAACAGCATTTCCATAGATGCACCCAGTGGTGAGTGATAAGTGGTAAGTAATGGAGACGCAAGTCCCGATTACTCACTACTTATCACTCGCTACTCATTACTGTCCCTTTACCGTCTTGATGACGCTGACCTTCTCGTCCTTGATCTGGCCGATGTAGGCCTGGCGCAGGCCATCGCCCTTCTCGTCGAAGGTATACTCGCCGGTGATGCCCTTGTAGCCTTTGACGGCCCGCAGTCCGTCCTGGATCGCCTTGGGCTCCGTGCCGGACTTCTCGATCACCTGGGCCAGGATGTTGGCGCCGTCGTAGTAGACCGACTGGATGAAGTTGGCCGGCAACTTGGCCTTGGCTTCGATCTTCTTGACCCATTCCTGGATGGCCGGCTCGTCGTTCGGAGCCCAGTCGACAATCACGGTGTGGCCGTTGGCGGCCTGCTTAGCCAGTTTGAGGGCGTCGGCGATGCCGTAGGCGGGCGACCCGAGCAGCTTCATATTCACGCCTAGCTGGCTCATGTTGGTCATGATCATGGCGGCGTCGGGTGGGTAGCTCCAGCCAATTACCAGATCTGCGTTGGCCTTCTGGATGTTCAGCAGCTGCGCGGTCACGTCCTTGTCGTCCATGTTGTAGGACTCCATCGCCACGGGGGGCGATCCGAGCTTCTCCAGGGTCTCCTTGACCACCTTAGAGGCGCCCGCTCCCATCTCGCCGGTCACGGAGAGGATGGCTATCTTCTTGGCGCCCATCTCCTTGACGGCGTACTCGGCGGCAAGCTTGCCCATGATGTCGTCGTTGGTGCGCACCCGGAAGATCCAGGGGTTGCCGACGGCGGTCACACCGGGGCCGCTAGCCCCTGTAATGGCGGGAATGCCTGCCTTCTTGATGGCTGGTTCGACCGCCATGTCGAAGTTGGCAAAGTTGGGGATGAATGTCGCCACCGGCTTCTGGTCGGCGATGATCTTGTTGTAGGCGTTCACAGTGCCGGGGGGGGTCGAGGCGTCGTCCTCGATCACCAGCTTGATCTGGCGACCCTTGATCCCACCCTTCTGGTTCACCTCGTCGAAAGCCAGCTTGATGCCGTTGGTCTGGTTGTCGCCGGTGCCGGCCTGGGGTCCGGTGACTTCGGTGACCAGGCCGATGACGATGGGCTGCTGGGTGTCCTTGCCGGCGGGTTGGGATCCACTGCTGCCGGAGGAGGACGCGCTGGGCTGGGCGCAGGCGGTGAGGGAGAAGAGCATCACCCCGACCAGGAATGGTACCGGTAGGAATCTGGCTGCCTTGTTCATTTGAGTTCCCTTTGGTCCTTTCTAAGAGCTGTTCAGCTAATGGGCAGCCGGCGCCTTGACCTGAGGGGCGGATGTGGACAACAAAAAAACCTCCGTCCTACAAGGGACGGAGGTTTCCTCCGCGGTACCACCCTGGTTTGGCTACTCCCGCAAGGCGCAGGGGAGAAGCCACTCTCTACGGGTCACGGGACCTCGCGCGCAGGTCCGATGCCCGCTCCCGATAACGGGGGAGCAACCGGCAGGTACTACTCCAGGGGAAAACCGTTCCCTGTTTGGGCTGCGTCTCCCAGGTCCATTCAGTCTCCGCGCTGCCGTTGGCTCGCACCAAACCCAACTCGCTGAGGTCCGCTGGAAACCTACTAGTCCTGTTCGCCGACTGTATGCTGATCGCCATGCAGTATGGCACGCGGGTGTGTCCTTGTCAACCGCGTTTCTTCTGGAACTGAGAATGCACCATAAGGATCAGG
>DIXP01000061.1 GCA_002436065.1 Chloroflexi bacterium UBA6077
AACTTGATCCGTTAGACACTAATGCCCTTCAGCGGTACCGGTGCTGCCGAGGGTGTTCTGTAGACCCTGGATGAGCCCCTGCTTCTCGTCGGCGGATAGGGACGCCGTTGGGTGCAGGACGATGTAGCTTCGCGGCGGCATCTCTCCCCGCTGGACCTGCCTGGCCGCACCACGGCTCTCCCTCTGCGGGCGATCCCACTCGGAGAAGTTCAACCTTTGTCGACCCTCTTCAACATCGTGCTGTATGAGCCATGAAGCGGGAGCGGCGTTACTGTACCATGGCCAGATTGTCTGGTTGCTGTGACAGTCGAAGCAGGCCCTCACCGAGAGTTCACGGGTGAGAGCTGTGTCCCATTTCGGCTCAACCTTCACCGGTGGGTTGGTGTGATCGTGGCCATAGGGCACCAATTGAAGGATCAGAATGCCGGCAACCAGGCTGAATGCTCCCCACCGGAACAGCGACTTCACCAATGTTCGACCTCTCGTTCCTGCAAGATTGTCCGTCTTCCTCTCACTGTGGAGGGGATGCTTGGCTTCAGCCCACCGCCAGATGAGGTCTGGCGCCGGTGAATCCAACTCCTCGCGCTGTGCAGCCCCAGTGGTGCTATTAGGTACAAGTTGCAGGCCAGCAATTCCAAGAGGATGGACTCAGACGGCGTCCTGCCGGCTTGATTTATCACTCATTTTACGTTTGGTTCGCGATGCAGTCCTAATCAGGCTCTCTGCTTGCGTTTCCCCGAGGCTGGACCTGAACGGGGTACGTGCACGGTCCGTCCCGTATTCCAGGGACGGAAAGCACGCGGCCACTATGCTCGGGAGGGCCGTTGGTGTCGAACTTCGTGATGCGGGTGGTCTTGGTCGCGATCCTGTGCCTGGTGTCCCTGGGCAGCCGCATCCCGACCATTACCATGAGCGACTTTGATCCGGTCTCGGAGAACGCCAGACTTCAGCAGGAGATCGAGGACCAGACTGCGAAACTGGAGGGCGAGATCGGTGTCTACGCTGTCAGTCTGAGCGACGGACGCACCGTTTCCGTGAAGGCAGATCAACTCTTCCCTACTGCCAGCCTATACAAGCTGCTAGTTATGTATCGGGTGGTCCAGGCGATGGAGAGCGGGAGCATCTCTCCGGAATCCACCGTAGTCATTGGGGATGACGATGTGCTGCAGGACGAGCCAGATGAGGGCTTCGCGCTCGGAGATACCCCCACCGTCGAGGAAGCACTGGCGGTGATGATCACCTACAGCAGCAACGCCGCCGCAATGGCGCTGGTGGGGGAGATTGGTGGCTCGACGGTGGTACAGTCGGCCGCCGTCGAGTTGGGCATGGACAACACTGTCGAGGTGGGAGACAGCTTCTACAGCACCCCCAGGGACATCGCTCGGTTCTTCGAGTTGCTTGCCAGAGGGCAGTTGATTAGCCCATCTGCCAGCGAAAAGATGATCTTGATCCTGCTCCAGCAGGCAATCAATGACAGGATACCAGCCCTGCTACCCCCTGAGACTCCGGTCGCGCACAAGACGGGAGAGCTGGACGACGTGCGCAACGACGCCGGCATCGTTTACGCTCCCGCTGGCTGGTACGTCATCGTCGTGATGAGCAGTGAGGGCACTCCCGATGAACAGGTCGAGATGGAGGCGACGCTCTCCTACCTTGTGTTCGGTGAGTACGGCGGCTGAGGGAGATCCCTTGCCTCTCGCTCTGTTGGTGGTGGCTGCGTATGGGCGTCTACTGCCCCACGAACCGTATCGCCTCCTCGATCTGGGCTCGAAGTGCCTTCGGGCTCACCCGGATGCCACCGACCAGGGGACGGTTGAAGGCGAAGATGATTGGCAGGGTGAGCAGGGGCACCAAACTGTGGACTAACCGCACCTCAACGGTGCCCAGCGGGATGGAGAAGCCGATCAGCAGGGCCGCCTGTATTGGTGTGGGTATGCTGTAGAGCAGCTGCACCAAGCTCATGCGGGCTCCGAAGGAAGGGCAGGTTGTGTCCGCCCGGGTAGGGCATTTCCACCGAATGCGGCAGGACAAGGATCCGGCCAACCTGGGCATGCGAAAAGAGGGTTCCCCCTCTACGGCTGTTGGGGTATCCTTGATCCGCGGTTGGTCTTCCAGAGGATTGGCTGCCTCGACATCACGTTCCGAGGAGAACGCCATGTCGCATCAACAGGAAAGAGGGCGGAGTCTCCCTCCCGCAGGCAGATCCTTTGCCCAGATCCTGGAGTCCTTGTAGGGCTCCCGCGGCGAGGACGTGGACTGGCGTGGTGGAAAGGTCGACGCCTACGTCTACTATGCTGACGATGACGTGCCGGCCCTGTCCAAGCGGGCCCACGCGGCGAAGGGGCTTCGGTGATCCTCCACTGGACAAACAAGCCGACTTATACTGCTTCGGAAGGTAACATCAACCCAAGGGAAGAATCCTCTTGAGAACACAGCAGATGGAGCCCGGTCCTCTACCCCGCAATCATGTTTGCCGGCATCGACTCCTGGAAAAACTGTCCACGGCTACCCAGGGCAAGCTCACCCTGCTCTGCGCCAACGCGGGATATGGCAAGACAACGCTCATGTCTGAGTACCTTGGCTCCTCGGGGCAGCGGGCCGAGTGGTACCATCTCACTGCATCCGACAGGGATATCGCCCATCTTGCCGAGGGTTTAGAGAAGGTTATCCGCCGCATGGCGGTGGAGCTGGAATCCCGCGGGAACAGGAGTCGCTACCGACAGAGCGAAACGTCGAACCCTTCTATTCTTGCCTCCAGATTGTTGAAGCACGCGGAGCGAATGGGACCAGAGGTGGTGCTGCTGGTGCTGGACGAATACCAGAACGTCGCTGGATCGGATGGTGCCAATGCCCTTCTGGGTGAGTTCATCGAGAACAGCCCCCCACATCTCCGCTTTGTGGTGCTTTCTCGCGGCGCCCCCCGATTCCCACTGGGAAGACTGAGCGCCCGCCAGGAGCTCTCCACTATTGGAGAAGACGATCTCACCTTCAATGTGGACGAGACCGCCAGATTCCTGCGCTGCATTGGAGAGACCGAAGCTCCACAGGTTTCGGTGGAACTGGTACTAGAAAGGACCGAGGGTTGGGCAGCGGGTATCGCCATGGTTTCTCAGTCGCTGCGGTACGGCAGTGGGGAAAGGGTTGCTGCTGTCTTGGCTGATCCCGCCGCCTCGGCTTGGCTGGTCTACGACTACCTAGCTGAAGAGGTTTTCGACAAGCAGCCCAAGGAGGTCCAGGATTTCCTGGTCAAGACCTCCGTCTTGGAGATGATGACTGCCCCTCTTTGCGATAAGCTCCTGGAGTCCAGTGCGTCTCAACTCACCCTGCTCTCCTTGGAGGATCAGGGACTCTTCACCACAAGCATGGATCCCGCGCGGCGGACCTTCCGGTACCACCAATTGTTCCGGGAGTTCCTGCGTCAAAAGCTGCACCAAAGGGAATCCCAGGATACTATCCGAGGACTGCACTGCAGAGCGTCCGAGTTCTACGAGGGCGAGCAGGGGTGGGACGCTGCTGTGCGCCACTACCTCAAGGCAAGCGAGCCGCTGAGGGCTGCCCGTCTGGTGGAGACGGTAGGTGAGCGCTACATCTTCTCTGGCTACTCACAGACAGTGGATCGCTGGATTCGAGACCTGCCCGAGGATCTAACCTCCACCAGACCTTGGTTGTTGGCCTTGAGAGGGAGACTGTGCCACCTCTCGGTTAGGAACGAGGAATCGCAGCGGCTGCTGGAACGGGCGCTCAGGCTGTTCCAGGCTGAAGGCGATGAGGTTGGGCAATCCTGGGCATCTGGGGAGATCGCTTTCGTCATGTTCAGGTCCTCTCAGCTGGAGCAGGCCATACAGCGCTTCGCGGATGCCCTCTCCATGGCCAATGGGGAAAGCGCCCTCAGGAGTCAATTGTTGGTGATGCAGGCGATGGCATACCGCGAGGCTGGAATGCTTCAGCAGTCGGTCGAAGCGTGCAAGGCATCCATCCAGGAGGCCGCAGGTATCGAAGACAAGTCGCGGCGGATGTGGCTCTACAGTAGAGCCACCCGGAACCTCGCCTTTGCTCAGATGGAGATGGGGATGCTGGAGCCTGCTCGGCGTAATGCTCTCGATGCACTCGACCACTGTGTGACCCACGAGCTGGGCGAGTTCGAAGAGGGCTGGATTCTGGCCCAACTAGGCGCCATCCTGTGGAGCTGCGGCGAAATAGAGGAGTCGCTTCGGGTTCTCAATCGCTCCCTCTCCCTCTCTGGGAGATACATACGGCACCTTCAGCAGTTCGCCAGCTTGTGGCTGGGAAACGCCCTCAGGGACGCGGGCCAGTATGTGGAGTCTGACCAGACCTATGCCCGGGGGAGCGGGGTGGCGGAACTGGAGCGGCTCCACCTGGGGGCCCTTAGAGGCCGGCACCGTGACATCAGGGCTGCCACGGAGAGTCTGCGGCGGCAGTATCAGGGATCCGAGCTTGTCGTGGAGAGGGCCACCGCGAAAACCGTCTCTGCCATCGTTCTGATGGGCTGTGAGGAGTGGGAGAAGGCCCTCGAACAGATCAGGGATGCGGTGGGAGTCTTCCAGACCCACAGCTATCGGCATCGGTTGGCCAGCGCGCTGTTCCATCAGTCTCAGATAGAGTACGAGTTGCGGCGAGAGGCGGAGTCGAGGGAATCGCTGCGGCTGGCGCTCGAGCTGGCCTCCACCGACGGATATCGCCATTTCTTCTGGTGGGATTCGAGACTGGTAGCTTCCCTATGCTCCAGAGCACTGGTCGATGGGATGTATCCAGACTATGTTCTGGAGCTGGCGACGAGCCGCCTGGACAGCCGAAGCGTCGTGGCGTTCGCTCCTCTGTTGCAGGACCGACGGCAAGAGGTGCGGCGGCGGGCTCAGGAGGTCATGGCACGGCTTCCAGATCGCGGCTCCGTCGGATTGGCCGAGCAGCTTCTGGCCGGCTGCGGAGACTCAATGATCAAGGCTAACCTGCTGAAGGCTCTACACGATAGCGTGATCTCTCCCCAGGGAGTCCAAACCCTGAGGGTCACATATGATCTGTCCTGGCGTGAGGTGGAGGTCTTCGCGGAGTACTACTTGCGACCTGCGTCTGGTCGTCGAGGGGGTGATGCTGCCCTTCGCCGTGAGTACGCGGAGCGGCTCGGCATTGCCGAACACACGTTGCGCTGTCACGTCAATAACCTGCGCAGAAAGCTGTCACTCCCCGCCTGGGTTTCGGGCAGGTCGATCCTCGACTGGGCGCAGCAGGAGGGCCTTCTACCGTCTCCCTCTGAAAGGGACCCTTCCAGCCAGGGCCTCGACTCAACAGGGCGAGTGTACTAGCCTTATTCCCTGACATCTACACTTTCTAGTACCGAAATTAGTACTGCCCTTCGATTCCAATCTGTTCCTCCCGTGCAGGACACTGTGTCCGCTACTCCTGTTCCTTGAGTGCTCACCAGAGAGGGCCGAGAATGCAACCCGAGTTCAAGAAACCCCATGGCCTATCGACACGAGCTTTCGTCGACGTAGCTCAGGCCGCCAGATTGCTGCGGGTCAGCGAGGCTACCGTCCGGCGTCGATGCCGCGATGGGGTGCTGCCTGCCATTCGGATAGGACGCGAATGGCGGGTGGAGCTGGCGGCGCTGCGCGGGCAGGAGTCTGAGGCGTTGCGGCCAGCGCAGCCATAACAGGGCCATTTCCGGGTTTCCACCACTGCTTTCTCGTACCGATTCGCTCCACACAGACTCTACCTTTCGAGGAGGTCGGCGCTATGGGCGACAGAGTGCTACAGGCAGGAAACCTCTTCCTGCTGGGTCTGGCGGCTTTCTACCTTTACATGGCTAGTAGTATGCAGATGTGGCGTGGGGAGATCCCAGGTCCGGCCTTCATGCCCACCCTGCTTGGGATTGCCCTGGCCACGACGGCGATCCTGCTGTTGGTGCAGGAAGCCCGGAGAAGACCAGTCTCGGCCTCGCCCCCCTTCCCCTCACGTCTCCCCTTCGTCCTGCTGGCTGTGCTGCTGGTCTACCTGTATCTGCTCCCCATAATCGGGTACCCCATCGCCAATGCCCTGCTGCTGCTCTTCTGCTTTCGCATCTACGAGGCGCGGAGTTGGCGCGCCGACATCGTCGGGTCGCTGGGCATCTCCGTTGGTCTGTATCTGCTGTTCGTGGCCCTGCTGCAGCTCGAGCTACCTATGGGTAGCCTCTTCGAACTATAGCCTGAGAGGGGGATTCTGGGATGGATATCGGACAGGGGATATTGCTGGGGATGCAGAATGCCCTCACGCCTGGGAACCTCTTGGTGTGTTTCCTGGGGGTTCTGTGGGGCACCCTGATTGGCGTGCTGCCGGGAATCGGCCCGGTAGGGGGCATGACCATCCTGATGCCTCTTACCTTTGGGATGGACGTCACGAGTGGGCTGATCATGATGGCTGGAATCTATTATGGCTCCATGTACGGCGGCTCTACCACATCCATCCTCGCGGCCATTCCGGGCGAGGTCGCGTCGGCTGTCACCGTGCTCGATGGGCACCAGATGGCGCTCAAGGGTCGGGCTGGACTGGCGTTGTCCCTTTCCGCCATAGGCTCCTTCGTGGCCGGGACCGTTGGTGTGATCGCCCTATCCTTCGTCGCGCCTGCCCTGGTATCGGTGGCCCTCGATTTCGGTCCCCCCGAGTACTTCGCCCTGGCTGCCCTGGGGCTCTCCATGGCGGCCTACCTCGGTTCAGGCTCCCTGGTCAAGGGCATCTCGATGGGGCTCATCGGGCTGACACTCAGTACGGTGGGCATGCACATCACATCCGGCGAGACCCGCTTCACCTTCAACCGACTGGAGTTGTTGGGTGGCATCGAGGTGGTGGCGGTGCTGATGGGCATCTTCGGGGTGGCGGAGGTGCTGGTGAACATCGAGAAGCACTTCTCCGTGGATTTGCTGCATGTCAGCCTCTTCGATTTCCGGAAGCTGTTGCCCAGCCGCCAGGAGTGGCGGGTCACCGCTGGCCCAATGGTCCGCGGCTCGCTTCTGGGCTTCGTGGTGGGCATTCTACCGGGCTCTGGGGCGACGGTCTCGTCCTTTCTTTCCTACGCCATTGAGAAGAGGATCTCGAAGCATCCTGAGCGCTTTGGCACCGGCATCCCCGAGGGCGTCGCTGGCCCGGAGGCGGCGAACAACGCGGCTGCCGCCGGGGCGATGATCCCTCTGCTCTCGCTGGGCGTCCCCTACAACGTCGTCACGGCGATCATGCTGAGCGCCATGATCGTCCACGGGGTCTTCCCGAGCCCGTTGCTGATGGAGCGGGAGCCGCTCTTCTTCTGGACGGTGATCTGCTCCATGTACATCGGGAACGTCATGCTGCTGGTGCTCAACCTCCCCCTCATCGGTTTCTGGGCCAGCCTGCTGCGGCTGCCCTATCGCTGGCTGTACCCCATGATCCTGCTCTTCTCCATCACAGGCGTCTACTCCATCAATTTCCGGATGGCGGATCTGTGGGTCATGATGCTGTTCGGGCTCTTCGGCTACTTCATGAAGAAATTGGATTTCCCGGCCGCTCCATTGGCGCTCGCCATCGTACTTGGCCCCCTGATGGAGAATGCCCTCACTCAGTCCATGATCCTGTCGGATGGCAACCCTATCATCCTGCTGAACCGGCCCGTTTCGGGGGCGCTGATAGCATTGACGATGCTTGTGTTCGTGTCGCCGCTGATCACTAAGCTGCTTGGGCGAGGCGACCGGTTGGTGCCGGTGGGAGAGGAATAGTGGTCGGCAAGAGGCTTATCCTTCGTAACGGTTGGCTAATGAGGTAGGAGCTGATGCCGATGTAACCGTGGTCGATGTGGAGGACTGCCGACCGCTGCTGAGTATCGCCCGGGGGGAGGTGATCACGTCAAACGGGGCGTTGTTGAGCAGGGGCGGCACCATCGTCACCACTCCCTTGGGGGCAGAGGTGATTGCCCGCCGGGGATTGGATCTGCAAGCCGTCGACGTGACGGACACTCGCTTCGCGCGGGTAGAAGCCGACTGGCTGAAGGCCATCGGAGGGGATCCTTATTGGGCCTACGTCGTATAGCCGGCCAGAGGGCATCTAGTCCCGAGGCCGCGGAGACCAACAGTAGCAGAAGGGGAGGTTGGAATGCGTAGTCATCTGTCCTGGTTCATGGTGGCACTGCTGGCGGTCCTGTGTCTGTCTCTAGTGGCCTCAGTGGGATGCTCCAGCGCGGCGTCGTCCTATCCGAGCAAGGACATCAACCTTGTGGTACCCTGGGGCGCCGGCGGCAACACGGATACCGTCGCGAGGGCTCTGACCGACGCGTCGGAGCAGTACATCGGCAAGAAGTTCGTGGTTAAGAACGTCGAGGGTGGCAGCGGCACCATGGGCAGCGCGGAAGTCGCCCAGGCCAAGCCCGACGGGTACAACCTGCTACTGGTGACGGCGGGACCCTTCGTGACCGTGCCGCACCTCACCTCCGTGCCCTACAAGGCCACGGATGCCTTCGATGGCATCCTCCAGATTGGAATGACCTCCATTATCGTTACCGTCAAGGGCGACTCGCCCTACAAGACGTTGAAGGACCTGATCGAGGCGGGCAAGGCGAAGCCTGGGACCATCACCTACGGCACCTCCGGCGAGGGCACTACCAACCACCTGTCGATGGTGAAGACCGAGAAGGAGAGCGGGGCCAAGTTCAAGCACGTGCCCTACAAGAACACAGCGGAGTCGACGACTGCGGTGCTTGGCGGCCACATTGACGTGTCTATCGCCGAGCCTGTACCGATCGCTCAGGCGCTGGCCGAGGGCCGACTGCGGGCGATAGCGATCTTCGAGGCCGAGCGATTCAAGCTGCTCCCCGATGTGCCCACAGCCAAGGAGCAGGGATACGACGTGGTGGTTGCTGGGTGGAACGGTGTGGCTGCCCCCAAGGGGACTCCCGCAGATGTGATCACCAAGCTGCACGACGCCTTCAAGAAGGGCTGGGAAGCCGACTCCTTCAAGGACGTGGTCAACAAGGTGAAGTACAACTCCTTGTACAGCGACGGCAAGACCTTCGAGCAGCGCTGGGCCAAGGAGTATGACATGTTCGGCACCCTGATGAAGGAAGCCGGTCTGAAGAAATAGCTGCGTGGAGGCTGGCAAAGCCGTCACCGGGAGCGGGGGCGTCCCCCCCGCGAGTAGCCGTAGGGCAGGGGTTTATCCCCTGCCGCCCGGCGGTAGTAGGCGGCGCGGTGGGGGATGGGTTGCCTTGCGCGTCCTTGTCCACCGGGCGGAAGGGGACGAGCCCCTTCCCTACGTGCAGGACTCGCAGGCGAGCCCCCGCGCTCCCAGCAGGTGGCTCGTCCCAGCTCCTTCGTCGGAGCACAGAGAGGAGAATGGATTGAAACTGAAGGGAAGGGTCGCTCTTATCACTGGAGGGGCCCAGGGGATCGGAAGGGCCACGGCGCTCGCCATGGCGCGAGAGGGCGCCGACGTTGCAATAGGGGATCTAAACCAGGACCGGGCCCAGGGGACCGTCGCTGAGCTACAGCGGTTGGGCGTGCGCGCCGCGGCCATCTCCGTCGACGTGGGCGACCGTGCGAGTGTTGCCGGGATGTTCCAGCAGTGTGTGGAGATCCTCGGGCCCGTGGATATCCTGGTGAACTGCGCCGGTACGGGTGCAAAGGGGCGTGGCCTGGAGATACCGGAGGATGAATGGGACCGGGTCCTGGACGTCAATCTGCGGAGCATCTTCCTCTGTTGCAGGCAGGCTGTACCCGGGATGATGGAGAGGGGCTGGGGAAGAGTGGTTAGCATCTCATCCCAGGCAGCATTCTCAGGAAGCGCGATAGCGGACCTCCCCTACGCCGCCTCCAAGGCAGGCATCATCGGCTTCACGCGTGGGTTGGCAAGGATGGCTGCTTCGCAGGGAGTCACCGTCAATGCCATCGCTCCCGGACTGATCGATACCGAGTTCCCCATCCGGGGAGGACGGCGCTCGCGCGAGGAGTGGCTGGCATCGGTGGAGAAGACGGTGCCTATCGGCAGGCTCGGCACCGCCGAGGAGGTTGCTGAACTCATTCTCTTCCTGTCGACGGACGGCGCGAGCTATCTGACCGGCTGTACCATCGCCGCGGCCGGCGGCAGCCTGATGTACTAGATCGTGAGTAATGTGTGATGAGTGAGGCGTCTGTGCCCCTGGCACTCGTCACTGAGTTGGAGGTGACAATGCCCATTAACGATGACGACCTGATCAAGATGTATCGATGGATGGCCCTCACCCGGGTCTTCGACCAGAAGGTGTGCGACCTGCAGGCCCAGAAGGGGATTCCGGAGCTGCAGCACGCCAGCATCGGGCAGGAGGCAGTCGGCGTTGGCGCCTGCTACGCTCTGAGGCGCGACGACCTGGTTCTGCCCTCCCTTCGCACAAGGGCGGCATTTCTGGTGAAGGGGATCTCCCCGGAGCGCGCAATGGCGGCCATGTTCGGCAAGGCCAACGGCGCCGGCAGGGGGAAGGAGACGAGCCACCACATGGGGGACCCCGAGCTTGGAGTGGTGGCCGGTACGGGCGTTGTGGGTGGCCAGATCCCGGTAGGAGTGGGCATCGCGCTTGGCTGCAAGATGCAGAAGAGCGACCGGGTGTCGATGACCTTCTTCGGGGATGGGGCCACCAACCGTGGCGACTTCCACGAGGGGCTGAACCTCGCCGCCGTCCTCAACGTGCCCGCGATCTTCGTCTGCGAGAACAACCAGTACGCCATGTCCACCCCCATGTCGCACCACATGCTGATCCCCAGGGTGTCGGACCGGGCTGCCAGCTTCGGTATGCCGGGCGTGACGGTGGATGGCAACGATGTGGTGGCCGTCTACGAGGCTGCACAACAGGCCATCGCCAGGGCGCGGGCAGGCGAGGGACCCACTCTCCTGGAGTGCGTCACCTATCGGTGGCGTGGCCACTCGGAGCGCGACCTGATGCCGCGATACCGCAGCGAGGCTGAGGTTGAGCAGTGGAAGAAGATGTGCCCCATCAAGAGGCTTCGTGACCGGATGGTGAGCGGCGGTGCCGTGGCGGCCGAGTTGCTGGACGAGATCGACAGGGAGGTCGAGGCGGTGGTCGATGGGGCCATCGAGTTCTCCGAGCGGAGTCCTTATCCCGCCCCGGAGGAGGCCCTGAACAACGCCTATGCCACGGAGGTTAGGAGCCACCGATGACCAGAGAGATGACGTTTCGAGAGGCGGTGCGCGAGGCGATCCAGGAGGAGATGCGGAGCGACGAGAAGGTGTTCCTCATAGGAGAGGATCTGGGCACGCACGGAGGCACCTTTAAGGTCACCGACGGGATACTGGCGGAATTCGGCCCTGAGAGGGTGATGGACACGCCCATCTCCGAGTCGGGCTTCATGGGGGCTGCCGTGGGCGCGGCGATGATGGGGTTCAAACCGGTGACGGAGATCATGTTCGTGGACTTCATCACCGTCCCAATGGACCAGATCGTCAACAACGCCGCGAAGATGTGCTACATATACGATGGTGAGGTCACCGTGCCGATGGTGATCAGGAGCGCCTGCGGTGCCGGAGTGCGGATGGGCATACATCACAGCCAGAGCTTCGAGGCCTGGTTTGCCCACGTGCCCGGCCTCAAGGTGGCCCTGCCCTCCAACCCCGCGGACGCCAAGGGGCTGCTGAAGGCGGCTATTCGGGATCCAAACCCGGTGGTGTTCCTCGAGCATAAGATGCTGTACGGGATGAAGGGGGCGGTGCCCGAGGGTGACCACGTGGTGCCACTGGGCGTCGCCGAGGTGAAGCGCGAGGGGACAGACGTCACGGTCATCGCCACAGGGATCATGGTCGGGAGGGCGCTCTCCGCTGCCCAGAAGCT
Source organism: Chloroflexi bacterium UBA6077 (assembly GCA_002436065.1). Lineage (GTDB taxonomy): Bacteria > Chloroflexota > UBA6077 > UBA6077 > UBA6077 > UBA6077. The sequence continues at coordinate 11,831 of DIXP01000061.1, forward strand.
GGAGGCCGAGGGCATCTCCGTGGAGGTGGTCGATCCCCGCACGATCCAGCCCCTGGATGAGGACACGCTCGTGGCCTCCGCCAGCAAGACCGGGAAGGTGGTGGTTGCCCAGGAGGCGGCCGGACCCTGCAGTGTGGCCTCGGAGATCGCCTCCGTCGTGAGCCGCAAGGCGTTTGGCTACCTGGACATGCCGGTGGAGATCGTGTGCGAGCCCTTCGTGCCGATCCCCTTCTCCCCTGTGCTGGAGGACTTTGTCCTTCCAAAGGAGGCGCAGATCATCGCCGCCGTCAAACGGGTGATGGGTTTGGAAGCATGAGCTACGAGGTCAAGCTTCCACGATTGACACAGACGATGTCCGAGGGAACCGTTACCCGCTGGCTGAAGGCCGAGGGGGATGCGGTGAAAGAACGCGAACCGTTGCTGGAGGTGGTTACCGACAAGGCGTCGGTGGATGTGGAGTCGCCGACGGCGGGTGTGCTTGGCAGGATCCTGGTGCGGGATGGGGACGTGGCTGTGGGCGCCCCCATCGCCATCATCCTCGCCCCCGGCGAGAAGCCGTCCGACCTGGTCGTGCCCTCGCCGGCCGCGAAGCTGGTCGCGGTGGAAAGGGCTGTCCAACCGGACAGCCCCATCCCCGCCCCACGAACCGCAGCCCCGGGCGGTAAGCTGCGCGCCTCTCCGGTGGCCAGGCGGCTCGCCCAGGAGCGTGGGGTCGACCTCACGCTGGTGGCTGCTACGGGGCCGGGCGGGCTGATCACCGAGACCGACGTTCGGAAGTACCTGGAGGGCCAGGGTGGGATTGGGCAGCCCGCCAATGGGGATGAGGAGGTCATCCCGTTGGTGGGCGTGCGCAAGATCATCGCCGACCGGCTCTCTCTGAGCCGGCGAACGGCGGCCGACGTGACCACCGTGGCTGAGGTGGACATGACCGAGGTGGCCGAGTTGCGGAAGCGGCTCGAACTTACCTACACCGCCGTCGCGGCCAGGGCCGTGGTGAGGGCGCTCGCGGACTTCCCGATTCTAAACTCGCGGCTCGATGGCGACAGGATCGTTGTCGGCAAGCGGGTGCACCTTGGGGTGGCGGTGGCCGTGAACGACGGGCTGGTCGTGCCGGTCATCAGGGACGCGGGTGAGAAGGATCTTCGACAGATCGGCGGCGAGTTGGCCGAACTCGCCAAGCTGGGAGTGGAGGGCAAACTCACCCCCCAGCAGCTCACCGGTAGCAGCTTTACCCTGACCAATTCCGGGGTGTTTGGCTCTCTGCTGTTCACCCCCATCATCAACCCGCCGGAGAGCGCGATCCTGGGGATGGGCAAGGTCACGAGCATGCCCGTCGTCCGGGACGAGCAGATCGTCATTCGGAAGATGATGTACCTCTGCCTCACCTACGACCACCGTGTGGTCGATGGCGCGCCGGCGGTCAAATTCCTCCAGAGGGTGAAGGAGCTGCTAGAGAACCCCAATGAGCTATGAGGAGTTATGCGGCAAGGTAGCCGTCGTCACCGGCGCGGGCCAGGGGATCGGCCTCGCCACCGTGCGGGAGCTGGCCGGGCATGGCTGCACGGTGGTGGGGTTCGACCTGAACTCGGAGGCGCTCTCGGCCCTGGATGGTGAATTGTCCGAGTCTGGAGTACTCCACCTTGTCGGGAAGGTGAACGTGGGGGACTATGTGGAGGTGAAGGCCGGCATCGAGGGGGCCATCGCCCGCTTTGGTGGGGTGGACATCCTCGTCAACAACGCCGGCATCTCCCCGAAGCGGGACGGCGCCAAGGTGCCCATGGTGGAGATGGACCCCGAGGAGTGGGACCTGGTGATGAAGGTGAACCTGACGGGCGCCTTCTACTGCTCCAAGGTGGCCGCCCCCTCGATGGTGGCGAGGGGATGGGGCCGAATCGTCAGCATGTCCTCCATGGCGGCTCGCACCGGCGGGATAGTGCCGGGGTGCCACTACACAGCCACTAAGGCAGGGATCATCGGCCTGACCAAGGTCATGGCGGCAGAGTTGGGGCCGCACGGGGTGACCGTGAACGCCGTGGCGCCGGGTCGCATCCTCACTCCGATGGTGCAAGCGGTGGGGGAGGATGTCAACCGGCAGTACCTGCAGCGGATTCCGCTAAGGCGCCTCGGCACTCCGGAGGAGGTGGCCACCGCGATAGCTTTCCTCTGTTCCGACGCAGCCTCCTTCATCAGCGGCGTCACCCTGGACGTCAACGGCGCCCAATGCTGCTATTAGGATAAGAAAGGGAGGGCGAGCCTCCCGGCGAGCCGCCATGTGGAGACCGATGCCTATGCCCCCGCGAGGCGGCTCAGCAGGAGCTTCGCTCTCCCATAGGACACTCTCCCACAATTCATCCTCCCAAGTGTGTCACCCTTTCTACCCGCTCGTGTGAACCTCGCCGACCCTCGGCATGGTTCAGACAACAGGCGAGATGGCGTAACAGTAGGGGCGACCGGCCGGTCGCCCTGGCGGGGCAGGCAGGCGAATGGGCAGGGCGACCGCGGGTCGCCCCTACAGCAATGTCACCACAGTCGCGAACCATGCCACCCTCTCCCTCCCGGTCCAGGGATTGCTTTCTAACCCTCTCCGGTTTCAGGCCTCCTGCCGTGGGTGGCATGTCCTGGGTTCGAGTCGGCGAGCCGAAGAAGGGGGATGGGTGGGGTGGCGACGATCGCTGGTTCAACCATGGCGGCCTGGACGGGGTTGCGACGCCGCCTGGACGGCTGGCGTTACCCCTCTCAGGAAACCCGTGACTCGCGCCTGGACCTCCTGCGCGGCTACATGATGGTGGTGATCGCCATCAACCACATGGGGTGGGACTCCTGGCTGTACGTCTTCACGGGTAGAGACCAGTTTGTGGTGTCTGGCGCCGAGGGCTTCATCTTCCTCTCGGGCCTGGTCATGGGGATGGTGTACCAGGGTATCCTCCATAAGAAGGGGCTGAAGGCGGCGCTGGTGAAGCTGATACACCGTATCGCCCTGCTCTACCTGCTGCACACCGCCCTCACCCTGGCGTTCGCCGATGCCTCCTACCTCCTTGGTGCCTCCTGGGCGCCGCCGATCGACGATCGGGTGGCTTATGCGGCGGGTGTTCTCACCCTGGAGCAGACCTACCACTTCACAGACATCCTGTATCTCTACATGATGCTCGTCCTGCTGGCTGCGCCGGCGCTCGTTCTGGCCTTTCGTGGGCTCTCTCTCCTGGCGCTGCTGGCTTCCTGGGTACTGTGGGGTGCCTTCCAGTTTTCCCCTGAGTACTGGGCGTCCCTTACGGCGAACCACGGTTTCCCGGTAGCTGCCTGGCAACTCTTCTTCGTCACCGGTGTGGTGATCGGCTATCATCGCCGACAGTTGTGGAGTTGGATGCACCATCTGCCCGTTAGGGTGGTGCTGCCGCTCCTGGTGCTTTTCTCGGCGGTGGTGGTGGAGCAGCATCTCTCGGGCGGGACCCTGATCCCGATCGAGGAATGGACGGGGGTGGACTACTACCAGTTCACCAACAAGTGGCAGGTGAGGCCGGGACGGCTGATAGCCGCCGCCGTACTCTTTCCCACGGTATACCTGCTCGTCACCCTCGCCTGGAAGCCGCTTCAGAGAGTCCTTGGGTGGCTTCTTCTGCCCCTGGGCCGGAACTCCCTCTTCGCCTACTCGGCACACCTGTTCGCGATACTGCTGACCACGGTGGTTTTCCCCCTGATCCCGGGCTGCGACCGGAGCGATCCCTCCATCAACAGTCTGGTGCAGTTGACTGGAGTGATGCTGATCTGGGCAAGCGTCCAGGGGCGCTACATGGCTTCGAGGGTGCTGCAACAGCTCTGGACCCTGCGCCAGCGGCAGTTAGAAGCGGGATCACTCGGGGCGAAGAGGGGCGACCGCGGCTAGGGGCGTCACGTTGGTTGCCCTTCCCTAACCTCTGGAGTATTCTTTGGGGCTGTTGCGACGTAACAGCTTCAATCGCGCGGGAAGGCATGATTCAAGTGGAAGGTGACCAGGGGGTAGCTGTAGTGAGGGGTCAATTGTCGCTGGGACCGAGAGGGGCAGAGCTTTCATCCCCCAAGTGGTTTGGGCTGGAGGCGAAGTGGTGGGGGCTGATCGCCGTGGGCATCGCGAACTTTATGACTGCCCTCTATAGCGCTGTTGTGAATACGGTGATTCCCCTCATTATGGGAAGCTTTGGCGTCGATTTCGCCATGGCAGAGTGGGTGGTGATGGCTTACCTGCTGGGCGTGAGCAGCCTGATCCTGACCTTTGGCCGGATGGGGGACATGATTGGCCACAAGCGGGTCTTCCTGCTCGGCTCCGCCATCTTCTCGATGGGGTCGGTGCTGTGCGGATTGGCTCCGACCGTGGAGGTCTTGATAGGCGGTCGATTGGTGCAAGCTGTGGGGGCGGCGATGCTGTTTGCCAGCTCTTCGGCCATACTCATAGACACTTTCCCTGCGACTCAGCGAGGCCAGGTGCTGGGGCTCCAGGGTAGCATTACCTACGTTGGGATGATGCTTGGTCCTGCCGCGGGCGGCTGGATGGCCATGGAGTTCGGTTGGCAGGGGGTTTTCTATCTGAGTGTTCCGCTCGGTATCCTGATGGGTGCCATCGCTTACTTCGCCATACCCCGGACGAGTGCGCGCAAGCGCGACGAAAGGTTCGACGTTGCCGGTGCCCTCACCTTCATGATAGGACTGGGCGCCCTTCTGATGGCCCTGTCGCATGGACAGAAGTGGGGATGGACGTCGAGCCTGGTGCTGGCCCTGCTCCTGGCCGCGGCCCTGTTGTTGGGCGCCTTCGTGTCCCTTGAAAGGCGGATCGACAATCCCATGCTGGACCTGTCGCTCTTCCGCGTCCGGGTCTTCAACGCCGCCACAGGCAGCGCCCTAATGAACTACCTTTGCACCTACTCGGTGATGTTCCTGGTCCCCTTCTACCTGATCCAGTACCGGGGCTTCAACCCTGCCCATTCAGGGCTACTGCTGTCCTGCCAGGCGGTAGCCATGGCCGCGGTGGCCCCGTTCAGCGGCTCGCTCTCCGACCGGATCGGATCGAGGCTGCTGTCCAGCTTTGGCATGGCGGTCCTCACGGTCGGGCTGCTGCTGCTTGCGTTCGTGAGTCCCACGGCGGCCGACGGAGAGATCGCGGTTCGGCTGGCGATCTGCGGGCTGGGCATCGGGATATTCGTCTCCCCAAACAGCAGCGCGCTGATGGGGTCAGTGTCGGTGCAGCGGCGAGGCGTCGCCTCCGCAATCCTCGCAGGGGCGCGGACCACGGGGATGGTGATGGGGGTGGCGCTGGCTGGAGCGGTGTTCTCCACAGCCCTCGCCATCTACGGTGGAACCCTCGGGCCCAGTAGTGGCTTCATGCCGGCCTTCCGAGACGCCTTCCTTGCCGCAGCCCTCTGCGGCGCTATCGGGCTGGGGACGTCCATGGTTCGGGGCGGTCGCGAGGGCCGTTAGCCGGCGACCCTCGTTGGTGTATGATAGCGCCCGCAGAACCCGGAACTCCGAGGAGATGTGTCTATGGATCTTGCCGACGTGCGATTGAACGATCCCCTGGTCCGAGCCTTCAAGGGGCGCCCTGATCTAGACTCACCCTGTGGTTGTGGCTCCCACGAGGGGACAACCCCTCTGACCGTTTACCTGCCCTTCAACATAGACTGCCTGAACGGGGGCTTCGTCTCCGCCAAGGGCGGTGGTATCGTCCCCGACCAGTCCGGCCACTGGCTGATCGTCCAGAACCAGAGCCTCGTGCTGCCCGAGGGGCCCGACCTTGCGCCGACCTTCGGCGCGCTGCCGGAGGTCTTCCGCGATAAGCTGGGCACGCCATTCTGGCTAGGCCATTGGCGAGAATCGCCTTGCTGGGTCGCCGGACTGCCAAGGGATGCCGCGCTGCCCGCCGGTTTCCAGAGGGAGACCCTAGTCCCCATGCAGGACACCCGGCTGTCAGACGAGCTGCTCTCCCTGGGTGGCATGGCGATGCAGCTGCTGCACTGGGAGTCCTCCAGCGGCTTCTGCCCGAGGTGTGGGACGGCGACGGAGCGGATCGAAAACGAGTGGGGCAAGCGCTGCCCCAAGTGTCGGTACGAACACTATCCCCACCTCTACCCGGCCGTTATTACCCTGATCTACGATGGCGACCGAGTGCTCCTTGCCCGGAAGTCCAATTTCGCGCCGGGCCGCTACGCGCTGATCGCTGGGTTCGTGGACAATGGGGAATCGCTAGAATCGGCGGTCAGGCGAGAGATCAAGGAGGAGGTGGGGGTCGAGGTCGACGACATCCAGTACGTGGGCAGCCAGAACTGGCCCTTTCCCAGCCAGATGATGATCGGGTTCATCGCTCGCTATACCGGCGGCGAGGTGGTGGTAGATACCACCGAGTTGGAGGATGCCCGGTGGTTCCAGCGGGATGCGCTGCCCAATGCTCCCACCCACCACAGCATCGCCGGCTTCATCGTGGAGCACTACGCGCGGCGACAGGCGGGTGGGTAGTAGCGGTGCGATGCCCGCTCACGGCTTGGTGGTGAAGCTCCACTCCTTGCTCACGGGCTTGCCGTCCACCACCGCGTCAACCCGCGCCGTGTAGCTCTTGCCCCGATCGAGGGGCCGATGGGGGATGATCGCCGCGGCTCGCATCCAGTCGGTCTTGGGAGTGCTGGTGGCGAGCGACTGGCCATCGGGTCCTCGCAGCTCGAATGCCTTCCACTCCACCTTCTGGTTCACCGCGAAGGCGACGGTTATGGGGTAGCCGAGCGGGCGGGGGACGCCCGGGGCCGGATTGGGCGTCTCGCCGCCGTCCCAGGAGGTGGGGACGTTGGTGGCCCCGGCCGCGGGGTAGACCGAGGGGAGCGACACGTTCAGCTTGTCCCTCCGGACCCCCACATCAATGATGGTGAAGCCGTCGGCCCCCGACTCCGCATACCCCATATCCAGGCCACTTGGGTGGATGAGCGGAAGGCGGTGGTTCACCGTGTTCATGCACCATTCTACCATCGCCTTCATCCGCCCCCAACCGGCGTTCTCCGTCACCGCCCCGTCGCTGTAGCCCGCCGCCCGTGCCCGGTCCCCCATACTGGTGCCGGTGAAGCTGGGCTTGGATGAGTTCTCCTGGTGCAGCCCCATGCCCGCGAGGGCGGGGTCGCCGCGATTGGCATCGTAGTAGCGCACGTGGTTTTGGGCAGCCTTCTCCAAGGAGGTATTGATCCTGGCGGGGGAAACCCCGGCCGCCGCCCGGTACTGATTGATCATCGCCAGGCCAGGAGGGTCCCCGGAGGCTTTTTCCACGGAAGTCGGTTCTTCAGAGCCTTTCTCCACGGCCACCGCCTCGCTCGGCCACAGTCCGGCCTCCTTGGCCACGTCGCCGCCGTTGGCCACCACCACCTCTCCCGCCTTGCACCAGGCGGTGTCTACCTTCCATTGCTGCAGCACCACCCGCTGGGCGCGCAGGGCGTACAGCGGGCCCAGATCCTCCACTCTACTGGTCGGGAGTCCGTAGCTGTCGATGGGGTTTGCTATGCTGTGGTACGCTTTCTGGATCGCCGCGTTGCCGGTCAGCAGCGCCAATCGTCCGGCTACCACCTCGCTCCAGCCCTTGCCCTCTTCATCGATCTTGATCGGCTTGGGTGTGGAGCGGACATTCATCAGCCAGTCGTCCCTGCCGGAGAGGCTGAGTTCGTCGAAGACGTTCACGAACATCGCCCGCCCCTCCTCCGGGCGCCACTGCAGGGCGACCTTCTGGAAGACCTGGGTCACGAAGCCCTTGTACACGAAGCGCTGCGAGACCGGGTAGCCGATCCTCGCCACTCCCCCCTGCCGCTGGAACTCGGTCCAGAACCTCGCCTGTCCGTCGTCGAGGACGGTGTAGCCCCCTGCTTGGGTGAAGTGATGGCCGTTGGGCAGGTCCCAATCGGCCGCGGCCGAGACAACCAGTGTCAGAGGGCCCAGCAGAAGTAGTGCACTCAGGATGATCGCAGGGAACCGCGGCGGGTAGACACGCATCGCAGTCTGGCCTCCTAGCACGGGGTAGTTGGTCGGGGATGGGCGAATCAGGGAGATGCTACTCTAAATCAAGATGGATGAAGGTGCAATCACCAAGAAGTGCTAGTTCTATTCTGCAGGTATCTTGCTCTACGCCCATTCTCCATGGCATGGTTCAGACAACAGGCGAGATGGCGTAACAGTAGGGGCGACCGGCCGGTCGCCCTGGCGGGGCAGGCCGGCGAATGGGCAGGGCGACCGCGGGTCGCCCCTACAGCAATGTCACCACAGTCGCGAACCATGCCTTCTCCATCTCTATCGGGTACAGCTCGTGCGACAAGTCCGCGGAGTACTCCGGAGTTGAGGATGAATCAGCCGTGCCTGGAAGACCCGCGGTCTCTCCACAATCTGCGATAGGTGGGATGCCCCGTGCCCTCTGATGCTACAAATCGGCCCGCAACGGCGGAGACCGCGGACGCTGGCCACGGCGGGAGCGGGGTCTGGGGCAGATTGGCCCGAGCCGCCAGGTTCCTTGCTGGTGGTCTTGCTATGGCGCTGCTGCTCGCCCTCGCGCTCTCCTCCCTGGGCCTGCTCGACTGGCAGCAGCTTGGCCGGCAGGTGGGGCCCCCGTGGGATTCGCTGCTGAACCCCGCCCTGGCTCCCAAGGCGCTCATGTTGATGGCGGGCGAGGGGCTGCTCTTTCTGTCGCTCTGGGTTTCATCCAGACTGCTCGCTCAATCACGGGTTCGGGCTCTTGTGGGGGATGGTACGATCACGGTCTTCCGGCGGTTCGTCCAGTTCGGCGCATGGCTGCCGGTGGTGGCGGCTGCCTATCTCCTCTTCCGCATATCGCCTGATACCCTGCGCGTGGATCTGGTCGTCCACGACGACACCGTCTCACTGACCCTCCCAACTCTGGTGGCGACCCTCGTCTTCGGCCTGGCGGCCATGGTGGCGACTCCCAGCCCCAGGGGCGCCTACCTGCCCGTGCCCCTCCGCTGGGCGATGGCCCTGCCCTTCCTCCCAACGGCCCTCGGCACGGTGCTCTTTCTCGACCAGGCACTCGACCCCTCTCCCTCTCATGCTAACGTGCTCCTGCAATTGGCCGTCACTCAGCTGAGTCTCCGGGGGATAGAGATCCTCTACCTGCTGATAGCGGCGGAGGCGTTCAGTGCCGATTGGGCGGACTTCCGGCGGGTCCGGGTCCAGGGATGGGTGCAGGGCGGCCTCGCGCTCGGGCGAGCGGGGGTGCGCCTCGCCCTCTTCCTGGTGCCGCTGTTCCTGGGGCTATGGCTTGCAGTGGGCGCCGAACTCCCGGTTGCCACCGTCCTGCGCGATCGCAATGGCCAACTCCTTCAGTACTACTATCCCGGCGGCGAGTACCGCCTCCACACCTCGTCGGAGGCGATCTCGCCCTGGATGAAAAGCGCGATAGACGCTATCGAGGATCCTGGGGTGTACACCGCCCCATTCCAGCACATGCCGCTCAAGCCTGTGAGGATCGTGGGCGTCTTCACCGGCGCGGCCCGATCCGTCCAGGACCGCGAGGACAGCTACCTCTCCGGCGCCAGCGGGATAGCCGCGCAGTCCTGCAAGAACTACTTCGGAAGGCAGATCGTGGGAATGGTGTGGGAGCTGCCCGATTGGTTCCCCTTCCGCCGGCCTCTGGCGATGGCCGCCACCGTCGTGCACAAATTGACCTTCGAGTTCCAGTGCGGCTGGGCATACGAGCGCTCCTCGCTCCTGCTGGGGGCGGAGCGCTCCCCTGTGACCTTCTACCTCAATGCCGTCTACTTCGGCCACGGGGCCTACGGCGTCGAGGCCGCCTCCCTCACCTACTTCGGGAAGCGGGCGGCGGAGTTGACCCTGCCAGAGGCGGCGTTGCTGGCCGGTCTTCCCCAGGCTCCCAGTGTCCTCGACCCCTGGGAGAACCCCGATGAGGTGAGGGCCCGCCGCACCGAGGTGCTCCAGGCTATGGAGCGGGAGGGATACATCTCTCGGTCGGACATGCTTGCCCTTGATGGCTCTCCTCTGGGCGTGTTGGCGAAACCGCTCGAACCTAACGCCAATGCCCAGCGGCTCGGCCACTACGCCCTCTTCCTGGCGGATTGGCTGCGGTCCCACGGCTATGGGGATCCCTCCACCGCAGGGCTCGACGTCACCGTTTCCCTCGATCTCCAGAGGCAGAGGGAGCTGGACAGCCAGATGCGCTCCGCTGTGAACGGCCTCAAGGGCCGCAACGTGAACAACGGCGGGGCGGTCGTCTTGGACCCCCGTGACGGCGCCGTGCTGGCCTGGTTTGGGGGGGTGCAGCCTCTCTACGGCCCCGACGCGCTGCCGGATATGGCGGCTGGCCATTCCCATCAGCCGGGCAGCGCCCTCAAACCGCTGCTGTTCGCATGTGCTTTGGAAGGCGGGCAGTTGGCCCCCAACGAGCGGCTGGACGACACCCCCAGGGAGATAGGTGGCCGGTACATTGCCAACTGGGACGAGGATCCCAGGGGGAGGGGATTGCTGCCCGCGCAGGTCGGGCTCGCCGACTCCCGCAACACTATCGCTGCCTATCTGGTGGAGCGGATGGGGACGGAGGGCTTCGTACAGTGCCTGCGTGACCGCTTTCGGGTGCAGACGGAGCTGCATCCGGAGCAGCACGGTGTGGAGTTGGGGCTCGGGTTGGCCGAGATGCCGATGCTGGAGCTGGCGGCGGCCTACACGGTACTGGCCAACGAGGGAATATATGCCGAGCCCACGCCAGCCCTGAAGGTCCGTGATCGCCGCGGCAGGGAGCTATTCCATCTGCGGCCAGCGGCCGGCGGCAAGGCTCTAGATTCCGCGACCCTCCAATGGCTGCGAGAGCCGCTCTCGAACGTGTCTGGCCGGTTTGGGCTCCCAGGCGAACTCTTCACCAAGACGGGCACCACGCCCTCCTCCAGCTTCGTCGTGGGCTACAGCTCCGAGTTGGTAGTTGTCGGTTGGCTGGGCAGGACCGCGCCTGGCAGGGGCCTACTCGACATCGATGATGTGGACGGCCGAGAGGCCGCCGAGCGAATATGGAAGCCGCAAGCGCTCTACCAGGCAAAGCCTTGACCCTTTGTGCTATGCTCCGGTGGTAAAGAGTACCCCCTGGGAGGACTTGACCAACGCTGTTCTGGTTCTCTCCCCGGTCAGCCACGCTTCTCCCAGGCAGTAACATCTCGAGGAGTTGCGGAATGCAAGACCAGCAGTCCTGGGTGCGCAAGGACCTTGAATACGTCCTGCACCCGATGCACGACCACGCGCATAACACCAATGGGCCCCTCGTCCTGACGAAGGGACGGGGATCTATCGTGACGGACGTCGCCGGCAAGGAGTACATCGATTGCTCCGCCGGGCTCTGGTGCGTCAACGTCGGCCACGGTCGAGAGGACTTGGCCGAGGCAGGCGCGCAGCAGATGCGCTCCCTGGCCTACGCCTCCGGCTACGCCGGCACCTCCAACCTGCCGGCCATCCAGCTGGCCGAGAAGCTGGCCAGCCTCGCCCCCGGCGACCTGAAGGCCACCTTCTTCACCACCGGCGGCGCCGAGTCCACCGAGACGGCCATCAAGATCGCGCGCTTCTACTGGAAGGCCACCGGCAAGACCGAAAAGATCAAGATCATCTCCCGAGTCAAGGGCTACCACGGGACGACGGCCGCGGCCATGTGCGCCACCGGCATGAGCCAGTACTGGCGCAACTTCGAACCGCTGCAGTCGGGCTTCGTGCACATCCCCACACACTACTGCTTCCGTTGCACCCTTAAGAAGAAGTATCCGGAGTGCGGTGTGGCCTGCGCCGACCTGCTGGAGCAGGCGATCCTCGCCGAGGATCCGGATACCGTGGCCGCCTTCATCGCGGAGCCGATCCACGGCGGCGGCGGCGTGGTCGTTCCCCCGCCTGAGTACTTTCCCAGGGTGCGGCAGATCTGCGACAAGTACAATGTCCTGTTCATCGCCGACGAGGTGATCACCGGCTTCGGTCGCACCGGCAAGTGGTTCGGCATGCAGCAGTGGGATGTCGTCCCGGACATCCTCGACTTCGCCAAGGGAGTGACCAGCGGTTACCAGCCGCTCGGCGGTGTCATGGTGAACGAAAGGATTCACAAGGTCTTCCGTGAGCTGCCAGAGGGTGCTAGCTTCAACCACGCCTATACCTACTCCCTCCATCCCACCTGCTGCGCCGTGGGTGTGAAGAACCTCGAGATCATCGAGAAGGAGGGTCTGGTAGAGCGGGCCGCCGTCGTAGGTGCGCGGATGCAGGCCGGCCTGAAGACGCTGGAGAGCCTCCCCGGCGTGGGTGAGGTTAGGGGCATGGGGATGATAGCCGGAATCGACCTCGCGGCCGACAAGGCCGGTACGCCGATGCCGCCCGCCTTCGGCAAGAAGCTGATCGCCAACGCCATGGCAGACGGGCTGCTGCTCCGGAGTCGTGGTGACGTGGTCTGGATCTCCCCGCCCCTGGTGATCACCGAGTCCGAGATCGACCGCATGATCGACGGCGTGGCCAAGGCCATCAAGGGCGCGGCCTAGCCGGAAGCGATAACTACGGAGGGCACTGAGGACTCGAGGATTCACAGAGTCCTCAGTGCCCTCTCCGTGTTTTTCGTGTCTCTGTGGTTATTGCGCCCCTACTCGGGAATGCCGGCGATCGCCTCGATCTCCACCTTCACCCCGGCGCCCAGGTCTGCCACCTGGAAGCACGCCCTCGCCGGAGGGTCTACGGGGAATGCGTCGATGTACACCTCATCGAATGCCGGCTTATCCGCCAAATCGGCGAGGTAGCAAGTAGTCTTCAGTATGTTTCCCAGCGATGTGCCGGCCGCCTCAAGGGCCATCTTGATGTTCTCGAACACCATCCGTGTCTGCCCAGCAGCGTCTTCGGGCATCTCACCGGTGATCATGTGGCGACCTGTGGTTCCCGCTACGAAGACCAGATTTCCGAACTTGATCGCCCGTGATAGGTGCTTGACCGGCTTCACCCCGGGGATAGCCACGATTTCCTTCTTCACCTTGTCCTCATCCATATTTTGGGGTCGAGATTCCCCTACTACTCGCCCCAGATGTCCTTCAGCAAGCGCAGCCAGTTGCCCTCCAGGATCTTCCGAACGTCGTCGTCCGAGTATCCACGCTTCATCAGGCCATGGGTAATGTTCATCATTAAGGTGCGACTGTCAAGGCCGAGGAGTGAACGGGATCTCTTTTGCAGAGGTTGATGTGGATCGAGGCTCCGATGAGCGGCAAGGGGCCCTGTAAGGAGTACTGCTCCTGAGGATGAAGGGAGCTTCCCTGTCCCTTATGGAAGGTTCAGGCCGAGCTACGCCCCCTCCAGCAGGGCCACGGGGAAGCTGGCGAGCAGTGCCGCCAGCGGTAGCCCCTCGTCGGTCAACCGTACCATCTCGCCAGTTAGGACGTTTCGGTAGGGACCGTGGGGCAGGTTGGGCGGGAGGACGAGGCAGGTATCCCCCCACACCTCGCTTCCCAGGGGAGGGATGCGCTCGCCACGGGTCAGTCCCACCACGAGGCGTGGTACCGCTACTATCACCGCGTCGTCCTCTTCCGTTCGTGCGAAGGCGCAGACGTTGTCCCTCTGCCTCCCGATGGCCTCCAGCGGCATGTAGGAGCCCGACTGGAAAAGCTGCCTATGGTCGCGGCGGTATGTCAGGGCGGAGTGGATCAGGAACATCTTGATCCTGCCATTCTCCCTTGCCTCCACCAGTCTTCTTGCCGCTCTCGCGTGATCGCAGCGAGGGTTCGAGAGCCTCCCCAGAAGCGACTTCAGCATCTTGGTTCGAAGGGCATAGTCCACGGGGCGGCGGTTGTCCGGGTCCACCAGGGTGAAGTCCCAGATCTCCGTCCCCTGGTAGAAGTCGGGGACTCCGGGCGACGTGATCTTCAGCAGGATCTGGGAGAGCGAGTTCCACAGGCCAAAGTGGGCAACCTTCCTCTGAAATGGCTGGAAGTCCGTGATGAAACCGTTCTCCCCCCTTCGATCCAGGATCGCACGGACGAATCGGAGCGTCTTTTCCTCGTACTCCTCATTGGGGCTAGTCCAACTGGTGTTCATCTTGGCTTCCCTCAGTGCCTTCAGCATGTGCGCCTCTATTCGTCCCACGAGTATCTCGTACTGCTCGTCGGAGATGGAGCCCAGCGGCCAGGCGCCCAGAAGGGTCTGGTAGAGGTAGTACTCCTCGTTCCTATTGGGAACAGGCTCGCCCTCCAGCAAGCCCTTGTGGCCGCGGTTGAGCCTGTTCCACCGGTGCACAGCCGATTTCCACTCCTCTGGGATCTCCGACAGTACGTTGATGCGTGCCCTCACGTCCTCGCTCCGTTTCGTGTCGTGAGTGGAGGTGGCCAGCAGGGAGTGAGGCCAGCGACGCAGACGGTCGAGATTCCGTCGATGGAAGGAGGTCAGGGAAACCCCAAATTGAGCTGGGTCTCCACCCACTTCGTTCAGGGAGATCAGCCGGTTGTACTGGTAGAACAGGGTGTCTTCCATCGCTTTGGCCATCACCGGTCCCGTCACCTGCTGGAACTTGTAGACGAAGTCCATGGTCTCCGCGCGGTTGCCGTCCCCCGGCATTTCATCCCAACGGAAGAGCAGCAGGTCTCGCAGGAAGTCGAAGATCGGGTAGTTCCTCCTGCTTCTCCTCTTCCCCTCTTTGACGGCGTCCTCGATATACAATCGGTCGCCAGGGTGGATCCAGCCTTCGCTGAGATAGGTGCGGTAGATGGGCAGACAGGCTATGACCTCCCGCAGGGTCTGGGCGATTCCTGTGAGGGTGAAGTCGCGGTACTTCCGGCTTCGGCTCGCGATCCGCTTCAGTTGGTGTGCCAGCATGTTGATCTCGCTGGCCAGAGAGTCGGTCATTATCGTCTTCTTGTTGCTGTTCACCAGGTTGCTGAAGCGGTCCCTCCGCCCAATGAAGCCCTTGTACAGCTTGTCGAAGGCGCCTCTGGCGCTGGGGTCCACGAACAGCCCATTGACGCTGTTGGCGAAATCGTAGCCGGTGGTGCCGTCCACGGCCCAATCCCCCGGAAGCCGCTCCTCCCCGCTGAGGATCTTCTCCACCACGACATAGAGAGGGGCGGCGCCGGGGGCATAGAGGGCGTGCAAGAGGTCGCACTTCTCCTCGCCGGACAGTTGCCCCTCGAGGACGTCCCGCTCCTCCTGAGTTGGTCGCTGTTCCTCGGGGAGATTGTCCAGGCCCATCGAGAGTAGATAGGCAGCCTGCAGCCGGCTCAGGTAGCGGGCCGGGTCCCACAGTCCGTCGGGATGGTCTATCCTGAGTCCCGTGGCCTTGCCCTCCCTGAGCAGGTGCAGTACCAGCCGATGAGTGTGTTCGAAGACCGCCGGATCCTCCGTTCGGAGCGCTGCCAGGTCATTGATGTCGAAGAAGCGACGGTAGTTGATCTCCTCGGCGGCCACTCGCCAGTCGGCCAGACGATAGGATTGACGGTCCAGTAGGGCGGCCAGTCGATTGAAGCTGGTCGGGTCTCCCCGGGCGCCGTTGAAGCTTCCTATCGCCTTCTCCACCGCCCAGCGGGTGGACTCGCACCCGTCGTACAGCAGCTTCAAGCGACGCTTGATGACCTCCTTTTCCCGCTGCCTCTCCAGCACCTCCCCGGGGGCAACTCTTGAGCGCGCCGGCAGGTGACCCACGGCTGTCAGGATGCTCTGCATCTCCAGCAGATGCTCGTCCAAGGGACTCAGCTCGTGCTCCAACTCCTCTGCTGCCTCACCCAGGATCTCGCTGTAGCTACCGGGGTCCAAGGGCAGCCTGCGCTCGTAGTACTGAACGTAGAAGGCGCCCTCATCGTAGACCAGCGCCAGCTGCTGGTGCTCCAGCGTTTCCCCATAGGAACTGCCCAGGATGGGTAGCAGCACCCGGTTCTCCAGGTCGGTATCGCCGCGTAGGGGGTGCCAGTCGATGTCGAAGAATGTCGCGTAGGGGGAGCTGGGGCCATTTTCCAGGACATCTGTCCACTGGGCGTTGGTAGCCTCCCAGATACTCATGTGGTTGGGCACCACGTCCAGGATCTGGCCCATCTTGTGCTCCGTCAGCCTCGCGATGAATCCAGCGTAGTCCTCCTGGCTGCCCAGCTCCGGGTTGAGGGCTTGGTGGTCGCAAATATCGTAGCCGTGGGTGCTCCCGGGCCGCGCTTTCAGATAGGGCGATGAGTAGCAGTCGGTTATCCCCAATTCGCTCAGATAGGCGACCACCTCCCGCGCATCTCGAAAGGTGAAGGCGGGATTGAATTGCAGCCGGTAGGTGGAGACCGGAATTCGCTTCATAGAGCGTAACCGCTCCACCACGGCGTTGAAGAGGTCTTCTGTTGTCCGTTGGCTATCCGTCATCGCGATTGCCCTGGCAGGGCGGCTAGACCAGCTACCATGGGCCGCCGGAGCGGCCCATTGGAGTCAACTTGGCGCAGTAGTAGACTGTTGTCCCTGGGACCAGGGCACAAAAAGCAAGAATCCTGCCGATGGCTGAGTTGCTAGACAGGCACGAACAGGTCCGCGATGAGGGCAAGCAGCACGACGGGCGGGTAGAAGCTGGCCCGGTTGAAGAGGGCCAGGGCGACAGGAGGGGTTGGCGAGCGGAGCAGCCGGAGGCCCGGCAGCAGCAGAAGGTACAGTCCTCCCCCAACAGCTCCCACCAGGTATACCGGTCCCAAGGAGGAGACCAAAGGCAGCGCGAGGGCGGCCAGATTGGTGGCGACTAGCCACGCGAAGGTGAGTCGAGCTGCGGCTCGCGGACCATGGAGGAGCGGCACGGTCTTGATCCCCAGGCAGGCATCCTCCTCCACATCCGAGAAGTCGTTGACGATGTTCCTCCCGCCGATCTCCCACGCGCTCATCCAAAGGAAGAGGAGGCCGAACTCCGCCGCCCGGATCTCAGGGGTCATCGCCACCCATCCGGCAAGCGCTCCAACCCCTACCATGGCCCCACTCATCAGGTACTTCGCCGGCGTAACCCTGGCCAGCTTGCAGTAGAGCACCTCCAGCAGTGCCGCCAGCAGGAACAGCGCAGCGGCGGTGGGGCTCAGGAGATAGGCGGCAACCAGGGCGTAGCACCCTAACCCCCCTATCCAGGCTAGGCCCAGGGGAAAGGAGACCTGTCGCTGGGCAAGGGGATGTCGCATCATGGCGGAGTCGACGTCGAACGCCTCGTAGCCACGGAGGTGGGCGAAGCGGGCTCGGTCCAACTCCACGTCCATCAGGTCGTTCAGGGCGAAGACGGCCAGGAACCCAGCCCACGCGGCGGACAGTCCCAGCAGGAGTCGGTCCGGAGATGGGAAGCCGTGGAGCGCGACCAGGGCTGCCACGAACGGCTGGGCCACGCTCAGCGTCGCCTGCACCACCCGAGAGAACCCCAGGAGCGCCCGCAGACGAGGGATCAGACTCCCGGACGACGAGGTTGACACTGCCAACGCCTCCTTCGTGTCCTTGGTAGCTTCTCCACTACCGAGATTTCCATGCTCGGTCCAGGTTGTGGGCGGCGAGCAGACGCAGGGTCTCGGCCTCGCCGCCGAAGATCGATAGCGCCACCACGGCGCGCTCGGTGGCCTCCCTCGCCAGCGACCTGGCCTTCTCCACGCCGAAGGATGCGGCGTAGCTGGGTTCCTCCCGTGCCCTGCCCCTGCTTGGCGACTCCGGGCCCAGCCGATCCAACAGGTCATCCGCGATCTGAAATGCCAGCCCCAACCTATCGGCGTAGGTGGTGACGGCTTCCATCTGCCCGGACGATGCCTCTGCGACCAGGGCTGCTGCCCGGGCGCTCAGCCGGAAGAGATTCGCTGTCTTCCCCAGATGGATCCTCTCCAACAGGGCGCTACCCGCTTCGGCCTCGCTGAATGACAGGTCGGCGGCCTGGCCCCCGATCACCCCTCCCGTTCCCACGGCCTCCCCCACCTCGCGGATTATCTCCAGCGCGGTCTCCGGCGCTATTCCTGCCATACGATGGTTCGATCCAAGGATCGCTATTGCCAGGTTCAGAAGCGCGTCGGCGGCCAGCAGGGCGATGCCCTCGCCGAACAGCTTGTGGCTGGCTGGCCTCCCTCTGCGGTAGTCGTCGTTGTCCATGCAGGGCATGTCGTCCAGGATCAGGGAATGAGTGTGGATCAGCTCGAGGGCGACGCAGGTAGGCAGCATCTTCGAGGTAGCACACCCTATCATCTCGGCTACTGCCAGAGCCAGGATGGGACGAAGCCGCTTGCCGCCTTCCACGCTGTAGCGCATGCAGTGGTGGACGACCTGGGGCTCGGCTGTGGCCTGCGGCAGTTGCCCGTCGATCGCACGGTCGATCAGCCGTCCTCTAGAGACCAGATAGTCCTTTAGTGCTTCCATTGGGTGGTCGCTCTCCTCACTTCCGTATTCCCCAGCCTACGTAAGAGATCCACCGGAAGGGCGCGAGGCACATCTGGAGATGCCCTCTCCGGTCCACGCCCACGGGCATGAATCCCCTGGTCTCCACGTTGGCGATGCCGTTGCGAGCCATCAGGTCGGCCAGTTCTTGCGGCTTGAGTAACTTTCGCCAGTCGTGGGTGCCTCTGGGGGGACCTCCCGGCCACAGCCTCTCGCCAATCCAGATCACCGCTACCAGGCAGAGCAGGGTTCGATTCATGGTGTCGTAGACCAGTCTTCCCCTTGGCCGCAGCACTCGGGAGATCTCGGCTATCGCCGCCGGCAGGTCGTCCAGATGCTCCAGCACGTCGAAGGCCACCACTATGTCGAAGCTCGCTGTACGGAAGGGCAGTCTCTCGGCCCTCGCCTGAATGTACTCAATGCGCAGATCGCTCCGGGCGGCGTGCTCTCGGGCGACGGCAAGAGCACTTGCCGAGAGGTCGATGCCCGTCACCCTGGCCCCGGCCCTGGATAGGGGCTCGGCCAGCAGACCGCCGCCGCATCCCAGGTCCAGCACCCGTTGCCCTCGTAGCTGCCCTGCCGCCCTCCTCAGGTAGCGGTAACGAGTGGGGGTGATCTGGGTCAGCACGTCTCGCTGGTCCCACCAGGGAAAGCTATCGAAGACGGAGTTCACCTTCACCAGGCTTCGACTCAGGAAGCCCCTGAGTTCGAAAAGCTACTTTGAGGAAGTCTGAAGCAAGTTGCATGCCCTGTGCCCACGCTTCCGGGGTGGGGTAGTGCTGGCTAGGCGAGGGAA
>DIXP01000014.1 GCA_002436065.1 Chloroflexi bacterium UBA6077
TCCGACGGCTTCGTGAACCATCTCCCTTCCTCGAGCTCCTGGTGCGTCTCTTGCTGACTGGCCAGTTACCACGCATCCATGAGGAAGGGGAGCGGAATGGCGATTCGCACCGATAGGTTTAAGGTCAAGGATATCCGGCCGGAAGAGCACCTGCACACGGACGAGGTCCCCGAGGACCTCAAGGAGCGGTTTCTGGGCAAAGTGATCACCCTGGCCGATCTAGATGAGCTTGGGGTCACCGTGGAGTCCTCCAGGCTGTACCATGGCGGCAAGAGCTTGGTGGTCGTGTATTGGCATGGCCAGGAGTATGTACTGCATCTAGAACCGGTGGCGTAGCGCCGGCTCTGCACCACCGCTGGACGACCCGCCTATTCCGAGCGCCGGGCGCTGCGAGCCGGAATGAGGGTCTTGGACCGACAGGGAGAGGATGGCAGAAAGCGTAGGACGGGAACTTGTCCCTCGCCGTCCGCTGGACGACGAGGGAAGCGGTAAGAGATGGGATGCGTCGCGCGTCCATGCCCCGGGGCGGAAGGGGACGAGCCCCTTCCCGCGTATCTCCCTCTTGCTCTAGGGATTGAGCGCCGCTGTGGTGAGCCGCACGATGTCGTTGAGGGTATCGGCCATCCTCACGCCGGCCTCTTCCAGGGCCTTCACCTTGTCGGCAGCCAGCCCCGCACCCTGGGAGACGATGGCGCCGGCATGGCCCATCCGCTTCTCCGGTGGGGCACTCTTGCCACTGATGAAGGCGATCACCGGCTTGCTCATCTCTCGAATGAAGCGCGCCGCCTGCTCCTCCTGGTTCCCACCCACCTCGCCGATCATCACCACAGCCCTGGTATCAGGGTCTTTCTCGAATAGCTTCAGGTACTCGACGAAGTTGTTCCCGATGACCGGGTCGCCGCCGATGCCCATGCAGCTGGTCTGGCCGATGCCGGCCTCGCACAGCAGCTTGGTCACCTCGAAGCAGAGGGTGCCACTCCGGGAGGCAACTCCCACCACACCAGGCATGGCGCAGGATGGCGGGTACATCCCCAGGCTGGTCTGGCCGGGGGTGATGATCCCAGGGCAGTTGGGGCCAATCACCCAAACACCCCGCTCCCGCCCCATGGCGCGGATCTTCATCCCATCGTGTACCGGCACACCCTCGGTGATCACCACCACCAGGGGGATACCGCTCTCGATCGACTCGGTGGCCGCTTCCAGGGTCCAGGGGGCCGGCACGTAGATCACGGCAGCGTCGACTTCGTGCTTCGCTCTGGCCTCGGCCACCGTATCGTAGATGGGGACCCCCAACACATCCTGGCCGCCCCGCCCTGGCGTGACGCCGGCCACTATCCTGGTGCCATAGTCCAGCATCAGCTTTGTCTGGATCTGTCCAAAGCGGCCGGTGGCCCCTTGGACGAGGACCCGAGTGTTCTTGTCGACTAAAATAGACATCTTATGCTCCGTTATGCCAGGGCGGCTGCCCTGGTAGCCTCCTGGATGGATGGGAAAACGCTGACGCCGGCAGAGCGCAGCATCTGCTCCCCCACCTCGGCGCGCGTGCCATGCACCACGGCAAAGAGGGGCACCTGGGGCGGCCACTCCGCCAGGGCATCCAGGATGCCGCCCGCCGCGTCTTCAGGCAGGGAGATGGAGAGGCTGAGAGCGATCAGGATCGACTTCACCTTGTGATCCGACCGAGCCTTCTTTAGCACCAGCCCCAGCGCATCCTTCGCCTTCGATCGGCTGGCGCCGCCGCCGGTGTCCAGGAAGTTGGCGGGGCTGGCCCCGAAGTAGCGCACCAAGTCCAGGAGGGAGAGCACCAGACCGGCACCGTTGCCCATCAGCGCCACCTCACCGTCAAGGTCAACGTAGCTGATCTTCTTCTGGCGGCCCTCCACCTCCAGCGGTGTGAGGCCGGTTTCCTGCGCCCTCTCTCGCAGCGACGGCTGCCGGAAGGTAGCGTCGTCGTCCAGGATCACCTTCGCGTCGGCGGCAACCCAGGCACCCTTTGCAGTGACAACCAGGGGGTTGACCTCCAGCAGATGAGCATCCAGCTCACCGAAGGCCCGGTAAAGCTGCAGCAGGAAACGCGAGAAGGAGGCCGCATCGTCGCCCTTCAACCCAATGCCCTTGGCCACCTCCATGGCCTCATGGGCTCGCAGCCCCCACAGAGTATTCACGTGGCGGCGCGCAACCGCCTCGGGCCGCACCTTGGCCACATCCTCGATCTCCACACCCCCCTCGGCGGAAGCGAGGATCAGGGGGCAGCCGGCCAGCCGGTCTACAGAGATGCTCACATACAGCTCCCTGGCGATCTCCAGCCGCTCCTCCACGAGTACCCGCTCGACCTTTTGGCCGCCCAGGGTGGAGTCGAGGATGTGCGCGGCGACCTTCGCTGCCTGCCAGCGGTCAACCACCGGCTGGATCAGCCCTGCCTTGCCGCGACCACCTACGAGCAGCTGCGCCTTGACCACCGCAGAATCGCCTAGCGACGCCGCGGCGATGGATGCCTCCTCGGCGGTGTCGGCCACCTGGCCTTTGGGCACCAGGATACCCTTCTCTGCCAACAGCCGCTTGCCTTCGTATTCGTATAGCCTCATGACCTGTCTCCAAAACAGTAGGGGCGACCGGCGGGCCGGTCGCCCCTACGGATGCTACGCCCGCTCGGCCGCCAGCTTCATGCCTTCCTGGTAGCCCTCCTTCACGGCTGCCAGGTTCAGCTCCACGGTCTTCGGTGGCACGGTCTCCTTCACAGCCGCCACCAGCGCCTCGTAGCTCACCATCCCGGTTACGGCGGCGAGGGCACCGAGCATCACCATGTTGGCCACGATCTTCTTTCCCAGCCGGAACTCAGCGATGTCTGTCAGCGGGATCTGGTAGAGCTTGGCAACACCCTCCGGGATCTTGGTTACCAGGCTGCTGTCCACCATCACAGCAGCACGCCGCACGTCGATCTCACCGATGTAGCGGTCCAGGGCGGGCTGGCTCAAGGCAACCAGCAGGTCGGGATCCATTGGCTTGATGTAGTCGATCACCTCGTCGCTGATGACCACCTCAGCCTTGCAGGCACCACCCCGAGACTCCGGACCGTAGCTCTGGCTCTGGGCGACCTCTTTCCCCTCGTGGATCCCCGCGGCCACCGAGAGGATCAATGCGGACAGGATAACGCCCTGCCCGCCGAACCCTGCTAGTCTTGCTTCCTTCCTCATTTCTAACCCTCCTCCACCACGATCGCGAAGTCAGGGCAGATCACTTCACAGTTCTTGCACTTGCTGCAAGCCTCGGGCTTCGTAGCCTCAGGCACCAGGAACCCCGCCTTGCCCCTCTCCTTCGAGACCGCGAGTACATCCTTGGGGCAGTTCACGATACACAAGCTGCATCCCTTGCAGAAGTCCTTGTCGACAGTTATGTTGACCAATCTCTTCACCTCCCCCTAGGAGACCATCAGCTTGGCGTCGGTGGAGATGCCCTCTCCACCTGCCATCATCAGGGCGTACACCTCGTCGCACAGCTCGGGCTTACCTTCCACCACGTGGAGCCGGCCGATTGTAACCTTGCCCACCAACTCCTCGGCGGACATGTTCTTCGCCCTGGCTATCGGTACTGCCCTGTTCTTGACCATGTTGAAGGACTCCACCGGGTCGCCGCTGCCGAAGATGAGGCGGCCCGATTGGGTTGGACACTGGCTGAGGATCTCTATGAAGGAGAAGCCCTTGTGATTGATGGCCTCCTTGAAGGCCGTGGTGATCTGCCGCGGGTGGGCCGTAGTCCAGCGGGCGACGTAGGTCGCGCCGGCGGCCTTCGCCAGCTCGCAGGCATCGAAGGGGGACTCCGCGTTCCCGAGGGGGCTAGTCTTGGTGACGCCTCGGTGCGGTGTGGTGGGTGCCGCCTGGCCGCCTGTCATGCCGTAGATGGCGTTGTTGACCATCACGACGGTCATGTCGACGTTGCGGCGCGCCGCGTGGATGAAGTGGTTGCCACCAATGCCTACACAGTCGCCGTCCCCGCTGAACACCATCACCGTCCGGTTGGGATCGGTCAGCTTGACCCCAGTAGCCACCGGGATAGCACGGCCGTGCATGGAGTGGATTATGTCTGCATCCACGAAGACGGGGATCCACGCGGAGCAGCCGATACCGCTAACGAAGGCGATCGAATCGATGATCCCGAGGTCTTCTACGGTCCTCATCAGGGCCGACACGATGGTCCCGTCTCCACAACCCTGGCAGAAGAACTGCGGCAGCGCCCTACGGCGCAGGTACTTCTCAGCTAAGGGATGCA
Organism: Chloroflexi bacterium UBA6077; assembly: GCA_002436065.1. GTDB lineage: Bacteria > Chloroflexota > UBA6077 > UBA6077 > UBA6077 > UBA6077. The sequence continues at coordinate 4,267 of DIXP01000014.1, forward strand.
TCCTCTACTACCTCCCCTCTATCGCAGCCAGTATCTCGGCTGGCGTGTGGAGCGCTCCGCCCAGCTTCGGCAGCCCCATCACGTCGGCACGCCCGTGGGCCGCCCTCTCCACCTCTCGGACGATCTTTCCAACGTTCATTTCGGGCACCAGTATCCGGTCCACCTTGCCGGCCAGGTCATAGATCACCGAGTCCGGGAAGGGCCACACGATGCGGAGCTTCAGGCATCCCGCCTTGATCCCATTGACCCTGGCCTGGCGCACAGCCTGCATGGCAGGTCTCACCGCGCTGCCCCAGGAGACCACCGCCACCTCGGCGTCATCCAGGTAGCGGCTCTCCACGTCCAGAAGGTCGCCGTCGTGCTTGAGCACCTTGTCGCAGAGGCGGCGGACCAGCTTGGCGCTTTCCTCCACAGAAGGGCCGGCGCGGGTGCCCCACTCATCGTGTAGCTGCCCGTCCACCATCAGCTTGTAGCCCTGATTGAAGGCCGGCATGCCGTCCAGACGGCCATCAGGTCCGCCCCTGAAGAGGGCATACTCGCCAGGGGGCACAGAAGGTTTCCGCCGCTCGTACAGCTCGAGCTTCTCGGGGATCCGCACCTTCTCCCGGGTGTGGCCCACCACCTCGTCACTCATGACGAAGACCGGCACCCGGTACTTCTCGGCCGCATTGAAAGCCTTGACCGTCAGGTCGAAGCACTCCTGAGCCGAGGCCGGAGCGTAGGCAATCACCTCGTAGTCGCCGTGCGAGCCATACTTGGCCTGGTAGATGTCCTGCTGCGAAGAAGAGGTAGGCTGGCCGGTGGAGGGACCGCCGCGCTGCACGTTGATGCACACGCAGGGGGTCTCGGTGGCCACCGCATACCCAAAGCCCTCCTGCATGAGACTGAAGCCAGGTCCTGAAGTGGCGGTGCAAGCCTTGGCGCCGCCCCAGGCGGCTCCGATCAGGGAGCAGACAGAGGCGATCTCGTCCTCCATCTGCATGAAGATGCCACCCTGCTTGGGGAGCATCTCCGCCATCAACTCCGCTACCTCAGAGGCAGGGGTGATGGGGTACCCAGCAAAGAACCTGCATCCGGCGGCTATAGCGCCGCGGACACAGGCTTCGTTGCCATGGATCACCATGACCTGTTCCATAGAGCTCACTCCTCTCTTGGCTGCCCTGGTCCGGATGTACTCTGGCTGGCAGAGGGCAGCATTATGGGGTGCCGGACTCCGGCAAAGTAGGGTGATGATCGCCGCTGGAGATCGGTTTCGGCTGAATGCATCTTAGATCAGTCCCACCTCTGTGGCAACGAGTCGGACTGGGCGAGGCAAGCGTTCTACTGTGCAGAACGACCCAATTCTAAGCTCGGACAGAATGGTTGTCAACGATCGGATAGAGTCCATATCCCATCAGCGCCGAGACCTCCGCCGCAGCTTGGACCACCAGCCTCACGTGCTGGGCGACTCGCTCTTCCCCGAAACGGATCAAGGGACCAGAGACGGAGAGAGCCGCTGCTACCTGGCCGGAAGCGTCGATCACGGGAGCCGAAACTGAGGACACCTGGGGAACTCGCTCCTCGTGGCTCATGGCGTAGCCACGGCGGCGAATCGACTCCAGCTCGACATCAAGGGCAGCCAGGTCCAGGGCTGCCCTGTCCCGAGGCGGATCCGTCTTCAGCCGCGAGAACACCAGCGCACGAGCGCCCTCGGACATGAAGGCGAGCGCGAGTTTGCCGGTGGAGCCAACGTAGAGAGGAACTTGGTCGCCAACCCTGATCACGCGGCGGATCTCCAACGGGCTCTCCAGCCTCTCTATGCAGACGCAGCGGTCCCCAGCCGGCACGTAGAGGCTGACGGTCTCCTTGGTCTGGGAGCGGAGGTCCTCCATGAAGGGTTTGGCCTTCTCCCGTACGTCGACGGTGCTGAGGTAGGCGCCGGCAGGCTGGAGGATCTTGGCCCCAACGGTGTAGCGCCGGGTGCCGGGATCCTTGACCACCAGGCCACGGGCCTCCAGGGAGGTAAGGGAGCGGAAGACGGTGCTCTTGTGCATCCCCAGTTCCCGGCTGAGCTCGCTGATCCCCAGTTCCGTACGGTCGGTGGAGAAACACTCCAAGATGGCGAGCGCCCTATCGACGGCATCCACCACCTCGGGCTCGGCTTCGCGGCGTGTCATGAGGCGTTCCGTCCTACGCAACATCGGTAGTGCCAATTATGGGGTCGGAGGCATGGAGAGTCAACAGGCCGCATTGACTCACAAATAATCTT
>DIXP01000065.1 GCA_002436065.1 Chloroflexi bacterium UBA6077
TTCGCCCTCCCGGGCAGGAGCTTCGCCCTCCTCGGGCTACTGTCAGGTTTATTTGTTAGCGACCATAAGGGTCCTTGAGCGTCTCAGCCTGGTCCGTTTACGGCCAGACGTCGAAGCCGGCGCTTCCCGAAAACTTGAGCCGCACCCCATTCCACCCAACAGGTTGACGTGTAGGGCGCTGTGCCTTATGGTTAACCTGGTTGAGATCAATCGGATCCTTCAGTGTCAGCCTTCACTCCAGCCGTTGAGGGCCCAAGTTGCCCTTCTACCCCTCGGCTGTGTACTGGTTGGCCTTTTTATGGAAGGGGACGGGGTGGATAGGAGCATCGAGCCTGGCAGCGGCGCCCGCGGGCGGCGACGAGGTGTGTTGGACCTTCTGGAGGCCCACGACATAGGGAAGCTGATGCGCTTCCGGAAGGGCGAGGTCCTCTACTGCGAGGGAGACTCCGCTGGGGAGGTCTACGTTATCAAGCAGGGCCATGTGAAGACCCTGGGCAACTCTCCAGAGGGGAAGCTCCACACCTACGATATCCTCGGATATGGGCAGATGGTCGGGGTTACCGGCTGTCTCCTGGCCGGTACCCACGAGAGCATGGCGGAGGCGTTGGAGGAAACCGAGGCCTACGCAATCCAAGCCGACGATCTGGACCGGCTGCTCGTCCACGACACCGCCTTCTCCATGGCGGTCATGAGGGAGCTGGCCCAGTCTGTGAGGTCTCTCACCGATAAGGTCAGGGGTCTCAGCATGCTGGACGTCCAGCAGCGGCTGAGGCAGAGCCTGATCCGGTTGGCCGACGAGCATGGCCAGGCGACCGACAGGGGGGTCAAGATCGACTTTGACATCACCCACGAGGGGCTGGCGGAGTTGGTGGCGGCCAACCGGAGCACAACCACGGCCTACCTGAACGAGCTGAAGAGGCAAGGGTTCCTCTGGAAGGAGGCTCGCCGCCTGGTCATCATCCCGCCGGAACACCTATTGGTGCTGGACGGCCTCAGCCAGGCGGTGCTGGAGTCCGACGACCAGGCCGCCGTGATCTGGGCCAGGAGGGCTGTGGATGAAGGGGTCAGCCCCTTCAAGGCGTTGGACGTGCTCACGGCGGCCATCAGGCAGGTGGATAGGGCTTTCGGTCGCGGCAAGCTGGCCCTTCCGGACGTGGTGGGGGCGGCATTCGCGATGAAGTGTGCCATGCCGGCCATCGAGGACGAGATCAAGAAGACCGGCATCAAGGTCCCATCTCTCGCAAAGGTCGCTATTGGCACCGTTCGGGGCGACATCCACGACATTGGGAAGACCATGGCGGCCACCCTGATGGTCGCCGCCGGGTTCGACGTGGTGGACCTGGGCGTGGATGTGCCGCCACATCGGTTCGTGGATGCCGTCCGCCTTCACAAGCCGGACATCCTCGCCATGTCCGCCTTGATGAGTGTCACTGCTTCAGAGCAGGGGGTGGTCATTCATTCTCTTAAGGAGGCCGGTCTCAGGGACAAGGTAAAGATCATGGTGGGCGGAGGAGGCGTCACGCGGCAGTTGGCCGAGCGCATTCAGGCGGATGGGTACGAGCCGACGGCCCAGGGGGCTGTGGAACTGGCAGTCAAGCTCAGTTCCGACCACCATCATCCTCGCTGATCGCGGCCTAAGCATTGATATCGCACCTTTGGGGTCTCCTATCAGGCCCTCGTGCGATGCGCTTGAAATTCCTCTCGTTGTTCTGCGACTCGTTGTTGTCTAGACGACAGCATCCTGTGGCCCCGGCCCGGTAGCATTAGCACGTGCTGGCTGAACCATCGACAATCCCGACGAGAGGAGACCCGCTAATGGAAGCCGAAGTCCTTCAACAGCTGAGGAAGGCGATCCTGGACTACAACTCCGAGGCGGCGGCCCAATGGGCCAAGCATGCTGTCGAGGAAGGTATAGAGCCTCTGGTGGCGCTCGGCGCCCTCACCGACGCCATTAGAGAGGTGGGGGATGGCTTCGGGCGGGGTGATCTATGGCTCCCCGACCTGGTAGGCGCGGCCGACGCGATGCAGGCGGCCATGCCGACCATCGAGGATGCATTCCAGAAGTCAGGGACGCGCAGGGAGTCCCTGGGTGTGGTGGTTATAGGCACGGTCTTTGGCGACATCCACACCATCGGCAAGTCGATGGTGGCGACGATGCTGACGGCCGAGGGGTTCGAGGTCCATGACCTCGGGATCAACGTGCCGGTGGCGAAGTTCGTGGAGGCGGTGAAGAGCTACAAGCCTCAGGTCCTGGCCATGTCCGCCTTGCTTACCACTACCGCCCCCGAGGCTAAGAAGGTGGTTGATGCCCTCAAGGAAGAGGGGCTGCGGGAAGGGGTCAAGGTGATGGTGGGCGGCGGAGCCATCACCGAGGGCTTTGCCAAGAGTGTGGGCGCGGACGGTTACGACCCCACGGCGCCGGGGGCCGTGGGTGTTGCCAGGATGCTGCTTGGAATCTGAGATGGCCTACCGGTCTAGCCATCCTGGGTTGGGTCCAGGGGAGGAGCCCTTCGGACCCAACCATCACGTCTGGAACCCTCGGATGGAAACATGAAAGCCAAGATCATCGCCTGCGAGACCGTTGCCGAGGCTTTGAGCGGCCTGCTTCCAGCGGGAATGGCGTGCGAGGTCTTGCGATTCGGCCTTCACAACACGCCTGACCTGCTGCACCAGGAGATCCAGAGGGCCATTGATGAGACGGCGGACGATGTGGACACCATCATCCTGGGCTACGGTATCTGTTCCAAGGGTACGGTGGAGCTCCAGGCGCGTCGTTTCAAGCTGGTGATCCCCAGGGCTGATGACTGCATAGCCCTCTTCCTCGGTTCGCGGGACAGGTATCGAGAGGAGTTCTTTCGGGCTCCCGGGACCTTCTACCTGACGAGGGGCTGGATACGGTACGGCGGCGACCCCTACTCCGAGTACCGCAAGATGGTCGAGCGGTACGGCCACGAGAAGGCGTACATGCTCGAGAAGATGGTGATAGAGCACTATACGCGCCTCGCGTTGATCCGTACCGACGATGTCGATCTGGAGAGGTGCCGTGACTACGCCAGGCAGGTGGCCAGCTTCTTCGACTTGGACTTCGAGGAGATCGATGGTTCCAACAGGATGATCCACAAGCTGCTTCGTGGGGATTGGGACGAGGAGTTCGTGGTCGTGGAGCCTGGAGGGGTCACCACGCCGAAGCTGTTCGAGTAATCCTCTGGAACCGGACTTGCCTGAAGGCTGCTTCAGACGGACCGGAGGGTGAATCGAATGGTGGCCGAGCGGAGGGAACCGGAAGAGCCACGGCGACCCCGCCGGCCCGGACGAAAGAGCCCGCCGCCGGATGCTACCTCCTCAACCTCCCCCGTGACCCCAGCCGAGGAGGTAGGTAGCCAGGGAAGCTCCACCACAATGGAGCACCAGCGCCGACGGGTGCCATCAGGGCGCGGGTTTGGCGCCCTGCGATACAGGGACTTCCGACTCTTCTGGATAGGGCAGGCCGTTTCCCTTATAGGCACCTGGATGCAGTCGGTGTCACAGGCTTGGCTCGTCCTGGTGCTCACTGACTCCGCCTTCCTGCTGGGGGTGGTGGGCGCCCTGCAGTTCCTGCCCGTCCTCGTCTTCTCCCTGTTGGGTGGAGTCATCGCCGACCGCTTGCCCAAGCGGAGGATACTGCTGGCCACTCAATCCTCGGCCATGGTGTTGGCCCTGGTGCTGGCCGTCCTCACGGCAACCAACACCGTCCAGATCGGACAGGTGATGGTGCTGGCCCTCCTGTTGGGCATAGTCAACTCGGTGGATATGCCCGCTCGCCAGGCGTTTGTGGTGGAGTTGGTGGGGAGGGAGCATCTCTCGAACGCCATTGCCCTGAACTCCGCCATATTCAACGCCGCCAGGTTGATCGGGCCTGCCGCGGCCGGGCTGGCTATCGGGTGGATTGGCATCGCCCCTGCCTTCTTCCTCAACAGCATCAGCTTCCTCCCCGTGATCGCAAGCCTGCTCGCAATTCGGGCTGGTAGGGAAAGAGTTCTCCGCACGGCCGATGCAGCCTCTTTCTGGGAGGATCTTCGGGAGGGCCTCCGGTACGTAGCCTCCACTCCGACGGTGCGACTGGTGGTGATACTGGTGGCCGTCCTGGGCACCTTTGCGATGAACATGAGTGTACTGGTGCCACTGCTTGCCCGAGATCTGCTGCAGGTGGGTGCTACCGGTTTCGGCTTCTTGACGTCGAGCCTTGGGGGAGGATCGCTGTTGGCCGCTCTCCTGCTAACGACGATGGGCCAGGGGCCGAGGCGACGGCTGCTGCTGGGGGCAATCGGCGCTCTCGGCCTCTTTCAGGTGGCGTTGGCGGGTGTGCAGGAGGCGATCCCCGCGGCCATCCTGTTGACGGGCGTTGGCTTTTCCATGGTCCTCTTCACTACCCTGGCCAACATGGTCCTGCAGATGTCCACACCGGACGCCCTGAGGGGGCGGGTGATGAGCGTCTTCGCCATGGTCTTTGCCGGCACGACCCCATTCGGAAACCTCTTCGCAGGGTGGCTTGCTCAGGGGTGGGGGGTAGGGGCCGCTTTTCTTGTGGGAGGGTTGATCAGCCTTGCGGCGGCTATCATGGGGTATCCGATCAGCCAACGGGCGCTGAGAAGAAGGTAAGAGGCCTCACCCTCCCAGCACGAGCCAGATACCACCAACTGAGACGAGAGTTCCCACCAGTATGCGCCAGTTCAGCTTCTCCTTCAGGAACAGCAGGGAGAGAGGAAGGGCGAAGAGCGGTGATGTGGAGGTGAGCACGGAGGCTTTGGCGGCACCCGCGTAGTATATGGACGTCATGTACAGCAGGGATGAGAAGGCATTGAGCATGCCCGCGAACAGCATGATGGTCAGAGAGCGCCGTCCGAACCCTGTCGTGATGTGTCCTCTGGTGTTCAGGGCTTCCAGGCCGACGAGCAGGGAAGCCGCGAAGGCCATTCGAATCAGGTTAGCCGCCACCAGGTCCACATCGGTTAATCCCTGCTTCAACACGATGTTCGAGGCTGCGTAGCTGACGGACGATCCGAAGGCGATGAACAGCCCCAACTTCTCATCTCGAGAGACCCCGGTGCCTATGTCCTTCGGTGTGCCGTGGCGAAAGGCCAGAAGGCAAACGCCGCTCAAGACGAGCAGGGTACCACCGACTCCCAACGGGGTAACCTGCTCCCCCAGCAGCAGCACCGCCAGGATAGTGGTGAGCAGTGGGTTAGTGGCGGCGATGGGGAAGGCCCTCGCTGAGCCGATCATCTTCATCCCTTTGACGAAGAGGGCGTCTCCCAGGGCCTGACCCAGGATGCCCGAGCCCAGGATGGCGACCAGCGCCGAGGGCGGCATTGAGAGGACGTTTCCCAATCTGCCCAGGGCCAGCAGTATCAGAGTTAGGGTGATGCTGGCGATGGAGCAGCGCAGCCCGTTGATCATGACGGGGCTGATCTTGTCTGAAGCGGCTCGCATGGAGGTGGCGACGATCGCCCACACCATCGCGCAGCCGAGGCCGCTGAACTCCCCGATCACCTCGACCCACTCCCCCAAGGCAGCCTAGACCTGGCTCGCGAGGATTCCGAGTCCGGCCGGTGCCAATCATAGCAGAACGTTCCCGAGAAAGTCCTGGTGCGGAGCGTGCAGAATAGGCAGCGCAGGCTACGATCCATTATGGGAGGGATCCATGAGATACGACGAGTTCGTTGGACAGGTTCAGAGCCGGGCTCGCCTGGGGACCGAGGGCGAGGCCGTGCGGGCTATCCACGCAACCCTGGAGACCCTGGGCGAGCGGCTCTATGGGGGGGAAGCCCATAATCTGGCGTCCCAGTTGCCGCAGGAGATTGGCTCCTACCTGGAGCAGCCGGTGATCAACGAGAGCTTCAGCCTGGATGAGTTCTTCGATCGCGTCAGCATGCGCGAAGGGGTAGACCTCCCGGTGGCCGTGTACCACGCGCGGGTGGTGGTCGAGGTCCTCATGGAGGCTGTCAGCCCCGGTGTGCTGATCAAGCTTCTCGATCAGCTTCCCGACGAGTACAACAAGCTGTTTCAATCAGGCAGCCGCGGGAAGATGTAGCGCGGGGACACGGGGACGCGGAGAAACAAGATGGACAGGTGAGAGGGTGGGAGTCTCCTCTCCCTCAGGGAGAGGGTTAGGGTGAGGGGCAGCGTGGCATCGTACCAACGAGCCCTCACCCCGACTCTCTCCCCGAGGGAGAGGGAGACCTTCGTCCTTGTCCGCGTCCCCGTGTCTCAGTGCCCAGGACTCATCTCTCGAACGAGGGGCTGCCGATCTCCCGGCGGAGGGCGCCCATCTGGTTGCCTAGCTGGCCCAAGTGGTCGTCGAACAGCCCGACCTTCTCCTGCTCCGAACGCACGAAGCGGAGGTAGGGGGTTACGGCGGTGTGGATGCGGTCCAGGGATGCGTCCAACTCCGAGGCGAGTTGGTGGGTGAGGGCGTCTCGCAGCTTCATCCGTAGCAGCTCTGCCTTGGCGCGGAACTGCTTCTGTGCCTGCCGCTTTCGCATGGGGATAATGTATAAGCCGAACCCGGCCAGCATGGTCCCGGCCAGGATTCCCGTCAGGTCTACCGCCATCGCGCCCCCGAGCACGGTCGCCAGGGTTCCCAGGCCCACGGCACCCGCGCCGGCCAGTGCCGTCTGGGCGACGGCCTCTCGCATGGTGTCGCCCAGTGCACGTGCCTCGGCATCACGATCGAAGTTCGCCACGACCCCGCGGGCCGTCCGGGCGACGTTCTGGATCATCTGCTGCCTGCTCGCGTCGAAGTCGCCGCCAGTCTTCCCCAGCAGGATATCTCCCGGCGCGGCCTGGCGTCGGCGGGACAGCTCCTCCTCCACCCCCTGCCACAGCCTGGACTCGCGGTCCACCATCCAGCGGGCTATGGAGTCGACGCTGGCGTCGATCCGTTCCGCGCTGTTGGCTGCCACCTCTCGCTGGAAATCGGCGCGCGTCTTATCGGCGTTCACCAGGTCGAACAGCCTTGCCAGCCGGAAGGTCTCGTCGAAGAAGCGGTCTGCTCGCTTCTCCATCTCGTAGATGATGTTCTCCACCTCGTGGAGCCGAGGTGCCAGCTGTGCTCGCGTGTCGATCCTGTAGCTATCCAGTTGGGTCGCGATGCTCTCGCCGGCCCGCGCGTCCTCCGCCAGCAGCGCTAGCCGGTCCTTGGCAGTCGCCCTGTACTTCTCCAGGATCCTGCCGGCCACCCCTAAGGGGCTGGCGAGCTTCAGCCTCACCCGGTTCTCGGCTGTGAGGGTTTCCGCGATGAAGCTTCGGAGCCGGGCGAAGGAGGGATCGCCCGACCCGCTGGATTCCCGCTCCCGTCGGGCCGAAACCGCGAAGAGCTGGGGCTGGAATCCCAGGAGGAGCTTGACCTTTTCGGCAACAAACCCCGTCACCTGCTGCAGCTCCCGATCGTCCCGCAGCAGGTCGATCTTGTTGACCACCAGCACCACCTTCTTGCCCCAGCCGCGGATCATCTCCAGGAAGGCGCGCTCGCTTTCCGTGAATGGTCGGTCGGCCGAGGTGACGAACAGCACCAGGTCGCTGCGAGGGACGAACTGCTCTGTCAGCTCCTGGTGCTCCCGTAGGACGGCGTTGGTGCCGGGGGTGTCCACCATGGCGACGTCGCGCAGCAAGGGGGAGTCATACTCCCTCTCCAGGAGCTGTTCGCTGAGCCAACGTTCCTTACCATCGTTGCCGTATCGAAGTATGTTGACGCTGATGGTGGTGGGAGTCACCCCCTCTTCCAGCAGCTCAGCTCCAAGGAGCGAGTTGATGAGCGCCGACTTGCCGGAGTTGAATTCGCCGACGACCACAAGCAGGAACAGCTCTTCCAGGTCCTGAGCCGCCTGGCGCAGGGTGTCCAGGTCCTCCTTGGAGGCCCCAAAGGAGGCCAGCTCCACCCGCAGATCCTCGATAGCCGATCGCGCCTGGTTCCGCAGCCGATTATCTCGTTCGTTGAGCAGTCCGGAGGGAGGGGTCAAGTGGATCCTCTCCTAGCCACAAGGGTGGCTTGATGGTGTCCGAGTGCATTATAGCATCGGGTTGGCCCTCATCTCCGGTGAAGGTAGACTCGAGGTTGTTGTAAGCCATGGGACAAGAGCTGTTATACTGGCGCCCCGGCAGCCAGGCGGGGAGATAACGAACTGCCTGCCCTGGGCCATTGGCCCAGGGCAGGCAGCAGTGTCTAGAACAACTATTCCTACAAGCCGTACAACCGCGCGGCATTGTCGTGCAGGATCATACGACCCACACGCTCCGCCTGACGCTCAGCCATCAGACTCAATCTCACGGCATCCCCCAAGACCTCCCTCAGGGCGATCTTAGCAGTCACCGCCGCTAACCATGCGATCTCCGGAGTACCGTGCCCGCCACTCCCGATCATCACCTTGGAGAGCGGGGCCATGCCCACAATCTCTCGGTAGCACTCGACCAATCTGAGAGAGATCCAGGGGGTCGTCCAGCCCATATCCACCCACACATGCGGGAGGGCGTGGGCCACGGCTGCTGCATGCATGATCCAGGGATGAGCACCGTGGAGGAGAACCACTTTCGTCTGAAGGAACTCGGGTCGCGTCAGGAGGGGCACCAACAGGAAAGGATCGGCATTGGAGATGGGACCGTTCCACACCCCGCCGGTAATACCTGCATGTAGGTGGATCGGGACCCCCAACTCCTGCCCCTGGAGCAGAGTGGCACAGAAGAGAGCGACGTACAACCTCCTGTAGGCTTCGGGATCTCCCTTCTTCGCTGGGCCGAAGGCGGTCTCGGCCTCGATCGCTGAGACTGGCTCCACGCCGAAACCGACCTCCTCGGCCAGGTGGGCCTTCACCCCCACGAACCCATCCCGCCGTACGGCCGTCTCCACAGCCTCCTGATAGCTGCGCAACAACTCAGTGTAGGATTCCGCCTCATCCAGCAGTCTCTTAACAGCAGGACTCATCTGGAAGAGGCGCATCACCCGACCCGGCATCAGGGAGAGGATAGGATCGTTCACTGGAACTCCCGTGTCCAGCACAGTCGCGCTAATCCGCCCATCTTGGTAAAGTAGCCGCACGTAGTCGGTGAAGCTCTCCGAGGTGCGGCGATTCCGCTCGGCAGCTACAGCTTCCAACTCCGGAGGACACTCCAGCACCCTGGCAAGCTGACACACCATGGTCTGCACCACACCCATGAAAGGGAAGTGATAGCGCAACTCGTCGGTAGCACCCCAATGTCTACCCTTGACGCCAGCCTTGGGCAGATCACCCATACCGTGGAAGAACTCCCGGGCAAGCAACTCCGGGGTCATAGCGCTCTTCGCTGTATCCAGGGGATGGCAATGGTTGTCGATGACAGGCGCTTGGGAAAAGTCCAGCATTCTCCTAACCTTCCTTAGTCTCTCGGCTTCATCCGAGGGTCATGGCTGTTGATCTCGAAGGTGAGTCGGCAGATGTCGCCACGGATTATGTGCTTGCTGAGCATAAGAGGTCGGTCTGCGGTGGTGTAGCGGATACGCTCGAACATCATAGCTGGGGAGCCCTTCTCTACCTTGAGCAGGTTGGCCTCGTACTCGCTGGTGAGAACCGGTTCAAACCAGCCGTTGACCTTGGCGATGTGGAAGCCGTACTTCTCCTGAAGAAGCTTGAAGAGCGACCCGCCATTGGCATGATCCTCCAATTCCAAGCCGGGGCTGTTGACGCTGGGGACGTAGGTCGTGACCAGGAAGAAGACGCCCTTCTCGCTGTGCTTCACTTTGCGGATCTCGACAACGTCGGAGCCCTGCGGAATCCTCAGTTTCTCTGCCAAGGCCGTGCTCGCCTGAATCACATTGACGGCAATCAACTCGCTGGTCAATTCCCATCCGAGCGTCTGTTTGGCGTAGGCGGTGAATCCAGCGATGCTTAGGATGTCCTGAGCCATCTTTGGATTGGCGACATAGCAGCCCATGCCTCGCCGTCGATAGAGCGCCCCCTCACTAACAAGAGACGATAGCGCCTGTCGCACCGTTCCCTTGCTCAAATTGAACTCCTTACACAGCTCGTTCTCTGTGGGGATGTGCTCTCCTGGCTGCCAATGGCCGCCCTCTATGCGGCTTCGGATGATTTCTTGTAGCTGGTAGTAGAGGGGAACTGGGCTGCGATCGTCGAGCACGGACTACCTCCGAGATGTCTTCGGGTTCGAGTCTGATGGTTGGTAAGGACACTGGATAGCGAGCGGAGTCGTCGAGGTGACATGCCAAGACACCGACGTTTTGAACGCTATCGCACTACTTGAGCGAACAAGGTTAGCTTATCTCTTTCCCTCATGGCGACCTCCAAAACGATCGTCCAATTCCTTGATCTGCTCCAGATCGAGAATGGCGTTGTACTCCGCAAAGGAGACCATGTGATCCCTGATCCCTCGGGTTGTGCCTGTGGTCTTCAACTCCGCCAGGGCGTTCTGGACTGCCCATGCGACGGTGTATCGGACGGTTCCGGCGTAGCTGGCCAGCCGATAGCCCATGGCCTGGAGTTCTTCCAGGTCGAGCATGGAGGCTCCACCAGCTTCATCCATATTCACCGTCAGGGGCTTGTCGATGGCATCGCCCACCCTTTTCAGCTCTTCCCGCCCCCCAATCACATGAACCGTTATCATGTCAGCCCCCAACTCGGCATATGCCTTGGCCCGGCGGATTGCACCCTCCAGCCCCTCCGCCTTCTGGGCATCGGTTCTGGCTATTATGACAAAATCGGGGTCTTTTCGCGCCCATAGCGCGGCTTCCAGTTTACCCAGCATCTCGTCTACAGGTATCACCTGTCGTGGTCCGGCCATGTGACCACATCGCTTCGGGGTCATCTGGTCTTCGATGTGAATGGCAGCGACCCCGGCAGCCTCGAATTCTCGAACCGTCCGAATGACGTTGACGGCGCTGCCGTAGCCTGTATCCGCGTCGGCGATGGCAGGGATGTCGACCGAGTTGGCAATCCTGCGGGCGTTGTCGACCATCTCGGTGAGGGTCAGTAGACCCACATCCGGGCGGCCGAGGAGGCTGGCGGAGACGGCATTCCCAGTAATCGAGACAGCGGGAAACCCCATCCTCTCCGCAATTCTGGCACAGTAGCAATCGTAGATGCCCGGCGCAACCAGGATGTCGCCTTTCTCGACGAGTCTCTTGAGAACTGCACCCTTGCTCATTCCTTCCGTTCCTCCCATCAACTACGTTTCGAGTGGAGTGCGGGACTTTCTAATAGTCCAGACATATAATAACAAGAACGTTGTGTTTGTGCTATCCTCATCTCCTCACTCCCGCAGAGAGGCTGAAGAAGGACACGACAGTCCGGAAGCATACAGCGTGAGGTAGATACTGGCCGGCGGCTCGTGCCTCAAGGCGAGTCATTCTGTGGAGGGGAGTCTCAGTTCGAAGGCGAGGGATGGGAAGTGGGTCGAGAAACGGGTTTGTCGGTTGGGACCATTGCCGTCGTATTGACCGTCGTCATTGCCAATCTAGGGAACAACATCGTTGCTCCGCTGATGCCAGCTCTGAAAGACCACTTCGGCTCCACTGCTGGCCAGATTGCGCTGGTGGCCTCTGGTTTTGGAGTTGGTAGGTTGGTGATGGACCTGCCGGCGGGTTATCTCTCGGACCACATCAGCATAGGCAGGTTATTTGGCGTCGGCATTGTCATTTCTGGAGCAACGGCGGCGATGGCCGCGTTGTCTACGAGTCTTGAGCAGCTGATCGTCTTCCGTACCGCCATGGGTTTCGGGTCTTCCATCATGTCCACCGTGGCTCTGACCCTGCTGGCTCGCATTTCTCCGCCCGCTCAAAGGGGGGAGGTGCTGGCTTTCTACACAAGCGGAATGCTCTTCGGGCAGGCCATCAGCCCCACTATAGGTGGTTATCTGGCCACCCAGTTCAATTGGCAAGCGGCCTTTGTCTTTTGTGCCCTTACCCCGCTCCTCTCTCTCCCTCTAAGTCTTATGGCTACAGCTAGGACTCCAACGCAGACCGGATTGGGAGGTGGCAGCAGGAAGCCTACCGGAGGCCATCCTCTAGTAGCGACCCAGTCCACCGCTCTGAAGACGCCGGACACCAATTGGGCCGCTCTGGCCGCGGCCTATCTTGGGAACTTCACCAACTTCTTCGACCGCCATGGTATGAGGGCATCGCTCCTTCCCCTCTACGCAGGTATGGTCTTGGGTATGGATGCTACCTCCATCGGTGCGATTCTCACGACTGGTTCCGTGTTCACCATAATCATCAATCTGCCTAGTGGTGTGATCGCGGATAGGGTGGGGAAGAAGACGCTGCTATTGCCGGGTCTGCTGACCCTCTGTGTGGGCAATATGCTGTTGCTCTCCGATCCCAGTCCACTGTTGTTCACCGCGGCCACCGTTTTCGTCTCCATGGGGGTCCTTTCCAATAGCATGATCTCTGGCTTGGTCGCCGACTTGGTGCCAGAGCCGCTGGTAGGGAAGGGGATGGGGATGTATCGCTTCACTGCCGATCTCGGGGTGGTTGCGGGCCCCTTTGTGCTGGGGCTGTTGACAGATATCTATGGCTTCAATGCAGCCCTGGTAGCGGGGGCGGCCGTCGTGTTGGTGGGCGTGGCGGCAACCCAACTGTTGATCCCGAAAGAAACCCGTCGGGTCCCTGCTGCCAGGACTGGGTGAATACCAATGCTTCGTCCTTATGGCAGAGGCTGATTTGATGCCTAGCTCTGCATTGTATATGTTGTTGACACTACGCCCTTCGGGCGCTAAGATCATGATGACAATTGTATAGTCTTTTGACAAGCTAGAATTCCAGCATTCCAATCTCGTGGCGGATTGCACCGACATGCAGATCCATCGGTTCTCGACTACCTCGTTGGTAGAAGCCCACTTTGCGCCGAGCGCACACATTCAGGAGGTTATCATGCCGCAGCAACCAGGTTGTTTCCCCTTCATGCCCATCCCATCTCGTCCGCCAAAGCCCCGCAGTCGTGGCATAACCATCATGACCGATAGGGGACTCCCCTACAGGGTGGCGGAAGACACTATGGAGGTTATTGGCGAAGCCGTCGATCTGGTGAAGCACAATGACCACAGTGGTGTGATCTCCCGATACTCTAGCGAGTGGTTTGCCAAGAAGTTTGACCTTTATCGACGGCATGACATCCTCTCGTTCCCTGGTGGAATACCGTTCGAGCTGGCTGTCCTGCAGGGACAGGTGGAACCGTTCTTCGCACGATTGAAGGAGGTCGGCTTCGACCTTGTCGAGGTCAGCGAGGATGTCATCCCGCCTCTCCCTAAGGACGAAAGGGATGCGATCATTCGCAAAGCTATGGCTGCCGGACTGCAGGTGATCACCGAGGTTGGGCGGAAGGTGCCTGACAAGCCGATCGAATTGGACGTGGCTGTATCCCTGGCGATGAACGATCTGGAGCTGGGGGTCAAGAAGGTTACCCTGGAGCACAGCGAACTGCGGCTGCTTCAGCAGAGCGACCCAGATATCCTTCTCAGTCTGGTAAACAAGGTGGGTCTCGAGCATCTGATTTTCGAACCCAATCCCGGCGGCTGGCCCTGGCTGCACACATGGCTCATCCAAACCCTTGGTCCGGAAGTGAACATGGGGAACATATACCCGGAGGAGCTGCTGATAGTCGATGCCATGCGGCGAGGTATGACCCGCGCGGTGAACTACACCTTCCTTACGGAGAACGCAGGTCAAATGGCCCCCGGGCAGTAGGAAGGGCTGGAGTCTCTGGGTGTGCCAACCTCAGCTCCGCNNGCGGAGCTGAGGTTGGCACACCCAGCCTGGTGTCTATCTCGCTACCCAAGTCTGCAAGGGCGGCGTCCGCACTTGTGGAGTACCCTGGCCGGGCCCCCCTCGCCCTGGGACCAGCTAGTGGCTGTTCATTCTATGGCATGCACAAGAGCATCCGAGGTTCGTTGCCGGCTGAAGGCTTTTCCCTGACCTGGGGCAGGACCCGAGTCTCAAGGAGGCCCAAATGCGTCGAGTCGAGTTCCTTGGCATCTTGGTTTTTGTGTTGCTGGGCGCCCATATCGTCCAGCAGGCGTCTCTCTTGCCATACTCCGAAAAATATGGGCCAGGCCCGGGGTTCCTTCCTTTCTGGCTGGGTTGGTGCTGGATTGGTCTGTCCCTGTTCCACTTCCTCAACCTGATGCTTCAACCGCAACTCTACCCTGGCAGACACACCTTTCCTACGGGGATTGGTGCCGTGCGAGTCGCAGCCGTATACGGTATCGTGCTGGGGGCAGTATTTGCGCTGGGTTTCGCGGGAGTCATGATCACCTTGACGCTGCTGGTCATGGCGATCCTGATAGGTGTGGAGCGAATGCCTCGCGTCTCCTCAGCAGTGGCGGCTGTTGGCATCAGCCTGGTCTTCTATCTTCTCTTTGCCGTCGCTCTCAACGTTCCGTTTCCTCGCGGACCCCTGGGGATATAGGAGAAAGCTATGGTCGATATCCTGAGCGGTTTGGCAGGTGGTTTCGGCGTAGCCCTGTCGCCAGGCAACCTGCTCTTCTGCGCCATTGGAGTGCTCGTAGGAACCTTTGTTGGGATCATGCCGGGGCTTGGCCCTTCGGCAACCGTTGCGATGTTGATGCCTCTCACCTTCGGGCGCGATCCCACGGCGGGGATCATCATGCTCGCCGGCATCTACTATGGCGCCAAGTACGGCGGATCCATCACATCGATTTTGGTGAACCTTCCAGGTGAGAGCTCTTCCGTGATGACCTGCGTCGATGGCTACCAGTTGGCCAAGCAGGGGAAGGGGGGGATCGCCATCGGGATCGCGGCGATTGGCAGCTTCGTGGGCGGCACCTTCAGTGTCATCGGCCTCACCCTGCTGGGCCCGCCCCTGGCGGCCTTTGCTCTCAGCTTCGGCCCGCCGGAATACTTCGCTCTGATGTTGATGGGACTCACCGCCGTCACCTTCCTGGCAGGCAAGTCGATGGTGAAGGCGCTGCTTATGACTGTGCTGGGATTGATGCTCGCGGTCATGGGGACCGACGAAATCGCGGGGGTGGAGAGGTTCACCTACGATCAGATACAGCTTCTTTCTGGCATCGATTTCCCCGTCGTCGCCATCGGCCTCTTCGCCATGTCGGAGATCCTGGTGAACGTGGAGAAGGTGCTGCGGGTGGATCTCTTTGCCCCTCCCAAGGGCCTGAAGGAGATGCTACCTTCCAGGCGAGACCTGCTCTCTGTTCTCCCAACCTTTGGCCGGAGCTCGGTTCTGGGGTTCTTCATAGGTGTTCTGCCGGGCGCCGGTGCGACTATCTCATCCTTCCTCGCCTATGCCATGGAGAAGGCCGTTTCCAGACATCCGGAGAAGTTCGGCTCTGGCGCCCTGGAGGGTGTAGCGGGCCCTGAAACCGCCGACAACGCGTCGACCGGTGGTGCGCTCGTACCTCTCTTTACCCTGGGCGTTCCTGGGTCGGGGACGACGGCTATTCTGCTGGGGGCGCTCATGATGCTCGGTCTGCGCCCCGGCCCTCTTCTATTGATCGAACACCCCGATTTCTTCTGGGGTGTGGTAGCGAGCATGTACATTGGGAATGTGCTGCTGCTGATCTTCAATCTCCCTCTGGCCCCTCTTATGGCGATGGTATTGAGGGTTCCGTATCCCTATCTCTACAGCGTGGTCCTTGCCATCTGTCTGGCAGGCGTCTACAGCCTGAACAACAGCATGTTCGATCTCTGGATGATGGGACTGTTCGGGGCTCTTGGCTATCTCGCCAAGAAGCTGGACTATCCGCCGGCGCCGGTGGTGCTCGGGCTGGTGCTCGGGCCCATGGTGGAGCGCGCACTCCGCCAGTCGCTGGTCCTCTCTCGGGGCGATTACGGCATCTTCATGTCGCGTCCGATTTCTGCCGTGCTGTTGACCATCTGCCTGGTGATGTTCGCCGTTCCGATAGCGCGGACGATGCGCACCTGGATCAGCACTCGCGGTAGAGAGGAGGGAGCGACTCTGTGAACAAAGCAGCGAGACTGCGGGAGCTTCTAGCGCAGCCTGGCCCTGTTCTGTGCCCTGGCGTGTACGATTGCGTATCGGCCAAGCTGGCCGAAAGGGCGGGATTCTCTACCGCCGCGGTGAGCGGCGCCGCTCTGACCGCCAGCATGTTGGGTTACCCCGACGTGGGGCTGCAGAGCTTCTCTGAGGTCCTGAACCAGGTGCGGAACATCGCTCGTTCGGTGGAGATACCGATGACCGTCGACGCTGATACAGGGTACGGCAACGCGCTCAATGTAATGCGGGCGACGCGGGAGTTCGAGAGCGCTGGTCTGGCGGGCGTGTGCTATGAGGATCAGACCTTTCCGAAGCGATGCGGGCATTTTGAGGGCAAGAAGGTAGTGCCCGTCGAGGAGATGGTGGTCAAGATCAAGGCTGCCTGCGAGGCACGCCGCAGTGACGACTTTCTGATCATAGCCCGTAGCGACGCCAGAGCCGTCCATGGTCTGGAGGACGCCATCGTGCGGGCGCTGGCATACCGCGAAGCGGGGGCCGACATGATCTTCCTGGATGCACTCACCAGCATTGAGGATCTGAAAGAGGTGGCTCGCAGGGTTCCTGGACTGTTGAAGGTCACGGTGCAGGAAGGTGGGAAGACCCCGGTGCTGCCATACCAGGAGCTGTACGACATGGGGTACAAGCTGATCAGCTACTCCAGCCTGCTCCAGAGAGCGCAGATCAAGGCCGGGTTGGATGCACTGGAGGTGCTCAAGCGAGAGGGCACTACCCTATCGATCTATCCGGAACGGATTTGCGACCACATTGCTCGCAGCGAACTGCTGGAGATGGCGCGATTCTACGAACTCGAGGAGAGACTCTATGGGCCTCTTCTCGACACTGAGAGTAGCCAGCGGCAGGAATTGCGCAGCCGTTCCGAGTCTCCAGCCACTCGTAATGAGAACATCCCCATCTAGCCCGAAAGATGGATGAGGGAGGCCCATTTCTGGGAGGAGGTGGCCAGCCAGATGGAGAGACCGGCAGGTGAAGGGGACTGGCGGAGCCGGTCTGGGCAAGTCGCGCGGCAACACTGCATATGAGACCAAGGTTGTTGCTGCCGCGCAAAGAGCATCGATCCATCCAGGTAAGAAACGCAGGGAGGAGTAGTAGCATGGTCAGCCGTTTCACCGTGGCGATCCTAGCTCTTGTCGCAATGGGACTGATGTCTTTGGGCTGCCAACAAGGCCAGAGCTATCCATCTAAACCCGTGGAGTATGTGGTCCATGCCGCCGCAGGTGGTGGGACGGACATAATGGCGCGGACGATTGGGGAGATCATGTCCAAGGAGAAGATAGCTTCTCAGACCCTCACGGTCGTCAACAAGGCGGGCGGTTCAAGCGCCGTGGCCACGGCCTATGTGGCGGAGAAGAAGGGCGATCCCTACTACATCTACAACATCACGACGGCGCAGATAACCGCTCAGCTGCAGGGAAGCTCCAAGATCAGTCTAAGCGAGCTGACACCAGTGGCTAATCTGGTTCTGGACAGCAACTGTGTGGTAGTGAACGCCAATTCCCCATACAAGACGCTGGCAGAGTTGGTCGAGGCATCAAAGTCCGGCAAGAAGATCACTCAGGGCGGCGGTTCCATCACCTCCAGCGAGAACATGCAGGGCTATCTGATACGGAAAGGAACCGGGGCTCAGTGGGAGTTCGTCTCCTTCAACAGCGGCGGCGAGGGGATAACGGCCATGCTGGGTGGCCACGTGGATATGGTTCTGCCCAGTCCCGCCGAAGCGGTCGAACATGTACGAGCTGGGAAGGCGCGCATCCTTGCCGTCAACAGCGAAAAGCGGCTGGAGATCTGGCCTGAGGTACCAACTATGAAGGAGCTGGGCATCCCCTACGTGAAGGGCATGATTCGTGGGGTGATGATGCCTCCAGGTGTACCCGCTGATGCTATCAAGTACTGGGAGGCCGCGTTCGAGAAGATGCGCAAGACCGAGGGATGGAAGAAGTACGTCAAAGAAGGTGCTCTGGAAGAAGCTTGGATGGGAAGCGCCGAGTACGGCAAGTACCTGAACGACGCCAGCGATGGCTTCAAGAGCACCATGTCAGAGATGGGCCTGCTGAAGAAGTAACAGAAGAGGCCCGGATCCCCCAATGCCCAAGGGTCGGACCTTGGCGAAGTTCGCAGTTCGACAAGTGCTATGGTCGAGGTGGCTTGGGTCGCCTCGGCCATAGCTGTCTTGCCAGCCTCTGGAAGTATGAGCTGGCAAAGGTTCTCATCCTTTTCGGGAGGTGCCATGTGCAGATCGACCAGATGGTGTGCATTGGTTGCGGAGAGTGCATTGCCTACTGCCCTGTCAAGGCAGTGAAGCAGGAGAGCGGGGTTGCCGAGATCGATTTCGATCTGTGCGTAGAGTGCGGCACATGCAAACGCTACGCCCCCTGTCCTGTAGACGCGATCCATGAATCCCCGGAGACCGATCAGTGGCCGAGAGTGCTGCGGCGGGAGTTCAGCGATCCAGGCATTGCCCATTCCACGACCAAGGGATACGGAAGGGGAACCGAGGAATCGAAGACCAACGATGTCACCGGACGGGTGAAACCAGGCAGGGTGGCCCTGGCGATGGAGTTCGGGCGCCCAGGGATATCTACCCGGCTAGGAGAGTTGGAGAAGATGACCACGGCCCTGGCCGGGGCTGGGGTGCACTTCGAGGAGAAGAACCCCGTCACCTTCCTGTTGGCGGATCCTGCCACTGGGAAGATGCGAGAGGACGTGAAGAACGAGCGGGTGCTCTCGGCCATCCTCGAAATCGAGTTTAACACGGACCAACTGCCAAGAATGCTTTCTGTGGTTGAAGGGGTAGAGCAATCCCTCGACACGGTCTTCTCCCTGGGACTCTACACTCGCCTCAATGACGACGGGTCCATCCCAGTTCTCTCCATGCTCGAGGGATTGGGTGTTCCCGTGCGTCCCAATGCGAAGGTGAACATGGGGCTTGGCAAGCCGCTAGTGCTAGATTAGCTTCGGGAGGTAAGGGTGACTCACTCACTGCATCGCCAGGGCTCTGTTGAGTCCTTGAAGAACGACTACGTGATGTATGCCCGATGCGCAAGAGGCATCAATCTGGATGGGGCCGAGCCCAAGGTGCGGCGAATCGTCGAGATCGTCTTTGATGAGGGCCCCACCAATGCTGGAGACAGTCCCCACCATGCCAGCATGGCCGACGGCCGGCTAAGCCGTGAGACGGCGTTGGAGTATCAGAAGAACACTCGCGGATTCATCTGCTGCTTCAGCGAGCGAGAGAGGATGAAGCGGGTGCTCGAACGGCTCAAGGAGGAGGACCTGGGCATCTCCATCGTCGTCAGCGGATTGATCGACGAGGTGATGGCCATGGCTCGAGAGGTTGGCTTGAAGCCGCACACTATCAATCTATCGCTGGGAATCAGGGGCAAGAAAGAGCTACTTCCTAGCGCCGAAGTGATGGAATTCACGACCATGTGCGGACATGGGCTAGTGGCCTCCAGTCTAGTGGAGAAGGCAGTAGCGGAAGTGAAGGCCGGCACCAAGGCGGTAGAGGAAGCGGCACGAATGGTTGGTATGCCCTGTATCTGTGGGATAGCCAATCTAAAGAGGGCCGCGGCCATGTTGGAGAAGTCACTCAACTGACGTCGTTTATCGACATAGTAGTAACTGAGAGAGGATGGACGCGAGGTGACTCAGCACTCTATGGAAAGCCTTCTGTCGGCCAATTTCGTCGTGCATCTCCTGGAGGACAAGCTTCGGAAGAGCGGAAAACCACCTGCTGCGATGTCCGTTGACGAGATCCTTGAGTTCTACGCCGACACCGTCGCCATACTGGAGAACCGGCTTTCGACGAAGGAGTACTCCGCCAAGTACGGGATCTAGACGGGACAGCAGGGCTCCATCAGTCCCCTGGTGGCACTGATGGAGCCCTTTCTGGGACTTGCTTCCCGGGCAGGAGGGCAGGGGTCGCCAAGTCTATCGGTTCACAGTTGTTGACGCCGCCGTTGCCAGCGTAGGGGTGCTGTGTCAGGGGTGTCTTCAGGCTCTTGGTGAGCGTTTCGTTGGAGGTGAAGGTGAGCCGACCCAGCTCTCCATGTACCGTATGTCTGGTGACCATCAGGGGCTTACCATCGGCGGCGTAGTGGATGCGATCGAACACCATGGCTGGCGCACCCTCTCTGGCTTCCAGCAGGACAGCGTCATGGGTGCTGATGAGAAGCGGTTCGAGCCAGCCTTCGGCTCTTGAGACCTGGATGCCATATTGCTCGCGGAGCAGATCGGAGACCGAGCCGTCGCCGAGATCGGCCTCCTCCAGTCCCGGGAATTGGTCCTTTCGTACATGAGTCACGACCAGGAAATGGGGCCGCCCATCCATCAAGATCACCTCTCGGGTCTCGATCACCTCTGTGGCTTCGACCACCTCCAGCTTCTCGGTTAGAGGGCTCCTTGCGTTGATGGTACCGATGGAGATGAGGCGACTGCTGAATTGCTTGCCGGTGGTCTCGTAAACGCAGGACATGAAGCTCCCGGCGATGCCCAGTGTGTCCTGGGAGATCCTGGGCGTAGTGATGAAGCTTCCCCTTCCTCGCCTTCTATGGAGCAATCCCTCTCGAACCAGGCTTGCCAATGCCTGGCGTACTGTCCCTCGACTGAGGTTGAACTCCTTGCACAGTTCATATTCTGGGGGCACCTGCTGTCCCGCTCGCCATTCACCGCTTTCGACGCGATCTCGTATGACTTCCTGTAACTGATAGTACAGGGGGATAGGGCTCGCTTTGTCGAGCATTCACCATCTCCGATCTGCGCAATTCGTTGGAAGGCATGAATCACCATCGGCAACTGTATGGATTCTATAGTATAGATGTCAAGACATTAGTGACTCGGTCACAGGTCGACTCGACGGCAACATGTGGGCAATTGCCCTTGCCACCGCCTTCGGCTCTTCGGGCACGGGTCTTGCGCCCTTACGGGTTCTGTTCGGCTGACGGCCGATAGGTTATCGGAAGGAGAATGCAATGCGGTTTAACTGGCTGGATTGGACCGCCATAACGCTGGTAATAGTCGGTGCACTCAACTGGCTGCTGGTGGGCCTGTTTAATTTCGACCTGGTGGCGTTCCTGTTCGGCGGCGTACCCCTACTGGCATCGATTATCTACGTGCTGATCGGGCTCGCCGGCGTGTACATGATCTACCTGGTTGCGAGAGAGAGCAGCCGGGAGGTGCCGGTCTAGACTGTCACCTCTCCGGCACCCTATCACCTCGGTCGCCAGCTGGGCAGAGTTGAGCTCGTGAGGCGAAACCGCAAGGGCGCATCGACTGTACAGTCGATGCGCCCTTGTAGCGCACATTCATGCCTCGGGAGTTGATCGTGAAGATGAGTCTTACCCAAGTACTTAGCGTCTGGGCGCAGGCGCTCACTGTGGTAGCCGCCGTTGCCTGGGGGCTGGTTGGCCTCTTCCGGTTCAATCCTGTTCGGCGGGGGATGTCCGCTCCGTTGGGCATCGCGCGGTTCCTGTACGTGGTGATGGGTACCGCCGGCGCAGGGACTGCGGCGCTGCTTGCTGGGCCGAGACTGCTGGCGGCTCTGGGCATCAGTGGCCGTGCAGGTATGAGAGGCCGCCGCATCCAGTCTATCGTCGGTAGGACCCTGCCCACCATCGGTGGATCGACCCTATCAGGACGGGAGGTCCTCCTCCCCAGCGATACCCTTGGCAAGGTTACCATGCTGGTGCTCGGCTTCAGCTACAGCGCGAGCGATCAGATCGAGAGATGGATCAGCGCTTTTCGAGAGCGATTCGGGGCTGATCACGATGTGATCTTCTTCGAGGTGGCCATTCTCCCTGGGGTGTACCGAGTGGCATCTCCCATGATCGATGCGGGGATGAAACGTGGAACGCCCTCGGAGATGCACGATCGCGTTGTGTCTGTGTATGGACCGGTGGGGGACTTCAGGGAGGTGCTTGGTGCCTCGCCTCGCAGCGATGCATGGATCTATCTGCTGGACCGGGACGGGAAGGTGGCCTTCCAGTATGGGGGGCGCTTCGACCGAAGGAAGTTTGGGGATCTGGTCTCAAAGGCAGAGGGGATCCTCCGGGCGCGGGAAGCAGCGCTGGTGGGCGGGCGGGAGCGGCGGGCTAGAGCGGCCTAGCTCCCGTGTACCAGGCGGTGCATCCACCAATCGGACTCCACAAATGTAGCCGCAACCTTCAGGTTGCGCGTGGCGTGGTGGGCTAGAGGCGGGTTCGCCAACAGGTACGCGCAGGCTGAAGCCTGCGGCTACAATGTGCAACGACTCGGTGGATGCCGCACTTACCGCGGTTCAATGGCGGGTTTGCGCCTGGCTACTCTCCCTCTCGCCCTGTGGCCGAGGTCGTCTACCAGGCTGTAGGCCACGGGGACGGCTATCAGGGTCAGCAGGGTGGAGGTTATCAGGCCGCCGATGACGCTGACCCCCATCGGCTGGCGAAGCTCTGAGCCCGCTCCGAAACCCGCCGCGACGGGGATCATGCCGAAGATCATCGCCATGGTGGTCATCAGGATCGGTCTAAGCCGAACGGGCCCCGCCTCAAGGATCGCGTCGCGGACGCCCAGTCCGTTTCGCCTCAACTGGTTGGTGAACTCCACCAGCAGGATGGAGTTCTTGGTTACCAGCCCCATCAGCAGGATCATGCCGATCAGGGCCAGCATGTCCAGGCTGAACCGGGCGGCGAGCAGCGCCACCAGCGCCCCTACAATGGAAAACGGCAGGGCGAGCATGATGGTGAAGGGGTGGACGTAGCTACCGAATTGGGAGGCCAGGATCATGTAGACGAAGGCTACCGAGAGCACCATGGCAAGGGCCAGGGAACCGAACGCCTCGTCCATGTACTTGGCGTCGCCGGCCAGCCGGATGTGGGTGCCCTCCGGAAGGGCCATTGCAGCCGCAGCATCTTGAGCCTTTCCCAGCACGGGGCCCATGTCCCTGCCCACGAAGCCACCACCCACGAGGATCTGCCGCTGGCGGTTCTGGCGATCGATGCGGTTGGGCTCCGTGGAGGCAACGGCCTCAGCCACCGCGGAGAGCGGCAGCGCCGTTCCAAGCTCGGTGAATACCGGCAGTTCTAGGATGCGTTCCGGGTCGCTCCTACCGGCCTCGTCGAGACGGACCAGGATATCGTAGTCCTTCTCCACATCCCGGTAGCTACCCGCTATCTCCCCATTGATCAGGGTACGCACCGTGGCCCCAACCTGCGCCGTCGAGACCCCCAGGTCGGTGGCTCGGTCCCTGTCCAGGGTGATTACCCGTTCGGGACGACCCTCCTTCAGGGATCGGTCGACGTCGGTTACGCCGGGCACCTCTTTCAGCTTCGCCATCAGTTCGAGGGAGACGCTGTCTATCACCGCCAGGTCTGGGCCCTCCACACTGAACTGAATAGGCCTACCCCGAGCTGAACCCAACGATGATCCGCTACCGAACATCGCCGTGGTGGCCTGCTTTTCCACAGCCACCCTGGCGCCGGTTACGGTGGAGGCCAGTTGAGGGCGGATCCGCTCGATGACCATGTCCGTCCGGCCAAGCGTTTTCAGCTTGACGAATATGGTGCTCTTGTCCACGGGGCCGTCCGTGGCCCCTATGCTGGAAAACAGCTGCTCCACCTCCGGATCCCTGAGCAGCACCCCCTCGGCCTCGCTGGTAGCCCGGTCTGTGTCCTGTAGACGGGCGCCCGAGGGCAGCTCGACGGTGACTCGGAACTCCCCCTGGTCCACCACCGGTAAGAACGCTTTGGACATCAGGGGCAGGGGAGCCAGGCTTGCCGCGAAGGCAGCGATTCCAACCAGTACAACCGTCTTGCGGTGGTCCAGCGACCAGGCCAACAGGGACCGGTAGCCCTGGTTCAGCTTTTCGAAGAACACCAGGAAGTGGCCGGCACTTGCTCTCTCGTGCCGCTGCGGACTGAGCTGGTGGAAGAGGTGGGCAGAGAGCATGGGAGCCAGGGTGAACGCCTCGATCAGGGAGAGCAACACTGCTACGACCACCGTGATGCCGAACTCTCTCATGAATTTGCCGGTCATGCCGCCGACGAAGGCGATTGGCAGGAAGACGGCCACAATTGTCGAGGAAACCGCCAGGACCGCAAGGGCAATCTCAGCCGTCCCCCGGCCGGCCGCCACCTTTGGCTCCTCCCCCCTCTCCATGTGGCGGAAGATGTTCTCCCGGACGACTATGGCGTCGTCGATCAGCATGCCGATGGAGACCGAAAGGGCCATCAAGGTCACGATATTCAGGGTTATGCCCATGGAGTGGAGGATACCGAAGGTGCCGAACACCACCACCGGTAGGCCCGCCACGGTTACCAAGGTGTTGCGGAGGTCCCGGAAGAAGAGGTACACGACCATCGCCGCGAGGATGCCTCCAAGGAGCAGCGAGACCTGTACGTCATGCACCGACTGCTTGGTGAAGGTGGACTGGTCGGAGGCTATGCCGATGCGGATCTCGGGGTACTGCCGGTGCAGCGACTCTATCTCCCGCTTGACCCCGTCCGCCACCTGCACCAGGTTGGTGCCCGATTGTTTTCGTACCTCTCCCACCACGGCATCCTGTCCGTTGAGCCTGGAGAGGGATCTGATCTCCTTGAAACCGTCGGAGATGCCGGCCAACTCTCTCAGCTTGACCGTGGTGCCGCGAAGGGTCGGGACGGAGAGGCTTCCCAACTGGTCCAGGGAGCGTACCCTCCCTTGTGTCCGTACCAGCTCCTCGGCTCCGCCGTCGGCAACGTGGCCCCCCGGCACGTCCAGGTTCTCCCCGCGGATTGCCTGGACTACCTGCATTGGGGAGACCCCGTATCCCTTGATCCGGTCCGACCTCAGCTCGACGTGGATCTCCCGAACGCGTCCGCCGGTCACGTTGAGGGAGGCAACCCCGTTGACCCGTTCCAGCCGTGGCTTAATCACGTCGTCCACCAGGGTACGGAGTTGCTCGGGCGATCGTTTGCCGGATTCGTCGGCGACCGCGATGACCATTATCGCCGCGGCGTTCATGTCCATCTTCTCGATTAGCGGTTCCTCTATGTCAGCCGGGAGGCTGCCTCTGAGTGTGCTGATTCGATCCCGCACATCGTCGGTGGCCCTCTTGGCGTCGGTCTCCATGGAGAACTCCACAACCACGCTGGAAACGCTGTCCATGGATGTGGAACGCACGCTCTCAACGCCGTTCAGAGAGACCATCTGGTCCTCGATTGGCTTGGTTACTGACCGCTCGACCTCCTGTGGGTCGGCACCGGGATAGACGGTCCGGACCACCACTATGGGGAGAGAGGCATCGGGGAGGAGGTCCATGGCCATGCGGGAGTAGAACAGCCCACCGGTGATCAGGACGGCCGCCACGACCATGGTGATGAAGACCGGCTGGTGGATGGATAGGTCGGATAGCCACATCTTCTGCTTGCGGGGAGAGGCCGCCAAGTCGGGGAGGTCGTGGTTGGGTTGTGGAGAGTCCGGGGGTTGATGCTGGGCCATCAGCGAGTGTCCTCTGGTCGCGGTTGTGGCTCGTGGGGGGCCCGGGACGTGGGCGAGTTGCCATTGTCCAATGGGTCGGCTCCGAGGGCGACGGCGGATCTCTGCATGTAGGATAGACCCTGCTCGACCACTCTGAGCTCTTCCAGACTGAGGCCGTCGAGGATATCCAGAAGCCGGTCGCGGTTTGCCTCCAGTAGCCGATTCGTCAGCCTCTTCCCTTCTGGGGTTGCCTTGAGCAGCACGACCCTGCGATCGTTCTGGTCCTCCAACCTGGCCACCAGTCCATTGCCGGCCAGGCGATCGACGATGCCGGTCAGGGTGGACAGGCTCATGCCCAGTGTTCCCGCTACCTGGCTAGCCGGCATTGCCTGGGGCAACCCAGCAAGAAACAGTACCTTGAACTGGGGCATGGTCAAGTCGACATCGGCCCAGTGGGGCATTCCACCGGCGCGTAGGAAGAGGTACAGGTGGTTCTCGACGTCCAGGATGTGGCCCACCAACTGTTCGCGTGGGGCGCAAGCCTGGTCATTCATGAAGTTTACTCCGCAACGAATGTTTGTGTAACACGAACTATCAGGTCAACGCAGAGCAGTCTACCTGTGGCTAATGGAAGAAGTCAAGCCTTTGTCGGGCTATGCGACGATCCCGAGGCGGTGGGAGGAGCAGCAGTCGCTGCTCCTCCCACCGCCTCGTGTGTGGGCTGATGGTGACCACGGTAGCTCTAAGTCCGAAGCCGCACAGTCTACTGATACGCCGCCCAGGTGAGGAAGGTTACCACGATGGCAGCCAGGAGCCCGCCGGCCATGATTATGGGGCGCCGCCTCGGCGAGCGCCACGGGGAGCGATCGTAAAGCGGCAGCAGCAGCAGGAGAGCCAGGCCGATGGCCGGGATTATGGCAGCTCCCACCCACTCCAACTCCCCCGGGAAGTACTTCAACATCTGGAACAGGAACATGAAGTACCACTCCGGGCGCGGGACGTAGGCCGTGTTGGTGGGGTCCGCGGGCGCCTCGGTGGGTATGCCTGCCGCCATCACCAGGGTGAAGACCACGATCAACACCAACGCCGCCACGATCATGTCCTCGGCGATGATGTAGGGCCAGAAGGTCTTACCCCTTTCCTTGAATCGCTCGTATTTCTGTTTGTACTCCTCCTTCTGAGAGGGTGGCTGCTCGTCTGCCTGCCGGTTCGTGAGGACCCGCTGGACGGATTGGATCCTCTCCCACAACCAGGGGGGTACGCTGATGCCGTGGTACACCACCAGGTAAAGGTGCACGCCGAGAAGCCCTGCCAGGGAGGCCGGCAGCAGCATGATGTGGAAGGCGTAGAAGCGAGTGAGGGTGAGGGCTCCCAGTTCGGTGCCTCCCCGCATTACCCGCAGCATCAGGTCACCCAGGAAGGGCAGGGTGCCGGGTATGCTGGTGCCCACCACCGTGGCCCAGTAGGCTTTCTCGTCCCATGGGAGCAGGTAGCCGGTGAAGGCGAAGCCGAGGGTCACAAGCAGCAGCCCGACGCCCACCATCCAGGTCATCTCCCTTGGGTACTTGTAGGCGCCCAGCATGAACACAGTGACCATGTGGAGCACTGCCAGCACCACCATGCCGCTGGCCGTCCAGTGGTGGATCCCTCGCACCACGGCCCCAAAGGGGACTTCGAACATGGTGAACTGGATGCTCTGGTAGGCGTGGTCGGGGCTGGGGGAGTAGTACACGGCCAGGAATAGCCCCGTGGCGGCCTGCAGGATGAAGGCAAACATGGTGGCGAAACCGAGTGTGTACAGCCAACCCACCCCCACCGGCACCTTTCGGGCGAAGAAGGCGTTCCATGCCGGCACCACCCCCGATCGCCCCTCCAGCCATGCAAGGATTGGGTCCAGGAGCCGTTGCGTCCTGCCGGCAGGCTTCTGCTCTCCGGATGCTATGCTGCTCATGCGACCTCCTTCTGGGGGATTCCCAGACGGAAATCCTGATAGCGGACCATGAGGTTTCCCCCTTCCACGCGCCACTCCAGGTTGTCCAGGGGCCTGGGGGGAGGGCCGCTCAGCACCTTCCCATCCAGGGAGTACCTCCCCGCGTGGCAGGGGCACAGGAATTCTTTCTGGCTTTCCACCCAGCTATAGGCGCAGCCGAGGTGAACGCAGCGGCCGTTGAGTACTGTGAAACCTTCCTGGCTGTTGCGTACCACCCAGATACCTTTGGCCTCCTGGCGCTCTATCCACCCGTCACGTATTGTCACGGTGACGGTGGCGGCCTTCGGCTGCCCCAGGGGGTAATCCCCAATGGGGCCCGCGGGGGACCAAATGGCCTCGCGCTGCTTCAGCGTCGGCAGGACTAGAGACCCGACCAGAGGGATGCCCAGAGCCACGCTGATGAACCCCCCCAGGGCGAAATTGAGATAGGTTAGAAAGGTGCGACGGTCCACCCGCTTCTCAGAGTTCTCGTTCTGCATCGTCGTCCTCGTAATCCTAGTTGGGAGGGGCTCCAGCTTCGATCCACAACGTGAGGTTCCGCAGTTCCTGCTGAGTCAGCCGCTTCTCGCCGTGAGGCATCCGGATGGTGGGGTCCACCGATCCCTCCAGGGCGGACATTAGTGTGCTGCGGCTGGGAGAGCCGGGCACGATCACCGGTCCATGCTGGGTGCCCTTCATCGCGCCCTCGTAGCTGTCAAGCCTCAGGCCGTTGTCCGCCCTGGCCTTGCCGTGGCAGCTTATGCAGTTCTGGTCGAAGATGGACTGAATGTCCTGGGCATAGTGGCCGACCCAGACCGTCTTGCTCACAACTGCAGGTTGAGTGGGAGGTGCGGCGCTTCGTTGGTCCGCAATGGGTGCGGACTGACACCCTGCCAGGGCCAGTCCCAGCAGCGCCAGACAGCACATACCGGGGACACGTCTGGCCCAATGCCTCGGTGATCTCATGGCGCGTCTCCCCCTACCTCAAGGACTGCACGTAGGCGATTATGTCGTTCAGTTGCTGATCGCTGATCCTGCTTGCCGGGAAGGCCGGCATCCCTCCGCCACCGTTGCGGACCTGTCTCGTTATCTGATCGGCAGTAAGGTTTCGGCCTCTCAACGCGGGGCCATTGCCCTGGTTGCCTCCTGGGTGGCAGCCGCCGCAGTTCTGGTCGAAGGCGACCTTTCCTGCGGCTACGTCTCCCGTACCTGCCGCGGCCGGGGTGCCAGTCTTGGTTGCGGGTGTCCCCCCTGCCCCAGGAGTTGTGGCTGCTGCGGCAGGCTTGGTAGGCGCGGCCGCGGCGGTTGGAGCGACCGCAGCCGTCGGTGCTGCCGCGGGTTGAGTGGCCGCGGCCTTCGGTGCCGCCGTCGGGGTTGGCTGGGCGGCCGGCGCACAAGCCACAATCAAGGCCATGACGGATGCAAATACGGTAGTCGCCAGTAGAGCCTCTTCCCTAGCCATGTTTCCCTCCGTGTCTGTCGAGTTCGAGATGGTCTCGGGGACATCCCCCTAGACCAGGTACAGGACGGTGAACACCGCTACCCAGACGGCGTCCACGAAGTGCCAGTACAGGGCTGCTGCCTCCAGCCCTGGATGACGTCCAGGGAGGTGTGGCCTCAGGCTCACCTTTGCCAGCACCAGCACCAGGAGCAGCAGCCCCGCGAAGACGTGGGCGCCGTGGAAGCCGGTGAGGGTGAAGAAGCTGCTGCCCAGCAGGCCGCTGCTGAGTCCAAAGCCGGCGTGGGTGTACTCGAATGCCTGCCCGAGGAGGAACGCCCCTCCCAGGACGATGGTGGCCACGACACCCCCCTTCATCATCAGATCGTCGCCCTGGCGAAGGCTGGCCACGGCGCCGTGCATGGTCAGGCCGCTGGCCAGCAGCACGACCGTGTTGGCGGCGGGCAGCAACAGGTCCAGATCCGGGCTGTTGGGGGGAGGCCAGGCTCCGCTTCGCAACCGGAGATACAGGTAGGAGGCGATCAGTATTCCGAAGAAGAGCGCCTCCGTAGCTATGAAGACCCACAGCGCGAGGATCGCCGGATGCAGACGTGTCGCGAAGGGCTCGTACCCGCGAGTTGCTACTCTTGCAGCCATGCCTTCCCTTACCCCTTGTGGATGTGTTCCTGTTCGGAAGTCCAGGGCTCCCACAGCCAGCCGACCACCGAGGACAGCACTATCAGGGCGCCCAGGACGACAAGCGCTATGTGGATGATGAGGCCCAGCCCCACAAGCAGCAGCCCAAGGGACAGTATGGGTGGCCAGAGACTGTGTTCAGACAGGGCATGCTCCTCGGAGGTCGTCTCGATGACTGGCAGTACCGCTGCTGTTATTCCCTGCTCCCTATCCATTCTCAACCTCCTCTCTACCTCTGCGTCTCGTCTTGCTCGATCTTTGCGCCTGCTGGAAGTTGAGGGTCGCCGACCGGAGGTCGGTGTCTCAGGTAGTCTGCTCTGTCAGGGTTCTTCCGATCCCATAGCGGACGCGCACTGCGCACCAGCGGCAACGAGTCGAAGTTGTGTGGCGGAGGGGGCGAGGACGCCGCCCACTCCAGGGTCCACCCGTCCCACGGATCGTCCCCCGCGGTCTCACCGGAGCGCAGGCTGATGACCACATTCCAGAGGAACACCCCCACCCCGGTGGCCAGGATGTATCCGCCCAGGGTGGATACCAGATTCAACTCGTTCCAGCCCATGTTGGCCGCGTAGGTGTAGATTCGGCGGGGCATCCCCAGGACTCCCAGTATGTGGAAGGGCTGAAAGGTCAATAGGAAGCCAATCGTAACCAGCCAGAAGTTGACCATGCCCAACCGCTCGTCCAGCCTCCTGCCGGTCATCTTTGGGATCCAATAGTAGAGCCCCGCGAAGACCCCAAGGGCGGTCCCGCCGAACAGCACCGCATGGAGATGCCCGACCACGAAGTAGCTGTCGGTCACCTGCCAGTCGAAGGGGACTACGGCCAGGGCCATGCCGCTGAGTCCGCCGGTGACGAACAGGCCTATGAAGCCGAGGCAGAACAGCAGCGGGGTGCGGAGCCTGAGCGACCCGCCCCAGAGGGTCGCGAGCCAGTTGAAGATCTTGACCGCCGTGGGCACGGCGATGGTGAAGCTGGTGAAGGCGAAGGCGGCGTCGGCCACCAGACTCAACCCCACGGAGAACATGTGGTGGGCCCACACGGTGAAGCCCATGACGCCGATGGCCAGGGTGGAGTAGACGATGAAGGAGTAGCCGAAGATCGGCTTGCGGGCGAAGACCGGTATCACCTCGGACACGATGCCGAAGGCGGGCAGGATAAGGATGTACACCTCGGGATGGCCAAAGAACCAGAATAGGTGCTGCCACAGCAGGGGGTCGCCGCCGGTGACTGGATTGAAGAAGCTCGTTCCGAAGTGGCGGTCCAGGTAGAGCATGATGGCCGCCGCAGCCAGGCTGGGGAGCGCCACCAGGATGATGAACTGGTTCACGAAGGTCGCCCAGACGAAGAGGGGCATCCGGTTGAAGCCCATGCCCGGTGCCCGCATCGTCAGGACGGTCACCAGGATGTTCACGGCCCCGGCGATGGAGGAGATGCCGAGCAGCACTATGGAGATGCTCCAGTAGTCCATGGCGGCGTTGGCTGAGTATGGCTGGATGGTGAGCGGCGCGTAGCTGAACCATCCAGCGTCGGGGGCCCCCGTGAGAAAGCTGCTGTAGAGCAGAATGCCGCCGGCCAGCAACGTCCAGTAGCTGAGGGCGTTGAGCCGAGGGAAGGCCATGTCGTGGGCGCCGATCATCAAGGGCACCATGTAGTTGCCGAGGCCCGCCAGGACTGGCATCCCGAACAGGAAGACCATGGTGGTGCCGTGCATGGTGAAAATCTGGTTGTACTGGCCGGGCGTCAGGAGGGTGTTGTTGGGCACTATCAACTGGGTGCGCATCAGCATCGCCATGATCACCGCGAGCAGGAAGAAGCCGAAGGAGGTGGTGAGGTAGAGGATGCCGATCTGCTTGTGGTTGGTGGCGGTCACCCACTTCCAGACTCCATCCTCGTACCAGTCCATTTCTCGCAAGGCATCGGTGCTGCCCGACATTCGGATCTCCTCCCTATTTAGGAAGCGTAGGGCAGGGGTTCATCCCTGCCGCTTTGGTAGCCCGGGGTTGACCATCACTTCAGCCCCTCAAGATACGCAACGAGCTGATCCACGGTCGCCGCGTCCATCTGGATCTTGGGCATCAGGTTACCGGGCTTGACCTCCTGTGGGTCCCGAAGCCAGCGGGCCATCTCCTGCGAAGTGTTCGGGATGGTGTTGGCGGCCAGCGTCAGGCGGCTGCCAACGTGGGTGAGGTTGGGCCCGCTCTTTCCCACGGCCTGGGTGCCGTTGACGGTGTGGCATCCGCCACAGGATTGGAGGAAGGCCGTCTCCCCGATCTTCTGGGTCTCGGTGGTGGGTCCGGCTGCTGGTGCCTGTTGTGCCCTTACCCAGTTAGAGAACTCGCCCGCCGAGACCACGACTACCTTGAACCCCATGCGAGCGTGCTGGGTACCACAGAATTCGGCACATTCCCCTTCGTAGACGCCGGGTTGGGTGGCGACGAAGGAGGTGTAGTTGATCTGGCCGGGTATCATGTCCATCTTGCCCCCTAGGCGGGGCACCCAGAAGCTGTGGATCACGTCGGCCGATTCCACCTGGACCCTGATCGGCTTCCCTTCTGGGACGTGTACCTCGTTCGCCGTGACCAGGTTGAGTTGCGGATACTCGAACTGCCACCACCACTGGTAGCCCACCACCCGCATCGGAATGGTGTCGTTGGGCCAGGCTGAGTTGCCTGGGAAGGCGCTGGCCGGCATGTAGGATGAGTCCGCCATGGTCTTCACGGTGAAGCCGAGGATCGCGAACACCGCCAAGGCTGTCGCCGCGGTCCATCCGATCTCCAGGCGAAGGTTGCCGTGGGTCTGCACCACCTCGCTCTCCGGCCGGTTGCGGAAGCGGAAGATCGCTGTGAACAGCGTGGCTTCGATCCCGACCAGCACCACGACGGAGATGGCCAGCAGGATCAGGGAGAGGTCGTGAATGGCCGTGGCTCCCGGGGACTCCGGGCGGAAGATGGCCGCGGGCGTCTCCTGGCACCCTGAGAGCGTCGAAGCGCCGAGAAGCAGTAGGGAGAGCGTGGCCGGCAGGGCCAGATCGGTCGATGTGGCGTTGGCTGCCTCGTCCGTCAGCAGTATGCTGCGCTCTTCTATGCCCATCTCCACACGACCCGATCCAGAATTAGTGCTCCGAACAGCAGAGCCAGATACACCATGGAGTACCGGTATAGCCCTTGGGCCGCCTCATTCGATGCCTCGGCCAGAAGCACGATAGAGTGGTGCAGCAGGAGCGTGCCGAGGAGGAGTGCGGCAACCAGGAAAGGGGCTCCGGCGACGCCCGCAGGGACTGCCACCAACGTGAGCGCCATCAGGAGCGAGGCGTAGATGGTGATCTGCCGGCAGGTTTCACCCCTGCCAAGAACAGTCGGTAGCATAGGAAGGTCTACCAACGCATAGTCCCGGTGGCGGAGCAACGCCAGGGACCAGAAGTGGGGTGGGGTCCAGAGGAACACCACCGTCCCCAGCCAGAGGGCCGCCAGGGAGAGTTGCCCCGAGACGGCGGTCCAGCCGACCAAGAGCGGGAGGACGCCGGCACCGCCGCCGAAGACGACGCTCCAGGGGGAGGTGCGTTTGAGCCACCGAGTGTAGATGACCACGTAATAGAGGATGCCCGCCGCCGCCAGGATCGCGCTGAGGACGTTGACTCCGACTGCCAGCACCGGGATGGCCGCGCCGCACAAGCCCAGCCCGAAGAGGAGCGCCTGGCGAGGTTGTAGCCTACCGGCTGGGAGGGGCCGATCCTTGGTTCTAGCCATCTGCCGGTCCAGGTGGCGGTCCAGGTAGCAGTTCAGGCAGTTGGCACCCCCGGCTGCCAAGGCGCCGCCGAGCATGGTGAGCGTCAGGAGGGCGGGCGATGGGATCTCTCCACCAGCTACCACCATGCCGCCGAGGGCGGTCATCAGCAACAGGGCTATGCTCCGTGGCTTGGTTAGCAGCAGGTAGTTCACTGTTCGCACTCTACTTTGAATGTGGCTTCGATGCGGGGGCCTACCCTCGGCCGCCTGGAAGGGTCAATCCTCTCGAACCAAATGCAAGAAGCGCGCCGCGAGTAGGGGATTTGGCATGGCTTGTAGGAGAGACGCCCTTCCGGTTAGGGCGGGCTGTCACCAGGTTGGTGAATCGTGCCGGAGGTTGGGGGCGTTCTAAGAGGAGAGGAGTTGGCGCTGGGACTCCCACATGCGGCGGTACAGGCTGGGCCGATCCAGCAGCTCCCGGTGGGTTCCCTGCTCCACCAGTCTCCCGGCTCGCAGCACCAGGATCTGGTCCATGCTTTCCAGCCCCACCAAACGGTGGGTGACCAACAGTGTGGTGCGATCCTCCATCAGGGAGTGGAGCGAGCGCATCACCTCGCGCTCGGTGATGCTGTCCAGGTTGGCGGTAGGCTCGTCCAGCAGCAGAATGGGGGCGTCCTTCAGCAGGGCCCGGGCTACGGCGAGACGCTGGCGCTCGCCGCCGCTGAGCTGCAGCCCCTGCTCCCCTATCCAGCTGTCCAGCCCCTCCGGGAGCTGCTGAACGAAGGCGTGGAGTCTGGCCTGCTGGATTGCCCAGGACAGCTGGTCTTCAGTGGCCTCGGGGCAAGCCAGCAGCATGTTGTGGCGGAGGGTACCGCTGAATAGGTGTGTACGCTGGGAGACCGTTGCCATATGGCGGCGCGCCGTCTCGTCGGGGTAATCGCGAAGCTCCCTCCCAGCGAGCAGGATCTGGCCCTCCTCGTAGTCCCAGAATCGGAGCAGCAGATGGAGCAGGGTGGACTTTCCGGCCCCGCTGGGTCCGACTATCGCCGCGCGCTGCCCGGCCTCTAGCTTGAAGGAGATCCAGTCCAACACCCGTGGTTGGTCCGGAGCGTAGCGGAAGCCGAGATTCTGGACGGAGAGGAGGGGGACGGACCCCACCCCCCGGCCCCCTCCCCCACGGGGAGAGGGGGAGCCTTCGTCTCCTTCTCCCGCCGCGACGGGAAGAGGCGTGACGCCGCGCCAGCTCGCGTCTCGGGGTGAGGGTATGTTCGGTTGTGACCCACGTTCCCCCTCACCCTGACCCTCTCCCTCAGGGAGAGGGAAGTTGTTGGCGGCCTCTCCCTCAGGGAGAGGGAACTCTTGGGCTCCCCCTTCCCGACGCGGGAAGGGGGTCGGGGGGTTAGGTTTACCCCAATGGAACTCGTGTGCTCCCGCATCCGAATCCGCGATCTCGAACAGCCGGCGGGCTGCCTCAAGGCAGCTACTCAGATGTTGGAAAGCGAGGGGAAGGGGGAAGACCGCCTCAAAGCTGGTGAGGGCCACCAGGGCGAGGACCGGCAGGTAGACTCCCTCGATCACCCCTCCCGTCACCAGGGGGATCGCTATCAGCAGCATCGCTGCCATTCCGAGGTTTGCCAGGAGGGTGCCCGCCGCGCTATGGAGGGCCGTGATCTGGCCCATACGCTCCTGGAGGTGGGCCCGCCGGCGATTGAGCGAGAGAACTCGATCCAGTTGGTCCCGCTCCCGCCCGAAGGCCACCAGGTCGGCCATCCCCTGGAGTCCGTCCACGATCTCCACGCCCAACTCGGCTCGCAGTCTGGTCGATTGCCGGCCTAGCCCTCGGCTCAGCCGCTCCACCGTTACCGGAAGAGCCACCCCTGCCAGCAGGAGGAAGGTGAGCAGCGTCCAGGCCAGGGAGCTGTCGAATGAAGCCAGGAGGAGCCAGGTGGCCACGGCTACAAGGAGCGCGACCAGGGACGGCGCCGCGACCCGAACGTAGAAGTGCTGGAGCGTCTCGATGTCGGCGATGGCGCGGCCGAGCAGGTCGCCGCTCCTGTGCTGGAGCAGCCGGGCCGGGGCCAGCGGTTCCAGGGCCTCGTAGAACCATACCCTCAGCCCTGCCAGCAGTCGGAAGGTGGTGCTGTGGGATGCGTAGCGCTCCAGGTAGCGGAGCACCCCGCGGGACAGGCCGAAGAAGCGCACCCCAACGATGGCGAGCGCGAGATCCGCCACAGAGGGGTGAAGGGCGGCGCTGGCGATGAGGAAGGCCGCCGTGGCCATCAGGCCGATGCCGGCCCCGACGGTGGCGAATCCCAGCAACGTCGATAGTGCGATCCACCCTCTGAAGGGGGCGAGGAGTCGAACGAGGCGCAGGGCCGTACTCATGGTTGAAGGACTCCGCTCGCTTCCACCAGCTGGCGGTAGATCCCACCCTTCTCCACGAGTTCCTCATGGTTGCCTATCTCCGCCACGCGACCCTCATCCAACACCACGATCCTGTTGGCTCGGCGAGCGGTGCTCAGCCGGTGGGCTATGACCAGCACGGTGCGGCCTGCCATCAGCCGGTCCATCGACTGCTGAAGGCTACACTCCAGATCGGGGTCCAGTTGGGAGGTCGCCTCGTCCAGGATCAGGAAGCGGGCGTCCTTGAGGAAGGCCCTGGCCAGGGCGATCCGCTGGGCCTGGCCCCCGCTCAGCCTCTCGGCCCGCTCGCCTACCACGGTGTCGTAACCCTTTGGCAACGACTCGATGAACCGGTGGGCGTGGGCGGACCGGGTAGCTTCCTCCAACTCCTTCCGTGTGGCCTCGGACTTTGCCAGGCGGAGGTTGTCGGCCACGGAGGAGTGGAAGAGGTAGGGGAGTTGAGGAACCCAGGCGACCTGCTTCCGCCACTCCTCCGGTGCCCACTGACTCAAGGGCACGCCGTCGACCACGATCTTTCCTCGATCCGGCTCCAGGAATCGCAGCAGCAGGTGGGCTATGGTGCTCTTGCCGGAGCCGCTGGCGCCCACCAGCGCTACCTTCTCCCCGCTGCCGATCTCGAAGGACACGCCCGCGAGGGCCGGCCGTCGCCCACCATCGTAGGAGTAGTGGAGGTCGTCGATGTGGAGACGCGGGGACGCGAGTCCGCGGGGAAGGGGAGAGACAGGATGGACAGGTGAGAGGATGGGAGTCCCCTCTCCCTCAGGGAGAGGGTTAGGGTGAGGGGCAGCGTGGCATCGTACCAACGAGCCCTCACCCCGACCCTCTCCCCGAGGGAGAGGGAGGTCTCCGGACTTCTCCGCGTCCCGATCAAGGATCTCGAACACTCTTGAGGCTGCTGCCACTCCTGAGAGGCCGGCGTGGAAGCTGGTGCCGAGGGTGCGGAGTGGGGCATAGAATTCCGGGGCCAGGATCAGCAGAAAGAACGCCTGCTGGAAGGTGAGGTGGGCATAGAGCAGCCGTAGCCCGACCTCCACGGCCACGACGGCGGTACTGATGGTTGCCAGCAGTTCCAGGGCGAGGGCGGATAGGAATGCTACCCGCAGCACCCCCATGGTGGCCTCCCGGTATCGGTCGCTCACCCCGGCGATCAGCCGGATCTGCTCCCGGCTGCGCCCGAACAGCTTGAGGGTGGTAAGACCCTGGAGTACATCGAGGAAGTGGGCGCTCATCCGGCTGAGCCTCGTCCATTGCCTCTTCGTGAGTGCCTCCGCTCCCTTGCCTATGAGCACCATGAAGAGGGGGATCAGGGGGGCCGTGAGGAGGAAGATGGTCCCGGACAGTAGGTCCAGGGGGAAGACGAACGCCAGGATCGTCACGGGGATCAGCGCCGCCAGAGCCAGATTGGGGAGGTACTGGCTGAAGTAGCCATCCAGAGACTCGATCCCCTCGATTGCGGTGTTGGTCAGTTCACCGGTGCGCTCGCCTCGGACGTATGAGGGCCCCAGGGTCAGCAGGTGGGCGAACAGCCGCTCGCGGAGCGACGCCTTGATGCGAGCGGCGGCCAGACCGGCGGCGGCTTCCCTCGCGTAGACCAGGGCTGCTCGGGCAACAACGACGGCGACCAGCACCGTTATCGGACCCTGAAGCTGGCCGAGGTCCTGCCCATTCACGAAGGCGAGGGAGACCACCAGGCTCAGGTAGTGGGCCTGCAGCACCACTGCGATGCCCAGCAGGAAGCCGGACCCCACCGTGAGGGCCAGATACAGCCGTACGTCTCTGGCTAAATGCAGTAGCCTCCCGTCCAGATTCATAGTAGTAGCGCCGCCTGTCCTGGTTTGTTCATCAGTTCGCTGGAGCGGTCGTGGCATCTGGGCCCGGCACTACTGCCCGACACCTCATGGGAGGGCGAGCCTCCCGGAGAGCCGCCGGTTGGGGTGGCGCCCATGTTCCCCACCGGGTGGCTCAGCAGGGGGTGATTCCTGCTACTCCACCGGGTGGCTCAGCGGGAGCTTCGCCCTCCCGGGGCATGCCCTCCCCGGATGCGCCCCGGGGTTACTCCCTCAGTACTCCAGTGGTTGGGTCCTACCGACCCGCCCGCGGAATACCCAGTAGGTCCAGCCTTGATAGGCCAGGACGATGGGCACGAAGACGATCGCCACCACCGTCATCACCTGCAGGGTGTAGGGGCTGGAGGAGGCGTTGTAGATGGTGAGGCTCCAATTTGGGTCCAGGGTGGAGATCATCACCCGCGGGAACAGCCCGATGAACACTGTGGCAGTCGCCAGGAGGATGGTCAGGCCCGACATAGCGAATGCCCATCCCTCTCGCCCTGCTTTTACAAACCACCCCACCAGCAGCAGCGTTACCGCTGCCAGCAGCGGCAGCACGCCCGGGCTCACGTTGGGTGTCACCCCGGGCTTCACGAAGATGTCGGTGGCGAAGAGTGTGGCCGAGAAGAACACCACCGCCAGGATCACCGCTGGGAGCCAGACCCTGAAGGTGGCTGCTTTGGCCCGCTCCAGTACTTCCCCCCTCGTCTTGAGTTTCAGGAAGAGTATCCCATGGAGTAGGAAGAGCGAGACAAAGGTCAGCCCGCCAAGCAGGGAGTAGGGGTTCAACAGCTCCAGGAAGCCGCCCGTGTAGTGCATGCTGGCGTCGATTGGGAGACCGCGCAGCAGGTTGCCCACTGCTACTCCCCACAGCAGGGCTGGGACGAAGCTTCCGAAGAAGATGGCCCAGTCCCACCCGTTGCGCCAGAGAGGGCTCTCCGCCTTGCTGCGGAATTCGAAGGCGACGCCTCGAAGTATCAGCGCGAACAGCATCAGCACCAGGGCGAGATAGAAGCCGCTGAACAGGGTGGCGTACCAGTGGGGGAAGGCGGCGAACATGGCACCGCCCGCCGTTAGCAGCCACACCTCGTTGCCGTCCCAGAAGGGGCCGATCGAGTTGATCACAACGCGGCGGTCGGCATCCTCCTTCGCCAGGAAGGGGAGCAGCATCCCCACGCCGAAATCGAACCCCTCCAGGAAGAAGAACCCTGTGAAGAGCACCGCGATCAGGGCGAACCAGACGACGTTCAGATCCATGTCACCACTCCGATCCTATCGAGTGCTGAGTACTGAGTGACGGACCCCACCCCCCGGCCCCCTCCCCCACGAGGAGAGGGGGAGACGATGGCTCCCTCTCCCTCAGGGAGAGGGTCGGGGTGAGGGGCCTGGCTGGTTGTCTCCAAGTCCCCCCTCACCCTAACCCTCTCCCTCAGGGAGAGGGGAATCGTTTGCATCACTCCTTAATCCTGCTCATCCAAAATCCCTGCGTATCAGTAGCCCTCTGCCAGGGAGGTGGCCTCTTCCCCGGCCGTTTTGCCCCTGGCGTACCTGGCCAGCAGGTAGATGTCGGCGACCATCAGCGCCCCGTACAGCAGGGTGAAGCCCACCAGGGAGAAGGCCACCATCCCCACGGGGACGGTGGGGGAGACGGCGTCCGCGGTCTGCATAAGCCCGAAGACGATCCAGGGCTGCCGCCCCATCTCGGTGAGGATCCACCCTGTCGAGTTGGCCAGGTAGGGCAGGGCAATGGAGAGGGTGAGAAGCTTCAGCAGGAGCGGCGTCCGCTCGACCCTGCCCCGCACCGATTGATGTAGGGCCGCAAGGGCCAACAGTAACATCGCCACACCGGCGCCGATCATCCCGCGGAAGCTCCAGTAGGAGAGGATCACCGACGGTACGTAGTTCCCAGGCCCATATCTCTGCTGGTACTCCACCTGGAGGTCCTTGATACCCTTTACCTCGCCCTGTGGACTGTTGTAGGTCAGGAGGGAGAGGGCGTAGGGTATCCGGATGACGAAGACATCCCTCAGTTCCGCCTCGTTGCCGACGGTGAAGAGGGATAGACCCGCCGGATCCTCGCTGTCCCACAGCGCCTCGGCTGCGGCCAGCTTCATGGGCTGAGACTGGGCTATGTGCTGGGTCTGGGCGTGGCCCACCCCCATCACGGCGAAGGCGCTGAGCACCGCGACGAGGGCCGCCATGCGGAAGGAGCGGCGGAACAGCTCCAGGTCAGGACTCTGCCTCCAGATGTGGTAGGCGCTGATCCCCAGCATGAAGAAGGCGCCGGTGGCGAGTCCCGCGAACAGCACGTGTGGGTACTGGGTCTGGAGGTTCGGGTTGCTCAGCAGCGCGAAGAAGTCGGTCATCTCCGCCCGGCCGTTCCTGAGGGTGTAGCCCACCGGCTCCTGCATGAAGGAATTGGCCACCAGGATCCAGAAGGCCGAGAGGTTGGACCCTATGGCCACCAGCCATATGGTGGCGGCGTGGAGGCCCCGAGAGAGCCTGTCCCAGCCGAAGACCCAGAGGCCCAGGAAGGTCGACTCCAGGAAGAAGGCCAACAACGCCTCGACGGCCAGCGGTGCGCCGAAGATATCCCCGACGAACCGGGAGTAGTCCGACCAGTTCAGGCCGAACTGGAACTCCTGGACGATGCCCGTGGCGACACCCATGGCGAAGTTGATCAGGAACAGCTTTCCCCAGAACTGGGCCATCCGCTTGTAGCTTTCGTCGCCGGTGCGGACGTATCGAGTCTCCAGGATGGCCACCAGGATGGAGAGCCCGAGGGTAAGGGGAACGAAGAAGAAGTGGTAGACCGTGGTGATCCCGAATTGCGTTCTGGCCAGAAACAGGCTGTCCACTGTCACCCCCTACGTTGAGTTGTGCCTGGGCAACAACTGTTAGGATACCATAGACGGCCTTCCCCAACGCTGTCATTCTGAGGCGCCGCAGCGCCGAAGAATCTCCTGGTACTGGTACTACGCCAACAGGAGATTCTTCGCAGGCTGCGGCCTGCTCAGAATGACATATAGGAGGCGGCCTGCTCGGATAGGAGGTGGCCTGCTCGGAAGGACATAGAGGGCTCCGTCGCCGCGTCCACGCGGCGACGGAGCCGGGTAATCCGGCATGCCATGCCTAGGCTGCTCTGCTGGGCGGCCACACCTTCCACACGTTGCCCACCAGTTCGGGGCTGGGCTTGATGGTTGGCTGGCCTGGCAGCCAGCAGGCGGGAGTGGCCTGGCCGGTCTCCCTCGCCAATTGCAGGGCCTTGACCTGGCGGATCAGCTCATCCGTGCTGCGGCCGACAGCCGGAGGCACGACCTCAATCGACTGGATCACCCCCTCGGGGTCGATGATGAAGCGGCCCCGCACGTCGATGCCGTTGACGTCGTCGTACACGCCGTACATGGAGCCGATCCTGCCTCCAGGGTCGGAGAGCATCGGGAAGGCTAGCCCGCCTGGCACCATCTTGGATAGCTCTGCCTCCTGCCACGCACGATGGACGTGGTGGCTGTCGGTGCTGATGGCCAGCAGATCCACCCCCAAGGCTTCCAGCTCGCCGTGTCGATTGGCGAGGTCTGCCAGCTCCGTTGGGCAGACGAAGGTGAAGTCGCCTGGGTAGAAGAAGAGCACTGCCCAACGACCCTTGTGGTCGCTGAGGCGGACGTCTCTGTAATCCCCGCGGATGTAGGCTCTAGTTTCGAAGTCGGGTGCGGTTTTCTCGACGAAGACCATTGTAGTTATCTCCTCGCGCAGTCTGGAATAGCGCGGGCTTTGGGAAGCCTGGCGTTGGGGTTGGCCTGTTCGGAGTCTGGAAGGGCCAACCTTGGTGGCAATATTAGCGCCACACGGGACCATTGTCAACCCAATTAGACCGAATTAGTCTAATTATTAGGGAATTCTAATGGGCTGAGAACGGCGTAGGGTGCGCACGGCCGTGCGCACCCTACGCTCACTGAGAATATCCGAGAAGCCGCTACACTGGGATGATCTGGTCCTCCAGCCGGACACTCCGCTTGTTGAGGACCTCGGGGCGATCCCTCCCCACGATCACGCTGTTGTCCTGGCGGAAACCGCCGAGGCCGTAGATGTAGACTCCGGGCTCGCAGGACCATACCTCGTTCTCCTTGAGCGGTCGGTAGTTGAACGCCACGTCGGCGGGAAACTCGTGCCCCTCGATGCCCATGCCGTGTCCGGTCCGGTGGAAGATGTTGTCGCCGAAGCCCGCCGCCTCGATCACTGCCTGGGCTGCCCCGTCGATGTCGGCAACGGTGTTCCCGGCCACTATCTGCTCGGCTGCCCTCAGAGCGGCCGCCGTGGCAGCCTCGTAGGCCCGCTTCTGTAGATCGCTCGGCTGACCTATGAAGAAGGTCCGCTCGCTCTCGCACATCAGGCCGTCCAGCCGGACGTTCAGGATGTTCACCACGCCGTGGCCTTTCTCGAATCGTACCCCTAGATTCGCCCCGTTGCCATGCGGCGAGGCGGAGGCAGGTCCGGACAGCCCTTTGGTGGAGCTGGCGATCTCTCGATCGGGGTGGCGGCGGGATGCTTCCTCGTAGACCAGGGCCATTACCTCGGCGTCCACCGCGATGGCCAGCTTGCCCGGCCGGGCAAGCTCCATGTATCGGTCCTGGGCGTAGTCCGTCAGGGAGGCCGCGAGGCGGAGCACTGCCAGCTCCTCCGGGTGCTTGATCTCCCGAGTCTCGACCATGAAGGGAGTGACGTCCACGAAGTCGATTCCTGGGAGCTTCTTCTTCACACCCGCCAGGCTGCCTCCGCTGCCGTCCACGGCGACGGTGCCTTTTCTGATCCCCGCCGCGTGCAGCCGCGCCGCCAGCAGCTCGGTCCACTGGGGGGTGACGTACGTCTTCTTTGAGTAGCGGTTGTGCTCATAATAGGTTGACCAGTCGGTGACGTAGAGGGCCTCTCGCTCCTTCGCCATCATCAGGTGATGGGTTGAAAGACTGTTCATCACCATGAAGGGCTCGCCCTGTGCCGGGAAGACCGCGGCCACCGGCCGCTCCCACGGCGCCACGTCCAGGTGGAACCCCGTGAGCATGTAGAAGTTGGCCGGGGTGGTCACCGCCAGGGCAGCGTAGCCGTTCTCGGCCAGGAACGCCTTGA
The DNA here is from genome assembly GCA_002436065.1 of Chloroflexi bacterium UBA6077. Lineage (GTDB taxonomy): Bacteria > Chloroflexota > UBA6077 > UBA6077 > UBA6077 > UBA6077. The sequence continues at coordinate 42,642 of DIXP01000065.1, forward strand.
CCTTCTCGTGCTTCCACTGGAACACTTCCAAGGGTAGGGGCATGTTGCTACCTCCTTCTTGAACGAGCGATCAGCTAGTCAGCTATCAGCGATCAGCTAGTCAGCTATCAGCTTTCGGTGCCTGTACTGGTCATGTGATGAGCCGACGGCGCTGTCTGGCATGGTGCGCCGCATGCAGTCTACTGCCGCTGACAGCTGTCAGCTGATCGCTACAACACAAGTCTGGGGTCCAGGGTATCGCGGAGCCAGTCGCCGGTGATGTTCACTGCCAGGGCCACCAGACCGAGCAGTAGACCTGGAATAGTGATCAGCCACCAGCCAGAGAAGATGTAGTCCAGGGCTTCGCTGATCATGCTGCCCCAAGCTGGGGTGGGCGGCTGTACGCCGAAGCCGAGGAAGCTGATGCTGGCCTCGGCGATAATGAACTGCGCCACCTGTAGGGTCGCGACGACGATCAGCGGGGTCACGATGTTCGGGAGGACGTGCAGTCTGATCATCCGGAGGTTGCTGCATCCCACCAGCCGCGCCGCCTGCAGGTATTCCTGCTCCCGCACCACCAGCGTCTCGCCACGGGCGACTCGGGCGAACTCCACCCACCCAGCCAGGACGAGGCTGATGATGATGTTTTGCAGACCCAGGCCGATGATGGCGTTGAGTGTCAGCGCCAGCAGGATAAAGGGGAAGGAGAGCTGGACATCCACCAATCGCATCAGGATCGTATCCAACCAGCCGCCGTAGAACCCCGCGAGCATACCGACGAAGATCCCCAGTGTCGCGGCTATGATGACCGTGGCGAACCCGACGATCAGTGAGATGCGGGCGCCGTGGATCACGCGGGCCAGTACGTCTCGACCCATCTGATCCGTGCCGGCCGGGTGGTTGGGGCTGAGTGGTGGGACCAACCGCGCGCCGTAGTCGGGCAGGTTGATGTCGCCGGGGGCCAGGATGTGGGCGAATGTAGCCATCATGACGATGCCGAGTAGGAAGAGCACCGAGGTGAACGCCCATCGGTCTCTGAGCAGCTGCCGCCAGAGGGGCGGTCTGCCTCGCCGGAGGGTGTTCAACTCCACGACGTTGGAAGCGATGGGGGTGGCGACGACGCTGCTCATGATAGCCGCACCTGCGGGTTGGCCCAGCTGTAAGCCAGGTCGGTGAGCAGGTTGGTGATGGTGTACAGCAGCGCGAAGATGACGACGGCGGCCATCACCACCGGAAAATCGCGGTTGAGAAGTGCCTGGATGGTGGCCCGCCCGAGCCCCGGCCAGGCGAAAATCTGCTCGACGATCACGGCACCGCCGAGGACACGCCCCACCTGGAGCCCTGTGACGGTGATTATCGGAATGCTAGCGTTCTTGAGGGCATGTCGCCACATCACCACCCTGGAGCTAAGCCCCTTGGCGTGTGCGGTGCGGACGTAGTCCTGGCCCAGGACGTCCAGCAGGGTGGAGCGGGTGAGCCGCGCGTAGCGGGCGAAGTTGAAGGCCCCCAGGGTGATGGCAGGCATGATCAACTGCTGCCAAGTGCCCCGCCCTCCCGTGGGTAACCATTGGAGCCAGACTGAAAACAGCAGTATCAGCAGCAGTCCGAGCCAGAAGCCGGGGACCGCCTGACCGATCACCGCCAGGAAGGTGCCGATCTTATCCCAGACCGAGCCGCGTCTGGTGGCGGAAAGCATGCCCAGGGGAATACCGACGAGGACGGAGATGATGATGGCCGTGAAGCCCAGCTCGAGGGTGGCCGGCAGTTTCTCAAGCACCACCTCCGTGGCAGGGCGCTGCTGCCGCAGCGACTCCCCAAAGTCGCCCCGGAGGGCGTCCCCGACGAAGCGGCCGTACTGCATCCAGACCGGATCGTTGAAGCCCAGCTTCTGGCGGAACTCCTCGATGTCCTTGGGCGATGTGTCCATGGGCATGAACAGCAGGACGGGGTCTCCCGTGAGGCGGACCATGAAGAAGACGGCCGTCAGCGCGAGAAAGACGACGACCGCCGCATGTGTCAATCTGGTTGCGAGGTATCGAGTCATAGATAGCTATCAGCTTTCAGCATTCAGCCATCAGCTACTGGCGATCAACCATCAGCTAGAGCGTAGGGCAGGACATCCGCCCCGCCCTACGTCTTCTCAAAGCTGACGGCTGATAGCTGACTGCTGACTGCTACTTGGGTTTCGCCTCGCCCATCCAGAGGAACTCGTCCGGCCTGGGCTTCCAGTCGACGCCGTTGGAGACGCCGTAGATGTCGTGCTGCTGCCAGAGGAAGATCCACGGGGACTCCTCCAGGATGTCCTGCTGGATCTCGTCGTACAGGGCCTGGCGCTTTGTCGGATCGATGGTCTTGGAGACCGTGGCAATCTTAGCTTCCACCTTCGGGTCCCCGTAGCTGCTGTAAGTGGACTTTTCCGCAAACAGGTACTCGATGGTGTTGGCGGCGTCCATGTTCGGTCCCCATCCGAGGAAGAACATGTCGCCGGTCTTCCGGTTGACGATCTTGTCCAGGTGAGTGCCCCATTCGTTGTAACGGACCTGGACCTTGACCCCGATCTTGCCCAATTGGGCGGCAACAGCCTGGGCGGCCTCCTTGTCCATCGGATAGCGGCCCTGGGGCGCGTCCATGGTGATGTTCAGGCTGGTCGGGTCGACACCCGCCTCCTTCAGGAGGGCCTTGGCCTTCTCGGGATCGTACGCATAGGGCTTGACGTTCTTGTTGACCTCGGGGTTGTCGAGGGAGAGACAGCCGGGCATTCGCGTGGCGTGCCCCTTGAAAACGCCCTGGATGATCTCGGGCACGTTCACCGCGTAGTTCATCGCCTGGCGGACCTTCTTGTCCTTGAACACACTGTCCGGACGGTTGTTCACCAGCGCCACGTAGTTGATGCGGGAGGAGGGGATCTCCTCGCAGCGGGCCTTGCCGCTGCCGTTGACCCGCTCGATGGCGTCCACCGGGATGTCCTTGACGATGTCCACCTCGCCGGCCAGAAGGCCTGACAGGCGGGCGCTGAACTCCGGGATGTAGCGGAACTCCATCTGCTCCACCGCTACCGGGTTCCGCCAGTAGTTGGGGTTCCGGTCCAGCACCATCCGCTCGTCGCGTGCCCATTGCTTCATGATGAAGGGGCCCGAGCCGACCGGGTTCTTGATGAAGTGGTCCAGCCCCTTCTCCTTGTAGTACTTGGGCGGTATAGGGTAGAAGAGACACATACGCACCGGCATGGCGGCCCAAGGCTCGGACGTCTTGACCCGCAGGGTAGTGGGGTTGACGACTTCGAAACCAACGATGGGCTTGTAGCGCTCAGCGAAATGGCTCTTGGTGGCGGGGTCCATGGCGAACTCGAAGCCTGCCTTGATCGCCTCGGCGTCCAGCGGCTCGCCGTTGGTGAACTTGATGTCCGGCTTGACGATCTTCATCTCCCAGGTGAGGTCGTCTATCAGCTTCAGTTCGGTGGTCCAGTTGCCCACTTTGTAGCCCTTGGCCGGGTCGTAGCTGCAGGCGCGATCGTAGACGGCGGCGTTCTGGATATCGGTTGTCCAGTCCACGATGTGGTTGGGGGCCATGCTGCGGGCGTCGGCACCGAGGGCGATGGTGACCTTCTTCAGGGTCTTGGCCGGCGCGGCGGCTTGGCCTCCGGCTGCGGGTTGGCCGTTCGCGGCTGGGCTGGCGGCTGGCTTGCTGGAGGCGGGCGCGGCGGTGGGGCTGGGCTGCGAGGCCGGCGAGCAGGCGCTCAAGAACGCTACGCCGGTCACGGCGAGCCCACCGGCTAGGAACTTCCTACGGCTGATTCGGCTCTCTTCACGCGGATCCTTCACTGCATACTCCTCCCAAAATTGAGCGCGCGCGGCCGCCAGAGGGCGTGCTATTCCAAGGACGATAAGATGAAGAGGCTACTGAACTCGGCACCGCGCGGGATTGAGCCGTGCACCAGACACGGCCGACTTACCGACCTTTGCAGACGCCTGCCCTGGAGCGTTACCGTCGCTGGTTGGGGATCACCGCCGTTGGTGATACAGAGCCGCCGCGGGATGCGGTAGAGCTCCCCGGCGCAACCTAGGCCAGGTTGCCACGACACCACGTGGGAAAAGCACGAGGTTATGATTGGCGGCAATTATGTGCGATCAAGCCATGGGTGTCAAGGTTAATATGTATAGGTCCGCACGGCCCTGCTCGTCTACTGTGCCCAAAGAGGGGTGAGGGTGAAGATGTTTCACCCTCACCCCTCTTTGATCTACGGCAGTTCAGGATAACAGTTCGCCATGCCCCTTCAGGGCACCATCTCGAACGAAAACGGGCCGATCGCCTATTCTCCGACCAGCCTCCGAGACTCTCGACTCCTCTACTCGATCCTCATGCCTTCATTCTTGTAGATGCGCTGGATCGCCTGGGGTATTCGCTCCTCGGCTCGTGGCAGCCCCTCGTATGCTGGGAACCTTATCTCCTGCAACGCTTCCTCCAGACTGAGGCCCCGACTGAGGGCATCCAGGGTGCCGTCGCGCACTGTCGTGAGCAGCTCGCGCATCTGACCGATCAGCTCCGGGCCACCAACGTCGCCGTGACCGACCGCGACCACCTCCGGCTGCAGCTCGTCCAGTCTATCGAGGGCGCGCAGCCAGCCGCGCACGTCTGCGTTGCGGGTGACGGGGAAGACCCGATTGAAGATCAGGTCGGCCGCGAAGACGACGCGACGATTGGGGATCCACACCGCGACATCGCCGGAGGTATGGGCCGGCCCCATATGTATGCACTCCACCAGCATGCCACCCAGGTCGAGTTCCAGAGTGCCCTCGAAGGCCACTTCCGGAGCTACCACCCGCACCTGGTCCAACTCGGGAGCCAGGTTTGGGCGTGACGCCTTTGCCATTTGCACTGCCCCGTCACCTTCAGTGAGGAGACGCTCGCGAGTAAGGCGGTGGCTCAAGAGAACGCTCTCCGGCCAAAACTCCTGGTTGCCCAGGATGTGGTCGGAGTCCCCATGGGTGTTGAAAAGGTATCGGACCGGCTTGTTCGCAAGCTGCTGGACGGCGGTCTTGACCTGGCGCGCCAGGCTAGGCGTGACCATGCTGTCGGCTACGAGGACGGCCCGCTCACCGGCGAAGATCACGCAGCTGCACATGTTGTTAGGGGCAGCGCATCGCCATATGCCCTGCCCCAGCGGCTGTACGGCGATCCTCAGTTCATCCGTTGTCACGTCGTCTCCTCCTATCAGGTGCCATAGATCCTCTTACTCTACCCCCAGCTTAGCCTTTGCGATTGGAGAGACCCTACACCGGCAGGACTATGATCTCCCGCTCTTGAGGTGTCAGCGACTCACAGCCCGTTGGCGTTACGAGCAGGGTGTCCTCCACGGCGATGGAGCCCAGCCCCATTCTACGAGTGTTGTTCTCCAAGTTGAATACCATTCCAGCCTCCAGAGGGAGGTCGTGGGACACCTTGAGGAACTCGTCCTCGGCGGTCTGCCACGGCGTCTGGATCATAGGAAGATCCCGAGGCTCGAGCCCCACAGCGTGGCCGAAGCCACCGAAGGCCTTGATCGCACCGCTGGCAAGAGTCCCCTCGCTCTGGGCGGCCATGACGTCAGAGAACTTCACCCCCGGCCGTATCATGGCCATGGCGGCGTCTATGCCGTTGCTCATAGCCTGGAAGAGGTCGCGGTGGAGTTGTGTTGGCTCCCCCAGCGCAGCGCTGACGTTGGTGTCGGCATGGTAGTAGCGGTTGGTGCAGCCAGCATCGCAGTAGACCGAGTTGCCCGGCTGCAGTACGTAGTCGCGCGGCTCCCAATGGTTCACCGCCCAGGGACCGCAGGAGTTGTTGCAGAAGACAGTCATGCCCCCGGCCAGCGACACCCCCGCTCGGTAAGCACATGACAGGTCGATCTCAGTGTTCCCCGGCACGGCAGCCTTGAGCAGTGCCTGGAACCCTTTCCAGTTGATCTCAGCTGCTTTCCGAAGCAGGGCGACTTCCTCGGGTGTTTTGACCATCCTGATATACCGGAAGAGCTCGCCCGCTTCCTTCCATTGAATGTCTGGTAGTTCCCGCTGGGCGTATTCGAGCTGCGCTGGCTTCATCCCTGCGCTGTCAATCCCGATGACCCCGCGAGTTAAGCCTCGGTCTCGCAGCGCTCGGACTAACGCTTCGCCAGGCGACTTGAGACCCCTCTCCCGTGAAGTCAGGGCCATGTCGTAGAGCCGGAACACCTCAGGGGGAGCCTTGGCCGGGGGCGCCTGGCCTGGTTCCGTCGCTGGCCCGAAGAGGTAGAGATCTTCGATCCAGCTAGGCCATTGGGCCAGACACGATATGCTGCCCGGGCGATTCGGAGAGACTATTGCGCCCGGGATATCCGGGTTCCTGGGGACCAAGGCATAGTATTGGAAGGCGAAGTTCTCGCGGGTATTGAGCCTGTAGACCCAGTGATGCCAGGGACTGCAGCCGCTAAGATAGGTGAAGTTGACCGCCGTCGTCCCCAGCAATACGTCGATGCCAGAGTCTGCCATGATGCCGAGGGCCCGCTCTCGATTGAGCAGCATCCACAATCCTCCTCTATGCAGGGGATTCACAAGCTACAGGCCCCCGAATGGGGTTGCTGTGTCCCCAAACTCCTACCTCGTCGCTCACGATGATGGTCTGTCTCTCGGACGGAACACTACTTCTGAGGTCCCTCTGCCTTATTCTGGTCCATCATCACCTTGACCTGGGCGTCCGCCTCGTCCCAGTGAGCAGCGAAGTCCTTCGGGTTCATGTACCGAACCGACATCCCCAGATCGACTATCTTCTTGGTGAACTCGGGATCCTGGGTTGCCTTCTTGATAACCCCGTCCAGGATATCCACGATCTCCTTGGGAGTACCCCCGGGTGCCAGGAGTCCTCGCCCCACAGAACTGACGATGTCACATCCCTGGGCCTTGAAGGTCTTGGCGCCCGGCGCGAACTCGCTCTCCTGGTTGTCCATAACCCCTAGCACGCGCATCTCGCCGGCCCTGATCGAGTCTCGCATGGGACCGGGAGATGAGATCATGGCGTCGATGTGCCCGCCGAGTAGCCCTGCTATGCTCTGAGGCCCGCTTTCGAAGTGGACCGCGGCGAACCTGGTACCAACTTCCTTCTCCAACATCATGAGGACCATGTGGGTGGGAGTCATGTATCCATTGGTGCCCATCTTGATCTTCCTGGGATTCGCCTTGGCGTCGTCGAATAGTTCTTTCAGACTCTTGTACTGACTGTCGCCCCGGACGGCCAGCACCCACGGATCCAGAATGGCCAGCGAGACAGGCTCGAAATCCTTACGCCCGAAGTTCGCTTTCCGCTCCTCGTTCAGATACAGGAGGCTAATAGTGATGATCCCATTCACGCCCAGGGTGTAGCCATCCGGCTTGGCTCGTGCCACTTCCATCATCCCCACCTGAGTCCCCGCCCCTGGCTTGTTGACTACCTCGACGGGTGTTCCGAACTCCTTCTCCAAAGCTCCCGCCATCAGCCGCGCGATCAAGTCGTTGGAGTTGCCCGGCGCCCAAGGAACGATGATCATGATCGCCTTGCCCTTCTGAGGGTAGTCCACCTTCTTGGTCTGGGCTTGAGTGGGCGCGGGGGTTGCGGCCTGCGCCTTGGTCGGCTCCGCGGCCTTGGCCGGCGCAGTGGCGGCCGCGGGAGCGGCAGCGGACTTCGTTGGGGTGGGCGCTGGAACAGCTTGAGTGCATCCGGCGACCACCAGGCAGATGACAGCTATCATGTAGATAAGCAGATGTTTCATCTTTGACCTCCTTGTCCGTTCTGAGTGTGATCAAAGACCTTGTCGGCCGATATGGGGAGTCAAGCATTGGGATCAGTTCATCAGCAGGGCCGTCGAGGAATAGCCTGCTGATGAACTGATCCCGCAGACTGGAGGATGCCGGAACCCTTACGCCGGCATGGCGATAGCGTCGACATCGGTCACCACATCGATCACCACCGGCCTGTCTGCGGCGAAGCCTCGCTCCAGGGCTGCTCTTAGTTCGCCTGGCCTTTCCACTCGTATGCCGAGGCAGCCCCGAGCCTCAGCCAACACTGCGAAGTTGGTGTGGCCATACCTCCAGGTTTCGTGAGACCTCCCCCGATTGGGGCCACCGTAGGCTTCATCTACGTTTCTCTTCGGATGGCTGAGGGCGTAATTGTTGTTCACTACCGTCACAGTATTCAGCCCCATTCGAAGAGCGGTCTCCAATTCGGCCGAGTGATAGTCGAAGCCCCCGTCCCCGATGAAGCAGAGCACCGGTCGGTCGGGGAGGGCGCATTTCACCCCCAGCGAGCCAGGGAAGGCCCATCCCAGGGTACCGGCACACCGGATGTACCGCTGATTAGGACTCTTCAGTTCGATGAACATCGCTCCCCAGTGGGCCGCGTGGCCTGTGTCTGCTACCACTACCGCTTCCGGGGGCAGGGCCTCGGTAATCTCCCGACAGAGCCGCTCGGGCCTGATCGGCACCGCCTCTGAGTTGACCGTCGGCGCCATCTCGGCTCGCCACTGGCGCAGTAGTTGCTGGGCACGCTCGACCCAGGCCGTCCTCTCCGGCGCTTGCGCAGCTACCTCCACCAGCCGCTGAAGGGTGACACGGACATCTCCCACCAGCGCTACCCTGACTGGGTAGTTCCTACCGATCTCCTCGGGATCGATGTCTAGCTGGATAACCGTTGTGCCCTGCCTGGGAACTTTGCAGTCCATGGTAGTGGCGCCACCGGCTCGGCTGCCCACGAAGAAGACGAGGTCTGCCTCCAACACCAGCTGGTTGGCGCACATGCGAGAGTACCTGCCCACGACACCGACCGAGAGAGGATGGTCGTCGGGGATCGAGCCTTTGCCATTCAGAGAGGTGACGACAGGGATAGAGAGTCTCTCTGCCAGCGCCACCAGCTCCGAGGCCGCGTCGGAGGTCGCTACCCCTCCCCCTGCCATGATCACGGGTCTCTCGGCTTCGGCCAGGATCCTGGCCGCTTCCTGGACCGCGCCCATATCAGGTTCGGGTCGATAGGCTGGGTAGCTGCCGAACTGCTCCTCCAGGGCCAATTCCAGGTCGGCATTGCCTTCGATCACCTGCCCCCCTCGCCTGGACAGTTCCAGGTGCACGGGTGCAGGCGTCCCAGTGGTGGCCGATCGGAATGCCTGCCGCAGCAGGTCTGGAAACCTCTCCAGTCTCTCCACTCGGGCGTTGAACTTGGTGACCGGATCGAACATGGTGAAGTCTTCGATCAGCTGGTAGGAGTGCCGATATCTGGAGCCCGGGTCGGGTCCCCCCGCGATGGCGATCACCGGTGAACCCGCCAGGTACGCATCTCGCAGTCCGGCGGCAAGGTTGGCGGCGCCGACAGCCTGACCCATGCAGACTCCGGGTTTCCGAGCCGCCCGAGCATAGCCATCGGCCATGTAGGCTGCCCCTATCTCACTGTGATTGAGCACCCGGGTTATGCCCAGCTCTTCCATGTCGGCGAGAGCTCGATAGGCGATGCCGGGGACGAAGAAGACGTGGTCAATGCCATAACCCTTCAAGGTCTCGGCGAGCAGCTGGCTACCCGTCATGACAGGCATGATGCAAACCTCACTTGATCACGATGGGATTGACCGGCGAGCCGACGCCACCGGTCAGCCGCAGGGGAGGTGCCACAAGCAGGAACTCGTATACGTTATCCTCGTCGCAGTCGGCCGCCAACTCTTCCAGGTCGAACATCTCGCCCATCAACAAGCCCATATTAGGAATCGTCACCTTGTGCCAGGGCTGGCTGATCGACTTGAGTTCATTCGGCCGGACCTCACATCCCCAGGTATCCATGGCGATGCCAGCTATCTCGTGGCTCTGGATCCATTCGCAAGTCCATAGAGAGAGGCCCGGGGCATTCCCGCCTGCATAGTCTCCCCAGCCGCCTCCTGCACGGCACCGCTTCATGTGTCCTGTGCGGATCAACAGCAGGTCCCCTCTCTCGATGTGCACACCGGCTTTGCTAGCAGCCTCATCCAGCTCCTCGGCAGTGATGGCATAGCCGGCTTCGAGATACTCCACTCCCTTTACGCGAGGCAGGTCCAGCAGAACAGCCCTGGTCACGATCCTGTCGCGGTAGTGCTCGACGCCATTCCTCTCGGCACCAAGGCCAGAGACGAGGGCGCCGTCGTAGCCATTCCACATCTGGTCTTCCCATACCTGGTGGGCTAGGGCGTCCCAGTGGGTAGCGCAGTGGCTTTCCAGGATCACGATATCGTCGGTGGAGCCGGTCCCCTTGGGATTGCCCATAAAGTCCCCGGCCACGATATCTCGCCCGCTCCGTATCATGAACTGCATTGGATTGAACCGCCGGTTACCGCCACCTTGCTGCGGCCCCTTCTCATCTAGAGGAATGGATAGAGAGAACACCTTCCCCTTCCGGATCAGGCGCGCAGCCTGGAGGATCTTCTCCGGGGTGATGTAGTTGAGGGTACCAACTTGATCCTCCGGTCCCCACTTGCCCCAGTTGCGGTACTTGTAGGCCAGTTCCTTTAATGTTTGCCAATCCTGGTCAGCCACCATTGGTTTTCTCCTTCGGCGCCCTGTACTTTCGGTGTCTTTCGGGATCCTATTTCTGAGCCTTCTCGGCCTTGACCTGGTCCAGGGTCTGTTGTGCCTGCAGGTCCAGATCGTCCCAGTGCTTTGCGTACTCCAGATTGTCCATGTAGCGCGCCGCTATTCCCGAGTCATCCATCTTCTTGATGAAGTCGTCCTCGCTTGTGGTCTTCTTGACGGCCGCGCTGAGGATCTCCACGATCTCCATGGGGGTGCCTGCGGGTGCGACGATACCTCGAGAGATCAGCGTCACTACGTTGTAGCCCTGCGCCGGCAACGACTTAACGCCTGGGAGATACTTGCTCTCCTCAGTGTCCGCCACTCCCAGGGAACGGAGCTCTCCGCTATTGACGAACGACCGTGTAACAGAGGGGCCGGCAACGCATGCGTCTGTATGCCCGCCCATCAGGCCGGCCACATTCAGTGGGCCGCCCTCGAAGTGAGCCGTTGCGAACTTCGCACCGGTCAGCTTCTCCAGGGCGATGACGAACATGTGGGTGGGAGTCATGAACCCGTTGGTGCCGATCTTGATCTTCCCTGGTTGGTCCTTCGCCGCGTCGATCAGATCCTTGGTAGTCTTGTAGGGTCCGTCGGCCCTGACGGCGAGGTTCGTGGGTTCCACGACCGCCACTGCCACGGGCTGGAAGCTCTTTCGATCGAAGGCTGCCTTCCGCTCCGGATCTAGATAGATGAGACTGGTCGTTGGCATGGAGTTTGCGCCCAGGGTGTAGCCGTCGGGCTTGGCCTTGGCCAGATCCGTCATCCCTACCTGAGTGTTGGCGCCTGCCTTGTTGACAACTTCGACCGGGACACCAAGCTGCTTTTCCATGGAAGCCGAGATGAGCCGCGTGACGGTGTCGTTGGAGTTGCCGGGAGGCCACGGCACAATCATAGTGATCGCCTTGCCCTTCTGAGGGTAGTCCACCTTCTTGGTCTGGGCTTGAGTGGGCGCGGGGGTTGCGGCCTGCGCCTTGGTCGGCTCCGCGGCCTTGGCCGGCGCAGTGGCGGCCGCGGGAGCGGCAGCGGACTTCGTTGGGGTGGGCGCTGGAACAGCTTGAGTGCATCCGGCGACCACCAGGGCTGCTGTGGCAAAAGCCGCTGCCAGGGACACAGATAGAGCCTTCATTCCTTCCTCCTTCCGTACTTTCGCGTCTTGCGAATGTAGCCTGCGTCGCGCCGAGAGGCCTGATGGACCTGGCGCTGTGCAACTACCAGAAGCTTCGAGATAGTCAGGAATATCGCCTTACACCTGAGATGCCTGCCCTCTCGGCGATCTGTGGACGGGGAGAAATTGGAACAGAGGCGAGAGCAGGATGAGCACTGCCAGCGCCAGTAGTGCAGCCGAGATGGGTCTTGTGAGGAAGACTGAGAAATCGCCCTGGGATAGGTCCAGGGCGCGCCGCAACGATTTCTCCATCAGCGGTCCCAGGATCAAAGTGAGAACCGCTGGGGCTAGTGGGAAGTCGAGCTTCCTGAGGGCATAGCCAACGATGCCGAAAAAGGTCATCAGTCCTATATCGAAGGCAGCATTGTTGATGCTGTAAGCCCCGATCACCATGAAGCAGAGGATCAGGGCGAAGAGGAAGGTGTAGGGGATCTTGAGAATGCTCACCCAGACCCCGATAAGGGGCAGGTTCAGAATTAGCAGGAATACGTTGCCGACGTACATACTGGCAATCAGGGCCCACACGAACTCGCCGTGCTCCCGGAAGAGGAAGGGACCGGGGATCAGCCCGTTCATCATGAAGGCGCCCATGAGGACCGCGACGGAGGGTGAAGCCGGAATGCCCAATGTAAAGAGTGGGATCATCGCGGCGTTGGCGTGGGAGTTGTTGGCGGTTTCGGGGCCAGCCACTCCTTCGATGGCTCCGGCGCCGAACATCTCCGGGTGCTTCGACAGCTTCTTCTCCGCGATGTAGGCCATGAAGGCGGCGGCCGCACCGGTAATGCCTGGAATAAGACCGGCCAGGAAGCCGATAGCCGTTCCCCGGGCTATCGGCCATGCGGAGTCCCTGGCGTCTTTCCGCGTGAGGATCAGCGAGCTCATCTTTGTCTCGAAGACCGGTCGGAGGGCATGCTCAGCGTTCAAGAGGATCTCGCCCACTCCGAAGAGCCCCATGATCAACGGAACGAAGCCGACTCCGTCCAGCAGCTCTACCTGATCGAAGGTGTAGCGAGGCGAGCCCTGGACGGGGTCCATCCCGATCATGGCGAGAAGCAGGCCGAAGCTGCCCATCAGGAGACCCTTGACCATTGACTTCCCGGCCAGGCCGGTGACCAGGCTGATGCCGAGAACCATCAGTGCGAAGAACTCCGCGGGGCCGAATCCCAGCGCGAGTCGCGCCAGGGGAGGAGCGGCCAGGACCAGGCCCAGGGTGGCCACGGTGCCACCTATGAAGGAGCCGATGGCAGCGACGCTGAGGGCAGGGCCGCCCCGACCCTGCTTGGCCATCTGGTAGCCATCGATGCAGGTTATGGCGGATGCCGCCTCCCCGGGGACGTTTAGCAGCACGCTGGTGATCGTGCCTCCATACTGGGTGCCGTAGTAGATAGCACAGAGCATGATGATCGCGCCTGTTGCATCCAGTTGGAAGGTGAGGGGGATCAGAATCGCGATGCCCGCCGCCGGCCCAACGCCCGGTAGGACGCCGATCAGCGTTCCTACTATCGAGCCCAGGAAGGCGAAAACCAGGTACTGGGGACTCAACGCTATGGCAAAGCCCTGCATAAGGTTCTGAAGAGAGTCCAACTCGCTCCTCCTACAATCCGAGATTCTTGAAGAACTCTATCGAGGATTCGGGTAGATGGACGTCCAGCCATTGGGTGAAGACGTAGTAGACGCCGAAGCTGCCGGCAAGGGACACCAGCGCTGTGATGAGCGGTTTCTGCCGGCCGAGGGCGATGAGGAGAAAGAGCAGAAAGCAGAACATCAGCAACTGGAACCCGACGGTTCCAACCAGCGCGGAGAAGAGCACCAGCGCTACGACTATCGAGAGGATCCGCACAAGAGCCGCCTGGCTGGGGATGAAGTCTTCCTCCATGTGCTCATCTGGCTGCAGTGAAACCTGGCCCAGCCAGATGGCGGAGAGCAGCATGAAGATGAGCCCTATCCAGAAGGGAAAGAAGCCGGAGCCGGGGCCCATCTCCGTGAAGAGGGTCAGATTGCGCGCCTCCAGCACTACATAGAGGCCGATGGCTATGAAGACGAGACTCGCCGCCTGGTACACGCGTCGCATACGATACACCTCCCCAGCCCGGCTGCCAGCCGAGGCATTAACCCAATGGCACTTCCACCTGTATGCCCGGTTCTTGCCTGGAGAATAGCTCCCGTGTTCAGTTCTGGTCCCGCGACGGAGGTTGCTCTAAGCCAGGCTCGCTAGCCATGACTGCTGGGGCTGCTCGCGGTCTCTATAGAAGTCTCTAGAGCTGGAGGAGCAACTGCTCCCAGCATGGTCGACACTTTCGAACCTGCCTCCTGCATCAATGCTATTAGGTGCTGCTCCCTCTCGGGTGTGAAATGGGCGGCGGCAACGTGAACGCTCATCGCTGCGACCACACGCGGCGGCACTCCGCCCCAGATGGGTACTGCCACGGAGGCGTGATCCAGAAAGCCCTCTCCGATAGCGCGTGCCCATCCCTGAGATCGAATAGTCTTCAACTCCTGTTGCATCAGGTTTGGATCAGTTATGGTGAACTCGGTGATCCTGTCAAGGCCGTTGCTCAGCACTGCTTCCAGTTGGTCCGGCGCATAGTAAGCAAGGAGCACTTTGCCCGCGGCTCCCGCATGGATGGGTAGACGCGTTCCGACCGTTGCTACCCACCTGAGATGGTGGTTGCTCTGAACGCTCTCTATGCAAACTCGCTCTGCCCCATCGGCGATGAAGAGAATCACGATCTCACCGCATCGGTCCCGGACTCCACGCATGATGGGGATAGCGACCCGACGGAAGTCCAGTCTCTCCAGCAGGCGAGAACTCAGACTTAGCACCTTGGTGCCGAGGGAGTACTTCTCAGACGCCGGATCCTTCTGAACGTATCCGTGCAACTGGAGGGTTGCCAGGAGACGCTGGGTCGCGGAGCTGGGATAGCCGAGTGATCGGGCCAACTCGCGGATGCCGATGGGGGAATCGGAGCAGCTCATCGTCTCTAAGAGGGTCAGAGCTCTATCGACGGCTCTGGATATGTCGTATTCCATGATCCTTCCTACTACAAAATAGCGACTGCTATGAGATGCTAGTCAAATATCTGGGACAATGTCCCGGGACGCCTGTCCCAATTCGCGCACAGTTTAGCTCGCCGGTTGTTGGCTGTCAATACATGAAGCTCCAGTGCTCCAGTCTGAACGGGGCAGGTTTGGCTGGTAGGTAGAGACTGAGCCGCTGCTAAGGCATACCTGTTGCGGTCTGACTCCTATGGTGCATTTCCAGATTATGTGTAGGTCCAAAGGGATCACGAAGCCGTTGATCGTAGTGCTTCGCCCCGTCACCTTGGAGACGCTTCTCACCCCGGTTGCTAAGAAGGTATCGGAGGAGGGGAGGATGGGTGCTTCACCACTATCGTGGGGGCGATTGCCGCAGCGACTGCAGGTAGAGTGGTGAGGCAGGAAGCGAAGCGGCCGGAGGAGTGCTCCTCCGGCCGTTGAATGCTCGGATTGTCGAGGTGCTTACGCCGCTGCCACGGTCTCCTGCACCTTTATCGGGTTGGCGTTGGGGACTCGCAGGAAGGCGAGCCGGTCCTTCTCCACCGCCACGGTCACCCGGTCACCCTCCTGGAACTCCTGGCTCAGCACCTTCCTCGCCAGGATGTTCTCGATCTCCCGTTGGATCAGCCGCCGCAGCGGCCTAGCGCCGTAGTCCCGGTCGAAGCCGTGCTCCACCAACCACTCCCGCGCCTCTCCGCTCAGCTCCAACGTCATGGATCGCTCATCCAGCCGACCCCGCAGGTCGTGGAGCATCTTCTCGACGATCTCGCCCAACTGCTCCCGACCCAGACTGTGGAAGACGATGATCTCGTCGATCCTGTTCAGGAACTCGGGCCTGAAGGTCCGCTTCAGGGTCCCCAGCAGTTCCGTCTTCACCTTCTGCTCGTGAGCGGAGAACTCTTGCTCGGCGTTGCCGGTGGCGAAGCCGAACTGACCTCCCCGCATGATGGCATTGCCGGTGCCCACGTTGGAGGTCATGATCAGCACCGTGTTGCGGAAGTCCACCGTCCGCCCCTGGCCGTCCGTCAGCCTTCCATCCTCCAGGATCTGGAGCAGGGCGTTGAAGACGTCCGGGTGGGCCTTCTCGACCTCGTCGAACAGTACCACCTGGTAGGGCCGGCGCCGGACCGCCTCCGTCAACTGGCCGCCCTGGTCGTATCCCACGTAGCCTGGGGGTGCGCCGAACAGCCTGGATACCGTGTGCGACTCCATGTACTCACTCATGTCCAGCCGCAGCAGCGAGTCCTCGTCGCTGAACAGGAACTCGGCCAGCGTCCTGGCCAGCTCCGTCTTACCGACGCCCGTGGGCCCCAGGAACAGGAACGAGCCTATTGGCCTCCTCGGGTCCGACAGCCCAGATCGCGACCGCCGGATGGCGTCCGCCACCGCGACTATAGCCTCGTCCTGGCTCACGACCCGTTCGTGGAGCGCGTCCTCCAGGTGGAGTAGCTTCTCCGCCTCCTCGGCATAGATCTGCGAGGCCGGGATGCCGGTGGTTTGCGCCACCACATCGGCCACGTCCTTGGGCGTAACCAACGCCTTCTGCTTCTCCGCCTGGCCGCCCTCGGCCTCCAGCCCCTTCTCCAGGGTGAGCCTCTCCTGGCGTGCCCTGGCTGCTTTCTCGTAGTCGCGCGACTGCCAGGCCTGCTCCTCCTCGTGGATCAGCGCCCGCACCTTTGCCCGCTTCTCCCTCTCCTCGGGCTTCATGTCCACCCCGAAGAGCCGTAGTCTCACCTTGCTGGCAGCCTCGTCCATCAGGTCGATCGCCTTGTCGGGCAGCTGTCGCTCAGTGATGTAGCGGTCCGACAGGTTGACGGCCGCCTCCAGCGCCGCGTCTTCGATCTTCAGGCCGTGGTGCTTCTCGTATCGCTCCCGCAGCCCCTTCAGGATGTCCAGGGTAGCATCCAGATCCGGCTCGTCCACGTACACCGGCTGGAAGCGCCGCTCCAGCGCCGCGTCGTGCTCCACATGCTCCCGGTACTCGTCCAGGGTGGTCGCCCCGATGGCGTGCAGCTCACCCCGAGCCAGCGCCGGCTTCATCAGATTGGCGGCGTCCAGGGCGCCCTCGGCGGCCCCGGCGCCCACCATGGTGTGCATCTCGTCGATGAAGACGATGATCTCCCCCTTGTGGCGGATGACCTCGTCCATCACCCCCTTGAGCCGGTCCTCGAACTCGCCCCGGTACTTGGCGCCCGCCAGCAGCGAGCCCATGTCCAGAGCCACCAGCCGCTTGCCGATCAGCGGCTCGGGCACATCCTCGGCGACAATCCGCTGGGCCAGCCCCTCCACGATGGCGGTCTTGCCCACGCCCGGCTCGCCAATCAGCACCGGATTGTTCTTCGTGCGGCGAACCAGGATCTCCATGACCCGGAGGATCTCCGTGTCCCGCCCGATCACCGGATCGAGTTTCCCCTCCTTGGCCATCTCGGTCAGGTCGCGGCTGTACTTCTCCAGCGCGGCGTACTTGGACTCGGCGTTGGGGGAGTTGACCCCCTCGCTGCTCCGCATCGACTCGAAGGCCCTGCTGAGGCTCTCCGCCGTTATGCCGTAGCTCATCAGGACCTCGGCCACGAAGCCCTGCCGGTGCGCCACAAGTGCAGCCAGCAGATGCTCCACCCCCACGAACTGGTCCTTCCGGATGTCCG
Source organism: Chloroflexi bacterium UBA6077 (assembly GCA_002436065.1). Taxonomy (GTDB): domain Bacteria; phylum Chloroflexota; class UBA6077; order UBA6077; family UBA6077; genus UBA6077. The sequence goes on from DIXP01000065.1 coordinate 60,032, forward strand.
CGGCGGCGATGGCTCCCTCTACCACCAGCCTGCTGCGGTCGGTGAAGTAGAGCTGTTGGGCGTTGGCGAAGCCGAGGGTCTTGGGCTGTCGCTCCATCCAACCCCTAACTTGCTGCCCGAGTCCCTGAGCGTCGATGCCCAGCTGCTGGAATACCTGAGTGGCCAAACCCCCCGGCTGCTCTATCATGGCAAGGAGCAGGTGTTCCGGCTCGGCCGCCTGATGGCGGTGCTGAGCCAGCAGCTGCTGAGTGCGCTGCAGGATCTCCTGGGCCTGCTCCGTGAAGCGTTCAATTGGTATCATCCCTCTATCTCCCGTCGGTTGGCGCTGCCGCAACCGGTCGATTGGACCCTGATGCCGCCGGGTCGCCCCATCGGCATGCCCCCGACCCCATCCATTAGGCACGACCAGTGCCCGAAGGGCTCGACCGCAGGGCGGCCAACCTTGACAATGACGTTGTCAGCTTTAGTGATATTATAGGCATAAACTGGACCGGTGTCCAGGGGTTTTGCAATGAATAACTTGCGAAATGTTGGAGGGAAGGACCTCACCCCCAACCCCCTCTCCGACACGGAGAGGGGGCTTTAGTGCCCCCTTCTCGCGTCGGGAAGGAGGGCGGGGATAGGTCTTTCCCTCCACCTAATAGCTGATTGGCCAGGGGGGCTTGTAGGACCTTCGGCGGAAGAACGGGGTCATCACCACGCCCGCGGCGAACCCCGCGATGTGCGCCCACCAGGCCACTCCTCCCATGGTCTGGGCGGTGTCGGCGAGGGAGGCGACCCCGTTGGTGAACTGGCTGAGGAACCACATCCCCAGCATTACCACCGCCGGGACGTCGAACATTGGAAAGAAGAGGAAGATGGGTACCACCACGGTGATCCTCGCGCGTGGGTAGGTGAGAATGTAGGCCCCGAGCACTCCGGAGATGGCGCCGCTGGCCCCCACCGTCGGGATCGGAGGGTTGGGTCCACCAACACCGCAGTTCACCAGGATCAGCAGCCAGGTGGCGATAGGGGCGCTGCGGGAGCGGACGTTGTCCCCGACGGGGATCAATGCCTTCCTCCCGGCCGGCTGCCGCCCGCCGGTGCCGCCGGTCCCTCTGGGTCTCGTCTGTAGGGCAGGGGCACGTACTGCACCGAGGGACGGCGCTGGGAGGGCTGCGGGTAGAGGTCCATCAGCAGGTAGACCTCCATCGGCACGTCGTCGCTGACGGGCAGCCCCATTCCCTTCACCTGCTCGTAGTCGATCGGGTAGTCGTGGGTCCAGTGGCCCGTGGCCAACAGATCCGCCAGATCCTCAGCCTTCTGCCTTGCCATGCCGTTGCCCATCAGGATGCCGATCACGGTCGCTCGCACCTGCTTGATCGCCTTTCGGGCGATGCTGGCCAGGATCAGGGTGCGGTCCTCCAGCTTGTCCAGTGGCTTCGCCTCCACTGCCTCGAGTATCGAGGCCGCGGGGTACTCCCCGATCTGCGGGTCCACCGGCCCGAGGACGGCGTTGCGGTCCAGCATGATGTGGTCGGCCGCCAGGGAGATCAGGGTGCCGCCCGACATGGCGTAGTGGGGAACCATGACGGTCACCGGGCCTTTGTGCCGGATCAGCGCCTCGGCGATCTGCTCCGAGGCCAGCACGAGGCCGCCCGGGGTGTGCAGGATCACGTCGATCGGCATGTCGTCTGGGGTGAGCCGGATGACCCGCAGGATCGCCTCGGAGTCTTCGATGTTGATGTACCGGCTGATGGGGATGCCCAGCAAGGCAATGCTCTCTTGGCGGTGGATCAGAGTGATGATCCTGCTGTTCCGCTTCTCCTCTATCTGTCGCATGATCCGGATGCGCTGCGCCTCCACCCACCGCTGCTGGAGCATCGGCGTGAGCGCCGATATAAGGAAGAACAGCCAGATGAAGCCGACGAAGTCCATGTTGCTTCTCCAACTGACGAGATGGCGAGAATGATAGTCTATCTGGAGAGTGATTATATAGGAATAGCAGCCTGCTCTGGCAATGGGAGATTTGGTCCTACCCGAAGCTTCGGGATTGGCAGCTACCTCGTGGCATGACGGCTATACCGGTAACGGAAAGCCATCGAGGTATGTGTGTGGGGGTATTGACGCTTAGGGTGGGCAGGCAACGCCTGCCCACCCGTGACGAGGGAATAGGTCTACGGGTTGATGAAGAAGGTGGCCTTGGCGATGTTCGAGGCGAGGCCGAGGGCGGTCAGGTCCACATCGTCTATGACCCCATCGCCGTTGGCATCCGGCACCACGTTAGGAGCGTCGTTGAAGACTCCGTCGCCGTTGAGATCGCGCACAACGGCGGTGTATGCCACGCTCTGAGTGTTGACGCCGAAGCTGGGGGCGCCCACAATCCAGGTATCCCATAGCTCGGCGAGTGGGAGGCTGTTGTCGAGGTCCGTCACACCCACTATGTTGAACAGGTTGGCTATGTTTTGACCGGCGCCGGCGCCTACACTAGTGGTGGATACCAGGACCACCAGTCCGGGCAGCTTCTCATCCCTGCCGGGGGAGAAAGCGCCAGCGAAGGGTGGCGCGTTTGTATGGGCGCCTGGGCCTGTCAGCTGGAAGCCATCGAAGCCGGTTTGGTCCAGGGTGGCGTTGTACTCCAACCGTAGATCGATGATCCACCCGAACCCGTGGAGGCCAGCGCTGTCTCCCGTCTGGGGAGTCAGCATGGTTACCTGAACCTGATTTCCCGTCTGAGACGGCATTGACCCACCCGCTGCCACGACCGATGTCCAGAGCGTGCCGACCAGCAGGCTGAGGGCGAGAATGGCTGCTGCCAGGGTACGAGTTCGCTTCATTCTTGTTCCTTTCCTCCTCACTATCGTGCGTTGCCGCTCACCTCAAGTGGCGGCACTTGCAGGTTGCTGCGTGGGCCCACCGCCTGGCGTGGTTCGACCTACGGGATTGCCGTAAGACTCCCCTCCCTCTTCAGCAACTTACATGCCACATTGCAGCCTGCTGGTTGGCACGGGGGTGACCTCTATCCCTGGTTGGTGGTGTTGCCCTCGGGGTTCCAGTTTGATATACCTTGCACGATCGCTACGTTCTGCCGAGACAGCAGCAAGTCGAGTTGGAGGAGAGAGAGTTGCGAAAGAACAGGGTGAAGGAGCTTTGGCAGGCGGGCAAGCCGGTGGTCACCGGTTGGTGCGGCACGCCCGATCCCTACACTTCCGAGGTGATGGCCCGGGCCGGCTTCGATGCCTTGATCCTGGATATGCAGCACGGCATGGGCATCGGTCCGGATAGGGCGGTAATCTGGCTTCAGATCGTTGGACAGACGGACACCACCCCCATCGTCCGGGTCCCCTGGAACGACCCCGTCTACATCCAGTGGGTGTTGGATGCCGGCGCCATGGGCGTCATCGTCCCCATGATCAACAGTATCGAGGACGCCAAGAAGGCCATCGGGGCCAGCAAGTACCCGCCCATCGGGTATCGGAGCAACGGCCCGAACCGGGCACGCTTCTATGGTGCGCCGGACTACTTCGACCATGCGAACGAAGAGGTGCTCTGCATCCTGATGATGGAGACGAAGGAGGGGATCGACTCCATGGAGGAGATCGCCAAGCTGCCTGGGGTAGATGGCTACTACATTGGCCCCACCGACCTTGCCCTCTCCATCGGCCTGCCCCCCAGGATGGATTCCAAGGAGCCTCAGCACATCGCCCAGGTTCAGAGGGTGATCGACACGGCCAGGGCCCACGGCCAGCACGCCGGCATCCACCTGACCGGTCCGGAGGAGGGCATCCGGCGCTGGAAGCAGGGCTTCAACCTGAACCCAATCTGCATCGACATCTCGATGGTGGCTTCGGGCGTGCAGCGGGGCATCGACGAGTTCAAGAAGGGCATCGCAGGGTAGCGGTTCGGACGAAAGAGTGAACCTTGGCGGCTTGCCGTGGGCGCGTCTCGGACCGCTCGGTCCGGGGCGCGCCCATCCCCTCGTGATATACTCACCCTATCACGCTCCACCATGCGCAGTGGCTCCGGTGGGGCGCCGTGGGAGGATAAATCTGTGTTTGCTCAGTCTCAGGTCGACGACATCGCTCGCGAGCTGTTCACTGCGGAGCAGTCCTGCAACCAGATCCCCGCTATCACCCAGACCCACCCCTCCATGTCCATGGACGACGCCTACGCCGTCCAGGCGGCGCTGGTAGGGCTCCGCCAGGGCGCCGGCCAGCCGGTCATGGGCAAGAAGGTCGCCCTCACCAATCCCGACGTCCAGAAGGTGTTCGGAGTCAACGAGCCGGTGTTCGGCCACCTGATGAGCGACATGTTCATCCGAGAGGGGGAGCCGATCAGCTGCGCCCAGCTCACGCAGCCGAAGATCGAGCCGGAGATCGCCTTCGTAATGAAGAGCGACCTGAAGGGCCCCGGCGTCACGGCTGCCCAGGTGCTCGCCGCGACGGCCGGAGTGATGCCCTCTTTCGAGATCCCCGGCGCCCGCATCAAGGACTGGAAGTTCAAACTGCCCGACATAGCGGCGGACAATGCCTTCGCCATCCGGGTCGTTCTGGGTGGCACCCTTACCCCCATCGACGGGCTCGACCTGCGCCTCCTGGGCGTGATGTTCGAGAGGAACGGCGTGGTGGTTTCCACCGGAGCGGGGGCCTCGGCTATGGGCAATCCGGTGGACGTCGTGGCCTGGCTCGCCAACAAGCTTGGCCAGTATGGCTCGGGGTTGAAGGCCGGCGACGTTGTGCTCCCTGGGGCCCTGGTGGTGGCACCAGAGGTGCATCCGGGCGAGTTCTACAAGGCCACCTTTGACCGGCTAGGATCGGTGTCGGCGCTCTTCGTAGAGTAGTCAGCACTCAGGGAGCGCGGACTGCCCGCGCTCCCGTTCCCGCTACGTAGTGCAGGGCCCTGTGCCCTGCCACCCGTTGGCGTACAAGTTGATAACCACCTGCGCTACCCACTCCGGACCTATTGGCAACGGCGCAGGGCAGATCAACAGGACGGCAGGGCACGGGGCCCTGCACTACCGGTCGAAACCAATTTGGCGGACCACGAGCATGCAGGAAGACATACCAAGGCCCACTGACGGAGATGAGCAGCCTGCGGCCAGCTTGCCAATGCGTGGGAAGACGCACGGCTGGCTGATAGCCGGAGTGTTCGCTCTGCTGCCGGCGCTCGCTGTCGCTGGGATAGCGATTGGCGGGGAGTTTGGCCAGATCGTGCTCACAGGGGTTGAATCTCTGCCCTTGATGGTGCTGGCGATGCTGGCCTATCTTGGGGTTGAACGCACCTGGGCCAAGGGGCTTACCCTGCTGTGGCTGCTGGCGCTGGTGCTGCTGGTGCAGTTCATCTACCTGGTGACAAGCCTTGCCGCCCTTGAGGCTGCCACCAACCTGGATGCGACTGCTGGGAGGCTACAGGCGGCCGCCGTCCTGGTGGGGATAGGCATATCTCCCCTCATCGGCGCGGCCGCCTTCTTCAGGACTGTTCGGCTCCGATTGCGACGTTTTCTCCCCATAGACCCCGACTCCTTTGTCCATACAGTGGCCCTTGCCACCGTCATCACCTTCACCCTGGCCAGCTTCGCGCCGCTGCTCGTATTGGGGGTCCCTCCACTGCTGTCCACAGTGGAGGAGATAGGTGCCGAAGGCGGCATCGGGGGGCGTGGCAGCTCTGGGGCGCTGAGGGACGACCTCTATGCTCTCGGCTGGATGATACCGGCTACCATCTTTGCGGTCGGGTTTGGCATTCGTCGCTCCTTCCGGGAGTCTATCAATCGGCTGGGACTGGTGCGGCCGACAGGACGCCAAATGGCAGCCGCGGTGGGGCTTGCGATTGGGCTGGTGGTGGTGATGCAGCTGGTGGACACGGGGATTGGGACGCTCTGGGAGAGCATGGGGTGGGCACTCACCGACGCGGAGGCGTTTGAGAAGCTGATCGCGCACGCTTTTAGTCCGGTTGGAGCGCTCGTGATTGGCATCACGGCCGGATTGGGAGAGGAACTGGCGGTTCGGGGCGTCCTTCAGCCCCGACTGGGGATCCTGCTCTCCAACATCTTTTTCACCGGTCTCCACGCCGCCCAATACAACTGGGATGCCCTTCTCTCGGTGTTCCTGATCGGTCTTGCCCTCGGGTTGATACGGCAGCGCAGCAACACCACCACCAGTGCCGTGGTGCATGGCGGCTATGACTTCATCGTGATCATGATGGATGTCTTCCAGATCCCTGGGCTCTCATGAAAGAGCCGCATCCCAGGAACTGTCTCAACGATCTGTCGGGTGAAGAGTGGCTGTACTTCACCAAGTCGGTGATCACCACGACCTTTCCCTCGGAGCATGGTCACGCCCTGCGCAAGGCCCATGGCGCCAACAAGCCGCCCCAACTGATGAAACAGTTGATCGAGTTCTTCACGAAGGCAGGGGGCCGCGTGCTGGATCCCTTTGCCGGCGTTGGCGGGACGCTGATAGGCGCGGCCCTGTGCGACTCGCCTCGGGAGTGCGTGGGGATCGAGATCAACGAGCGCTGGCTGGATGTGTACCGCCAGGTTGTAGAGCAATCCGCCGGCGCCCTCCGGTGCTATCCGATGGTACATGGCGACTGCCTGGAGGAAATGGCCCGCATGGAGGGCGAGTCTTTCGATTTCATCGCCACCGATCCCCCCTACAACCTCCACCTCGAGCGCACCATGTGCGACGGCCGCTACGACGAGAGTTTCGCCAACCGTCGCACCGACTACGACATGCGATCCGACGACCCGCGGGATCTCGCCAATCTCGGAAGCTACGATGCCTATCTCGATGGGATGGAGCGGCTGTTCGCCGAGTGTCTGCGGGTGCTGAAGCGCGGCAAGTACATGGCGGTGATAGTGCGCAACGCCTATCAGAAGGGGGAGTACATATTCACCCACGCCGACCTGGCACGTCGCGCCAAGTCGGCGGGTTTCGTGCCCAAAGGAGAGAAGGTGTGGTACCAAGCGGGCACCCGTCTTCGCCCCTACGGCTACCCCTACAGCTACGTTCCCAACATCGCCCACCAGCACATCGTGATCTTGCAGCGACCTGCTCGATAGTGCACAACCGCAGGGCAAGGCTGCTAGAATTGCGCCGTCGGGACACATGAACGGCTGCACGCTCGAAGTGAGGTAATTGCGTCCATGGAAAAGGTTGACCAGACCGTCCGATGCGATGTCCTGGTGATAGGCGGGGCTGTGGCGGGGATGACGGCGGCTATCGAGGCCAGGTCACGGGGTGCCGACGTCTTGATCGCCGCCAAGGGTAGGGTCGGGCGAAGCGGGAACGTCATAGTCGCCGGCGGACAGTTCTCGACCGTGGTGCCCTATCCCGGGTGCGAGGACTCGCCGGAACACCATTTCCAGGACAGTCTGGAGGGGGGATGCGGGCTCAATGACGAGCGGCTGCTGCGCATACTCGCCTCCGAAGGCGGGACCCAGCTGCTGAAGTTGGAGGAGTGGGGGGTGCCATTCCTGCGCGTCGATGGCGAGTTGGTGCGCCGCATGCCGCCCGGGCATCGCTACGCAAGGGGCATCCCCGCGGACATCTCCGCCTTTCCCTCCACCGTTGGCAGCCAGGCCATTACCCTGCCCATTCGGAAGACGGCACTGCGATTGGGGGTGCGCTTCCTGGAGCGCGCCCCGGTGGTCAGATTGCTGCTGAGCGAGGGGCGGGTTCGCGGAGCCCTCCTGATCGACCTGGAGCGAGGCCAACCGGTATTGGTCGAGGCCGGCGCCGTGGTGGTGGCGGCCGGTGGCGGGGGGCGGCTCTACTCAAACACCAACAACACGCGCGACGTCTCCGGCGACTCCTATGCCTTCCTGCTCCAGGCGGGTGCGACCCTGCGCGACATGGAGTTCGTCCAGTACTATCCCGTCCAGATGACCTCTCCCTATCGGGCGGTGGTGAACGCCGCGGCCGGAGCCGACGGCGCGGTCCTTCGAAACCGCCAGGGGGAAGCCTTCATGCACCGTTACGATCCAGTCAATGGGGAGAAGGCCACGCGCGACGTGATGAGCCGGGCCATTTTCTCAGAGGTGGAGAAGGGTGACGGCATCGACGGACAGGTATACTACGATTGGACAGGGGTGCCCAGTGATGCGGTGGAGCGGAAGTACGGCCTCTTCGCCCGAGAGTTGAGGAAGCACGGGGTCGACCTCTCGCGGGACTGGATCAAGGTGGGCACCGCCACCCACTTCTTCATGGGTGGCGCGGTGGTGGACGAGCGCTGCGATACCGGAGTGCCCGGGCTGTACGCGGCCGGCGAGGCTGTTGGGGGTGTCCACGGCGCGAATCGCCTGGGTGGCAACGCCCTGGTTGAAGCGATGGTATTCGGCCCCATCGCCGGCCGGTCGGCCGCTGAGTTCGCCGCCGGTGAGGGCCGCCATCTGGAGATCCCCCGGTGCTTCGAAGGGATAGCTGTTTCTGAAGGGGTAGCTTCGCCTGTGGAGGAGATCCGGGTTGCCCTGCGCGAAGCCATGTGGAAGGGTGCCTCTATCGTTCGTTCGGAGGCATCGCTGCAGTCGGCGCTGGCAACGGTCCGTGAGTGCTCTGCTGCCCTTGTCGGCTCACCCGCCTCGTCCTGGATGGAGGTGGCGCGGCGCGAGGAGATGCGGCTGATGCGCCTAACGGCGGAATCCATCGTCCTCTCCGCCCTCGCCAGGCTGGAAAGTCGGGGTGCTCACTATCGGGACGACTACCCCTCCACGGAGGAGCGCTGGCTGGGCAGCAACCATGTGCGGCTGGCGGAGAGCGGCCTGGAAGTCGAATTCGTTCCCAAGATAGCGCGACGCTAAAGCGACGTGAGGAGGCTAATCAATGAGTGAAGGATGGTTGCATCAATCCGAGGCGGTACAGGAGGAGTTGTCGAAGTTGGAGACAGACCTGGTTGGCGTGGCCTCGGTTGAGGGGCTGGCGGAACCGAGGCTGCGCGATCAGGTATTGAGGTTGCTGCCCGAGGCAAAGTCCATCGTCGTCCTCGCCAACGAGATCTATCCGGAGGTGCTGGACCACTCCAGGCCCGAGAAGATCATGGGCGAGGCGTCTCCTCGGGATATGCTGGTCCCCCACATGGAGTATCTGAACGGGCGGCTGACCAAGTCGGCCTACGATGTGGCCAAGGCGTGCCGCCGCCAGGGCTTTAAGGCGCTGCCTCTGCACCCGAAGGGCGTGCCCAACGACCAGCGCTTCCTCGCGGCGATTCTCTCCTTCAAGCACGCCGCCGAGGCCGCCGGACTGGGGAGCATCGGCCGGCACAGCCTGTTGGTCACACCCCAGTTTGGACCTAGAGTGAGGCTGGCCAGCGTGCTCACAGAGGCGGAGCTTGCGCCCTCACCACGGCCCTCGAAGAGTCTCTGCAGTGACTGCAACCGCTGCATGGAGGCATGTCCCTCCCATGCCCTATCGGAGCCGATCGGGGGCGAGCCCTACAGCATCAATAAGTTCGCCTGCAGCGCGTTCAGGGGCGGCTCCGGGCCCTGCTCCGAGTGCATGCGAGTGTGTCCCATCGGCCGGTAGCTCGATTCCAAGTACGGTGCACGATACCGGAGGGCTACAGCTCCCACCAGTTCTGCATGAAGGTGTTGGAGGACGTGGCAGTGTGGATGATCCCTGGGTCGATGTACGGCAAGTATGGGGAGGGGTATCTGCGCATCGCCCTTACCCATCCGGCCGAGCGTATCGCGGAGGCCATGCGCAGGCTCAAGGGGTGGCACTGAGCCTCGTTTGAGCCATTTCCTGGCAGGCGACGGCTAAACGGTTGTATGATAGCGCCTCCCGGGCCCGATGCTTCCGCTCACAGATGCTGTAAAGGCGGTAGATGAGATCCGAGACTGTCTCCGCCAGATCTCCAAGAGCGGCCAGCAGCGGTCGAACGCTGGCCGCCTCATCCTGGCTCTCGAATGTATGGACCAGGCATTGAGTTGCCCTCCATATGGCCCCGCGCCGACCCGGTCCCAGCGCTTCGTCCGGTGCCAACTCCTCTCCGCGCAACAGCCTCACCCTGCCGGCGCGGACGGCCGCGATCCGCGCCTCCACCAGCGTCCCCACGGTGGAGCCCCGTGCCTCTGCTTCGACTTCTGCCATTGCCAGTGGTCCTTCCGCAAAGGCGTGGCGTTCGAACCATGACAGTGCCCATCGCGTTTCCGCATCCCAGTCGGCCTCGGCTTCCGACAGCAATTCGTCCAGCACACGACTACTGCAGGCAAGGGCAGTGTGGACGGAAAGCTGGTTTCCGTCCATACCTATTACTTGTGAGAACCGGGTGAAGAGCACCATGGTGGGACCGATAGCGACTTGTGCCAGGTCCACTGGGGCGATCTCGTGTCTCCGAAGAGCCTTGACGACCGCCAGCAACCTGTCCTTCAGTTCGGCGAGGAACTCCTCCTGAGTGGCCGCGGGGGCGGTCGTGGGACGCGGTCGGCAGGCCAGTACCATGCATGAGTCGAGGGCGTTCGCTGCCAAAGCAACACTTCGGGTGCGCCGTTCGCATCGCATAGGCCATGCGGCGGTGATGGCGAAGCCTGCGCCGATCAATGGCCGCAGCATGGCTTCCCAGCCGGGCGAGACCATGGCGGACCGCTCCCCCAGCTCTGCGCCCGTCCCATCCTGGAGCTCGGTCCGTTTGACGGCATAGAAGAGGACGAGGGGGTAGTCCGGATGGCGCGTTTCCAGCATCCGGGCGAATGCTCCTTTGAGCCCGTGTTCGAAGGCCCCCCCGGCTTCTCCTCTGTTCCCATCAAGCCGGTAGGGGGCAACCACCAACTCCTGGTCTTTCAATGTGGCCGACTCACCGAACAGGTCAGGGTAGGTCTGTCCGAGGCAGTGGCGAAGCCAGCCGTAGAAGAAGTCAGATAGCTGCGCGTAGGCTATGTTGTCATAATACGGCGGGTCGGTGACCACCAACGCCCCCCGGAGATTGGAGGCGCTTGTGGTGGCATCTCGCTGGAGGGCGAGTCCGGGGAGGGGTGCCATCCCCTGATCCTCCACTATCTCCGAGCAGCTCTGGAAGAAAGAGGTGAGCGAGGCCAGGGAGCCAAACGGCGACAGCTCGACGAAGTCCCAGGCCATGGGGAGGGCGTGGCGGGCGAAGAGGCCGCGCACGTTCTGGTTGGTGCTGTTCCAACTGGTGAGGGTGTTGGATAGGTCCATCCAGCGGGACAGGGAGAGGGCCAGGTAGGTGGCAACGGCATCGGCGTAGCAGCTGGCTGCTTGAGCCTCCAGGCCGGTCGCCAGAGCGTCGCTGTACACGTGGTCTCGTGTCTCTCCCACCAGGTCGCCGAGGGTGCTGAGCGCGATGATCTGCCGAGGGGTGAAGAGGGAGCCCCAGCTTGTGAGCCCGTAGCCGTAGCAGGTCCCGCCGGTGAGGTGCTGAGGGGTCGGTCCTGAGAGGAAGTCTTCCCTGGCCTTCCGCACCAGGGTCTGTTCCTCGGCGGATAGTACGGGTACGGTGGCCTCGGCGGGAGGCAGATAGATGCGTCCCCGCCGGTTCCCCACGACCACTGCCATCAGCTGCTGTTCCATCCGGTTGGCCTGCCCCTGCTGGCGGAGGTATCGCAGCGGCACGGGCGATCCGCACAGCAGGCAGCGGGCACCCCTCCTGCCTACGGTGCCTTCCGGCGGTGTCCCTTCGCCAGTCCTGATCTCGAATCGCACCCGTGTGGACTGGGCGTGTATCCGGGGATCGATCCAGGCCGCTCTGCCGCCCTTGGCGGCGAGGCGGAAGCTACGGATCAGCGGCATTACCCCTGCGCACTCCGGGTTGGGGCAGCGCACGGTCCTGGCCCAGAGCCAGCCGATTACCGGCGCTTCGCCACCCCCATGTTGCTCGGGCAACGGCACCTTTGGGTACAGGTGGCCAATGCGGCTCTCCGCTTCGTCCCTCAGCCACCTTCCGTAGTGGCGGATGTCGGCGGCCAGTCCGGCGGCGTTCCCCGAAGAGGACCCGCTCTCCTGGCGACGGTCCGGGGGGTTCACAGGCCCTATGCTACGATGCATGGGAGGGATCTCTATCAGCGCCCGGGTGATCAAGGCAGCCACCGGGTTCAGGTCGCTGCCGGTGGCTGCCAGTCCCAGCCGTTGCGCCTCCAGTGGCAGGGAGCCCCCGCCGCAGAAGGGGTCCAGGAATGGTGGAGGGTTGCCGCCGGTTGCCGCATGAATCAGTAGGCGGGCCGCGGCGAGCGTATCCCTGCTGGAGGAGTGATCCCAGCGCGCCAGCCGCTCGATGAAGGCGAACAGCTTTCGCCGCCTCTGGATCCCGAGGGGGAGGTCGCTCCAACCGACGCTCCCCGAGGAGGGGGAAGGCAGTTGGTCGATCTGCTGGAGGAGGGTCTCAGGCACGCCCTCCTGGTCGGGGTCGTCGATGAGGGATGCGAACAGTACCGCCCGACAGGCTACCAGGGGGCGACGCGCCCACCAGATGTGGAGGGATCGGGGGTGGCGACGAGTGAATGGCTCCTTCTCGCGGGCTGCTTCACGGTTGATCCCCTCCAGGGGAAGACCGACCTCGATCAGCTTCCTGCGACGGGCCAACTGTCGCTACTTGGCCATGGAGCCGCGTCTTCTCACCTCGGCTGCTCTCTTCGTGGGCTGTCCGCTCAACAAGCTGGCTATGTATGCCTGGAGGATCACGGGCTGGTCGTGAAGCTGTCGCCGGATCAGCTTCATCAGCGGCTCCCCGTGGGAGTGGTAGACAGCCGCCCGGGGCTCGTAGACAATCACGTACCCCAAGTGCTGCATCTGGCGGGCCCAGTTGATGTCCTCAGCTCCCCGCAGCTCCTCGTCGAAGGGGACCATCTTCCACAGGTCACGCCGGAAGGCCCCGTTGGCATTGGAGAAGCGAGCCCTGTCCATCTGGACACGCCGCTCTTTGCTGGTGACACCCGACAGGTGCATGCCCAGCAGTTCGAAGAGGGATGCGTTGCCGCGGGGGATGTGCCGCCCGTAGACAGCTGCTGCACGGGCATACTGGAAGCCCGAAACCAGGCTTCCCAGCCAGTCTGGGTTCTCGGGAGTGGCGTGGGCGCTCAGGCTGACGAGTAAGTCCCCGCAGCTCTCTCGGATGCCGAGGTTGAGAGCCCGACCGTAGGTGAACTGCTTCGGATCGATGGGGACTAGTCTAGCGCCGCTCTGGAGGGTTATCTCAGGGGTGGAGTCAGTGGAGCCGGAATCGACCACGATTACCTCGAAGTCGCGGTACCGTTGTCCCTGAATAGCGGTCAGGGTTTCACCGATGTACCGTGCCTCGTTCTTGGCCCTTATGACCACAGATACTCTGGGCACTCATCGTTCCTTATGTCTGAAGCTGGCATGGAAGGCTGATGCGAAGTGGACTCCATCTCGGAAATACGGTGGCGGAGACTTCCTCTCCGCGAGGGAAGAGGCTACCTGATCTTGCTGCCGTTAGGGATATCCTCCGTGACGGTCACCAGCGCCAGCCTCTGCCCTTCCGCGGAGGCTGCCAAGATCATCGTCTGGGATTCTATACCCCTGATCACGGCGGGCTGGAGGTTCGCCACCACCACGACCCTTCTTCCCACCATCTCTTCGGGTTTGTAGTGCTGGGCGATGCCAGAGGTGGTGATCAGTTTTCTTTCCCCGATGTCGATCTCCAGCTTGAGCAGCTTGGATGCGCCTGGTATCGGCAGAGCCGATACCACAGTGCCAACCCTGAGATCCACCTTGGCGAAATCCTCGATCGAGATCACCCCTTGCCTCCCTATGAAGCGGCCGGCCGGACGTGATAGCTGTCCTTTGAGCTGCGCCTTTGCCGCGGATCGCGGCTCCTTCGCCGCGAAGAGGATGTCATGGCGCCATTATACATCATGAACAGCTACGTGCGCCCCTACTTGACGTATTCTAGTGGACTCGGTAGAGTGAGCCCATGACCAATCTAGACTCCAGCATGTCCCAAGAGAAGATCTTATCCAATGCTCGCCTTTGGGTCGACAACTGCCAGGTTGGGCTGCGCGGCCTGATGGCGGAGGCGAAGGCCAGATATAAGGCTACCCTCTCCGACCTGGAATCGCTTGGCGGTGGCCTGGCTGATGGACGCGGACGACCCCTTGCGCTCCGCCTGGAGTTCCTTCGACGATCCCAGGACCTCCACCGTACCGCCGGCGAACTGGATAGTGGAATAACCCGACTGGATGCTGCCCTTGCGTCTCTTGACTCTGCTATGGAGGCGCTGGAGGGTAGGACGACGCAAGCTGGCGCCAGGCAGGCATCCCCCTCCGGAAGTTCTCTTCAAGCAGCGGCGTTCCAGGTCCAGGAGGAGGAGCGCTACCGTTTGGCGCGAGAGATCCACGATGGACCCGCTCAAATCCTGGCCAACGTGGCTCTTCAGTTGGAGTACATCTCGAAGCTGGCTACCCGCGACCCCAGTAGGGCGAAGGACGAACTGGCGAACCTACAGAAGGACCTGCGGCTGGCCGTGGGCGAGGTGCGGCGCTTCATGTACGACCTGCGCCCTCCTGCCCTCGAGCAGCAGGGCGTGGGGCCCGCCATAGAGAGCCATTGCCAGCGGTTGGCTGAGAGGTTCGGACTGCAGGTTGTCGTACGGTGGGAGACTACGGCCACCCTGTCCTCGCCGCACGATACTGCGGTGTTCCGCATAGTCCAGGAGGCGCTGCAGAACGTGGTCAAGCATGCCCAGGCTACTCGTGTGGAGGTTCGCGGACGGGAGGTGGGTGGCTTCCTGGAGGTGTCGGTGGGAGATAACGGCAAGGGGTTTGAGTCGGACCAACTCCATCCCATCGATCCCAACCGCTTTGGCCTAGCGGGGATGAGGGCCCGGGCCCAGCAGATAGGGGCGACCTTGCAGGTCGCCTCAGTCCCGCGCCAGGGGACCACAATAACGCTGCGGCTGCCGCTCTCCGGCTAGCACTCCTAGACTGATTCTGACCGCTGTTGTCCTGAGTCCCCCCCTGTCATTCTGAGGCGCTGCAGCGCCTCAGAATGACAGGGGGGGACGTCGCGGTACTAGCAGGGGCTTGGCATGGGATCGAGCACGGCTTCGCACCAGGCGGCAGCACTCAGGAGGGTCTCCTCCCGAAAGTGGGGGGCCACAAGCTGGATGGCCAGCGGTAATCCCTCGTGGCTGAGTCCGCTAGGCAGGGAGATGGCGGGCTGGCCGAAGAGCGACCAGGGTGCCTGAAAGGTGCTGCTCCCCGTGGTGCTGGGGTCCGGGGCCACATTGTAGACGGTGGGCATGAGCAGGCAGTCCACCCCCTCCAACATCTTCTTCACCTGGGGACGCCACTTTCGCCGCAACCTCTGCGCCTGGATGTATACTGCGCTTGGCAGCAGCTGCCCCACTTCCACAACGGCGCGGATCTCAGGCCCGTACAGCTCTGCGTGCTCCCTGTGCAGGGGGGTGTGGACGGCCGAGGCTTCTACCTCGCAGACCAGGCTGCGAACGGCCTGGATCTCCGACATTGGCACGGGGAACCTTACCTCTCGCACCTCAGCCCCCGCCCGCTCGAATCGGTTGGCGATTTGCCGCAGGTGGTCCACGACTTCCGGCGTGGCCAACCGCTCCTCGTCCAGGACGAAGCCCAGCCTGGGAGCGCTGTCCCTCTTCCTGGCTGCCTCCAGGTAGTCTCCTACCGGGACCGGTGACGAGGCTTGGTCTTTGGGGTCGTGGCCTGCCATCACCTGGAGTAGCAGGGCAGCGTCCTCCACTGTCCTCGTGAGATGGCCGACATGGTCCAGGCTCCAGCTGGCGGGGGTGACGCCGAAGCGGCTGATCCGTCCGTAGGTTGGCTTCAACCCGACGGTGCCACAATAGGCCGCGGGTCGCAGAATGGAGCCTCCCGTCTGGCTGCCCAGCCCCGCCGGTATCATTCGCGAGGCCACCGCAGCGGCACTGCCGCTGCTGGAACCTCCAGGGGTGCGATCGTAGTTCCAGGGGTTGCGGGTGGGAGGCGGGTCGAAGTGGGCGAACTGGACGGTCACGGTTTTCCCGAGGACTACCGCCCCCGCCTGGCGCAGCCGGGCCACCGACGTGGCATCGTGGGGCGCCAGGCGGTGCTGGAAGATAGGTGACCCACAGGTGGTGGTCAGACCGGCCGCGTGGAAGATGTCCTTCACTCCCAGCGGTACGCCGTGGAGAGCCCCAAGCGGCTTGTCCCCGTGGGCCTCCTGTTCGCAGCGCTTGGCCGCGGCCAGAGCCCCTTCGTGATCCACCACCACCCAGGCTTTCAACTCGGGCTCCAGTGCTTCGATGCGACCCAGCAGGGCTTCCACCAGCTCCACAGGCGAGACTTCTCTCTTCCGAATCCCCTCTGCCGCCTGGGTTACGGATAGCTCGTGCAGATCCATCCCTACAGTCCTCCCTGCTCGGTGGCCGGGGCCACCAGGAAGTCTGGCTCGTCGGCCTCCATCTCCAGTTGGTAGGGTGCGATCAGGGAGATCCAATTCGCCACCTTGCCGATCTCTACCTGGAGGGCATTGGTCCTCTGCTGTCCCCACGTCTGTCTCGCCTGCTCAGTAAGCTCTCTGGTGATTTCTGTCTTCGGGCGATCAAACAGCATTGCACTCCCTCTCCACGATCCATTGGATGTGTGCTAGAAATCGTCCGCCCCCATGGAACCGCCGAAGCCGGCGTCGTTGCCCATGGGAGGCATGCCGTCCATGCCTCCCATGCCCTCGTCGTCCGGCATCTCCCCTGCTTCCATACGGTCGATCATCTCGCCGTACTCGGGACCCAGATCCTCGCCCATCTCCTGGCCCATCTTCTTGGCCCATCGGGCGATGCTTTTCGGGTCGTTCTCGTCCAACCCGGCCAGGCTCGAAGGGTCGGCTAGCTCCTCCAGCCGGCTTTCCTCCGACTTCATTACCGCGAAGCGGGATACCAGCTTGGTCAGCTTCTCGGAGCCACAGTTTGGGCACACGGGCTCATTGATGGAGTTGAAGCTTCGGAAAAATACGCTCACGCGTCGTCGACAGCCGTGGCAACGATACTCGTAAACAGGCATGGGACACCTCGTCCAAGTACTGAGTGCTGAGTACTGGGTGCTGAGTACGCATTGCGTGGCTCAGTACTCAGCACTGGTCCGGGTACATCATCTTGCCGGGGTTGAGGATGTTGTTTGGGTCGATGGCTGCCTTGATGCTGTGCATCAGGCTGAGGGCCTGAGGAGTCAGCCTTCGGGCTATGAAGGGCTGCTTCACCAGGCCGATGCCGTGCTCACCCGAGAGGGTTCCGCCCAGGTCGATCGCGGCATCGAATAGCTCCGCGGCAGCGTGGTGGACCCTTTCCATCATCTCCGGATCCCGCTGGTCGAACAGCAGGTTGGGATGGAGGTTACCGTCCCCGGCGTGCCCGAAGACTGGAATGACCAGGTCGAACTTCTTGGAGATCTCGCCAACGCGGCGGACGAACTCCGGGATGGCGCTGCGGGGTATGCAGATGTCTTCGCCCTGCTTGGTGGGGGCCAACCGGCCCAGAGCCGCCGATACGGCCCGACGGGCCTTCCAGAGGGCTTCGCTACCCTCCTCGGTGGTGGCTACCTGCACCTCGGAGGCGCCGCTTCTCTCGCACACCTGCCCTACCTGCTCGATCTCCGGGCGGATCGCCTCCGGCTTCCCATCCACCTCGATGATCAGGATCGCGCCGGCCTCCACCGGCAGCCCCATCTGTAGATACTCCTCCACCACCCTGATGGTGGTGTTGTCCATGATCTCTATTGTGGATGGGAGAATGCCCGATCCCAGCAAGTTGGCCACCGTCTTGGTGGCTTCCTCCAGTGTGGGGAAGATGGCCATGGCAGTGAGCCTCGCCTCCGGTTTGGGGATCAGTCGGAGGATGATCTCCGTGATGACCCCCAGTGTGCCCTCTGATCCGACGAAGAGCTGATTCAGGTTGTAGCCTGTCACGTCCTTCATCAGCTTGCCGCCGCTCCGGATGATCTCTCCGTTGGGTAGGACCACCTCCAACCCCAACACGTAGTCCTTGGTGGTGCCGTATTTCAGGCATCGAGGACCTCCAGCCCCCTCCGCCACGTTGCCGCCCAGGCTGGACTGCTTGAGGCTTGCCGGGTCCGGAGGGTAGAACAGGTTCAGGCTTTCCACCTCTGCCTGCAGCTCGGCGGTGACCACCCCAGGTTCCACCACCGCTACCAGGTTCACCCGGTCGATCTCCTTGATCCGGTTCATGCGGCTCAGGCCGAGGACTATGCTGCCCTCGTTCGGTATGGATCCACCGGACATGCCGGTGCCTGCCCCGCGGGTGACCACCGGCACCTTCTGCTGGTTTGCCAGCTGGAGTACCGCGGAGACTTGCTCCACGGAGGTTGGTAGGACAACCACACCCGCCTTGCCGGACAGCCAACTGGAGTCGTAGCCGTAGCAGACGAGGTCTTCGGGGGAGGCAAGGACCGCTTCGTTTCCGGCGACGCGGCGTAGCTGTTGTATCAACTCTGCTTTCAACTCATACACCTAGGAGTCATTTATATCCGAAGGGTCGCTTGCGAGCCCTGCCGGGAGCGCGGGCGGCTCGCCCGCCAGTCCCTCGTGCGGGCGAGCCGCCCGCGCTCCCGGCAGAGGGCGGCCTTCGCTGCCCTCTAGCCCTTGCCGCTCAGCTTCCTGTATGCCTGGTCAAGCAGTGCGATGGGGTGGGTCACCTTCATCGGCAGCTTTGCCCGCTTCACGCCGTAGCCCAGCTGCATCTGGCAGACGGGGCAGCCCGAGACGATCACCTCGGCGTTGGTGGCGGCGGCGTTGGCCATCTTGCGGTCCAGGATCCCCATGGAGGTCTCGTAGTGGGTCAGCATGTAGGTGCCGGCACCGCCACAGCACCAGTTGGCCTCTTTCATCTCCACAAACTCGACGCCCGGGATCATCTTGAGTAGCCGCCTGGGCTCGGCAGCCACACCTTGGCCTCGAACCAGGTGGCAGGGGTCGTGGTAGGTGACTTTCAGCTTCAACTCGGCGAGCCGACCGTCCATGGGGATGTCGGCCAGAAACTGGCTTATGTCCTTCACTCGGTCGCTGTAGGCGGCAGCCTTCTCCGCGTAGGCCGGGTCGTGCTTCAGAAGCTCCTTGTAGTGCTTGCCAAACTCGCCGCAGGTGGCGCAGTCGGTTATGATGGCATCCACACCGGCCTTTTCGAAGAGGTCGATGTTCTGTCTGGCCAGCTTCATGGCCGTGTCCAGGTCGCCGTAGGCCATGGCCGGCATGCCACAGCAGACCAGATCCTTGGGAGTCACTACCTCGGCCCCGTTGCGGGCCAATACCCGCACCGTGCCTGCGCTGCTCTCCGCGAACAGCAGGCTCTGGGCGCAACCCAGGAAGAAGCCCACCCGATACTTCCGCTCGCCCTCGGCTGGGGTCACCTCGGGCAGCTTTCCCCGTAGTGGGGAGACCGGAAGGGTGGGAGGCATCTTGGCCGTCTCTCCCAGGTGGTAGGGCAGCAGCTTGAGCAGACCGGTGCGCTCGGCCAGCCAGCGGAGTCCGGTCCGCTGGTAGAGCCGTATCGGCCAGACCGCCGCCTCCATCTTGCCGGGCGAGGGTAGCAACCCCTCGAAGATCATGTTCTTGACGGCAGGCTGGGGGAGTTTGTTATCGATCTCGACCCGGGCGTCCACGATGATATCGTGAGCCTGAACCCCTGAAGGACATACCGATGCGCAAGCCATGCAGTTCAGGCACCGGTACATGTGGTCCACGAAGTTCGGGCTTAGCTCCAGCTTGCCCTCGGCGGCGGCCCGGATGAGGGCGATGCGCCCTCTGGGGGCGTTGGTTTCGGTTCCTGTCTGTCGGTAGGTGGGGCACACCGACAGGCACAGCCCGCACCGTATGCAGTTCAGCACTTCGTCGTAGCTTGGAACCCGCCTCGGCGCGAAGCCGTTGGAAACCTTGTCTTCTGCCATTTCTACCTCGCCGCCAGCCCCATGATGTAGTCCCGGGTCACTCCGTACTTCAGCCCGCGCAACCCGCCCGCGTTCTCGGCCACGTTGCCGCCTATGGTGGATACGGTCATGCTGCCCGGATCGGGTGGGTAGAACAGCCCTATGGCCTCGACGGCAGTGTGGAGATCGCTGGTGACGAGGCCAGGCCCCACCCAGGCGGCCAGGTTCTCCGTATCGATCTCCAGGATGCGGTTCATCCTGGTCATCTGGACTACCACACCGCCCTGGATGGGGACGCTGCCACCGCTGAGGTTCGTGCCTGCACCTCGGGGGACCACCTTGAACCCCGCTCTGTTGGCCAGCTTCAGGATCCGCGAAACCTCTTCGGCAGTGCCGGGAATCACCACGGCGTCAGGGAGTTGGCTCAACCGAGGAGTAGCATCGAAGCCGTAACAGACCAAGTCCTCCCTTGTCGTGAGGAGGTTCTCCTTGCCTACGATCCTGCCTAGTTCCGCGAGGGATGATTGATCGAGCATTGGAACCTCCTCGACAACCCGCTATATCCAGTCGAGGGTAGGTTTGATCCGTAAGCAAGGCCTGCCCTCGGGTGAGGGCTTCCCGTTGTCGTCGGGATCCTGTCCCTCCAGGGCTGTCAGCCTGCGCTCCATTTCCTCGATCCTCCGGTGGAGGTTGTGTATTGCCTCAGCTTCCGGATCGGGCAGCTTCTGCACCGTCCCGTTGGAGGGGTCCACTTTGGCGACGATGCGGCCAGGAACGCCCACCACGGTGCAGTTGGGGGGGACCGGCCTAACGACGACGGAGCCCGCGCCCACTCGGACGTTGTCTCCAATGGTTATGGCGCCGATGATCTGTGATCCAGTGCCAACGACGATGTTGTTGCCCAGGGTTGGGTGTCGCTTGGCCTTCTGAGTACTGGTGCCGCCCAGGGTCACGCCCTGGTACAACATGCAGTTGTCCCCGATCTCGGCGGTCTCGCCGATTACGACCCCCATGCCATGGTCGATAAAGAAGCCCTCACCTATCTTGGCCCCTGGATGGATCTCGATGCCTGTCAGGAAGCGGCTGATGTGGGAAACCAGTCTGGGCAATACCGGCACCCTTCGCTTGTAGAGGGCGTGGGCCAACCGGTGGAACTGCCGTGCGTGGAAGCCCGGGTAGGCCAGGAGGATCTCCAGTGTGCTCACGGCGGCGGGGTCGTGAGCATAGATGCTCTGGATATCCCTGCGAATGCTGTTGATCAGTTGCGGTAATGCCATCGTTAGATTGTCCCTTTCCTTGACCTCAACCAGCGACGAGTTGAAGGGCCAAAGGTGAGCCGATTATAGCATGTAGCTTTAGGTTGGTCTGCAGCTGGGCGAAGACCAGCCTAAAGCGCTCTCTTCTAATAGAACAGCTCGGCCAGCCGGTACAGCTCCACATCCACCGTCTTGGTTTTGCCCACGGCGTCGGCCAGCTTGACCGGCACGATCTTCTTGCCCTGTAGGGCCGGCATGTAGCCGAACATGCCCTTCTTGACCAACTCCACCGCGTTGACCCCAAAGCGGGTACCATTCACACGATCGGTCACCGAGGGGGAGCCTCCCCGCTGCAGGTGCCCCAGCACCGTCACTCGGGACTCGAAGCCGGTCCCCTGCTCGATCTGCTTGGCCAGTACCTCGCCCACGCCGCGCTTGTCCAGCCGGACGTGGCCGAAGGCGTCCACGTCGGATACCCCTTCCTTGGTGCCCAGCTCGGGCATCTGCACTCCCTCGGATACCACGATTATGCTGAAGTCCTTGCCCATGGCCCGGCGTCTCTCCAGGTGCCGGCACACCTTGTCCAGGTCCGTCGGCACCTCGGGGATCAGGATCAGGTCCGCGCCGCCGGCGAGACCCCCTTCTACGGCCACCCAGCCCGCGTCTCGACCCATCACCTCCACCACCAGCACGCGGTGGTGGGCACTGGCGGTAGTGTGGAGCCGGTCCAGGGCCTCCATCACCACCTGTACCGCCGAGTCGAAACCGATGCAGTAGTCCGTCTCCGAGAGGTCGTTGTCCATGGTCTTCGGGACACCGACCACCTTGAGTCCCCTGTCGAACAGCTTGCTGGCCACCCCCAGGGTATCGTCACCACCGATGGCCACCAGGGCGTCGATCTCGTACTTCTTCAGATTCTCGGCAACCTGGTTCATATCGTCTTCCCGCTTGGCGGGATTGGTGCGGGATGTGCCGAGGATGGTGCCTCCGAGGTGTAGGATGCCCGACACGTCCTTGCGGCTCAGCTCCTCGATGCGTCCATCGCCCAGTAGACCGGCCCAGCCGTTCTTCACGCCCAGGACGGTCCATCCCATAGCAAAACAGCTCCTGGCCACGCCCCGGATGGCGGCGTTAAGTCCAGGACAATCTCCACCACCTGTGAGAACAGCGACTCTCAAAGTCCCTTTCTCCTCCCTAAATAGTTGTCCTCTACGTCACGGGGGAGGGATTAGTCCCCTCTGCTCGCAGTCGAAAGGCTATCACAATATTATATACCGCTTTCGACTGAAAATGCGGCTCTAACGGTGGTGTGAAACTGAAGTGGGCGCATGGAGGTCTGGGTCTCGACCTGCTAGCCGCTACGGCTCGAGATGGGGGTCCTGGGCTATCGGCCTTCGGGCAGCTCGTCGGTCTCGGAGGGACCGGAGCTGTCCTCCAGGTTGCGGGCTAGCGCCTTCCTCGCTCGGGCTTGCATCTCCCTCGGCACCAGCAGGCGGACCGGGGTCGGGGCTATGCCCATGAAGGAGACCGCGTCCTGTGGGGCCAGCATGGAGGGGATGGACTCCTCGCTCAGAATCTGCTGCCACATCTCCGCCACCATCTGGTCGGGTGCCGTCGCGACGTAGCTCCACCGGGCGGCGTCGCCCTGTCTGCCGGCCTGTTCGCTATCGGAGGGCTGATGTCGGGTCATGGGCTGCACCTCGGGAACGCCACCCACGGGTAGCGAGGATGGACTACACCAGGCACGAGCAGTCTAGCATAGAGGCAAGGCGGCGGCCAGGGGATGCGCGAAACCCCTATCCGTGGGGAATTCCTTGACTCGAAGCCTGGCGCCGAAAGATCTATGAGCAGATCGTTTACGTCTATACGGCCTGGCCGCTCGTCGTCGGTCCGCTGGTTCCCTACGGCCGCGCTCGTCCAGCCGACCTGCCGGATGAGGTGAGGCGTCGGCTCCGCCCGGTTGCCGAGCATCTGGCCTACGCGGTTGTGTCGCTCGCCGATCAGGTTCAATTCCTGGATGCGGTGTTCCATGGCCCTCATCCTCTCGGCCGCCTGCCGCATAGGCAAGCCTGCCTTGAGAGACGTGCAGTCCAGGGCGCTGGTGGCTGGCGCCATCGTCGCCTTGCCCTCGAGGAATACTATCGGGCCATCCAGATCCTGGCCAGGCTCTTCTCTCGCGAGGAGCAGGCCGACCCTGGCGGTGCCCCTCTGTAATGGCTTCCTCAAGGCGGAGCCGACCCTCGATGATATCGCCTGAGAGCTCTATCGCTGCTACCAACAGCTCGGCGACCTGAACTCGTTGATCCGGGAGGACCGACATCTCAGGCAGTCGCTCCGCGAGGCATACTGCGCCGCCGGCGACCCTGAGAACAATCCGGGCAACTACCAGGCTAAGCCGGAGGCGGTCGAGCTGTCCAACGGCGTACGTGTGGAGTTAGAGGCGAGGGCCGCCAGGCACACAGGCGGCCTCAAAGCCGTGATCGGGGGGTAGTCCAGGTTGCCCGCACAATCCCGAACATCAACAGCGATCGCGCTGGCATCGGCCACCGACTGTCGGGAATGGTAGAAGACGCGGATGGTAGCCACTCGGGTCGTCTGGCATAATGACGATCGTAGGCATTTGGGCAGGTCGCGGAGGGAAAACTTGGCCGCCCAGCACGGCTGCACCCGGGTTGGGGCCCGTCGCCGCCGGTGAGTTCTGTCGGCATGGGCGCGTGGGTCGCACAGCCGTAACCGTCGGAGAGATCAGATCTGTTCAGGCTGTTGGTCCGAGGCCGTCACTGCTTTGATGCGGCAGCTACTTGCTTCGGGAGCCTGCGGGCTTTCCCACGCCGCCCGCAGTCGCGGTCGCCAGGCTGGTGAGAGCCCGGGCGAAGCTAGCTCCTGCCCAGGAGCTGTCATTCGGCGAGCAGGGAAGCGGTGGAGGGTTCATGATGAGAGTGCGCGCCTCGTTTGGACTAGACCTTGTGCATCCTGTCTTGGTCAGCAACGCTGTGCGCAGCGAGCTGAGCGATGTGGTACTCACGATCGACCGGTTCGACGTGGTCGTGAAACCCGTCGTGCAACCCAAGACGGAGGTTATTGAGCACGAAGGCTATGGGAAGGAGACTCTCTCGGCCAAGCATATTGTGACCTTACTGGTGGAGGTGGTCGGCTGTTCTCTACAGAGCTC
The DNA here is from genome assembly GCA_002436065.1 of Chloroflexi bacterium UBA6077. Taxonomy (GTDB): domain Bacteria; phylum Chloroflexota; class UBA6077; order UBA6077; family UBA6077; genus UBA6077. The sequence continues at coordinate 84,288 of DIXP01000065.1, forward strand.
GATCGATAGGGAGACTCACCTCCGCTTCCAGGGCGCAGCAGCTCAGGCTTCACACCGAGTATTGAAGCATGCCCGAGAGCAGTCGAGGGACTGGAAGATTGACGTGGGCACGGCCGGCCTCCGGGTGCTCGGGTATTGGGACACCGATGGGAATGCCCTGGCGCCCTCGTGGTGGAGAGGCTTCCGGATTGATGCATCGTTCGACGGCGGCCTGACGGGCGAGCAGTGGAGTCAGGTGAATGACCGGGCAGCTCAAGGAGCGGACACGGACCTCTTCGAGGACTGGCTCTTTGAGGCGCAGGCGTTTCGAGATACTGGCGAACCCGTTATGGCGGTGGTTGCAGCAGCAGTCGCCTGTGAGATCGGTACAGTACGTCTACTTCACAGGAAGCAGGCGGCGATGGGGATCTCGAACACGAAGCTACGCCGCCTGGAGAAACACATCAAGGATGCCGCTGACGAACTCACAGCTTCCGGGTACATCGAGTCCTCAACTTGCCAGAAGATCCACCGTCTATTCCAGATCAGAAACGATTGGCTCCACGGCAACGCCGTCCCAGTGGCTCGCAGTGCCGACGTTGAGCAGGCTATCGAGGCGGCCGATGACTTGCAGGCGCGCCTCGGCCGTTAGTGCTTACACAGTGAATGGGCAGCGGAGCCGCATTACCACCGGCGAAGGGTTGCGACAGCGTCAACTCCAACTGAGCCGCAGGCGCGAAGAAGACGCCGGAAGCGCACTGTCTGCGCAGAGCCAGCACGCTTGCGACTCTAGTGACCCGGCATACAGGAGCATACCAACTTACCTCAAGGAGGCTCGCCAGATCTCAAGCAGGTCCAACGCCTCGTACCTGGCCAGCTGTAGGCAATCCCCGTCGACTTGGACCTTGCCCCCTGTGATATCCACGAGGGTCTGCTCAAACGTCTCAGGGGTCATTGAGGCGCGAGCGTTTGCTGACAGCAGCGCATCCACAACCGCGATTCGGCTAGCCAGTGGAGGTTTTCGCGCGTAGGTCTTTGGATCTTGAGCATCAACGAGACGACGGATATCGTCGGCGTGCCGGTGTCGTCTGGCGAGCAGTAAACTCTCCACCGTCATGATATCCTCCCGATTCACCTTGGCGCCGGCCGTCGGGCGGCATGCCTTCTTCCAGTGGGACTCTGGGCGACTGTAACCAGGATGTGAGCGCCTGCACCGGGCAAAGCCACGGATTCTGGCGAGCCCGAGCAACGGGAACTGACCAAATCTGTCAGCGGTTGCGCAGCACGACGGTCTTCATTCGTTCTCCCAAGGCTTCGTGCCTCTTAACCAGCGCCTTGTAACTGTCGAGATCCTGCATGTATTGCTTGTTCGAATACGAGCAATCGCCGAGACCCGAGACATACTGCTTGTAGCATATGTCCGCAAGCATCGTTACCGCGTCATCCAGGGCAGAGAGATACTCCAGTATGGCACCTAAGCGCATAACCTGTGGATTACCAGGTGGTGCTGCCTTCTGCATCCCCTTTGCCACACCAACTTCGTGGCCTAGCATGTAGTGTATCGCTCTAAGTGCCCCATTCATCCCAATGAAGTCTTTCTTGCCTAGCGTGAATCGCCGGAACTCGTTGTTGACCTTGTTGTACTGGTCAACGAGATCCGCAAGGTTGTGGATAAGTGAAGCCTCGGTATCCACGACGTCTCCTCCCTCTTGGCAGCTAGCCTCGTATCATCTCAACAGCTCGGGTAGCCCCCCGGCGGTATGAGTCCTGTCAAGTATGTAAATAGGTAGAAGTCGTAGTCGTCGAGGCTTGTGCCGAACGCTGTTGCTGGCCGGCTCGAGTGGTGGAGAGTGGCCGGAATGGATGGGTGCGGCCGGATCTCATCTCCTAGCTCTCGCCACCAATCAGTTCAGCCGCAGACGCCCAAACCTCTGCCGAAGAATCCGGCCGGGGACACTCGGGAATGCGTCGTCCGGGTCCTGAACGTGATCGACGCTTGACTTCAACGGCGTTGCTGCGCGCCGTTGCCACGCAAACCGGGGAACTCACCGATACCCTTTTCTTCCGATGGACTGGATGACGGACTCGCGCCGGGAGTCAAACCAATCGCCCCACCGGTCGGAGTGCTGGACAGCCTCCATGATAGCCGATGTGGCAGGCGGACGATTCGGGTTGACCAGGTAGGAACTATAGTAGTCGTACTTGCCCTCCAAGCCTGCGATGAACTCCCGACGCCACATGCGAGGCAACTCGGCGTCGCCGGCGCTGAGCAGTTCGTCGGACACTAACCTCGCCTCGCGCAATGCCGCCTCCAGGCGATTGGCTATCTGTCTGAAACCCTCCATATTGCCTACCATGACCTTGCCGCCCGCTTGGTCGCCGAGCCGATTCAGGAGCGTCGTTGCCTCATTGGAGAGTCTCAGTGCTAAGCTAAAGTGCTCCAAGTCCACCTGCCGACTAGCGACGCCTGTTTGAGGCGACGTGGATGAAGAGGACGGTGAAGATGAACAGCCAGCAAGCGCAAATGCGCAGAGCACAGCGACAAGACCCGCGGAAACACGGCAGGTTGAGGACGCATGGCCGGTCATGACAGGCAACCTCCTGTTGTTGCACTGTTCCTACCACCAAACAACCCGGAGCAAGCCGCCAAAGGAAGATAGGCTTGATACACCCAGGAGCATTACATTCCAGGGTAGCGTGAACAACACGGGAGATGTCCGTCGGTCGGGAACCCAGCATACTCAATAGTGCCCAGCCACATCCCCGCCGTTGGAAAGTGCCGGCTTTGCGTTCGTATCGCTCTCACAGCCTCGCCACTGCACCTCCCCCCCCAGCTTCCGAGCTTGTGAAACTGAGGAGATACTGCTACGATCATCCTACGTTATGCATGAGCAGGTGGTCAACAGCACAGCTATCGGTATCGGACACAGCTATCGGATATGCGAGGAGGTGCGCCATGAACCCCGAGCTTCCACCGCCCGTCAACAAACTGCACGGGGCCTTAAACAAGTATATATCAATAGAAAACCGTGTCTTCTCGGTGGCGCTGTTTCAGCCCATCGACTATGGCTCACTGCGCCAGGAACTCGTGACCATCAGAGGCGAACTCCAGGAGGTTCGGGACGCTGCCACGACACTACACCCGTCGGGAACTGCGACCGATGCGAGAGGCGTGGTTCTTGTGAGGATGCTGGAGTACCGAGACGCTCTGGATGCCGCCATCGGTCGGCTAGCGGACATTTGCGGTCGCCTGGCGTTGGTCAGCGCCAATGCTGGGGAGTACGACAACCGGGAGTACAAACGGGACATTGATGACTACCGAGCATCGGTTCAGCAGTATCGAGCCATGGGGGACCGGCTGAACCAGGCTTTGCGGGCGACTCAGTAGGCCACCAGACGGGCTGCCGGACGAACGGTGACAGGCGCACAGGCTTCCACTCGCGGCCCCACCTATAGCAACATGCTTGCATAGCAGGGCGAGAGCTGATGGTTGCCGAGCGGAGGTAATGGGTATCACCTCAGTATTCTGGGGCATGGCCAAGTAGATGTGGCCAGAGTTGAGGATGTTCTTGGCCGAGCCGCAAGCCCTCTGCGTCTCGTCAACATGTGGGGTTGGTTAACCTACTGGGCCAGGGGAATGATGGACGAGGCTGGCTGGATAGGAGTGCCTTGGTCACTGAAGACTGGGAGGAGGCCATGGTTGGACTTGGCAAGCGGAAAGTGCCCGAGTCAGCGGCGGCTGATGCGTTCGTTCGTGCCCAACTGGAGTATGCCCCACTGTACTCAAGGCGATTAGGCTCGGCCTGAAGGAAATTGGGGAAGATGTCCATCCCAGGATCGCGGAGCATGCGTACAAAGAAGTAGCCATGGCCCTCATTGCCGCGCACAACATGGCGCTGCGAAACGTGTTTCCGCAGGACCAAGAGATGCGCATCCGTTCACGTTGCGCCAGAGCGTTCGCAATTCTCTGCGGGGTTGACGAACATGCTGTCGCCCGACGGATGGAGTACTACCAGCAGATGTTTACAGAGAACTTTCCCGTTTACCCACAAGCGATATTCGGAAATATACTCGCCGGAAGGTTGGGACTTGACGGCAACAGTCCGCTAGTGCAGAGCGTCGTTGGGTTGACCCTTTTCGAGGGCATGCTGGCGGTTCCTGGTTGGTCGGTACTCAAGAGAGAACTCGATATTGTCTCTGGCACATGACTCCGGCATGCCCTCAATAGCCCGGGGCAAGAGATTACGAGCCTTGGATGCTACACTGCCGAGGGCCCATGCGGTGTCCCCCAGAAGGCTGAAAACCCGGCGTCCCACTCATGGTGGCGGCTGTTCGGCCACTCCGGTCTCACAACTACTACCTTCATGCTAGACTACCGCAACACGCCTGGCAAGGGGAGGAAAGAGGGCCCGAATCCGTGAGTTCCGTGGGAAGGAGGATGCGGCGCCGGTGATGAAGGTTCGTCCCGTTTTGGCTGGAGCGAGACGTCTTGGAGCAGTTGGTGGCGAGGGCGGTCGGACCTGAGTAGTTTTGGGAAGTAGTCGAGCCCCGCCTGGCCTCTCCCGGGCTCATCGACGCACGCAACGTTACGGCGGCCACACCGTCTTTCCATGCGCGCAGCCTCCCCTTCACCTGTAGATTAAGGGCTTGCCATCCTCTTCATCTTGCGGGAAGGGAGTCCTTCCGGGAGAATAGACACCTTGGAGGTGGCAGGGGATGCGTCGCAAGGAAGTCTCTGGGGTTCTCGGTGTCGAGCTGGCCCCTGGTTTGGAGGAGGCTACGACCCCTTATGCCGGCGTCTCGCTCTTGATCGAGTTGATGCGCCGTTGTGGGGTGGATAGTGTCAGTAACCGGGTGCTGGGAGTCAAGAAGGGGTTGTCGGCGGGTCAGATGGTGGAGTGCTTCGTGCTGCTTTCCGCCCTGGGAGGGGAGTGTCTGGAGGACTTCGCCATCCTGCGCCAGGATAGGGGGCTGGAGGCGCTGTTGGGGTACAGGCCGCCCGCGGTGGAGACGGCTCGGCAGTACCTGGACCGGTTCCACGACGAGAAGCTGCTGGAGGGTCGGCCCGAGCAGGGGGCCTTCGTGCCGATGGAGCCCTCGGGGCTGGCTGGGCTGGGGGTGGTGAACGGGCAGCTGATCCGGAACTACGTGGGGGTCATGGCACCAGGGAAGGAAGTGACGCTGGACGTGGATGCCCACCTCGTCCCGATGACCAAGCAAGAGGCTCTCGTGTGCTACGAGGGTTATCCGGCCTACCAGCCGCTCTTGGTGGGGTGGGCCGAGACGGGGCTGGTGCTGGCGGACGAGTTCCGAGACGGCAACGTGCCGGCGGGTCATGGGATTGGTGAGTTGGTAGACCGAGCCTACGAGGGGCTGCCTGATGGGGAGTGGCAGGTGAAGGTGCGATCCGACTCGGCGGCCTATCAATGGGATGTGCTGGACCACTGGAACGATCGGAAGTGGCAGTTCGCTGTGAGCGCCGACATGAGCCAGCAGTTACGGGCTGAGATCGGCAAGCTGCAGGCTGAGGATTGGCATTACTGGGCGAGGGAAGCCGACGGGAAGGTGAGGGAGTGGGCGGAGGTGGCCTACCTCTCCTCGCGAAAGGTCGAGAGCAAGGCGGTGCCGGTGTATCGGTACGTGGCGGTGCGGGTCCGTCCTGCCCAGGGGCTGCTGATCGACGACGGGACCGACACGGGGCAGGTGCGCCACTTCGCTGTGGTGACGAACCGGTGGGAGCTGGGGGGAGAGGAACTGCTCAAGTGGCACCGTGGCAAGGCTGGTACCATCGAGCATGTGCACCGGGTGATCAAGGATGAGCTGGCGGGGGGTGTCTACCCCAGTGGGAAGTTCGGGGCCAACGCCGCCTGGCTGAGACTGCAGCTGCTGACTTACAACCTGCTGGAGCTGCTCAAGGCCGCGGCCCTGCCCCCCGAGATGCGCCATGCCAGGCCCAAGCGGCTGCGGTTCGTGGTGTTCACCCACATGGGCAAGCTGGTGAGCCACGCTGGGCAGCGGATGATGAAGGTGGCGAGGGCTCTATTCGAGGGGCTCCTGGGGCCGCCGAGGGCCAGGATGCGCCACCTCTACTGGTCCTCGGCCTGACGTTCGGCGGGGTCCATATCGCCTGAGGACATCCCGCCTGAGGACATCTCGCCTGAGGGCGTCTCGGGGTTTGACCCAGCGAGCACAGGAGTGCTCCATGACGGGGTGGCGTAGCCGTGCCCAACACTCCCCCTGATCGGCCTCCCCTTGCCCGAATAGCCCTGCCAGGGTCAGCGCAAGGCCGGCTGACCGACCATCTACACCCCTGGATAACATCCTTCCGCGCCCACAGCCGCCGCAAGTTCCTCCCTATGTCCCTGCCCGTCCTCCTCATCCCCTCCCCAAACCCCCAACTCACGGATTCGGGCGAAACAGCGGCCGGGTGAGGGGTGGCATCAAGGAGTCTTTTCGAGGGATGATTTGCTGTGGCTAGAGGATTGCTAGAGGAAATCGCAGGAATGAAAGGGGACAAATGGCCGTGTTCAGCAACGGGGAGCAGGGACGGTCTCGGTGGGGGGCGATATGTCTGTTGGTGATCCTCGTGGTGATGCTCGCTGGAATGGCTCTGCCCGTTCTGACGCAGGCTGAGACGCCAGCGCTCTCGGAGAGTGGCATTGTTGCCGATCAGTCTTCCACCGACGACGCCGACCTGGAGCGGCGCCTCCTGTACAGTCGTACCAAGCTGGCCCTGAGCCTGGTGGCGACCGCCTGGTCATGGGTGGTGCTGGGAGTGCTGCTGTTCACGGGGCTCTCGGCCCGGCTGCGCGACCTGAGTCGAACTCTGATGCGAGGCCGGCGGGGGATGCTGGCGGTCTACTTCCTCCTCTTTTCGCTGATCACGGCGCTGCTGGCGCTGCCGCTCGACTTCTACAGCGGCTTCGTGATAGAGCACCGGTTCGGACTCTCCACCCAGGACCTCGTTGGCTGGCTCGCGGACCAGGTTCAAGGGCTGCTCATCGGTACCGTTGTGGGTCTGCCGGTTGTCGCGGCGCTCTACTGGGCCATCCACCGATTCCCTCGCTTCTGGTGGCTCGGCGCCGCCGGGGCGTCCATCCTACTTACCGTCGTGGTGGCGGCGCTGTATCCGGTGGTCGTAGCCCCGCTCTTCAACGACCTGCGTCCGGTCCAAGACCAGGAATTGGTGGAGCGGATCGAGCGGCTGGCGGCGAGCCAGGGGGTGGAGGTCTCCGAGGTGCTGCAGGAGGACACCAGCCGGCGCACTGTGAAGGTGAACGCCTACTTTGCCGGCCTTGGTCCCACCAAGCGCATCGTGCTCACCGACAACCTGCTCAGCGGCTTCACGTCCGACGAGATCGTCTCGGTGCTCGCCCATGAGTTGGGCCATCAGGTGCACGACGACTTATGGACCTCCATAGCCGTGGGAAGCTTCTTCTATCTGGTGGGCTTCTACCTGCTCTATCGCCTACTGGGACCGATCGTTGCCCGCTTCCAGAGCCGCTTCGGTTTCGAGGAGGTGGGGGACGTGGCCAGCCTGCTCCTGCTGCTGCTGCTGTTCGGACTACTCTCCTTCGCTGCGATGCCCGCCCTCAACGGCCTCTCCCGCTATCTGGAGCGGCAGGCGGACCGCTATGCCCTGGAGTTGACCCAGGACGGCTCCTCCTTCGCCTCCTCCATGGAGAAGCTGGGGCAGATCAACCTCTCCGACCCCAACCCCCCGCGCATCCTGGTACTGCTCTTCTACACCCATCCACCGATCCAAGAGCGGGTGGAGGCAGCACAGCGGTTTGAGGCGGAGCGTAAGTAGATGGAGGACGGCTCTCGCAGCCCGTAGGGCTTCGTTGTCATCGCCGCGAAGCAGGACATATAATACCGCCTGCTGGCCCGACTCTCGCCGAAGTATCAGGCACAGGCGGGCGGCTTAGATCCTCTATCCTGTCGCGGGCACGCCCACCGAAGGAGACCTGCCGAACGAGGTACGCCCTTTTGGAACGCCCTATTCCCATGGAGGCCAGGGGAGGTTGCCGTGGTGGCTGAGGAATGGCGGCGCAACTTCGCGGTCGTGTGGATCGGGCAGATGCTCTCCCTCATGGGGTTCACCTTCTTTACCCCCCTGCTCCCTCTCTTCATCCGGGAGCTCGGCTCCTACGACACCGTCCAAGCCGTGCAATGGGCCGGTGCCATGACTGCCGGCACCTCGCTGGCCATGACGCTGGCGCAACCGATCTGGGGGGTCATGGCGGACCGGTGGGGTCGCAAGCCGATGGTCGTCCGATCCATGATCGGCAGCGGACTCACGACCATCCTCATGGGGCTCTCCACGTCAGCTGAGCAGTTGTTGATACTGTACACGCTGCAGGGGATGGTGACGGGGACCGTGGCCGCCTGCACTGCCCTGGTTGCTGCCTCGACTCCCAAGCGGCATCTTGGAAGCGCCCTCGGCATGCTGCAGGTTGCGATCTTCATCGGGGCCTCCTGCGGCCCTCTGGGCGGTGGACTCCTCGCCGATGCCCTCGGCTTTCGCGTCGCCTTCTATGTAGCCGGTACCATGCTGATCCTCGGGGCCCTGGTCGTCGGTGTCCTGGTCAGGGAGGACTTCACCCCAGCGCCGGCCAGAGAGAGCAAAGGGTTCTGGTCCGAGAGTCGATCGCTCCTGGCCATAGCTACCTTCCCCCTGTTGGTCGCGGTGATCTTCCTGATCCAGTTCGGCAACACCACCATGAGCCCCGTTATCAGCCTCTTCATAGCCAGCATCGCCACGGACGGTAACACGGCCACCGCCGTCGGCGCGGTCATGGCGGTTGCCGGAGCCGCGAGCGCTTTCTCGGCTTTTCTAGCGGGGCGGATGGGCGATCGAATCGGGCATGCCCCCATCCTGGTGGTGTGCATAACGGGATCGGCGCTCGTCTACTTCCCTCAGGCTCTGGTTGATGAGGTCTGGCAACTGATTCTCCTCCGGATGCTGCTGGGGATCTTCCTGGGCGGGCTCATGCCCAGCGCCAACGCCCTGGTGGCGGCGGCTACCCCGCGAGAGCGGCGAGGCGCGGCCTTTGGGATCACATCCTCGGCCACTGCCCTGTCCCATGCCGTTGGGCCCATCTTCGGGGCGGCCGTGGCCTCCTACTGGGGACTCAGGGCCGTCTTCCTGGCAACGGGATGCGTGTACGCCCTGTCTGCTGTTTGGGCCGGTGCCAGCTTCCGAAAGCGGAGCACCCCTTCCCCCACCCCTCAGCACCTCGACTCGCTACGTTGACTCCCCCGAACAACCACATTTGTGCTTGTGCTATTAGCATGCTCTGACCACACAACCTGCTGGAGGGTGCCATGGTTGCCATCCCATGGGTAAGATCTCGGACGGCCTACCCATGGGCGCCCAGTTGGTTGCCCCGCACTTCGCCGAGTCTAGGCTGTTGGCGGTTGCCCATGCGCTGGAGGAATCGCTCGCCCTGAACTGGCCCATCGACCCGTGCTAGCGGTTCGTTACAGTGGTTTTGATTGGCCACGAGAGCGGCTAATCCCTGGGCCTGCGGGTGGTAGCTCTTTGCAGACGAGCCGCTCGCAGTCCGACTCTTCAGCCGTGGGCTGTTGGGGCGAACTGATGGAATCGTAGTGGCCAGCCTGCTCGGGCAAGTTGGGGTGCCTACAACCGTCCCAGGTGGTCGCGCGGCGCCCTGAGTATCCGTCCACCAGACCGGCTGATGTCCATGGTGTAGGTGCAGCTGTCGGCCGGGACCACGGTATACCCGTATTCGATGGGCTGTCGGAACTCGGTGAAGGTCAGCCGTTCCATCAGGAGCCCCAGACTCCCCGATGGCACCCGCAGCAGAACTGCGTCCTCACCCTCGATATGAGTGGCGCGGACGGAGCGGCGTTGGCTTGTCATGGATATTCGACAGTGCTGGGCTATCGCTTCGGTCAACACCGGCGTGGCGGCGACGTCCTCTGCCGTCAGATCCGAACACTCCTTGGGAGACATGTAGGAGATCAGCAGCAGGACCGGGCTATCATTCACGAATCGCATCAGGCGAAGGTGCGGCACCTGCGTGCCAGGCACCACTCTGAGCAACTCAGATGCCCGTAGAGGCGGAACTACCGGACAGAAGGAGATGACCTTGCTGGTCAGGTGGATTGGCTCCTCATTCGAGCTAGTGAAAGTGTAGTAGCCGATGAAGTCACGCACGACCTCCGAAGGAACGACGAAAGTGCCCTTGCCCTGTCGTCGCTCGATCAGGCCGTCGCGGACCAGGTTGTCCAGCGCCTGGCGAACCGTGCACCGGCTGACTCGCCATTGCTCGGCCAACTCACGGTCGGAAGGAAGTGGTTGGCCTGGACCCCAGTTGCCCCGGCTTATGCTTTCCCGCAGTGATACTTCCAGTTGGGCGTACAGCGGGACTGTACCCTTGACCAAACCCGTCATATCTGTGGCTCTCCTCTAGCGTCCATTGGTCATCAATGACTGCATCGTACGGGCATCGACTCAGTACCCAACTCTATCCGACGGTACGCGATCATATGACAGTTGACGAAGGCAGGTCAAATCTTTCATGGACCAGTACTACACTGCGCTGGTTCGGTATTGATGATCTTCGGGTTCATCGGCACCTTGGAGCCGTCGACGAGCTCGGTGTTGAGCGGAGCCTCGCGAGCTGCCGTCTGCAACTCTATGGTCCAGGCATTGACTCCGATCTGGCCACGATGGAGTTGCCCACGATGGATTGGAGGTGCGCGACTCATTACCGCGTGCTGTCGGTGGTTCAAAGGTTGGGCCTGAGGAAGATCAGCTTCTTGTTAAGACAGGGCATGCGGGCCTTGGCACGGTGGTCTAGGGTGTAACCGGACTCAGGCACGGTCAGCTCCCACTACTGTGAATGCGCCTCGCTGTTCCGCAAAGGTGTCGGTAGCGCTCACTATCACATCCTTCTCATAAGGGTATGGGGAGAAGGCCAAGAACGAGGGTTGACAACTACTCTCTGGATGGCTAACATCATAGCGTAGTCAACTGGTACGGTCAACCGATCCTATTTTGCCGCTGAGCGGTCCGCTCTTACCTCCTTAACACCACGATCTCTCCGAACGAAGGAGAGGCTCATGGGTGAGGAGTACAGCCGTTATGACACCCTGGTGTCAGGTTGGACAGCTGTATTGCCGGATTTGGGAGCCACCCGGACCGACATAGCCGTCCGAGCCGGTCGCAGCGCGGCGATTGCCGACCAACTGCCAACCCAACCCGCGGAAGGGGTGATCGATTCTGGTGGCAAGTCTGTCCTGCCGGGCCACTGGCGATACCTGCCTCCGGAAGGAGTGATAAGTGATGAGCCATGAGTTGTGGACCATGAAGACTGAGAAGGCAGGACTCAGGGTGCAGGTGATCGTGCGGTTGACTGTGTAGGTTCTTTCAGAATTGCGAGTGGAGGTAATCAGTGTCTCTAGAAGAAGGCTTTGGCCTGATGCAGGTGGATTGGGAGAACCGCATCGACTTTGCTCGGATGCGCCGGGAGCGCGTGGAGAAGGCCCAGAAGGCGATGGCGGACTCGGGGGTAGATCTGCTGCTCGTCTTCCGCACCGAGGACTCGCGGTATCTCACCTCCTACCGACACCACCTGGGTCCTGCCTTCGTGATCGGCAACGGCACGGTGACGCTCAGCCCGGATACACCCCCAATCCTCTTTACCATGGACGTGGAGCACTGCAAGGCCCGGATGACCTGGCTAGGTTCCGAACAGGTTCAGGAGCGGGCGAACTTCCGGGAGGTAGCCGGGATCAAGGAGTTCGCGGACAGAGTGGCCGGCCTGTACGGCAACATCCAGGACAAGGTCATCGGCGTGGACATCTACACCCCCAGCATGGCGGCGGGACTGCAGGAGGCATTCCCCAGCTGTCGCTTCGTCGACGGCTACGAAGTGCTGATGAAGGCGAAGATGATCAAGACGGAGGACGAGATCCTCTGCCTCAAGGCCGCCAATGCCATGACCGAAGCGGCGATGGACGCGGCCGTGGACTATCTGAAGCCTGGGGTGAAGGAGTGCGAGGTGCTCTCCGTCGCCTGGCAGACGATGACCGCGCTGGGCAGCGAGTGGACCCAGTGCTCCAACATCGTGGCATCGGGACCCTACACCGCCCCCTATCGCCGGTTCACCTCCGACCGAATCATCAGGAAGGGTGACCTGGTGATCATCGACATCGGAGCCTGCTTCAACGGCTACTATGGCGACTTCACCCGCACCTGGGTGTGCGGGAATATGGTCCCTACCCCCGAGCAGATCGAGCTGCACCAGATGTGCTACGACGGCCTGCATAGGGGTTGCGCGGCCTGCGTGCCCGGCAACACCAACGCCGACGTGGTGGCGGCCGCAGGGGAGGAGAACACCCTCAGCTCCCTGGGCCATGGGAGCGGTACCAACCCGTGGGAGCAGCCGGCCTTCAGCATCCACTCCAAGAGGGACCCCCTGGTGCTGAGGCCCGGGATGACGGCGAACCTAGAGCCCTATCGAGGGAAGGTGGGGATCGGGGGCTTCCGGCTGGAGAACTGCCTGATAGTGACCGATGGCGCCCCGGATATCTACACCACCTACCCATTCGATGAGCGGCTGGTGAAGGAAGTCCATCCACTGGATAAGACCACCGGCAGGGTGAGGCGATAGGGAAGAAGCGCCGAGTACTGCCGAAGCACCGGGTGCTGAGTGCCGGGCAGCTACTGGGCGGCACTCAGCGAGTACTAGTTCCGTGAGGTGATTGCATGAAGGCGGCAAGACTCTACGGGCCCCGCGACCTTCGGATCGAGGAGGTGCCGGTGCCCGAGGTGGCTGGCGACCAGGTCCTCGTCCAGATGCACTCGGTGGGTATCTGCGGTACCGATCTGCTGGTGTATCGCGGCGACCTCCAGGTTCGACCTGGCACTATTCTCGGGCACGAATGCGCGGGTGTGGTGGCGACCACCGGTCTTGATGTGCGGCGGCATCGCCACGGCGATCGGGTGTTTGTCGAAGCAAGCTGGGGGTGCGGGGACTGCGCCTACTGTCGCCGTGGCTTGATCCTGCACTGTGCTCAAAAGGCGGCTCTTGGGCGCACAGCCGACGGAGCCTTTGCAGAGTACGTGGTGGTCCCGGAGCGTGTGGTCCACTCCATAGCCGAGAACGTCTCCTTCGACGATGCCCAGGCCAGCTCCACCATCGGCTCGGCCATTCGTGCCCTCGGGCACGTTCGCCCGACCATTGCGGATACCGCGGCGGTGGTGGGGTCCGGCCACGCCGGGCTGATCCTGATGCAGCTCCTCCGGCTGTCGGGTCCCCAGTGGGTCGCCATGGTGGGTACGCGGGAGAAGCGGCTGGAGCTAGCCATGGAGCTGGGTGCGGATCTGGTCGTCGATGCGCGCGCGGGCAACCCGGTGGAGAAGATTCTGCAAGCCACTGGGGGCCTTGGTGTGGATCTGGTGGGGGAGGCCGCGGCTACCGGCTCCTCGTTGGACCTCTCGATGCAGATAGCCACTTGCGGTGGGACGGTGCTGGTCTTCGGCATCTACGAGCATTCAGTCGAGGGGTTCCGGGCTCCTGACCTGTATGGAAAGGAGATCCGGCTGATTGGGAGCAAGGGAGGATTTGGTGCCTTCGGGGCAACGTCTCAGCTCTTGAGTTGCGGCGTTCTGAAGATTGAACCGCTCATCTCCCATATCCTTCCTTTGGAGGGAGTGGTGGAGGGTTTCCGACTGATGGACGAAAAGGCGCCGGACGCGCTGCGGATCGTGATACACCCTGGTCAGTAGACTAGTTCGCCCCCCCGACGGCAGGGTTGCACGGGGTGTAGGGAGAGGGGGGATTTGATGCCATATTACAGTTGGTCTCAAATGCCATGCCGCGAGCGTCTGGGCAATCGGACCCTTCGCCTGCTGTGCAGCGATCGCTCCACTGTCTTGATGGTGGAGCATGTGGGACCGGCGATGCACGGACCCCACGTTCACGAGGAGAGCGAGCAGATCTGCTCGCTATTGGAAGTGGAGATGGAGCTTACCCTGGGCGACGAGACCCGTACGGTCAGACCGGGCGATATTGTGGTGGTGCCAGCCGGAGTGGCTCATGGCACACGGGTACCGGCGGGTGTCAAGGCTGTTGCCCTGGAGTTCTTTAGCCCACCACGGCATGATTTGAAGCCGTGAATGAGAACGCTACTGCTCCGGAGTGAACTTACTTATTGATCGAGGGTGAGTACATTGCGGTCGAAGGGAAGGAGGTGATAGCCACCTGTAACCCGGCGCACGGGTGAGTCCAAGATGGTCGAGCGGGCTGTCTTCCAGGCGGATCGAGACTCAGTATTGATATGCAAGGGAGGCGAGGGTGAACATGACCCTTGGATGGGCTTTTGTCGGAACAGGGCGACTGGCCGAGGGCACTATCGCTCCAGCGGTGCAAGAGCAGGTGGACAGCAAGATTGTGGCGGCCTTCGATGTGGATTGGGCTCGGGCCGCCGCCTTCTCAGATCGCTGGGGAGCCAGGGCATGCCGGGAGTATGCTGAGGTGTTAGAGGATCCGTCGGTGGACATTGTCTATGTGGCCACCCCTAACGCCTACCATGCTGATCGGGCCATCGCTGCCCTGGAGGCAGGCAAGCACGTACTATGCGAGAAGCCGATGGCCCTGCGGCTCTCCGAGGGGCAGTCTATGGTAGCGATGGCTGCAAAGGTGGGGAGGCTGCTGGGGGTGGGATTCCACCTACGCCACAAGCCGAGCAATCGCATCGGCCGGGAGTTGGTGTCCAGCGGGCGAATTGGACGGGTCTTCCTGGCAGAACTGGAGCGGGGCTCCAGCAAGACGGCATTTCCCCATGATGGTTGGCGCTCCCAGCCCCATATCTCAGGTGGAGGGAGCATCATGAACCAAGGAGAGCATCTGGTGGACCTGGTGCGCTACTTAACAGGGCGGGAGATAGTAAGCGTGAGCGCCCGGGCGGACCGGGAGCCCATCGAGGATGTCATGGCGGCAGTGTGCACCCTGGAGGGCGGAGCCCTGGCTACCCTGGCCTCCCACCAGCTGTGGTGGAACACCCGGCCCGATTTCGCCCTCTTGGGAGAGCGGGGCTGGGTGCGGGGGGCAGGTACCTGCTCGCCTACCCCAAATGACGTCGTGGAGATCCATGATGAGTCGGGAACCACAGTGATCCAAGGGTCGGATCGCTCACCCTACTGGTGTGAGGTGGATGACTTTGTCCAGGCTGTGCTGGGGCGAGCGGCCCTTAATGGGGATGGGATGGATGGGCTTTGCGCCATTGCGGTGGTCGAGGCTCTCTACCGGTCGGTTCGGGAAGGCTGCTCTGTGGATGTCAAGCCTGTTGGATGACCCGATGTCGCTTCTCTAGAGTTTGGAGGGAGGGAGTTGTGTCCGCTACAACCCCTATTCCCGCACTGTCGCGATTGCCTAAGCAGTAGGGTCGATGTTGCAACAGGGCGTAACCCTGGAGTAAAGCCACACAAGCTCAACTAGGCCCATGTTTCGCACCCCTTGCAGGAGATGGACCGGATTCGCGGCCGTTACAGCCGCGAATCCCAAAGCCAACTCGTCGGTGGGTGCCGATTATTCAAGTGACTGGCTCGGATCATCGCTCGGTAGGCCGCCAAGAGAGCCAAGACCTCCACCCCTTTCGAGGGCACGGAGAGTATTAGAGTAGGGAGGAAGAACGAGACATGGTTCGTAAGTCTGCGAAGTACTCGGCGACCATAGAGGACACACCCATAGATATGGACCGTAAGCCCGAGGACGGCTGGCACTTGGCAATTCGCTGGATGATCGACGAGCAGCGGCTGGGGGCGAAGTACGGTACCGTGGGCTATGCCGTCATTCCTCCGGGAGGAGGCCGACACGAGAGACACCTCCACGAGAACGCCGAGGAGTTCACCTACTACTTTCGGGGGCGAGGGATCCGGCACATCGGCGACGAGTTCGTCGAGGTGCAGGCTGGGGAATTCGGGTTCGTTCCCGCTGGGGTCCCCCACTCCATGCGTAACCCGAGCGACACAGAGCCCTTGGAGATCCTGTGCGTCTACATGGGAGGGCCTTCCCTCCAGAAAGCGGGATACACGCTGCTGAGAGAGGACTGAGGACCGAGACGCTGCCCACATGGGGGCACGATGGTGGAGGTAGGCAACGAGCTTGCCCCTACCTCATGAAGGCTTTCGAATGAGCTAGAGATAAGGGGGAGAACGAGTCATGCGTCCTACGGTATTAGTGCTGGCGGCCATGCTCTTGCTCGGCACGGCGTGCGCCTCTGCCGTACCCGCTGCGGCACCCGCTCCCACCAAGACAGCGGCTCCGGCAGCCACCTCTGCTGCTTCGACGGTGGTCCCAGCTGCTTCGACCAAGGCTGTCACGGCGGCTCCCGCAACGAGCGCGACCGCTGCCCCAGCGAGCGGCGCGGACTTCCCAGCTAAGGGAAAGGTCATTACTTTTGTCAACCCCTGGGAGGCCGGTGGGAGTTCGGGTATCGGCGCTAGGCTTCTGGCAGATCCTCTCGAGCGAGTGCTCGGCGTACAAGTCACCGTGTCTGACAAGCCGGGAGCAGGCTCCCAGATAGGCATGACAGAGCTGGCGAATATGAGGCCGGATGGTTATAGTCTGGGCTACAGCACCCTGCCGACCATCATCACTTTGTACTTGAATCCGGACCGCAAGACCCTGTTCCAGCGCAACAGCTTTGTCTCCGTGGCTGGAAATAACATCGACCGGGGGCTGATCGCCGTGCGAGCGGACAGCCCCTACAAGAGTATTGAGGACTTAGTCGCGGCGGCCAAGGCCAATCCCGAAAAGATCAAGGCTGTCGACACCGGGATCCTGGGGGCTCCCCATCTGGGAATCCTGCAGTTGCAGCATCTGACCGGCGCCAAGCTTGCTGTGGTGCATGTGGACAGTGGGTCGGCCAACGCCAACAACTTGTTGGGTGGACATGTGGACGTGTCCTTTGGCTTCGCTAGCTACCTTCAGCAGCACGTTAGGAGTGGGGCACTCCGCGCCTTGGGCGTCATGGCAAGTGAGAGAGACAAGTTTCTTCCCGACGTCAAGACCATGGAGGAGCAGGGTTACAAAGGGTTTGGCTTCTTCGGGTACCGCTTCGTGGTGGCGCCTGCGGGGACGCCTCCCCAGGTGGTGGACACGCTGGACAAAGCTGTGAGGAAGGTGGCTGAGCAGAGCGACTTCGTGCAGAAGATGGAGGCGGCGGGCTTGGAGGTGCAGTATATGGATGCAGCCAAGGTCACCGCCGAGTGGGCCAACTACGAGGAGCGAATCAAGCCTCTCATGGAGCAGGCGTTGTCCGAGCAGAAATAGCCTTTGCTACCCTTGGGCATCAACTTGCCACACTCCGAGATTCGTGCGACGGTGCTGGAGGTGACGACCTGATTTCGCAGTGTAGGCTGCTGCAGTTGCCGAGCGGGTAGCAGGTCGGTTGAGCAGATCCGCGTGGAGTGTCAATCACTCCGTATGGATCGAAACCGAGCGTAGCGATATGAAAGGAAGGCAAGAATGAAGGGTCCGACAGCTTCAATCCTTGGCGTGCTCCTTGCCTCGGGTCTGCTTCTTTGTGCGTGTACTGGGGCGCCACCACCCGCATCGCCCACAACGGCCCCATCGCAGCCCAAAACGGTCGAACCCACGAAGGCGCCGGCCGCCGCGGTGCAGCCTACTGTAGCCCCTCAGACGGCTCCAACGCTCACTGCTGTTCCCACAAAGAAGGTGGACTACCCCGGAAGCAAGCCTGTGACCGTTATGATACCCCTGGGTCCAGGAGCACTGGACACATCCACTCGGTTCGTGGCCGCCCATCTCGAGAAGGAGTTGAAGAGCCCGTTTCCTGTAGTGACTAAGACCGGAGCCAATGGCCAAGTTGCGACCAGTGAACTGGCCAACTCGAAGCCCGACGGATATACCCTTCTCGGAATAAGCCTGACATCGACCTTGAGTACATATCTGGATCCGGAGCGCAAGGCAGGCTACGACCGTTCAAGCTTCCAGCCCATCGCAGCCTACGTATCGGATCCTGGTACCATATGCGTAGCTATGGACAGTCCCTACAAGTCGGTCAAGGATCTGATTGATGCGGCGAAAGCCAAGCCAGATCAGGTCAAGATCGCCACTGCAGGGTTGATGAACGTGATTCACCTCGGCACGGTAATGCTCGGGAAGATCGCAGGGGTAGACTTCCCATTTGTACACTTCGAGGGCGCGGGTCCGGCAAACACTGCTGTGGTCGGCGGCCACGCAGACGCCGTAGTCACGTCGTTTGGCGGTGTATACCCCTTTGTCCGGAACAACCAGCTGCGAGTTCTCGGCGTGATGGGCGCCAAACAGCATTCCCTCGCGCCCGGAGTCAAGACACTGAAAGAGCAGGGGTACGAGCTCGAGGTCGGGGCGACATTCGGGCTGATCGCTCCAGCCGGGACGCCTAAAGAGATAGTCGACATTCTGCAAGACAGCGTGAAGCGCTACCTTGACAGTCCCGATGCGAAGAAGAAATTCGAGGAAGCTGGGCTCTTCATCGACTACAAGGATCAGAAGCAGTTTGGCGACTACTGGACACAGTTGGACCCTTGGATGAAGGAGGCATTGGAGGCGGCCAAGTAGCAAGCCTGCGTTGCCTCCCTCTCCCGCCGACATAGTTGGGCAGTATTCCGTCTGCGGATGAACTGGCACTCAACTCAGCCGGAGGGTCTATTACCGCACTGCATGCAGATCACTGAGTAGACTAGGCCTGTCGATGTCGAACCGTTGTGGGGATGCCGGAGTGGCACTTCGGGGGAATCCGTTAGGTAGGAAGGGAGGATTCCCCATCTTGCCTCCCCGATAAGTACGCCTGTGGCCATGCTCAAACCCGTTAAGCCTATGGTTCAATCTCATAATGGTATCGTAGTGTAAAGGAGGAGACAGCCATGGCTTCCAAACCTGTCAAGTACGCCGCCAAAATCGAGGATACCCCGGTCGACTCCGCGCTTAAGAAAGATGATGGTTGGCATCTGGCGATTCGCTGGCTGTTCGACGAAAAGAGCCACGGAACCCAGTACGGCACCGTCGGTTACGCCGTGATACCCCCTGGGGGCGGCAGACACGAACTGCACCTCCACGAGAACGCTGAGGAACTCACCTACTATATCCGGGGTCGCGGCATCAGGACGGTAGGGGACGAGCAGTTCGAGGTGGCGGCCGGCGAATTCGGCTTTGTGCCCGCCGGTGTTCCCCACTCCATGCGCAACCCAAGCACGACCGAGCCGCTGGAGGTTGTATGTATCTATGCTGGTGCTCCGTCTCTTGAAAAGTCTGGCTACCGTTTCCTCAGCAAGATGACCGACATCGAATGACTCTCCTTCGCCCATCCAATGGTGTGGCGATCATACAGGTGTACAGTGCTATCTTCGCGACAGCGAAGAACTGCTCGCCGATCAGCACATATCCCGGCAAGTGCATAAGTAGCTGAGTGACCCTTATCGTCGAAGTCATCGTCGCCCGCTCGCGAATATGTGGACAGGTCGGAAGCGCTGTCCACATATTCGCGAGCGGGTCTCCTAGCTGGCTGATCGCAGCATCGACAGCATCTGCGCCTCGCCATGCAGCTTGGCCACGGACTCTGCGCTCGAGTACAGTCGGCTCACCTGCCACTCATCGTGCTGTTCCGCTGGCACTGCCCCCCACGAGCCGGATTGCCGCAGCCCTTGGCCGTTTCGCTTTGACCACACTCCTCCAACCCGCGTTCCCGCGAATGGCCCCTCCACTCGGTTGCTCCGCCAGAGTGTTGACTCTCCACCTTTGATCAGCCAACTCAAATGCCCCGTTTTCTACAGTCCGCCGATTCTGCGGTTGACATCAACTCTGAAGATGAGTAGTATAACAACTCAATCAACTGGTACGGTCCACCGATCCTATTTCCTGGTTTGCTGGCCGATCCGGAACTGGCCGGTCAACGGCTCAGATCTACAGGGGCGCAAGATGCACTGTCCGGCTTGGAATCCCCTATCTAAGCACCTGGGTACAGAAGGCAGAGGACTTCTAGAACGCTCGTGACCACCCAACGGCTGTGTCTCTAGGGCACAACAATGCTGTCTTGGAGCATCGAGGTAACCCTGGATTGATTGCTGGTCAGGAATTACTTTGAAGGAGGTGTTGCCATTCGACTATAGATCCAAACTAGCGTCTGTCTTCTTTGGGCCATAGGAGGGACATCCACTGGCAGACAAACAGTCTCGTGAACAGCGCTGGCCAACAACAGAGTCTCGAGGAGGTAGCTTTGAAGGTACGCGTTCTACTCGTTACCGTCTCGGTCCTGATCACCCTCGGTTCCCTGGCGGCCTGTCAACAATCGACACCCTCGTCATCAACAGTTCAGTCTGTCCAGGCAAATCCTGCCGCAACCGCTGCTCAGCCCACGCAAGTCCCAACCTCACAGTCAGCGCCTACCGAGGCACCGAAGACTAGCTATCCGGCAGGTAGGCCGATCACTTTCATCCTTCCCTGGCCGGCTGGTGGTGGGGCAGATGTTGGTGGACGTGCGCTGGCAGCTGGACTTGAGAAGGCGCTGGGAGTTCCGGTTCAAGTCGTCAACAAGCCCGGGGCATCCTCTCAAGTTGGGATGACGGAATTCGTGAAGGCAAAGGCCGATGGCTACACCCTGGGCTATCCCAGCCTTCCAACTACCATGAACACCTATCTGAATCCCGAGTTCAAGGCGCCCTACACTGGCAACGATTTCCTGCCAGTAGCAATGCAGTCCATTGACCCAGCGGTCGTGGTCGTCCGGGCTGACAGCCCGTACAAGACTGTGAAGGATCTTTTGGACGCAGCAAAGGCGAAGCCCGAAACGCTGAAAGTGGGGACCGCCGGCATTCTCTCGACCGGGCACATAACCACCCTCGCCCTTGAGCGACTGACCGGCGCCAAGTTCAATTTTGTCCACTTCGATGGGGGCCCTACAGCGTTGACTGCGATGCTTGGGGGACACGTCGATGCCGTCAACGAGACGACCGGTACCTTCATCGCAGCATACAAGAGCGGTCAGGTTCATGTTCTCGGAGTCATGCATGACGCGGTAATACCTGTCTTTCCTGACGTCAAGCCTCTTGATGCCCAGGGTTACAAGGTGTACTTGGGACAGTCACGGGGGCTCGTGGTGCCGGCGGGGACGCCTAAGAAGATTGTGGACGTCCTGAGTGCGACCATGAAGCAGGTAGTCCTCGAAGACCAGGCGCATAGGAAACGACTTGAAGACATGGGGCTCATTCTGCGCTTCATGGATGCTGCGCAGTACGCGAAGTACTGGACGGATCTAGAAGGCGAGATGAAGCCTCTCGTGGACTTGGCGTTGACGAGGAAGTAGTCCAAGGCTCTCTGGCCTTCTTGTGTCATTCGGTTGTCGGTTCCGATGCCAATCTCGGGCACGAGAGAGCCCGGTCATGCTCTTCATGCCCGACAGCTTCTCTATGGTCGGCGCTCGGTGTTGATCCGGCTCGATATCAGGGTCGAGACGGGTTGATACCGGTATCGGGTCTCTCGATGCAGCTAGAAACACCGCAATGTCAGCCAGAACAACTCGCCTGCTCAGACAATGCAAGAGGAGACTGAATATGTCCGTTCTCGTTACAGGTGGGGCAGGTTTCATCGGTTCATATGTAACCCGATCACTTCTAAAACGAGGAGAGAAGGTCATTGCTCTGGATCTCAACTTCGAGACCACACCGCTGCGTCGGATCTTGACGCCTGAGGAGTTGGAGCGTGTGGTCCAGGTGCGGGCTGATGTTGCTGACTCGGTAGCAGTATTCCGTGCTGTCCGAGAGAACGATGTAAGCCGCATAGTTCACTTGGCGATGGTCCCGCTCCCCGCAGCCCAGGAGGATCCATGGAAGGCTATGCAGGTCAACGTCGAAGGCACCCAGATCATCTTTGAAGCCGCGCGCGTGTTTGGGCTCGAACGAGTAGTGTGGGCCAGTTCAGTCCAGGTGTTCGGGCGGCACACTCCTTACAGCAAGGAGTTTGGTGGCGTGTTGACGGACAACGGTCCTCAAAGACCTTGGTCGGTCTACTCTGCGTGCAAGGCCTTCAGTGAGTCCATGTGCAGACACTATCACCACAAGTTCGACGCGGATATTCGCGGTGTTCGGCCGTGTGGAACCTTTGGACCGGGTCGCCAGGGAGGGTTCACCGCGTACTTGAATTCTATGATTCAGGCCGCTGTTGAGGGCCGTTCCTACACCATTCCTAACGGCGAGCAAGCCCAGCCCATGATCTATGTGGAGGACAGTGCCAGAGCATTTGAAGTGGCGCTCTACCACGATGGTCCAGAACTCACAGGCAGGACCGTGAACATGGGGGGACACCAGACCACCAATCGCGGACTCGCGGAACTCGTGCGGAAAGTGATTCCAGAAGCAGAGATAGCCGTGGGGGCTGGGGATGGGGGAGAACCGGTGACGCTGCCCATCGACAATTCTACCCTGTCTAGAGCGACAGGCTTTCGGTTGGAGGTAAGCATGGAAGAGGGTGTCCGTCGAACCGCTGAGTTCTTCCGAGAGTCACATAGGTAGCTGGTCGAGTCCGATCCAAGTAGGCTGCGTCAACCTACCAGGTACTAGTTCAATCTCGAGATTCAGCGCAGCGACTTGCTGGCAGGAATACTTAAGCGAATGGAAGGATCTGCGATGGACAAACTCATAGTCACCGTGGCGGCCGACTGCGCAGCACAATGGCCCGGCAATCCCTACTATGTCTCCCCTGCAATAGACGTCAAACCCCTGTCGGATGAGTACATCAGGGCGGTCAACGCCGGTGCCTCCGTTGTACATATCCATGGCGTGCGGTACG
>DIXP01000116.1 GCA_002436065.1 Chloroflexi bacterium UBA6077
CCAGGTCCGTCCAGACAGCTTTCACGGCGAATGGAACTACTCGATCCATCCTAGAGAATCAGTCAAGTGACTGACTTATTTCGTCACGCTGCCTAAGATCCTTCTTCTCTGCCATTCGGCTCGGCACATAGGCCACTTCCGCCCACTCCCGAATGAACCCGCCCTTCTCCACCTCCCACAGCTGCCACTCCCCAGGCGTCAGCCCGTCGATCTCGGCCCGCAGCTGCTTCGTCATGTTGGCGCTGACGGCGAACTTCCACCCCCTAGCCTCCCAGTGATCCAGCACCTCCTGGTTGTAGGCGGCGGAGTCACTCCTTACCCTCACCCTCCACCCCTCTTCCCTGTAGGGCAGCGCCGCGTAGCCCTGGTCCACCATCCTGGCGATGTCCTTGCCGGCTGGCACGTTCCCATCGCGGAACTCATCGGCCACCACCAATTTCGTCTCTGCCCACACCACCAACATCGGCTGGTATCCCCGATAGCCCTCATATGTCGGTAGCGCTTCCCGCTTGCTCGACTCCACCAGATGGGCATCCACGTCCAGGGTTACCTCCATGTCGGGCTTGACTGCCGCAACATAGCTCCTAACCGAGTGGTCCCTCACCACCCCCAGCCCCGATAGCCCCGCCGACTCCTCGGGAATGAAGCTCCCCAGCAGAGGACGCTCGGCCAGCATCCCCTCCTCGTGGAAGTTGCGCTCCAGCCACTGCCTGCCCGTGGATGCCGCCGGCATGTCGTATCCCAGCAGGGCCGCAAGCCCTCGGTCTCGGCGGAGACCCGTCAAGTCGTCCACGCACTCCCCTCCCAGGGCACTCAGCAGCACGAAGGACTCCACCATTTGCCCCTGACCCAGCCCCTTCGGGTTCATCTTGGCCGGCAGATGCTTCTCAGCCGCCCTCATCACCCCACTGACCCGCCCCAACTCCACCAAGAGCGCTACTCCAGCATGAGGCGTTACTTCGTCAGTCAGCCCCCCTCGGGAAAGTCGATATCCAGCGCATTCGGTAGTATCTTCCGCCTAGCCATCTCCACCTCCCGAGAGTCAAAGTCTACCCGGAAGATGGCAACTTGTCTCTTCGCCTAACCCGCACCCATTCCTTCCCGTTCACCTATCAGGTGATGCCCTCACCCACCAATCCACGGATTGGGGGGCATCCTGCATCCCAGATTCACAATGACCTTCGGCAAGATCCAGTTGTGAGGCAGCACGCCCACATGGTTTCCACCTATCAGCTCGATAGAGAAAAACAGTTGGACATCTGATTGGCTGGCTGCTAACGTAGATTCGCACGTCGACATGCGCTAAAGAGAACGAGAGCCCCTGTAAACAGATGCTCTTAGTATCACTGTGGCGAGGGTTGGAGCCATGAGCCGATATCGCATCTCTATCAGTGAGGGCACGACCTGGCACTCAAGCTACGCCGAGGATCTCGAACTGTACCGGAAGGCGGGGGCGGAGGGCATCGGTCTCTGGGAGTGGAAGCTGCCTGAAGGACAAGACGAGCAAAGCGTAGCTTTGCTGCGAGCGTCGGGGCTAGTAGCAACCGTTTGCTTCCCGGCTATGTCGAGCATCCTGCCAACTATGCTGTGGCCTGAGCCTCTCGATGTTGACGCGCGGGTGGACGTGATGTGCCGCAACATCGAGAGGCTCGCCGCTTTCCAGCCGGAGTTCGTGGCGGTTGTGGCAGGACGGGAGGGCGGGCGCTCCTCAAGCGAGGTCCGAGAGATCCTGGTGAGAAGCCTGCGCCGGGTTGCGGACTGCGCTCGGCAATCCGGCGTGCGGCTGGTATTCGAGCCGGTTAGGCCAGGGCCAGAGATCCCGATCGGGACAATCTCGGAGACCGCCCGGTTGATCCAGGACGCACAGGTGAGCAACGTCGGCATCCTGGCCGACGCCTGGCACCTATGGGATCAGCCGACGCTGCGCGATGATGTCCATGCGCATCGGGATCTGCTCTGGGCCGTCCAGTTGGGGGACTCCCACAAGCCCATTCGCAGCTTCGCCGATAGGGTGCTCCCTGGCGATGGGGGCATTGACCTCGTCTCCTACCTCCAGGTGCTCCGCGAAGTGGACTACGACGGTTGGTACGACATAGAACTCCTCTCTGACGATGGCACCCTGGGGAACGATTATCCGGAATCGCTGTGGAAGCGAGATCCTGGTGATGTCTCGTCCGAGGCGGTAGCGCGCGTCCGCGCTCTGCTCGAGGGGAGGCCGATCCATGGATGATGCCGGTTGGGTGGCTGCCAAGCAGGGTCCCATCCGCCCGCTCGCGTACCATTCCCTGGATGATCGGCCCGGCTTCAAGCTGGCACTGCATATCGCCTCCGGTCGCTGGTACCTGTACGTGGCCCATCTCTGGCATCCGGGCTGGACGATACTGGACGTCACCGAGCCCGAGGACCCCAGAATGGTCGCGTTTGTGCCAGGACCTGACAACACCTGGACGATCCAGGTGTGCATCCACCGAGGCCTGATGGCCACGTCATTGGAGCGGAAGCCGGCCGCCTGGGGTGGAGACCCGACGTCGCCTTTCGACGAGGGGATACTCCTCTGGGATCTCGAGGAGCCAACCCGCCCGCGACGGCGCGGCGTATTTCGAACCGGAGGCGGGGGACCCCATCGCAATGGTTTCGACGACAGGGGGTTCCTTCACCTGTCCGCAAGGATGGCTGGCTACCGTGGAGCGATCCACGTCACCCTTGACGTGTCCGACCCGGACGAGCCCAGAGAAGTCGGCCGGTTCCACATGCCGGGCCAGCATATAGAGGCTGGTGAGTCCACGACCCGGGAGCAATTCGATCTGCACGGCCCAGCGATGCGCGTCGGGGACCTACTATACCTGCCCTACGCCGGAGCTGGGATGGTGGTACTGGACGCCTCGGATCCCAGCCGGCAGGAAATGGTGAGCCTACTGGATGTTCACGGGCTCATCGGCAGCCCAATAGCGGTCCATACGGTTCTCCCGCTGCCCGGCCGCGGCCTCGCCCTCATCAACTCGGAGGCGCTGGCCGAGCGGTGCGCGGAGCCGGCGAACTACGCGGCGGTGGTCGACATCGGGGATCCTTCGAAGCCGATTCTGCGCAGCTTGTTCCCCACACCTGCGCCACCGCCTGGCGTGCTCTACCACTCCTTCGCCGCCAAGGGAGGTCGCTACGGCCCGCACAACTTCCACCTCCCCACGACGGATTCGGAACACGTCTTCCGGTCAGAGGAAGTGGCTTTCCTCACTTACTTCAACGCAGGTCTCAGGGTTTACGACATCCGCGACCCGTTCCAGGTCGACGAAATCGGATACCTGATTCCCAGGGATCCAACCGTGCGCATCGGGCCCCTCCCGCGGGACCTGGTGTGCCAGGTCGAGGATGTCCTCGTCGACTCCCGTGGAGTTGTGTACTTCACCGAGAAGAACACAGGGTTGTACATCGCCCGCTGGGAAGGTCTCGGATCACCCTCTCCCGCGTAGCACGCGTCGAAACAGCGTCGCCAGGACTCAGCGCCGAGGCCGTGGCTCAAGCGCATGTCGGCAATAGTGCTCTTAGTGCTCTGGTGAAGATCGAAACCTTTTGAAAGGAGGAGATGCCTGCCGCTACAACGCGATAGTCAGGAGATGACGCTCACGACGAAGGGCTATTCACTCCAAGATGGCTTCGGAGCATGAGGAAGTGGGATCCCACGAGGCCGAGTTGAGGCTAAGGTCCGCAGATAGGCGAGGAGGATGCTTGAAATGACGGTCAAGCTAGTACGTCTCGGTATGATTCTGTCTTGGATCCTGTGTTGCTTTCTAGTCGTGGTTAGCATTAGCTGTTCCGCGGGAAGCCCGGCGGCCCAGCCGACGGCGGCAAGTCAGGCGACGAAGCCCTCATCTACAAGTCAGGCGACGACATCAGACCAATTGCCCACCCACGTTCAAAAAGCGACCGACCTCGTGAAGTCGGCGATGACGCTTCCGACGTGGAGCCAGTACAAGCCGAAGGAACCGGCCCCAGCATTCACGAAAGGCAAGCGCATAGCGGTCGTCCTCTCCAATGCCAAGAGCCAGGGCGTGACAATTCAAGCTGCCGGCTTCACGGAGGCAGCCAAGGCCGTGGGATGGGAGCCCACCGAGTTCGATGGGCAGGGCACCGACTCTGGGAAGATCGCTGCTCTTCGGAACGCTGTCGCTCAGGGCGTCGATGGCATAGACATGGCCGCGATCGACCACCGCCTGGTGCAAGATCCTCTGCGCGAGGCGAACACGCGGGGCATTCCATTCGTGTCTACGATGGCAGGCAACGACCCGGGCCCCGAACCCTGGCAGAACTTCGCCGGCATCGATGCGGATGACGTCCAGGAAGGGCGTAAGGTTGCGAGCTGGGTTATCAGCGACGCCGCCGCCTCCGGCAGGAAGGTCAACGTGCTCCTCTTCCAGTTATCGGTAAACGCGACGCTCGTTAAGCGCAACCAGGGCATAATGGAGGTCTTCCAGGCGTGCCCTGACTGCAACATCGTCGCCGCCGAGCAGTACACCAGCACCGGCCAGGGGTTGCAGGAGTTGCCGCAGCGCGCGCAGTCGGCGCTGCAAGCGCATCCGGAGACGAACTACATCGTGATCGACACCGGCAGCTTCGCCCAGTACGTCGTCACCGGTGTCAAGCAGCTCGGAGGCGAGATCGAGAAGAACATTCGCCTCATCTCGTTCGACTGCGTGCCGGACGAAATCGACAGGATCAACAGGGGCGACGTTGAATGTGCTTGCGAAGGAGCCGCGTCGCAGGCCGCCGGATGGGTCGCCGTCGACGAGCTCAATAGGGCGCTCAACAAGCAGCCTCGGGCCGGCAACACGATCCCTGTGATGCTCCTGACAAAGGACAACAATCAGGGCCTCATCGACGAGAAGGGCTTCAATGGCGGGTTCGACTTCCGGACCGAGTGGAAGAAATTCTGGGGCGTCAATTAGCCCAAACCCGAGCCGGTCGGAATGTCCTCGTGAGCGCCCCAGGATGGTAAATGGTGGGCGCGGCCAGGTGCCGCGCCCCCAGGACCTGCGCAGCGGGAGGGCTTCGCCGAAGCCAATACCCCGAATCGCTCGCCCTCCCGGCGCTGCTGGCATACAGGGACGGCTTAAGATCCTTGCATGTGAGTTGGCTATGGAAAGTGTGACAGGAATGACACCCACAGCGCCACGCTCTGACGAGCCACTACTTCGGGTTGAGGGGCTGACCAAGTCCTTCGGAGCCGCGCCGGTAGTGAATAACGTCAGCTTCGAGATCCGAAGCGGCGAGATCGTTGGACTGATCGGACCCAACGGATGCGGCAAGTCGACGGTAATCAAGATGCTATCCGGCTTCCATGAACCGAACGCGGGCCGTATCCACAAAGCGGAGCGTAACGGATGCCCCGTGACGTTGGCTTTCGTGCACCAGGACAAGGGGCTGATCCCCACGCTAACGATCGTCGAGAACCTGGCCCTGGGGGTCGGGTACACACAGAACCAGGTTGGTATCGACTGGGATGCGGCCAACGCGGCCGCGGAGAAACTCATACAGGAGTTCCACATCCGCGGGGAACCTGCGTCCGAGGTGGGCTCGCTCGCACCGGTTGATGCTACCCTCGTAGCGATCGCCCGCGCGCTTTCACGAATCACCCCGGGGGCGCCGAGCGTTCTGGTCATGGACGAGCCGACCTCCAGTCTCGGGGAGGAGGAGACCGCTCGGGTGCTCCAGGCAGCGAGGAAAGCGGCTGCCGCGGGCGTGGGAGTTCTGTTCGTGTCGCATCGACTGGACGAGGTGATCGCCGTCACTGATCGAGTCCTCATCATGAGAGACGCCGTCCTGGTCGCCGATCGAGCCACTTCCTCGCTTACCAAAGATCAGATGATCGAGCTGATGCTCGGCCGCACTTTGGAGTCTACCATTCATAAGGTTCGGTCCTCCCGTTCCGATCACGTTGTCCTTCGCGTGACAAATCTCACCGGGCGCCGCCTCAAGGGTTGCAGCTTTGACCTGCACGTGGGCGAGATAATCGGCGTTACCGGTCTGCTCGGATCCGGCAAATCCGAGCTCGGGCGAATGCTCTTCGGCATCCAGACATCGGTTTCCGGGGACATAGAGGTCGACGGGGCCAAGGTCACTATCGCATCCCCGAAGCAGGCTCCCAAGCTCGGTATCGGCTATGTCCCACCTGACCGGAGGGCACTCGGTGGCATCCTCAACATGACCGCGCTGGAGAACTTCACCCTGCCGTCCCTGGGCAGTTTCGTGCGTCGCGCTTTCCTGCGTCGGTCCCGTGAGGAGGCCGCCGTGCTTGCGTGGATGCAGAAGGCCAAGGTGGTTCCACCGTTCCCCAATCAGGACTTCGGGCTGTTCAGTGGGGGCAATCAGCAACGCCTGGTGTACGGCAAGTGGATCCATCTATCGCCGCGAATACTGGTGTTGGACGATCCTACGGTCGGCGTCGACGTTGGGGCCGTCAGGGACCTGTACGAGATCATTCAGGAAGAGGCGGCTAAGGGGTGCGCAATTCTCCTGCTCTCTGCGGAGTGGGCGGACCTCCCCCGGGTTTGCGATGTCGTCCTGGTACTTGACCAGGGAAGACCCGTCGCGAGCCTTAGCGGCCCTGCACTCACGGCGGACGGCATTGCCGCAGCCGCTTTTGGGCACAGTCAAGCGGCAGCGCCCAAGCCATCATACAACTAGGCTGGCGCGCAGGAGAGGAGGCTAGCGTTGAGTATGGATCAACCAGTCACAACGGATGCCATCCCGGTCGGGGAGAGCGGTGGCCACCAGGGGGAGGTCGTCCCTGCCCCACGTCGCGCAGCGCGGGGCCGCTCGCTCGGTGTGAACCGGTTTGGCGCGGTCTACGTGCTGATAATCGCGTTCGCAGTGTTCAGTGTGCTCCGGCCTGACACCTTTCCAACACTGCTGAACGTCCGCATGCTCCTGATCTCGCAGAGTGTCCTCATGATCGTCTCGATCGGAATGCTCTTTCCGGCGTCCGCCGGCGAGTTCGACCTGTCATTGGGATTCCTCGCCGGATTCACGGGCATAGTGGTTGCCTGGCTCTCGGTCTTTCAAGGCTGGCATCCGTACTTGGCCGTTCTGGCTGGCCTTGTAATCGCCACGGCTGTCGGGGCCATCAACGGCTTCTTCATTGTGCGCATCGGCGTCAGCTCATTCATCTCGACACTGGGGTCAGGAACCATGCTCTCCGGCCTTACGCTGTGGGTCTCTCGTGGCTCTGTCATATACGACCTTCCCAAGCAACTGTTGGAGTTGGGCCAGGGGCGCATCCTTGGCATGCAACTTCCGGTGTACGTAATGGTCGTAACTGTCATAGTCGCGGCCTACATCTTCCATTATCGGCCCTACGGCAGATATCTGTACGCCGTTGGGGGCGGGCGGGAGGCGGCTCGTCTCGCCGGCGTCAACTGCGGGATGCTGACGTTTTCCACGTTTGTCATCTCCGCCTTCTTGGGTGGGCTAGGTGGCATCCTGCTTGCGGCCAACGGAGGGGCAGCCAACCCGGACGGCGGCGTTGATCTCTTGATGCCAGCTTTCGCGGCCTCATTCCTTGGCGCGACGACCATCGTGCCCGGCCGGTTCAACGTCTTCGGTAGTGTCGTGGCAGTCTTCCTATTGGCGGTGCTCGTCAGCGGCATCCAGCAGATGGGTGCCCCGCACTGGGTGTCGCCGGTCTTCAATGGTGCCGCGCTGATTGTCGCGGTGGCATTGGCGGTCAGCCGAAGCCGAAAGTAGCGCGCGCGGACCGCAGCCATCTAAGCGATTATGGGATGTGCATAATGATGGACCGACCCGCGATCTCGCTTTGCCAACTCGCCTTTCCAAAGACTACGTTCGAGCAGGATATCGCTCTCTGCCGGCAGGTAGGCGCCGCTGGAATCGGCATCGACGAAGGCAAGATGGTAGGGGATGACGACCATGCTTATGTACAGATGGTTGCCGAAGCTGGACTCGAGGCCGCCATCTGCTGCCCGTTGCTGATGGGCGTGCTCCGCTTGCCGTTCAGACCTAGAGGCCCGGAGGATCCGAGCGAGCGAGTAGACCTGCTCTGCACGGCCGTTCGCAGACTTGCGGCGTTCAAACCGTCCACGGTTTTCGTCGTAACCGGCCCTGCGGGGGAACATGGATCATCCCGAGCGCGAGTTGATCGTGCAGTGGCTACGCGAGATAGGCGCCGCCGCCGCGGACGTCGGCGTGCGCCTCGCGATCGAACCTATGCGCGAGGCCAACTGCGAGGAGTGGACCATAGTCACATCGCTAGAGCAGACGCTGGAGTTGATCGACGAGGTCGGCGATCCCAGCATCGGCATCGTGTACGACACGTGGCATCTCTGGAACTCCCGGCACATCGTCGAGAGCACGCGACGCTTCGCCGGCCGCATCGCGGGCGTTCAGGTACGCGACTATCGTGAACCGCGTGTATACCGGGACAGGATGATTCCCGGCGAAGGGGTCGCCAATATCCCGGCCCTGTTGGCAGCGCTTGAAGAGGGCGGGTACCGCGGATGGTATGACCTGGAGGTCATCTCGGAAGAGCTCTGGGATCTGCCGCCCGACGAGTTCGCGCGGAGAAGCGTCGAAGGCCTGCTCAAGACCTGGGATGCGCGCCGCGCGTTCATGGACAAAGTCGGAGATTAATCCAACGAGACGGTGGACTCGTTGACGGAACCGATATTGAGGGGGCTGAATATGCGACAGGTGACTCTGATTAGCAACCACAACCTGCAGTTGCAGGAGGTGGATCCGCCGGAGCCCGCCGAGGGCGAGGTGCTTGTTCAAACACGCTTCATGGCCCTATGCGGGTCGGACGTCCACATCTGGGAGGGGCAGCAACCAAACGTCCGCCGCCCCGTCGTGCTCGGCCATGAATGCACCGGCGTCGTTGTGCGTTCCACAACCGGCTCCCCCGAGCCCGGCACGCCGGTCGCCATTGTGCCCATGTTCTCCTGTGGACATTGCGTCCACTGCCGCGCGGGCCAGCAGCACACTTGCCCCCAAAGACAGGTTATGGGTTTTCAACGTCAGGGTTGTCTTGCCGAGTTCCTGAGTGTGCCGGCCGCCAATCTGCTGCCGCTTGCACCAGGCCAGGACATGGCTCTCGCCACCATCTTCGAACCCCTTGGGGTGGCGATCCATGCCGCCGGCCTCGCGGAGCCCAAGGGTGACGAGCACGCCATTATCTTCGGTGCGGGTAGCATCGGGCTCCTGGTCGCACTCTTCCTGCGGGAGGAGTTGGGGGTGAGAGCCTCCCTGGTCGATCCCAATCCGGCTCGCGTCGACTTCGCGCGCACTCTTGGCCTGGAAGCGGTGGGGCAGCCGTCCGACCTCGACCTCGGGCACTTGACTTCGCGCCCTCTCGCCTTCGACTGCGTGGGTCGAGCCGAGAGTGCCGACGCAATCTTCAGTCTGTTCCCCGCTCCGAGGATGGCCGTCCTGGTGGGAACATATGACCCTGGCGCGAGCGTATCACTCTCTCGCCTGAAGAACTGCGAGACACGGGTAGTGGGTAGCATATGCTACTCGGTGGCCGACCTGCAACGAGGTCTGGAGATCATGGCCTCCCCGAAGTCGGACGCCTACGCGCAACTCGTGGTCGAAAAGCGTTTCGAGCTTGATCGGTTCGAGGACGCCTTCAGGACGGCCCGAACTACGGTCGGAGCGACGAAGGTCATCGTGCAGATGACCTCCTGACTCTCCACGCCGCAGGCACGTGCCCTGCCGCGGCACTATGCTGATGTCATCATCACCGGCACTGCCGCGGCCGGTCGAAGTGGGAAGGCGCATGAGCCAGTGCCCCTCGCCGGGCGTCGCCGGTTCTTGAGCGGGCTACGTCTTGGTTAACGCTGCGGCTTGGGAGGGCACGAGATCAATAGCCATTCGGCATCACGGCCGGCAGAGACGCCGGCAACTCTCTTCTGAAGAGGTTGCCTCTGCTGGACGCATCGGCAATGGCCGAGATCATCGCTTCATCCGCAGCGTTGAGCACTCTGTCGCAGTTCCATACAAGCTCAAATTCCCATGGCACCGGCTCCTCGGAGCCCAGGACCAGAGGAAGCGTGTGATAGCGCGCGTCGACGCGATCAGTCGGTATCAACCAATCAGGCAGAATGCTCACGCCGACCGCCTGCACAACCAGGTCCGCCGCGGCTTGGATGCTGTAGGTATGTATAGTTGTCCGGCATGAATACCGGTCCAGGAACAGCTTCGCGACATGATGAAGTAGGAAGCTCTCAGGCAACATGATGAAGGCTGAGTCCGAGAGGCGGTCGCTCAAGTCGTCGGGGCCAGCGCCGAAGCGGCCGGGCACACACAACAGGAGCTTACCGCTGGCGACAGCACGTTTCACGAGCACCGTTCCCAAGCTCATCACCGTGGAGTCCCCGACCAAGCCGAAGTCCAGTTGCCCCTTTTCTAAGCCCTTTGCGATCTCGAGGGATCCGGCATGATGCACACTGACGTGAACGTCATTGAAGGTCTTGCGGAACTGAGCGAGTGCCGTCGGCAGTATCGAGGTTATTCCGACCAACACAGACCCGATGCGCAGTTCCTGCCGGTGGCGTGCTGCCAGCGCTTCCCGGATGATTGCCTGCTCGTACTGGAGGGCAATTTGGGCGAAGCGCAGCACGCGTTCGCCGAGGGGGGTGAGCGAAATATGGGGGCCGTCTCGATTGAAGAGCTCAGTTCCCAGCTCTCTCTCGAGTGCTGAGATCTGCTGGCTCAACGTGGGTTGCGAGACGGACAGCTCACTTGCGGCAACGCGAAACGACCCGGTGCGCCCAATCGTCACGAAGTATCGCAATTGTTGGAGCGTCATGGAAGTCAGCCATCCACGTACTTCAACTGTGGTAGGCAGCCACGTACCATAACCCATCTGAGTGTAGCACACTTGGTGTGCGCAGTGGAGTATCCGATCCGCAATGTTTAACCAGGGTCTTTTATTGGCACGTGTAGCTGATGCCGAGCAAGGCGAGAGCCTCCTCTGGATGTGCGGCATTCCTACGTAAGGCTGCCGCGATGTTGGTAGCAGCTGCTAATCGCAGCAGACCGATGGTTGCATTGCGCATGGCGGCCATCACTTGAGGGGCTGCCCAGGTACGTACTTGACTGGCGTCTTCACCGAAGGTCATGTCCCTGACGTAGTTCAGCCAGTTCTCGATCCCCCAATGGCCTCGGTTCAATTCTAACAGCCGCCTCGGTCCTGCCTCATGCGACCACAGGCTTGTGACAGCGTATGCCACTTCCCGCTTCGTCTGCCCCTTGCGCGACACTTCCCTCTCAATACGACACACTTGAGTCAGATAAGGCCAGTCACTGTATTCGTTCAAGGCCGAGGGGGCTTGGAGTCTACGCACTTCCCGCCGGTCCCCATGGCGGTTCCGCTGTACTGCCTCTGCTGGCTT
The DNA here is from genome assembly GCA_002436065.1 of Chloroflexi bacterium UBA6077. Classification (GTDB taxonomy): domain Bacteria; phylum Chloroflexota; class UBA6077; order UBA6077; family UBA6077; genus UBA6077. The sequence continues at coordinate 11,403 of DIXP01000116.1, forward strand.
CATCGGCGGATCGGCAAACAGGGTGACGATATCGTCCATCAGGGTTGGCTGGTTAGCCTTCACCGTGAACAGGTATTCACCCCCAGCCTCCACGATCTGCTTGCACAGTCCCCTTTTGGCCATATAGGGCATCTCCCGTTACCACCAAGCCTCTCAGATCCAATCCTTTGAGGACTTCCGGCGCCATGGTGAGCTCAGCTTCCTTCTCCCTGACCCCCCTTTTCCGCCAGAACTCGACTGGCTTTGTGAGCATAAGCTGCTACCAGATGAACTCCTGGTAACTGTTCCCCATGGATCCCTTTCAGGCTCTTCCCGTCGATAGCGATGGCTTCTCTAGGAACCAACCCCTGCTGCTGGAAGTACTGCCCCAGGACAGCTTCCAACTTGTCTCGATCCAGCCACTTGAACAACAGATGCAGAGTTGCGATGCAGGGAGTGCTCCCCTTGAACCCCAGTGCCCTCATCGTCTCAGGGCTGTGGTCTCGTCCCCACTGGGCGATGGCGTACAAGCTCCTGTCTCCTCACAGTATTGCACACACTGTGAAGGTCAGGATTACTCCCATCTAGTATTGGGTCCCGTGCGGATTTCGTGGGTCAGGCACCTCGGCCAACATCGCCGCCAACGTTCGGGGGGTAACTGCCTTCTCTACCTGAGTATAGTCCCCTGGAGTGTGTAAGTAGAGGAGGCTGTTGACAGAGACGGCCACCGTGTGGTCTTCATCGGGATTGACGAGATCACCGAAGAGGAGGAGCACACGATGGCCGACGAGTACAGGATGGCATTACTGGAGCTGTTGCGCAAGGCCGAGATGGAGGGAGACGCTGACTTTCTGCGAGAGGGAGTCAGGGTGATGGGCCAAGCCCTGATGGAGCTGGAGGTGAGCCTGCATATTGGGGCCGAGCGGCACGAGCGGACAGCCGAGTGTCAACAACGGTTTGAAATT
>DIXP01000068.1 GCA_002436065.1 Chloroflexi bacterium UBA6077
TGGCTAACAGGCGTGTCCACACCGCGGGAGGGCGAGCCTCCTGGCGAGCCACCTGTTGGAGTCTGTCGCCTGCTCCCCCTACTGGACGGCTCAGCAGGAGCTTCGCCCTCCCGGGCAGGAGCTTCGCCCTCCTCGGGCTACTGTCAGGTTTATTTGTTAGCGACCATCAGGGCCGAGGCTGTCTCACACTTTGCCGCGATGAGTCGTTTGCGTGCAGTCCTTGACAACCTCTTAGTGTCCGCCGTAAACTTTGCCGGCTCCAAACTATTTGGCGAGGCCGAAATATTGGGCGACTCGATCACTGGCAAGGAATCAGATGTCCTCCTGAGTCTGGTGGAAACGCTCTTTCACCGAATGCAGGGCGGTAGTCATCGCGCCTGGCTGGATCTTCACCTTTCCGTGCCTCAACTGAAGGTGCTGCATACTCTGGTCATCGCCGGACCGCAGAACCCAGGCAGCCTGGCTGATCTTCTTCGCGTGTCTCCTGCCACGGTAACAGGACTCTGCGATGGCCTGGTAGGGCGCGGCTTGGCGATGCGCGAGAGCAACCCGAGCGACCGCCGCTCGCATCTTATGGTGGCAACCCAGCTTGGCATACAACTGGTAACCGAACTGTGGGCAGCCCATCGGGAGATGTGGAAACTGGTCTTCGAGACCCTCTCCGAGGACGAGCAGCGTCTGGTGGCGGAGGCATTTCGCGCACTGCTTCGGGCAGTCGAGAGGTTGGTTCCTGGAGAATGCGGGGCGTTTGGGCCCTATATAGATCGAAAACGCAGTTGATGGGGGTATTCCTGCATGGCTAACGATCTCCCTGTGGCCGACCACGGGGACAACAACAGCCGAAATGGGCGCCATTCCGGGGAACCGGATGGTATGTCGAGTGGCTCCCAGAAGATGTGGCTCTCAGACCTGTCGATAAAGCAGCCCGTCTTCATCGTCATGCTGGTGCTGGCAGTGGTGCTGGTCGGCTTTATCTCCTACTCGCGCCTCGCCGTGAACCTGATGCCCGACTTCGCCACGCAGGTCATCTCCGTCAGCACCGTCTACTCCGGCGCTGCCCCCGGGGAGGTCGAACGCTCGATCACCAAGCCGATTGAAGACATGGTGATCTCCATAAACGGTGTCAAGAACGTCAGGTCCACCTCCTCGGAAGGAAGCTCGGTCGTTTCAGTGGAGTTCGACTCCAACGTTGACATCAAGTCGGCGGCCGAGGAGGTGCGCAACCGCGTCGGTCTTGTCAGCAGCAGCCTGCCCTCTGATGCGATGGACCCGATTATCCAGAAGACGGACACCACCGCCATCCCGGTCATCGCCTTCGCCGTGGCCGATAGGGCCGGCACTCGCTCCCTGGAGGATCTCCGCTCCTTGGTGGACGACCAGTTGAAGCCCCAGATCGAGCAGTTGAACGGCGTAGGCTCGGTCATGGTGATGGGCGGCCAGGTTAGCGAGATCCATGTGGAGACGAGTCTGGACAAGCTCCAGGCCTACGGGATCTCGACTTCCCAGCTTACTCAGGCCCTGCGGGGGGAGAGCCTGGACCTGCCGGCGGGTAGAGTGAAGCAGGGGCCAGCGGCGGAGATGCTGCTGAGGACGGCCGGAAAGGTCACCTCCCTGGAGCAGCTGGGTGAGATCCCGGTCTCGACGCCAAAGGGCGTGGTCGCGAAGCTGAAGGATCTGGCCACGATCTCCCGATCCCATGCGGACGTGCGTTCCTACTCGCGCCTCGACGGCAGCGACAGCGTCATGATCGTCGTCATGAAGCAGTCGGGCAGCAACACCGTCCGGGTTTCCGAGACGGTGCAGGCAGGGCTCAAAGCGGTCCAGCAGCAGTATCCGGAGCTTAGCTTCGGCGTCATCTTCGACCAGTCCACCTTCACCCGGGATGCCATCAACGATGTGCAGACCTCCTTGATACTGGGAGGCATCCTGGCTGCCCTGGTGGTCCTGCTCTTCTTCCGAGACCTCCGCAACACCCTGGTCACGGTGGCGGGCCTGCCCGTGGTGCTGCTGGGAACGTTCATCGTGATGAACGCCATCGGAAGCTCCCTCAACATGATCTCTATGATGGCGCTATCCCTTTCCGTGGGGCTGCTGATCGACGACGCAATCGTCGTCCGGGAGAACATCTTCCGCCACATGGAGTTGGGCGCTGAACCGAAGGCCGCGGCGGGGAAGGGGGCGGCAGAGATCGCCATGGCGGTGCTGGCCGTCACCTCCACCATCGTGGCCGTGTTCCTCCCGATAGCCTTCACCTCCGGAATGGTGGGGACCTTCCTCAAGGATTTCGGGATCACCATCACTGCGGCGGTGGTGATATCCCTGATCGAGGCATTCACCCTGGCGCCGATGCTCTCAGCCTACTTCTTCCATCGCATGGACCCGGCGAAGGAGGAGGCGCGCAAGGCCGACCGCTTCTTCAGGGCCTTCGATGCCCTTAACGTCGGCTATGGCAGATTCCTCGGTTGGTCGCTGCGCCACAGGCGGATCGTACTCGCTGTGGGCGTCGCCGCGCTGGTGGGCAGCGTGGCCCTCGTGCCCTTGATGCGGCAAACCTTCCAATCCACTTCGGACCAGGGCGAGTTTTCCGTAATGATGGAGCTGCAGCCGGGGGCGAGCCTCCAGGAGTCGGACCGGGTCGCTCAGAAGGTCGAGGGTATCCTTCGAGGCGAGCCGCTGGTGGTTAGCATGTTCACCAATGTTGGCTCCAGCGGGGGTGCCGTGAACAGCGCCTCCGTGGGCGTGAAGCTGAAATCTAGGGGCCAAACACAGAACCTGCTCGGGCGCCTCCGGCAGAGCTTCGCCGCGGAGTTGCCCGGAGTGAAGTTCTCCTACAACCCCCAGACCGCGGCGGCGGGGGCCTTCGCCGGCGCGGGCGGAATGACGAGTCTCCCCATCCAGTACAAGATACAGGGACGCGACTTTGACAAGCTGGACCAGGTGTCCCGAGAAGTGGTGGAGAGGCTGGAGAAGCAGCCCGGCATCGTGGACGTCGACAGATCGGTCCGGGATGGAGGGCCGCAGCAGGCGATAGTCATCAACAGAGCCCTGGCGACGGATCTGGGAGTCTCCGTGAGCGGACTTGCTTCGACGCTTCGATCCCTGGTAAACGGGGAGAAGGCCGGCAGCTTCCAGGCTGAGGACAAGGACGTGGACATCGTCGTCCGATTGGTTGAGGACGACCGAGACAGCCTGGAGGAGATCCTCCAACTGCCGATCTCGACGAGCCGGGGGGTCCAGATACCCCTTTCCTCTGTGGTGAGCGTCGTTTCGTCCACCGAGCCGGCAAAGATCAACCGGGAGAACCGGCAGCGCCAGGTGTTGGTAGGTGCTAACGCGACCGGGAGCGACACGGGGCCTGCTCTGGCCGCGGCTCAGGCGTCGGTAGCTTCGATCAAGCTGCCGGAGGGGGTCACCCTCAAGCCCGGCGGCCAGGCCGAGCAGACGGCGGAGGCATTCTCATCGCTGCTGATGGCGCTGGGGCTCTCGGTGGCCTTCATGTACATGATCCTGGCTTCCCAGTTCGGCAGCTTCGTGCATCCCTTCACCATCATGCTCGCGTTGCCTTTCTCGATCATCGGGGCTCTTCTGGCGCTCCTGCTGGCGCGCTTCAGCCTCGATGCCATGTCTATGATCGGCATCATCCTGCTGATGGGGCTGGTGACGAAGAACTCGATCCTACTGGTGGAGTTCACCAATCAGCTTCGACGTAGGGGGATGAGCACGCGCGATGCCATTCTCCGCGCGGGGCCGATAAGGTTGCGCCCCATCCTTATGACAACTCTTTCGATGATCTGCGGGATGATCCCAGTGGCCGTGGGGTTCGGGGCCGGCTCGGAGATGCGCCAGCCGATGGGCGTCACCGTCATCGGCGGCGTCATCACCTCCACGGTCCTGACCCTGGTGGCGGTCCCGGTGGCGTACTCCCTTATCGACGACGCCAGTCAATGGGTCGTGCGCCGCTTCCGACCCGGTGCGGCGCCGATCAGGGATAGTGGTATCGACGAATCACAGGTCAGTAGAAGGCTGAGCGTCTAAGTGGCGCATTCGGGAAATCAACATCGCCTTGCGTGGTTGTGAGCTAGAGGCTGAAGCCGTCGGGCTAAAGAGACAAAGCCCGCTGAAGCGGGCTGAGAAGCTAGCACTGTTAGAGGGATCGGCCTTATAGGAGGAAGTCGCGAAATGCCGGGTAATTTACGTTCAAGTAGAAGTCTTAGATCCCGCAAGGGCCTTGCGGGTTTGGCGCTGGTTGCGGTGGCGGCGCTGCTGGTGTGGGGATTCTTCGCGCGGTTCGCAGCCGATGCCTCGTCGGCCGCTGCCAGCCAGCCTAGTTCGGTTTCCACTCCTAGCCAGACTGTGCCTTTGGTGAAGACGGCTGTGGCTATCGATGGACAAGTGACCTCCAGCCTGACCTACTCAGGAGAGGTGAAGGCAGCCACCCAAGTGAGTGTGCTTCCCAAGGGCTCTGGGCGGATAGAGAAGCTGCTGGTAGATGTGGGCAGCAGGGTCAAACAGGGGGATCCCATTGCCGAACTGGACGCAGACGCCCTGAGGGCCCAGGTGAACCAGGCAAAGGCCAACCTGGCGGCAGCCCAGGCCAAGTACACGAGCATGCAGTCCGGCCCGCGCAGTGAGCAGGTCGCTCAGGCTGGGGCCGCGCTGGACTCGGCCCAGGCGAGGCTGGAGACCGTTACGAAGGGTGCGACCGAGTCGGCATTACAGGCCGCGCAATCGCAGGTGGACACAGCTCGGGCCAATCTGCAAAAGGCACAGGCGGCTCAGGAGACGGTGAAGCTGGGGGCCAGGCAGGCGGAGATAGCGGCAGCGCAGGCAGCCGTGGACCAAAGCAAGCTAGCGATCAAGGCAGCGCAGGCGAACCTGGACGAACTGAAAGCAGGGCCGAAGGACTACGAGCTATGGGCAGCGCAGCAGGCGGTGGATGCGGCGAGGACAGCGCTGGATGCAGCGAACGACCGAGTACAGACCTGGAAAGGTGAGAGCACCGACGCAGAGAAGATGGCAACTGGGGCGACGAGTTCCAGTCAGGCGGTGACGGGGCAGGCCAGTGCGCAGACTGCATTGGACTCCGCGGTGGCGAAGCTGAACTACCTGAAGGGTAGGCCCTATCCGCACGAGGTGCAGGGGGCGGAGACCGCCCTGTACACGGCTCTGGCGAACTTCGAGAGCTCGAAGGCGAGGTTGGAGCAGCTACAGAAGGGAGCAACGGAGCAGGATCAGCAGCAGGCAGAGGCATCGGTACAGGCGGCAGAGGCAGGGCTGGCCAGCGCCGAGGCCGCGCTAAAGCAGCTACAGAGCGGGGCAACCCAGGAGGACATCAGGGTCGCCGAGGCCGCGGTTGTTCAAGCCCAGCAAGCATACAACCTTGCTCGCACTCCCTACACTCAGAACGACCTGGCCCAGGTTGCCGCTGCGGTCCAGCAGGCTGAGGCTGCAGTTGAGCTGGTCGAGATTGGGTTGAGGGAGAGCGTGGTGAAGAGCCCCATAGACGGGATAGTGGCTGAGCGGCTCCAGACGGTCGGGTCACTGGTAAGCGCGGCGACACCCATAGTCTCCCTGGTTTCGCCGGAAGTGGATCTGGTGCTGTCCGTCGAAGAGGCGAAAGTCTGGCTCTTGAGCGAGGGCCAGGAGGTCGAGGTCGTCGCTCCGGCACATCCAGGTGCTACCTTTAAGGCCAAGTTGACGTCGATTGCACCGGTCGCGGACCCGAAGAGCCGAAGCTTCCAGGTGAAGGCAAGGCCGGACGATCCCGAGAGGAAGCTTCGGCCGGGGATGTTCGCCCAGGTCAAGATCGCTCCCTCTGCAAAGGAGAAGACGGTTCTGGTGCCCAAGGAGACCGTGGTCACTCGATCCGACCAGACCGTGGTGTTCGTGATCAAAAGCGAGACCGTGGAGCAGCGGATAGTGACGGCCTCACCGGCGCAGAACGGCATGATGGAGATAGCCAGCGGCTTGGAGGTCGGCGAGGAGGTCGTGACTACGGGTCACGCCGACCTACGAGACGGCGATCGCATCCGAAAGGGATAGCAGCCTGTTTCTGCGGCAGTAGAGAGGCCCGTAGGCACATGGGGATGCCTACGGGCCTCTCTGCGCGAAGCCGGTGATGGGGCCACCTGCGCAAGCTACTGCTTCAGCCAGCGCTCCAGGTAGCTCAGAGCAATGTATAGGAGCAGCAACAGCCCTGCGGCCAGCAGTATGACGGCGACCGCGAAAGCCGCGACGCTGCCACCCATAAGGATGGTGGTCAGCCCGCCTCCGACAACCAGCAGGATGACGAAGCCGCCCAACACCAACTGGCCTTCGGTGGTCTGCCTGTACCGTCCGGAGGCCACCTCTTCCTGTTGCTCGCCTTTGCTTGCCATCATCTTGCGCTTCCTTTCCTTGCGCCTCTCCTCGCTCTCTGTCACGGTCCATTGTAACGGCTTCATGGACCGTAGGCCAGCATTTCTGCTGCGTCTGGGTGCCAATTCATGGGAGGAACAGGACCCTGGGCATAGACCACCCATCACATGATTGTCCGCTCCGCGAAGGATGCGGAACGGCACTCGCGGGTCCCGTGGGCTGCAAAAAGGGCCGGCGTTTCCGCCGACCCTTTGCTGTGCAAGATGGTGGTTGACCATGACGGCTCTACGTCCGCCTCACCCTGTCGCCGTTCTTGAGGTCGTTGTGGCCGGAGATCACCACCTCCTCGCCGGCGGCGAGGCCGCTGACGATCTCCACCGAGCCGTTGTGTTTCATCCCCACCTTCACGGAGCGCATCTCGACGGTGTCCTCCTTGACCACGAACAGCACGCTCTCGCTGTTGCGGGTGACCACGGCCTCCTTGGGCACCAGGATCGCCCTCTCCTTCTCCTGGGTCACGACGTTCACCTGGGCGAACATCCCCTGGCGCAGTTTGCCACCGTGCTCCTCAGGGCGGACCTTCACCGTGAAGGTGCGGCTTCTAAGATCGGCCGCGGGACTGATGACGGCAACCTTGGCAGGGAAGACTGTGCCGGGGTAGGCGGCTACGGTGATCTCCGCCCTCTGCCCCTCGCTAACCTGCCCGATCTGACTCTCCTCCACCCCCAGTACCAATTCCACCTCGCTGGAGATGATGCTCACTATAGGGGTCTGAGGGCTCACCAAGGCGCCAACCGACTGGAACCTCTCCGCCACCGCCCCGTCGGTAGTGCTCAGCACCTGGGCCTCCCCAAGGGCTATCTCGGTCATCTCCAGGGCTGCCGCCGCCTGATCCACCGAAGCCCTGGCCAGCTCCATGTCGTGCTCCGTGAAGGGGTTCTTGGCCAGCTCGTACTGCTGCTGGGCCACCACCACAGCGCTCTGGGCCTGGGCGATATCCTCGGCCCGGGCTGGCCGCTTCGCCATCTTCAGCGCCTGCTCGGCGCGAGCCACGCCGGCCTCGACCACTTTGATGTCCTCTTCAGTCGCGCCGTCCCTCAACTGCTTCAGCCGCGCCTCGGCTGCCGCCACGTTGGCCTCCGCTCGCTGGAGATCCTCCTTCGTCGCGCCGCGCTTCATCTGGTCGACCCGGTGCCAGGCTGCCTCGTAGGCGGCCTTGGCTGAGTCGTAAGCGCTCTGGGCAGCCGCGAGGTCCGCCGGCAGGGGCCAACTCTGCATCTGATTCAGCTTCTCCACCGCTGCCTGGTACGCAGCCTCGGCAGCAGCAGCCGACCTCTCTGCCCTGCCGGTGCTGGTGGCACCCGCGGAGAACTTGGTTGCGTCTGGGAGACTGCCGCCAGCGATACCCTTCACGTCGTCGGCAGCCCATACGTCGGCCCGCGCCTTCTCCACCGCTGCCTGCTGGGCAGCGAGGTCGGCGGGCTTCGCTCCGGCCTTCACGTCCGCCAGCTTCGCCTCAGTGGCCTGCATGCTGGCCCGTGCCTGGTCGATCGCCCCCAATGCCTGGCCCCACTCCGTCTGGGTGGGCCACTGCCTGGTCTGTTCCAGGGCAGCCTTCGTCTGGTCCACCGCCGCCTGGGCTGCCTGGATGTCGGTCTCCTTCGCCCCCTTCTTCACAGTCTCAGCCCTCGCCCTGGCCTCCTCCAGCGCCGCCTCCGCCGTGGCCACCTGCTCCTGTCTACCGGACTGGAGGGATGCCACTCGGGCGCTAGCGGAGTCGACATTGGCTTTCGCCTGGGTTATCTGCTCGGCGCGCGACCCCGACTCCATATTGGCCAGCTTCGCCCTGGCCGCCGCCACGTTGGCCTTCGCCTGACTCACCTGGGCCTTCAGGGTGGCGGAGTCCAACTCGGCCAGGATGTCGCCCTTCTTTACCCGGCTCCCCACGTCAACCGCCAGGCTCTCGATCCTGCCGGTGGCCTTAGGGAGTACATTGACCTGCGACACAGCCTTCACATCTCCAGTATAGGAGAGATTGGCCGAGATCTGCCCCTCGCTCGCCTGGGCGGTCTTCACGGCCACCCCCGCAGGGACCTGCGCGGCTGCCGTTGGGGCATTGCCGTCCCGCCCGACAACCAGGATTCCCAGGGCGGTGAGCGCCAGGAGGCCCGCAGCCCCCACCCACCAGCGCCTGCCCGAAAGGGGCACCCGGTCGGCCAATGCCATCGGGACATGCCTGCCCACTGCTGCTCCCACGCGACTCAACATCTCGCTACCCTTGATTCCCGAGATAATGGATCTGAACCCCATGTTCCACCTCCCGAAAGAAGCCGTCGGTACTCAGCCTTCAGCTCAATGCGCTTATGAACACGTCCTCCAGGGAGGGACGTATCGCCTCCACCCTGCGGACATCCATACCATGGCTCTCCAGAGCCTCCCGCACCTGCGCCGGCCGGTCCTCGGAGGGCTCCACGACGACGTGGAGCAGGCTCCCGTAGACCGCCACCTCCTTGACCCCCTCGATGGCAGTCAGCAGCTCCAGGGCCGGCACCACTGGGTCGCACTCCACCTCCAGCAGGGAACCGGGGATGCTGGAACCCTTCAACGACTCCGGACTCTCGCAGGCGATCAGCCTCCCCGCGGACATCAGGCTCACTCGGTGGGCGTGCTCGGCCTCGTCCATGTAGTGGGTGGTCACGAAGACGGAAACCCCGTCCTCCGAAAGCTCGTAGATCATATCCCAGAAGCGGCGCCGAGACACAGGGTCCACGCCGGCCGTCGGCTCGTCCAGAAACAGTATCGGCGGGCTGTGGACGATGGAGCAGGCCAGCGCCAGCCGCTGCCTCCAGCCCCCTGAAAGATTGGTCGTCAACTCGCCGTCCCGGCCCTCCAGACCCGCCATGGCTATCAAGTCGTCGATGCGGGGCTGCCGCTTGGCCTGGGGCACCTGGTAGACACCGGCGTAGAACTCTAGATTCTCCCGAGCCGTCAGCTCCTCGTATAGGGAGAAGCGCTGGGACATGTAGCCGATGTGCTCCTTCACCCGGTCGCTTTCGGTGCGGATGTCGAAGCCCGCCACCCTTCCGCTGCCGGAGGTGGGGACGATGATGCCGCACAGCATCCGGATGGTGGTGGTCTTCCCGCAGCCGTTGGGGCCGAGGAAGGCAAAGATCTCCCCCCGGCGCACCTGGAAGGAGACGTCGTTCACGGCGGTGAACTCGCCGAACTTCTTCGTAAGGTTGATGGCTTCTACCGTATACAAGCTATCTGCTCTCAGCTTTCAGCTCGTGGCCTCCAGCCGGAAGCTGAGGGCTGATAGCTGAAGGCTTACTGCTCAAACTCATGAAGGCGTCCTCCATGGAAGGGGCGATGCGCCGGAGGGACAGCAGCTCGATGCCCGCCCTGTCCAGCGCTTCCCTGGCCGCCTGCTCGGCCGCCGCCACGTCCGCGGCCACCAGGTGGAGCGTTTCCCCGAACACCCGCACGTCCTCCAGTAGGGGGACCGACTGGAGGGCAGCCCGCGCCGCCCGTCTTGGCTCCGCCCGCAGCTCCAACAGCTCCTTGCCCATCATCGCCTTCAGTTCGCTGGGGGTGCCGCTTACTACCAGCCTCCCCTCCGCCATGAACCCGACGCTGTTGCACCGCTCGGCCTCGTCCATGTAGGGGGTGCTGACCAGGATGGTCACCCCCTGGCCCAGCAGGCTGTAGAGAATACGCCAGAACTCCCGGCGGGACACGGGGTCCACCCCGGTGGTGGGCTCGTCCAGCAGCAGCAGCTCGGGGTTGTGGATCAGGGTGCAGGCGAGGGCCAGCTTCTGCTTCATCCCACCCGAGAGGAACTCCGCCAGCCTATCGACGAAGGGCTCCAGCCGGGCGAAGGAAAGCAACCTCCGCGAGCGCTCCCCCCACTCGGCCCGGGGAACCCGAAACAGCTCGGCGAAGAAGAGCAGATTCTCCATCACCGTCAGGTCGCCGTAGAGGGAGAAGCGCTGGGGCATGTAGCCCAACTTCTCCCGAACCTTTTCTACCTCCGCCACAGCGTCGTGGCCCAGCACCCGGACCTGCCCGCCGTCGGGCGTGAGCACCCCGCACAGCATCCTTAGAGTGGTGGTCTTGCCGGCACCGTCCGGCCCCACCAACCCGTAGATCTCTCCTCGCTTCACCCGCAGGTCGAGTCCCCGCACCGCCTCCACAGCCCCGAAGCTCTTGGTCAATCCCACCGTTTCCACTGCCTGGGGGTCCGTCCCCATGGCGGGTTTTGGGGTGTCCCCAAACATCTGTATATTCCTTCCTCTTTCTACTCGAGATTCTTCTGGAAGCGCCTGGCGCTTATCCCGAAGATCAGGAGGCCGAAGACCGTCAGCAGCAGTGCCTCCACCCAGAGGTACTCCAGCCCAACGCCCTTCAGGACGATCCCTCGCAGGATCTTCAGGAAGTAGGTGAGCGGGATGAAGTACCCCAGGTAGTTCAGCAGCGCCGGCATCGACTCCCGAGGGAACATGAACCCAGATAGCAGGATCGCCGGCAAGATCACCATCATAGACATCTGCATCGCCTGGGTTTGAGTCTTCGACACCGTCGAGACCAGCATCCCGATCCCCAGGGATCCCACCAGGAACACCGTGGATAGGCCCAGCAGCAGCAGCAGGCTGCCGGCGATCTCCACCTGGAACCAGAGGGTCCCCACGGCCAGGGCCACAGCCACCTGGGCGAAGGCGATCAGGACGTAGGGGGCAATCTTGCCGACCATGAGCTCCCACGGCTTGATGGGGGTGACGATCAGCTGCTCCAGGGTCCCCTTTTCCCGCTCCCGCACGATGGCGAAGGCGGTGAGGATGACGGCCTGCATCTGGATGATCAGCCCGATCAGCCCAGGAACCATGAAGTTGACGCTCTGCATGCTGGGGTTGTACAGGATGTTGGGTCGGACCTCGATCGGCATCTCCACCGAGCGGGCGCTTCCAACCCTCATCATGGCTGCTTGCAGCTCCGCTGCCGCCCGTGACTGGGCGATGCCACTGGCTGTGAAGAGGGCAGTGCTGGCGGTGTTGGGATCGGACCCGTCGAGGATCATCTGAACGTAGGCCGGCTTCCCGGCGTCCAGGTTGCGCGAGAAGTCGGGCGGGATGATGAAGGCGACCTTGGCATCGCCCCGATCGATGGCCTCTCGCGCCTCCGAATGGCTGGAGACGTTTCCGACTACGGTGAAATACTCCGTGTTGGTGAAGGCGCGAAGGAAATCACGACTCCGGCCATCCATGGCCTGGTTGAACACCACCGTCGCGATATGGTCCACATTGGTGGTGACGGCGTAGCCGAACAGCAGCAGCTGCAGGGCCGGCAGCGCCAGGATGATGGCCAGGGTGCGGGGGTCCCGCCTAACCTGGATGAACTCTTTTCGGATTATCGGGAAGATGCGGCTATTCATCATTCAGAACTAGTAGAGTATCGTCGCGTCTGCCGGCATGCCGGGCTTCAAGCGAAGGTCGGCGTTGGGGATCCGCACCTTGACGGCGAACACCAGATTCAGACGGTCCTTCTGAGTCTGGACGTTGCGAGGCGTGAACTCCGCCTTGGTGGCGATGAAGGTTACTTCCCCCGGGAAGAGATCCTTGGGGAAGGAGTCGACCACCACCTCCACGTTCTGCCCGACCCTCACCCGGCCGATCTCCTTCTCCGGCACGTAGACCGTCAACTCCACCGGGTCCGGCTTGGTTACCGCCATCAGGCTGGCACCCGGGGAGGCCACCTCGCCCACCCGGATCGATCTGCGAGTCACGACTCCGTCCATGGGTGACCGGATCGTCGCCTTCTCCAACAGGATCTCCAGGGGCTGCCGCTCCGAGAGGGGCGCCATCCTCAGCTGCAGCCTCGGCAGGGCATCGTCCAGTCTGACCAGTACGTCGCCGGACTTCACGCTGTCCCCCTCCTCTGCCAGCAGCGCCACGACCCGCCCGGCCATCTCCGAGGCGATGGAGACCTCCTCGGATTCGATGGTGCCCGAGGCGTAGATGCCCCTGGGAGGCGGGGCCAAGAAATCGGTGTGAAGCCACCAGGCCAGGTAGCCCAGGGCCAGGATAGCCAGCATGATCACCGGCCTGGGCGGCCGCCGGTGGGAGCGCCTGGTCTTGGGTGCTCCTTCTCCCTCTGAGAGAGGGTACTCACTTGCACCCCGTGTCTCCGCCTCCCTATCCTCGATCCTAGTTTTCGTCATTTGCCTCCTCCCCTCTGGGAGTATCCCTCAAGACGCCGTGAAGGAAGATATCCACCATGCCCTTCTCCCAGTTCTCCACCCGTAGAGGCAGGATGAAGTCGTTTGGCGCGAGTACCCGCAGGACGTTTTCCATCATGAACGAGGAGAACACCAACCCGATGTACGCCCTGCCCATCAGCACCGGGTTGACCTCCCGCAGCCTGCCTTCCCGTTGCCCGAGCTCGACCAGCTGCTGGAAGAAGCCGAGGATGTCGCGGATGGCCCGACTGGCTAGTGGAGTGACGTGCTTCCCCTGAAACTCCAGAGCGTCCATGAACATGAGAAGAACGAAGTCCTCCCTATCCCTCAAGCCATCCATCATCTCTCGGAAGCCGCTCTCTATCAGCTCGTCTACCGATTCTCCTTTGGCCCGGGAGAGAGCTTCGGCCATGGCGCCATAAATATTGCGCTCGATGAGAATCTCCTGGAGGATCTGCTCTTTGGAGGTGAAGTGGTTGTAGGCGGCACCAAGGCTGATCCCGGCGTCGTGGGCGATCTCCCGCATGCCGGTAGCGTGGTAGCCCTGGCGGAGGAACAGCAGTCTGGTGGCCTCCAGGATAGCCTCTCTGGTCTTCAGTCCAGTCGTCCTCTTGCCGCTCTCAGCCATCCCCACCTCCTATGAACGAACGATCGTTCGTATAATAGCAGTCTCCTGGTGGTTGTCAAGGGTTTTCCCTTGCCGATTTCGCTCCTATGTCCCAGAATCGGCAAGGGTTCGCACTTTGTTGAGGGGAGGCAGCGATGAGACTGGCAGGAAAAGTCGCGTTGGTCACAGGAGGCAGCAGGGGTAATGGTCGAGCCATGGCCCTGGGACTCGCCCGAGAGGGGGCGGACGTAGCCATCAACTACCGGAGCCACGAGGCGGAGGCGTTGGCTGTGGTGGAGGAGATCCGCGCCATGGATCGGCAGGCCATCCCCGTCCAGGCCGACACCTCCAATGCCGGCCAGGTCAGGGCCATGGTGGCCAGGGTGTTGGAGGGATTCGGCCGGATCGACGTCCTTGTCACCGGCACTCACTTCTTCGTGGACGCAGGGATGAGCATGAAGTAGCAGCAAGCCACAGACTGCCTCTCCCCGTCTCCGCGTCCATCCTCACCCGCCCCAGATATCCCCCACGGTGAACCCCTCTGTGAAGGGATCCTCCGCGTCCAGGACGTACTGGGTGAGGGCGTAGATCCAGGCCTGGCCGGTGATGGTGGGGACCACCGCGGGATAGGGTCCGACATGGGTCTCCTCCAGCAGTCGGCCCGTGAAGGTCGTCCCCAGGATCCCCTCGTGGACGAAGTCCTGGTTCAGGCCCAACTTGCCCCGGGCGTGGAGCGTTGCCATCTTGGCGCAGGTCCCCGTCCCGCAGGGGGATCGGTCCAGGATGCCGGTCCAGGAGTCGGGCTTCTGCCAGTCCAGTTCGCCGCTGGAGACCACCACCGTGTTCTTCAAGGAGGCATCAGGCCGAATGGGCGGCGCCGAGAACTGGGCTATGCTCACCCCCGCGATCCCGGGGTTCTCTGGGTGGACCACCGGCAACTGCTCTCGGGTGGCGGCCTTGATCATCTCCCCCAGCCGTGCGATGTCCCGCCCCTCGTCAGGGGTGATCCTCAATCCCAGGGGCGCCGCCTCCGCGATCACGTAGAACATCCCGCCGTAGGCCACATCCACCCTAACCGTCCCCAGCTTCGGCACCTCCACCGGAGTGTCCAGATGGACAGCGAAGGCGGGCACGTTGCGAAAGGTGACCCCCCGAACCTTGCCGTTGGCGCACTCGGCCCGGATCTGCACCAACCCCGCCGGGGCCTCCAGGGTGAACTCGGTCACCGGTTCCTTCATCGGGATCATCCCAGTCTCCAGCAGCACCGTGGCGGTGCAGAGGGTGTTGCTCCCCGACATGGGCGGGTACTCCACCTGCTCCATGATGACGAAGCCGGCATCGGCGTCTGGATGGGTGGGCGGCAACACCAGGTTGCAGCAGAGTGCGGGGTAACCCCGAGGCTCCCGCAGCATCCGCTTGCGCAGGTCGTCCCGGTGCTCCCGCAAGTAGACCATCTTCTCAAACATGGTCTTTCCAGGCACGTCCAGCACGCCCCCGATGATGACCCTCCCCGGCTCACCGGCCGCGTGGGCGTCCACGGCGGTGATCATATTGCTCAGACGCATCGGCAACCTCCTAACCCCACTCCCCGGTGCCCTTCCCCGCAGGAAGAGGGGAAGCGAAGAACCACTTCACCCCTTTGGACGTGCCGAGGGGCAGGCCCAATCCTACCTCATGGAGAGGGAGGAGCTTCTCTCCCTGCGAGGAAGAGGCTGGCGGATTGGGCCAAAGCATGGTTTCCCGCAATCTATCACAAACATGCCAGGACGCGAAGATGGCGGGTAGGGTCGAATCTTGCGGCGCTATAATGTAGCTGTAGAGATCCGGAGTAAACATGCCGCGGAGGTGATAGGGTGGCTAAGAAGGGAGCGCCCAACTACACACAGTTGGCCCACGATGTCGTGCGGTCATCGGAGGAGCCTCTCACCTTTGAAGAGGTATTCGACAGGATCAACGAGAGGCAGCCGATCACCACCAAGAACCCGAAGGGCACCATACGCAACGCGCTTACCAATCTCAGATTGGTCAAGAGCATAGGGGACGGCTGCTACGGTTACTTCCCCCATCTCATCAAGGGCAGTCTATTTCGGTTGCCGCTCACGGAGAAGAAGCCTGCCCACCATCCCCTGACGTTCACCGGCGAGCTGAACGAGGCGCTCTGGCCTGCCTACTTCGAGTCTGGGTCGCGCCGAAGCCAGCGACCGGCTCGGGTGCGGCTACCCTCTGGCGAGGAGGTCGAGCTTGAGTGCGCCTCCACGCACGTTCGGGAGTCGGAAGTCCAGCTTCCGCCCTCCTTCAGCAGGTGGCTAATTACCGAGCGTGCCCAGGCCGGCGATGATCTGCTGTTTCGTGTGCTGGAGGCCGACGACGGGCTGTACGAGGTCCAGCTTCAGCGCCGGAGCAAGCGGGACGAGCAGGCCATCGCCGGGAGAAACCGACAGATCGCGGACGCTGCCTACGACGTTTTCCGGTACGCGCCGGAGGGTAAGAGGTTAGTTTCCGAGGTTGGCACAGCGGTGATGGCACAGGGCCTCTACCGTGATCCCGTGCCTCCCGACTCCTTCATCGACGTGATCTCGGCCGACAAGCGGTTCCTTGTCACCGAGATGGGATTGGTGATGCGGGTGGATCATCTCACGCCGGATGAGCGGGAATCCATCCTCAAGAGCGACAGGGAGTTCCGGGAGGAGCTCGACCGCATCATGGCGGGGGGTGCCGATTTGCTAACCCAGGCATCCCCCGCCATGATGGATCGCCGGGCTATGGAGAAGTCCTTGGCAGACATTGGGCGTATCGTGGAGGACAAGAAATTCGGCAGCCTGGAGGAGGTCAACGCCTTCCTGCGCGATCTGACCTCCGACAGCGACGGACGGCTCCCCTCACTCCCGCCGGCCACTGCCCTCGAGAGGGCGCAGGACCTGATGTACGAGGCCTGGGATGCGAGAGGGCCGATGCGGGTCAAGCTCGCCAAGCAGGCGCTGGAGATCTCCCCGGACTGCGCCGATGCCTACGTCCTGCTGGCCGAGGAGACCTCGCGGACTCCCGAGGAAGCTCGGGAACTGTACGCAAAGGGGGTGGCCGCTGGCGAGCGTGCCCTGGGAAAAGGGTACTTCGAGCAGGAGGCAGGTCACTTCTGGGGGATGATCGAGACCCGACCTTACATGCGAGCGCGGCTCGGCCTGGCCCAGGCGCTGTGGGAGCTGTGGCGGCGGCACGAGTCCGTGGACCATCTTTGGGAGATGCTGAGGTTGAACCCGGGCGACAACCAGGGGGTCCGATACGTCCTGCTGTCGCACCTCTTGAAGATGGGGGACGAGCCGGCGGTGAACAGGCTGCTGGAGCGGTATCCGGACGACATCAGCGCGGACTGGTGGTACGGTAGCGCTCTCAACGCCTTTAGGAGAGAGGGCGACGGCAAGACTGCAAGGAAGATGCTGTCCAAGGCCATCAAGTCGAACTCCCACGTTCCGGACTACCTGCTGAGTCGGAAGAAGCCACCGAAACAGCTCCCCGACCTCGTTGGGATCGGCGACGAACGGGAGGCTGCATGGACGGCGGTGGAATTCGCCGAGTCTTGGATAGTCACACCTGGCGCCCTGGAATGGCTGGACGCGCGGTCGTAGCCAGATGTAGAATGATGTACATGATACCTTTCCGCTCCTGATTCCCGATCCCTGGACTCCGAGGCCCGCGGGTCCTGACTCTATTGGGGGTTCCACTGAGCCATGGCTGGCGAAACCCTGGAGAGCGACACCCGCGCCGTGGACGTGTGCGCGGTCACCAACGCCCAGATCCTGGCGAGGCTGAAGTCCACCTTCGGCTACGATGCCTTCCGGCCTCTCCAGGGAGAGATCGTCCACTCACTCCTGCGGGGGCAGGACGTGTTTGTCCTGATGCCCACGGGCGGAGGGAAGTCACTCTGCTACCAGCTGCCCTCACTCCTCATGGACGGTATGGCGGTGGTGGTCTCCCCCCTGATCTCCCTGATGAAGGACCAGGTGGATAGCCTCCAGGCCCTGGGGGTCGCTGCCACCTACATCAACAGTGCCCTACCACCGGCGGAGATCGGCCGGCGACAGGCGTCCGTGCTGCGGAGGGAGGTGAAGCTGCTGTACGTCGCTCCGGAGCGGCTCATGTCCCCGGGCTTCCTCCGCCTCCTCTCCGCCGTCCATCCCACCTACTTCGCCGTGGACGAGGCCCACTGCATCTCCGAGTGGGGACACGACTTCCGTCCCGAGTACCGGGAGCTGCGGCAGCTGCGCGATCTCTTCCCCTCAGTCCCTTTCGGGGCATTCACGGCCACGGCGACCCTCCGCGTCCAGGCGGACATAAAGACTCAGCTTCACCTGGAAGGGGCCGCATGCTTCCAGGGCAGCTATAACCGACCGAACCTCTTCTACGAGGTGCTGCCAAAACGGGATGCCTACGAGCAGCTGGCGGCCTACCTACGGGAGCAGGGAAAGGTCTCTGGCATTATCTACTGCATGAGCCGAGCGGGGACGGAGAGCCTGGCATCCAGACTCGAGAGGGACGGTTTCAGCGCGTCGGCCTACCACGCCGGGCTGGAGAGCAACGAGCGCCGCCAACGGCAGGACGCCTTCATCAACGACGACGTGCAGATCATGGTGGCCACAATCGCCTTTGGAATGGGGATCGATAAGCCCGACGTCCGCTTCGTGGTTCACTACGACCTCCCCAAGAATCTGGAGAGTTTCTACCAGGAGAGCGGGCGAGCGGGGCGGGACGGCGAACCGAGCGACTGCATCCTCTTCTACAGCTACAGCGACGCCATCAGGTACGAGCACTTCGTCGACCAGAAGCCCTCTCTCACCGAGCAGCAGGTGGCCCATCAGCAGTTGCGAACGATGGTGGAGTGGGCCACCGGCACCAGATGCCGCCGCCAGGCCCTGCTGGCCTACTTCGACGAGGAGATCGAGCCCCAACCGGGCCGCTGTTGCGACCTGTGCGAGGTGCCGCCGGAGGAGGCGGACTTCACGATCCCTGCCCAGAAGCTGCTCTCATGCGCCAAGCGTACCGGGGAGCGGTTCGGGGTAGGGCACCTGATCCAGGTGCTCAGGGGATCGAAGGGGGAGCGGATCCTCCGACTCGGCCACGACAGGCTATCCACCTACGGGATCGGCAAGGACATCTCGGCGGAAGAGTGGCAGCGGCTGGCCCGGGAACTGGTGCGGAGGGGCTACCTCCGCCAGGCCGAGGAGGACTACAACGCCGCCAAGGTCACCGACCGAGGCCACGCCGTGCTGTTCAAGGGGGAACAGGTGATGCTGGCTGCGCCCAAGAGCCTCCCCGCCTCCCCGCTGACAGAGATGCGGACGCACCCGCAGCTGTACGAGCGGCTCCGAGTAGTGAGAAAGCAGCTTTCTGAGGAGCGGGAGATCCCGCCCTACGCAGTCTTCCACGACACGACGCTATGGCAGTTGGCAGCCCGGCTTCCAGCCAGCGGGGAAGAGCTGCTGCGGGTACACGGCGTGGGCGAGCGCAAGGCTGCCGACTTCGGCGAGATCGTGCTGGCCTGCATAGCCGAGTACGTGCGGGAGACGGGGGCACAGCCCGCGGAGATGCCGGAGCAGCCCGCGAAGCAGCGGCAACAGAGGGAAGGGCTGGGCACCACCGTACAACTTACCCTGGAGCTGTTCCGCCAGGGGCAGGGCATTGCCGAGATCGCCGCGCGCCGGCAGCTTGCCCTCTCCACCGTGGAGGGGCATCTGGCCGAGGCGATGGAGTCGGGGGAGCGGCTCGACCTGGACCGGCTGGTCCCACCGGAGAAGCAGCGGGCCATCGAGGCGGCCATAGCCGAGGTGGGCAGCGAGAGATTGAGACCAATCATGGACCGGCTGGGGGAAGGCTACAGCTACGGGGAGCTGCGCTTCGTGCGGATGGCTCTCCGGCGAGCCGAGACCGCAGCCACCGGATGAGCAGGAATATCTATCCACCACGAAGTACAGCCAAAGCACCAAGCCAAACAAAGCGTCGCAAGCGCCGCGGTTAGTTGACCCCCAGGGCCTTCAGGGTGGCTATGAGGGGATCGGAGTAGAAGCGGTTCGCTAATTCGCTACCAGGCATTTATGTCCGGGTCTCAGCTAGATCTCTCTGTTGACTCGGTGATCTGGACAGGCTCCGCTTGATCGGTCTCCGGCACAGGTTCCTCGAAGAGGGCCAGGTAGGGGGTGTAGCGGTAGCGGCGGTTGCGGCGAGCCCCGGTCAGTTCCTCTAGCAGACCTGCCTCCTGGAACTGCTCCGCCAGCTTGTTCGCCGTGGCGAAGGCGATGCCTAGCTGGTCCTTGATCAGGTTCACGTTGACGACCGGATGCTGGAAGAGGAGATCGACCAGGCGCGGGGCGTAAGCCACGACGAAGGGGCGCTGCTGCACCAACCACCGATGCTGCTCGCGGAGATCGACGATCCGCCGGGCAGTGTTGGTGGCCTCCTCTGCCGTCTCGGCAACGCCACGCAGGAAGAAACGGATCCATCCCTCCCAGTCACCCTGCTCGCGCACTGCCATGAGCCGGTCGTAGTACTCCATGCGATTCCGTTTGAAGAAGTAGCTGAGATAGAGAAGGGGGCGCTGGAGTACGCTTCTGTTGCAGAGGAGGAAGGTTATGAGGAGGCGACCTACGCGACCGTTGCCGTCCAGGAACGGGTGAATGGTCTCGAACTGAGCGTGAGCGAGGGCGGAGTGGATCAACACTGGAAGCTCTCGCTCAGTGTGCAGATACTTCTCGAAGTTGTCCAGGGCATTCCGCATCTCGGTGGGCGGAGGCGGGACGAAGGTGGCCTGGGAGAGAAAAGCGCCCGCCGCTCCGATCCAGTTCTGCGAGGTACGGAACTCCCCCGGTTGTCGCTCCGAGCCTCGGACGTTTCTCAAGAGCTCAGTGTGGATCTCGCGAATGAGCCGTAGTGAGAGGGGAAGGGTGGAGAGGCGATCGAGGCCGTAGTTCATCGCGCGGACATAGTTCACTACCTCTTCGACGTCCTGGGGCAGGTCGCGCCCCTCGGGGCCCAACTCGTACTCCAGCACATCTTCGAGTGTGCTCTGGGTACCCTCTATTTGTGAGCTGAGGACGGCCTCGCGCCGCACGTACATGGCGACGAAAAGGTCGGGGTTGGGCATGGTCTGGGCGACACCGTCCAGCCGGCCGAGGGTCTGGTCGGCTCGGGAGAGGAGCCCAACCATGGGGCCATCCATCTGGACGGGAGGGTCGGGCGGTAGAGGCGCGGGAATGAAGGCTCGATAGTCAGTCGGTTGTTTTACGTATGCGCCCGCTCGCAAAATATGACCGTTCATCTGGTCCCCATATTATGCCAGTGTGCAATATGGCTTCGGGAATCGGGCGCTTATTATAGCATATGCCCGATCCGTGCAATATGACCGACAGTCGACCGGCTTTATTATGCCGTTGCGCAATAGACGGCCAGAAACGGGGCCTTGCCCGACCCCAGGCCAGCAGTTGGAGGGCTTGCTAGCCTCGCTGAAGGGCGGGCTCATCAAAGGGCGATCATCGCCTTCATGAGGATTTCCGCTCCATCTGCTTGGATTGCATGGACAGCGGCTCGTAGTCATATGCCTTGCTGATGGAGAGGCCTGTACGGACCCGCAGGTCCCCCAGCATCTCAGCCGTCTTGAATCCAGCTACCACGGGGTCCACCACCGGCACCCCGATCCGGTCGGAAAGGAGGCGGGTGGTGCCCTCCATAGCCGCGCAGCCCAGGATGACCACCTCAGCCATGTCTTCCCGAACCGCAGCCTCCGCCTCGATCGCCAATGAGTCGAACGCCCGCTCCGGCCCCATGTGCAGCTGTTCCACTGTGAACTCGATGGGTCGCCAGGAGGCTATCCTTCGCTCGAAGCCGTAGAGCAGGGCGTTATCGGACATCTTGGGGATCCACTTCCTGCGGCCAACCAGGATCGAGAAGCGGTGCCCAAGCAGCGAGGCCAGATGCATGGAAGCCTCGCCCACACCGACCACCGGGATGTCCAGCATCTCTCGCAGCTCGCGCACCCCAGGATCGTAGAAGCAGGCCACGACCAAGGCGTCGATGCCCTCATTCCGCACCCTGGCCGGCACCGTCTCCATCATCAAGGAGATCGAGAGGTGGTCCTGCTCGTAGTACTCCAGGCTGGGCGGGCCGCCCGCAAGAGCCATCACCCGAACCTCGGTACCGGGCATGGCCACCCCCCTCAGGAAAGCCCCCACCCTATCGATCCGTTCCGGCGGGGCATCGACGGGGATCACGTAAAGGATCTTCGGCATCGCGCTGATCTCCGTTATCTAGATGGTGCATATACCCAATGGGCCCCCACCAATGTAGCCGCAACCTTCAGGTTGCGCGTAGCCGTTGGGATAGAGGCGAGTTCGCCAACAGGTACGCGCAACCTGAAGGTTGCGGCTACATTGTGCCACGGACTTGGTGGGCGGGCTGCTTACTCAATAGCCTGACTGACACGAAAGTCTCTTCAGTGGGCTCTCGACCCTGTCAGTAGCCGGGCACACCAAGCTCGCGGCAGGCCTGGACCAGATCGGGGTGGACGTACACGCCCTCCTGCTCGATCGCCACGCCATCGAGGTAGATGGATGGGTTCAGGACGATTCCGTCGGTGTGGGAGGCCGCAGACCAGAACTTGCCCTTGATCTGGGCACCCTGGCTGCCGAGCCCCATCTCGATGCAGCCGAAGACCCGCTCGTCCTCCACGATGCGCCCAGTCGGGCGGGTAACACCCGGGTTGAAGCCGGGGGACCAGTGGGCTACCCAGAACATCTTCTCGTCGTTGAAGCTCTTGAGCCAGCGCTCGAAGGTCTGGGCCTCGATGCCGCCTTCGATCTTCGTGACAACACCTTCCTTCACGGTCAGCGCCACCGAGTTTCTCAGGAGCCCCAGCTCCGCAGGCGGCCAGAGGGCGCCGTCGAACACCAGCTTGCCGTTGATCGTCTCTTCCACCGGACACCAGGACACCTGTCCGCCCAGCATGATCGGGTCTCCTTTGATCTCGGCCAGCTTGCCCGATTGCCGAACCTTGCGGCCCCGGTTGTAGCCCACCAAGTCGGTCCCGCCCGGACTGGTCACTCGCACCTCATCCGCTGCCTCGATCAACTGGCGCAGTCTCTCCCCCAGGGCCAGAAGCTTGGGGTAGTTGACCCGGCCGATGGTCTTCACCATCATCTCCGCGTCCATGCCGGTAAGGCAGATGTAGCGGGCACCAGCGGCCATGGCCGTCTTGAAGGCCGGCGTGTGGAGGATATAGGCGTAGGCGAACTCGATCCACACGTCGGCGCGGGCGACGGCGCCGGCGACGGGCGCGGGCGGCTCCACGACGGCGGTGGGACGGGTCTCGTACCAGATAACGGTGGGCACGGCCTCGGCAGCGTAGGCGGCCTTCGCCGTGGCCTCCACCACACGCCAATCGGTCGAGGTATCGGCGGTGATCACCACGTTCTCCCCGGGCTTGGCCAGCATAACCTGCTCCACCAACTTCCGGGCGGCGCCGGCCAGTTCAAACGAGAGGTATTCCTGCCGGGATTCGGTGCCTATGGCTAGTTCCATTGGGCTCGATCTCCTGCTTTTCGGTTATTAGATGGACAGCTTCCCGCCGCGCATGATCGTCTTCCCATCCAGGATCAGGTCCGCCTCCGGGATCACGTGGTCCTGGTGGAAGTCGGCGGCGTTGAGCCCGCCCATGTGGCTCCCGTCCCCTATCGCGATGTGGACGGTGCCCCTGATCTTCTCCGCCTCCAGGTTGATGTCAACCCGGCGTGCGTTGGGGTTGGTCCCCACTCCCAACTCCGCCAGCATCCGGCGCGGCCTGGCAGCCACCCCCCGAGCCGGCAGATCGAGGAACTCGGCCAGCTTGCGGCCGGGCTCGCCTCCCTCCACGGACACGCACTCCCCCACCTCGAAACGCAGCACCAGATCCGCGTCCTCGAGACCCGGGAACCAGCCGCGGGGGATCACCAGCCGGCCTTCTCCGATCCCCTCCAGGGGGGCAGTGTACGCCTCTCCGGCGGGGAGGTTGCCCCAGGAGCCCGGCGTGGTGTAGAGGCCGTCGTCGCTGTGGCCGGCCCGACCCTTGACGCTGAATGTGATGTCGGTGCCGTGGGGCGAGCGAACGGTCACATTCTCAGCGGCCGTGATCAGCTCGGCGATGGCCCGGGTCTCGGCGGCGACAGCGTGGTAGTCGGCGCTCATGGCGCCGCCTGGATAGAACATCTCCGGCACGAATCGGGGCATGCTGGCCACCCGAACCCCGGCCCGACATGCCTCCTCTCGAGCATCCGTATGGCTAAGGGAGAAGGAGACGATGGCCAGCATCACGTCGGCGTCCTTGAAGCGGGCCGCAGCGGCCGCGGGGGGCTCCTTGGCAGGCTGACAGGTGGCCTCGTAGCTGTAGAAGTCGACCTGGCAGGCCGGGAACGCGTCCCTGGCGATGTCCGCGACAAGGCGCGCCAGGTAGGAGCGCCGGAGTATCACCTCCAGGTCGGGGGCGGCAAAGCCGGGCCAGCGGTCGGCCCCAAGGACGTCGGTAACGACGAGGATCCGCTCCCCGTCGCGGACCCCCATGTTCACACGCAGCATGTCGGTGACGCCCTGGACTATCTGTTCCTTATCGATCCAACCCATACAAACCTCTCAAGATCATGAACACGGTAGTGCAGGAGCTCTGCCCTGCCGTCCTGTTGCTCCACCTTGCGCCGTTACCCATGGGTCCGGGTGCGGGTAGAGCAGGTGGTTATGCCCGGTACGCCAACGGGTGGCAGGGCACAGGTCCATCGGTCACAAGTTAAGGATTCGGCTGGCTTGTCAAGTCCGCTGGCCAGTAGGACTGAAGGGGCCGAAGGCTCTTGCGCTTCGCCTACTGCCAGCCAAGGAAGTCCGACGCATGTACGATCAACTTCCTTCTGGCCGGTCGGTTGCTGGGGTTGACAGCCGTCCTGTGCATCTGTCATGTGGTGCATAGGGCTGCTGGAAAACCGAGCAATAGGGCCGAAAACTGGCCCTTGACACCGGCGGTCAATCCTTAACTTGTGACCAATGGCACAGGTCCCTGCACTACGGATTGTAGGATTACTTGGCTAGGTGGCACCTGACCCAGTGGTCCTTGGCCAACTGGGTCGGCTTGGGATCCTGCTGGGTGCAGATCTCCATCCGCCGCGGGCAGCGAAGATGGAAGCTGCACCCCGGCGGGATGTTGACGGGGCTGGGGATCTCCCCTGTCGAGCGTATCCTCCCGGGCTTCAGTCGCTCCTCTTCCTCCGATACCACCGGTATGGAAGAGAGCAGCATCTGGGTGTAGGGGTGGAAGGGCTGCTGAAAGAACTCCGCCGTGGTGGCCTGCTCGCAGATCTTCCCCAGGTACATGATTGCCACGCGGTTCGCCACG
Organism: Chloroflexi bacterium UBA6077; assembly: GCA_002436065.1. GTDB lineage: Bacteria > Chloroflexota > UBA6077 > UBA6077 > UBA6077 > UBA6077. The sequence goes on from DIXP01000068.1 coordinate 24,592, forward strand.
TTGCGCATCAGGCTCAGGTCGTGGGTGATGAAGAGGTACGAGAGGCCGAGCATCTTCTGGAGGTCCAGTAGACGGTTCACCACCTTGGCCTGGATCGATACGTCCAGGGCCGAGGTGGGCTCATCCAGGATCACCAGGGAGGGGCGAGTAGCCAGGGCGCGAGCAATGGCAACCAACTGCCTCTCCCCGCCTCCCAGGGCGCGGGGATGTTTCTGGAGGTTCTCCACCGGGAGCCCCACCAGGGTCAGCAGGTCATCGGCACGGGTGGGAAAGCCGGGTCGGTTCCTACTGGTGTGCAATTTGAGCGGCATATCCAGGGACTCCTGGATGGTGCGTCGCGGGTTGAGCGAGGATCCGGGATCCTGGAAGACGATCTGGATCTCTCCCTTGAGGTCCAGCGCTCTCTTGGACGCGGGGCGGGCGATATCCGCGCCGTTGAATCGCATCTCGCCCGCCGTGGGGCTGTACATGCCCACCACTGTGTAGGCAACGGTGCTTTTCCCCGAACCCGATTCTCCCACCAAACCCAGGGTCTCCCCCTGGCCAAGATCCAGATCGATGCCATCCACTGCCCGCACAAAGAGGTTGTTCTTATAGGGGAAGTGCTTCTTCAGCCCTCGAAGGGAAAGTACGGTGTCGGTCACGGGTTGCTATCGCTCCTAAGGACGAAAATGGCATGCCGCCAGGTGCCCATCGGGCCCCACCTCCCGGCTGGCCGGCTTCTCATCACGGCAGACATCCTTGGCCTCCGGGCAACGCGGGAAGAATCTGCACCCCTTCGGCGGGGCAAGGTAGTCGGGCATGCCTCCAGCGATCCCCTGGGATATCCCCTTGCCGCTGAGCTTGGGAACACAGCCCATGAGGGCAATGGTATAGGGGTGTGTGGGGTTTCGGAATAGATCCGCAGTGAGACCCGACTCCACCATATTGCCGGCGTACATGACGTAGACTCGATCCGTCATCTCCCGCACCACTCCCAGAGAGTGGGTGACGAGGACCACGGATAGGCCCTTGTCACGAACCAGATCGCTGATGAGCCGGAGGATCTGGTCCTGGATGGTCACATCCAGGGAGGTGCCAGGCTCGTCGGCGAGCAGCAGTTGGCGGCTGGTGGCCACCGACATGGCGATGCAGATGCGCTGTCTCATCCCGCCGCTCAGTTGGAACGGGTAGTTGGCGAGGATGCGGGCGGAGTCCCCCAGCGATACATCCCCAAGCGCCCTTTCGGCGATCTTCTCTATCTTGGCAGCGTCCAGCCTTTCGCCACCATCCTGGGAGCAACGTATGACCTCCCGAAGCTGGTCCCCAATGGTAAACACCGGGTTCAGAGCACTGGTGGGATCCTGGAACACCATGGAGACACTGTTTCGACGCCACCGCTGCAAATTCCCGGGCGTCATCCCAAGGACGTCTTTGCCCTCGAACAGGATCTTACCTTTCACGGTAGCGTTCGAAGCCTGGATCCTCATAATGGCCTTCATGGTGGTGGTCTTGCCGCAGCCGGTCTCACCCACCAATCCGACCCTTTCCCCTCTCCGCACAGAGAAGCTCACTCCGTCCACAACCCGGAGCATTCCCTCATAGACGCGGAAGGACACGCGCAGGTCTTCAACTGAGAGCAAGGGTTGCTGGTTCAGCTCTTATCCTCCAGGGCAAAGAGATCGCGGATGCCATCCCCAAGCATGTTGAAGCTGAGGACGATGATCATGATGGTCAGGGCAGGGAAGACTGTCATCCACCACTGCTCGGGCATGTACTTGGCGCCATCGGAGACCATGTTGCCGAGGGCAGGCGCTGGCGCCTGCTCTCCCAGCCCCACAAAGCTCAGGGATGCTCCCATCATGATGACCAGGCCCATATCCAGGGTCATCTTAGTAAGGATGGGCGAGACACAGTTGGGCAACAGCTCTCGCAGGGTGATGTGCAGCCATTCGGCGCCGGAGAGCTCGGCGGAGCGGACGAAGTACTCCTTGCTAAGGGAGCTGGCCATGCCATAGACGAGACGGGTGTACCAGGGCCACCACATGACCGAGATGGCTATCATCGCATTAGTGAGGTTGGGCGTCAGCATTGAGGCGATGGCCAGGGCGAGCACCAGGGGCGGAACCGCCAGGAAGACGTCGGTGATGCGGGTGATGATCGAGTCGATAATCGTCCCCTGGAAGTAGCCGGCCAGGAGCCCCATGGAGGTGCCGACCGGCACCGAGATACTGAGCACCATCATCCCCATCAGCAGCGCCGAGCGAAGGGAGAAGATAATGCGGCTCAGGATGTCCCTCCCGACATTGTCGGTCCCCAGCCAGTAGGGCGCGGCAGGGGCCTTGTTGGCGTTAGCGAAGTCCACGAAGGCACCCGCGTGCGCGGGGTACGGGGCGAACAAGGGGGCGAAGATGGCCAGCAGGACCACCACAACGACGATGGCAAGGCCGAGCACGGAGAGCTTGTTCCCCGAGAACTTGTACCAGGCTCGCCCCATTTCCGTTCTATAGTGGCTTCTCTCTACCGTAGCAGCGGCTACAGACATGCTAGGAACTCCTCCCAGTGCTCAACCTGATCCGCGGGTCCAGCATGGCCACCACGATGTCGGTGACGATGTTGGCAACCACGAACACCAGCCCCACCACGAGCACCACGGCGGTCACCGCGTTTAGGTCCTTCTGGAGCATCGCGGTGACCCCATAGCGAGAGAGGCCTGGCCAGTTGAAGATTAGCTCCACCAGGAAGGCATTGCTGAAGAGGGCGGCGAACTGCAGCCCCATCAGCGACACGCTGGGGATCAGGGAGGGGCGGAGCAGATACTTGAACATGATCCTGCTTCGGCTGATCCCCTGGGCCACCGCCATCGCCACGTAGTCTTTGCCCAGGTTATCCACCATGGAGGACCGTGTGATCCGGGCCTGCTGAGCCATCCCGTTCATGGCGAGGGCCGTCGCCGGCAGGACGAGGTGGCGAGCCACATCCAAGAATGTCGCCAGGTCTCCACGGAGCAGACTATCCACAGTAAGCATGCCGGTGATGCGGATCAGCTCTGTATCCCCACTTATCCTGCCTACCGCGGGGAATATGGGCCAGAGGTACCCGAAAAGCAGCATGAACATGACGGCGAATACGAAGGAGGGATTTACTATCCCAAAATAGGCCACGACACGGATGACGTTATCCACCCAGCTTCGGTTGTACATGGCGGACAGAACGCCGAGGGAGACGCCCAGCGTCACCTCTATGAGGAAGGCCAGAATGACCAGATCCAGGGTTGCAGGGAGGAACTCCAGGATATCCTGAAGGACCGGGCGCATGGTTACGAGGGACATCCCGAAGTCCCCGTGCAACGCTCCCCACAACCACCAAGCGTACTGAGTGTACAGCGGCTCGTGGAGGTGCATCTGCATGCGCAGCTCCTCCACCACGGACTCCGGTGCACGAGGGCCCAAGGCCATCCGCGCCGGATCCCCCGGCACAACCCGGGAGAGTAAGAAGATGACAATGGAGAGACCGATCAGCGCGACTATCGACCAGGCCAACCGGCGAAGCGCGTATCGCCAAGAACTCACTGTAGCTACCTCGTCAGGGATCGGGGGTTGGCAGGAAGGTCGACAACCGTCGACCTTCCTGCCTTACTACTACTTGAATTCGATGTTTCGCATGTAGTTCAGGTATCCGACCGCTGCCAGGACCGGCTTGCCAGCCCTGAGGAGCTCGGCCGGCCCCCAAGAGATGACGGAGGATTGGTAAGCGCGCTTTTCAGGAGACTCGAACACCGGGATCACAGGGAAGATCTCCATGATCTTCTGCTGGGCTGCCCCGTACTTCTCCAGCCGCTGCGCCCGATCGGTGGTCTGGATCGCTTCCTCGATCAGCTTGTCGACTTCCGCGTCCTTGGACCAGCTCATGTTCTCCCAGGTGCCCTGAGACCTCGAGTGGAAGCCGGCTTCTAGTAGCGACCCAGCCTCACCATAGCTCGGAGGGAGCACAGTCGTTGATGTGTGAGGGGTGGTCTCCGCCTTGCTGGCCTGCTCCACCACCGACACCCAAGGGGTCTTCACCACGTTCACCTTGATCCCCACCTTGGCCGCGTCCGCCTGTATCGACAGGGCGAGCTTCTCTCTGTCCGGCGTCTCGGCAACCCACACCAGGTCGATGGGATACTGGTCCAGCTTACCGGCGTATTTGGACTGAGACAGCTCCTGCTTGGCGGCCTCCAGGTCCTGCTTGAACTGCTGCACCTTAGCGTTGTGGCCAGGAAGCACTGCCGAGACCGGGCCGACAGCCGGCTTGGCCCCGGGGAACACGTTATTGGTGAGAGTCGAGTAGTCGATCACGTAGGCCAGTGCCCTGCGGAAGTGGACGTCGTCCGTGGGCGGCTTCTGGGTATTCAGCGGGAGATACATCATCTTGCCAGTGGAGAAGTCCACGACGCTCACCCCCTGCATCTGGGTGAAGCTCTTGTAGTTCTCCATCGGCTGGTACTCGTCGGCGATCTCCAACTCCTTGCGGGACATCAAGGTCCGCACCATCACCGATTCGGTAGAGCCTATCAGCTTGAAACCATCGGGGTTGCCGGGCTTGAAGCCTCCCCAATAGTCCTTGAACTTCTCTGCCAGCAGGTGCTCGTTCTGGCGTATCTCTTTGACCTTGTAAGGGCCACTACCGGCGTCGTTGGCCAGAAGCCACGCCTTGCCGTAGTCCTGCTTGTCGCCATACTGGCCAGGCTGCAGGTTCGCCATCACCTGCTCCTTACTGACCACATACAGCCGCGCCAGGGTCGCCAGGAAAGGTCCGAATGGCTTCTCCAACTGGAACTTGACCGTAGACTTGTCGGGGGCAGTTGCGCTCTTGACCCTACCACTGAAAAGGTAGGCGTAGCCCTGCTTGACGGTCAGCAGCCGCTCCATGCTGAAAACGACATCTTCGGCCGTGAGTTCCTTCCCGTCATGGAACTTCACACCGGAGCGAAGATTGAAGGTGTAGGTGAGGCCATCTGGGGATATCTCCCACTTGGTGGCCAGCAAGGGGCTGATGCTCCCGTCGTACTCAGGGAAAACCAGCGAATCGTAGAGGTTGACCAGGGCTGAGGAACTGGCTGCGTCCGACCCCACGGCGGGGTCGATCTTGGGGGTGTTCGCCATGGTGAAGCGGACGATCTTCTCTCCGGACGCTGGGGCCGTCTTCTCCCCTGCGGCCTGGGCCGGGGCTTTGGTGGGGGCAGCCTTGTCTGCCCCAGCGGGGGCCTGCGACTGGGGAGTTGAGCTCGGCTTGGCGGGCTCCGCCGCACAACCGATCAGCCCCAAAGCAGCAACGATTAGAACTGAGACCGCCATCGCCAGCAACCGTGATCCGCGAGCCCTCTTCATAAAAGTCACTCTCCTTGCTAGTGTAGCTAGTGTAGTAAGGTTGGGCCTTGCAGCCCTATCCCTTCTTGAGCGTCTGGGAAAGTTTCGCCAACTCGGGATGAACTACCCTGCCACGATCCGTTACCTGCTGCCCATCCAGCCAAATTGAAGTGTTCATGGAGATCGCATCGGTATGGGATGCGGCGGAGGTGCCCTGAGGCGGAGTCAGGTAGGCGGCTACCGACCCGAAACCCCACTGGCTGCCACCCCAAAGGCGCTCATCCTCTCCGATCTGGCCGGTTAGCCTGGCACCGGGGTGGAACCCGCACGAGACGTGGGCAACCCGCAGCATCTGCGGGTCGTCAAAGCTTCGCAGCCAGCCTTCCCATTCAGCAGCCTCCCTGCCGCCCTCGATCCTGGTGATTGCGCCCTTCTCCAGTTGCACCTTGACAGGCTGGCTTATCACCCCGATCTGGGGAACGATGGAGCCATCAAACACCACCACTCCATTGATAGTGTCGAAGGCGGGGGCCCACGCCACCATCCCCGACAGCATGTGTGTTCCCGGCTTGTCAGCGTAACCGGTGCGAGGGAGTACCGGATGGGATGGATCGTTCTCGAAAGAGACATCCTCGCCCGCGGATGTCGTTAGCCGGACGTGATGGGCTTCACCGATCACCCTTGCCACTGTCTCCAGGTAATCGGCCAACTGCCGTTGGTCCACCCGCGCAAACAGCCGAACGAAGACGTCCACGTTCATCGCCGGCAGGCAGAGGTAGCGGAGCTTGGGGTTCTCCGAGGTGGCGATTCGCCAGCTGTCGGAGTACAGCAGGTACTGCTTGTTGAACTCCACCCAGGTATCTGCGTGCTTGAGGGCGGCCCGCATTGGCTCCACGGGGAGATAGAGGTCGGTCTGCCTGCCAACCCCTAGCGGAGTAGCTGTTCGGAGCACCATGGGCCTAGCTCCGGCGGAGAAGGCGGCCCTAGCGGCTGCGTCCACAACCCGCATGTCGCTTTCCGTGTCGCAGGTTATGACGAAGCTCTCGTCGGGCTTCAGTTTGAACAGTTCGCCGACCAACACATCGGCGGCTTTGCCAATCTCATAGTCGTACAGATCGATCATCTCTACCTCGACTTAACCTCATGCGCGCTCAAATCACACTGCAACCATGACAGAATGCCACAAAGCCACGGTAGGGGAGTACCTGTGTGGCAAGGATGAGGCTGTGCAAACGGATAAGCATCTTCCACAACCCTCCTACGAAGATGCATGTGATCATCCAAGCCTTTGGGAAGGTGCCGGAATGATATTGTGCTCAGAATGATTCTGTCAACCTGCTCTCAGAGGTGCCAGTTCGCAGTCAGCTTCTTGAGGGAGTCGAGGGCCGCCTGGTGGGTGCTGGAGATGGAGCGGACCATGAGGTCCCTAGCCAGCACGGGGTCTCGCTGGCGAAGGGCCGCGACAATCTCGCTATGCTCCAGGATCATATCCTCGCCGTTGCTGCTGAGATCCAGCCGCAGGATGATCAACCGATTCATCTGCTCGAGCAGACGCACAACCACCTCGGCTAGCTGCCGGTTCCCCGACGCCTCGGCTATCGTGCGATGGAAATCCATGTTCTCGGCAAGGAACTGCCGGTAGCTCTCGCGATCGGCGGCTTGATAGCCGGAGTGTAGCTCCTCGAGGTGAAGCAACGCCTCCTCGGCGATGCCGGTGGCCGCCTTCTCGGCGGCGGCCCCCTCGACGATCTTCCTGAGGTCGAAGATGTCGTCGACGTCCTGCACCGTCACACGGGAGGTCAGGTATCCCACCCTTGGCACCACCTCCACCAACCCCTCCTGCTGAAGAAGGCCGAGCGCTTCCCGCACGGGGGTCTTGCTCACACCGTACTTTACGGCGAGCTGGCCCTCGTTGAGCCTCTCGCCCATGTCGAAGACCCCTGTGACGATATCGGACCTCAGCGCCCGGTACACCCTCTGTTTGGAGTTTTCGGAGAGAACCTCGATTGCTCGATCGCCAGCTAGAGACGGCCCCAACAGTCTCCTCCAGGTAATATGCCAATATCTTCAACTGATATACTAGACAAGCCCTAGCGTACATATTATGATCGCCTCTGTCAACACGCTTGCCGCATCTGCGCGGTAGCAGGCCCCATCTGTGCCATAGTAGTCTTGCCGGGACAGATGGGGGACGAGGAACCGCTTATTTTGTTGAGAGAGGGTGACTTGCAGATGGCACAGAAGGCGGAGAAGGTGGGGAGTGCGGCACGGTCCGGCAACACCGGTGTCCCGGATAGAGGTCCTTTCACGAACGAACCTTTGACGAATTTCAACGATCCGGCGGAGCGCCGGGTGTTCGAAGAGGCTCTCAGACTGGTGAAGGCTCGCTTCGGCGAGAAGCACCCCCTCGTCATGGGCGGGGAGGAGATATGGACCGATGACAGCTTCACGTCTCTGAATCCCGCTCACCCAGACCAGGTGGTGGGGGTCTTCTCCCAGGGAGACCAGGCGCTGGCGCGCCGCGCCGTGGAGGCAGCGGACGCCGCTTTCGAGAGCTGGCAGTACGTTCCGGCCGAGGAGCGGGCTGGATACCTCTTCCGCGCTGCGGACATCGTCCGGAAACGCAAGCACGAGTTCAGCGCCTGGATGGTTTACGAGGTGGGCAAGAGCTGGGTGGAGGCCGACGCCGACACCGCCGAAGCCATCGACTTCCTGGAGTATTACGGCCGGGAGGCGCTGCGGCTAGCGCAGGGCGGGGAGGTCTCGCAGATTCCCGGCGAGCATGCGACGATGCGCTACATTCCCCTGGGGGTCGGAGCCGTCATCCCACCCTGGAACTTCCCCTTCGCCATCATGGCCGGCATGAGCGCCGCGGCCATCGTGGCCGGCAACAGCGTAGTGCTGAAGCCAGCGAGCACGGCCCCCGCGATCGCCTGGGAGTTCTTCCAGGTGATGCGTGACCTGGGCCTGCCGGCCGGGGTGTTCAACTTCGTACCCGGCCGGGGGGGCGAGATCGGCGACACCCTGGTGGATCACTCCCGTGTCCGGTTCATAGCGTTCACCGGCTCCAAGGAGGTTGGTCTTCGCATCTATGAGCGGGCGGCGAAGGTTCACCCAGGGCAGATCTGGCTCAAGCGGGCCATCCTGGAGATGGGTGGCAAGGATGTCGTGGTGGTGGACGAAACGGCTGACCTGGACCAGGCAGCCCAGGGGATCGTGGTCTCGGCCTTCGGATTCCAGGGCCAGAAGTGTTCGGCCGGCTCGCGTGCGATCATCGTGGAGGGAGTCTACGACCAATTGGTGGAGAAGGTGGTCCAGGTAGCGCGCGACCTGGTGACCCTGGGGGATCCGGAAGACCGGCGGAGCTACATGGGGCCGGTCGTGGACGAGAATCAGTATCGCAAGATCCTGTCGTACATCGACATCGGCCGCCAGGAGGGCCGGCTGCTGCTGGGCGGGGAGGCGCCGCGGGGAGAGGGTTGGTTCATCCCCGCGACCATCTTCGCGGACGTGGACTCTAAGGCCCGGATCGCCCAGGAGGAGATATTCGGGCCGGTTCTGGCCATCATCAAGGCCCGGGACTACGAGGACGCTATCCGGATCGCCAACGACACGGAGTACGGGCTGACCGCCTCCTTCTACAGCCGAGACCCCGAGCGGATCGAGCGGGCCAAGGAGCGGCTGCACGTGGGGAACCTGTACACCAACCGGAAGTGCACCGGCGCCCTAGTGGGGGTGCAGCCCTTCGGCGGCTTCAACATGAGCGGCACCGACTCCAAGGCAGGCGGGCCGGACTACCTGCTGCTGTTCACCCAGGCCAAGGCGATCGCCGAGAAGATCATCGAGTAATCCCCAGTGGCGACCGCCGGATGGGCATGGTTCATGAAAAGACGATTTTCGCCCCTTTGGGGTGAGAAAGGAGGATCTCCCATGTGGAGGTCCGCATTTTTGGCTCTTTCTACTAATCGTGGCGTTCACCACGTGGCCACCAGGAGCACCCTGGCCAAGAAGGTGGCGTCCCGCTTCATTGCCGGAGAGACCCTGACCACCGCCATCGAGGCCGCTAGGGAGATCAACCGATGGGGAGCTTCGGTGGAGTTGGACTACCTGGGCGAGAGCGTCCTCGACGAGAGGCAGGCGGAGGAGGCCGCCGCCGCCTACCTCCAGATCCTGGATGCCATCGCCGAGGCCGGGGTGGGATCCCATGTATCCCTCAAGCCCTCTCAGATGGGCCAGGAGCTGAGCGACACCCTCTGCGAGCAGAACATAGAGAGTGTTGTGGAGCGAGCGGCGGGCTACGGTAGCTTCGTCTGGGTCGACATGGAAAGCTCCCCTTACACTGAGCGAACGGTCGAACTGTACAAGCGGTTGCGGGCGCGACACGAGAACGTGGGGATCGCCCTGCAGGCATACCTTCACCGCTGTAAGGCGGACCTCAGGGAGATCGTCTCCGTGGGTGGGACCATCCGGCTGTGCAAGGGTGCCTACCAGGAGCCGGCCCAGGTGGCCTTCCCGGAGAAGAGGGATGTGGACCGCAACTACGCCCTCCTATCGGAGATGCTTCTGACCAGCGGGCTCTTCCAGGCGCTGGGGACTCACGACGAGAAGATGATCGACCACACCGTGGAGTTCGTCAAAGCCCGAGATCTCAGTAAAGAAGGTTTCGAGTTCCAGATGCTGTACGGCGTCCGGCGGGACCTCCAGGAGAAGCTGATTCAGGAAGGCTACAACCTGCGTGTGTACGTTCCCTTCGGGGACCAGTGGTACCCATACTTCATGCGCCGCCTGGCCGAGCGCCCCGCCAACCTCTTCTTCCTGATGGGCAACCTGGCCCGGGAGGCCATGCCCACCCGATAGATAGAGGCGGAGCACACACCGGGAAGGCGAGCCTCCCGGCGAGCCGCCAGTGGGGCAGGGCCCACGCCTCCCACTGGCGGCTCAGCAGGGGGCGATTCCTGCATCCCCCGACCGGGCGGCTCGGCAGGAGCCTCGCCCTCCCGGGACACGCGCCCCCAGATCATGCCTCCGGGATCGCCCCTTCAGACTGTCACTCCGATTCAGCTCCTCCGTGAACCATAGCACCTCGCGAGTACTGGACCGGCAATTGCACCATCTGGTGTAGCTGTAGACCGCGCCAGAGAGTATCGCGCCGGGGTCCGTGCATCCCGAGACCGGCTGTCCCTTCGCGGCCTTTTCCAGGTGGCTCTCATTTTTATGGTGTTGACAAGAGAAATACCCAGTGCTATCGTACTCGCAGCCATTATTGAGGATGAGGGTGGAGGAGATGTTAGCTGAGACCGTATACCTGGACAATGCAGCGGCAACCCGCATGGACGAGCGCGTCCTGGAAGCAATGAAGCCCTACTTCCTGGATGTCTACGCAGTCGCCACCTCCCAGTTTGGCTACACTCCCGGTGTCGAGGCCAGGGATGCCCTGGAGGTGGCGCGAGCGAGTATCGCCGCAACCCTTGGTGCCAAGCCCGAGGAGTTGATTTTCACATCCGGTGGGACCGAGTCCAGCAACACCGCTCTCAAAGGGGTGGCCCTGGCGCTAGGGGGCAAGAAGGGCAAGCACATCATCACCACGAAGATCGAGGACTTTCCGGTACTCAACAGCGCTCGGGCCCTCGAAAAGCAGGGTTTCACGGTGACCTACATCGAGGTAGACGGGGAGGGTCGAGTGGACCCTGACCGGCTGCGGGCGGCAATCACCCCGGAGACGATCCTGGTGTCGATCCAGGCCGCCAACCAGGAGATCGGCACGGTCCAGGAGTTGGCTAGCCTTGGGGGCATCTGCCGGGAGAAGGGTGTGCTGTTCCATACGGATGCCTCCCACTACTTCCCCCGGCTGCCGTTGGACGTGCGGATGCTGCCCGTCGACCTGGTCACCATCACGGCCCACCTGATCCACGGTCCCAAGGGGGTGGGCGGGCTGTACGTGCGGGAGGGCACGCCCCTGGCCAAGTGGATGGATGGTGGCTTCCAGGAATTCAACTTGCGGGCAGGGGAGGAGAACATACCCGGTGCGATCGGTTTCGCCAGTGCGGTCGAACTGGTGACCCCCGAGGAGACGGCTCGGATCCGTGAAATGCGCGACAGGCTGATCGAGCGGCTATTGAAGATACCTGAGTCGCGGCTGAACGGCCACCGGACGGAGCGCACGCCTCAGAACGCCAACGTCTCCTTCCGTTTCGTCGAGGGGGAGTCTATCCTGCTCCATCTCGACATACGGGGTATCGCCGTCAGCACCGGCTCGGCATGCTTCAGCCGATCGCTGGAGGCCAGCCACGTCATCATGGGTATCGGCGGGAATCATGAGCAGGCTCACGGCTCGGTGCGGCTCACCTTCGGTCGTTTCAATAAGCCCGAAGACGTGGACACCGCGACCAACGCTCTGACAGAAGTCATAGAACAGTTGCGGGCGATCAGCCCGTTGGGAAAGAAGGAGGAGTGCGAGGAATGCCCCTACCATACAACGACATCGTAATGGAACACTTCAAGCACCCCCGCAACGTTGGGCGGATGGAAGACGCCGATGCCCACGCGACGGAGGGTAGCTCGGCCTGCGGTGACATGGTCTCCGTCTACCTGAAGGTGGACGAGGAGAGCCACAGGATCGAGGACATCAAGTTCGAGTCCTATGGTTGCGCCTCCAACATCGCCACCGGCTCCATCATCACGGAGCTGGCCAAGGGAAAGACGCTGGAGGAGGCCAAGGAGATAAGCTGGAAAGAGGCATCCGACGCCCTGGGAGGATTGCCGGCCCTTAAGACCCACTGCTCGGTGCTGGCTGTGGATGGCCTCAGGTCCGCGATCCAGAACTACGAAGAGAAGCACGGACTGGTGAAGGAGCAGAAGCCGACCACCATCGAGGAGGTCACCCGGCGGCTCAAGCACGTCATGAACCCGATGGTGGGGCTGGACCTGGTGCGCACCAAGCTGGTGAAGGACGTGCAGGTGGGCGAAGGCACGGTGCGGGTGTTCATCGACCTGCCTGCCGACCACCAGTTCGCCAACAACATCCGGGAGGACGTCACGGAGAAGATCGGCTCCCTCTGGGATGTCGAGAAGGTGGAGGTCGAGTTCGCGGAGTGAGGCGCAGGGATGGCTGAGATCAAGGTTGATGTACGGGGAGAGACCTGTCCCGTGCCCCTGGTAGAGGTACGCAAGGCGCTGAGGAAGGCGTCACCAGGCGACGTCGTCGAAGTTGTAGGCACCCATCCTGCATCTAAGAGGGAGATACCCATGGCGGTGAAGGCCCTGGGGTTGGAGCTGTTGACCGACCAGGGCTCCGATACCGACTGGACGATCCGCATCCGAAGATAAGAGGGTACGCCCCACCTGTTGGAGGCACACAATGGCCAATCGTCTTGCCAGCGAAACGAGCCCATACCTTCGCCAGCACGCCGACAACCCGGTAGACTGGTACCCCTGGGGGGAGGAGGCGCTACGAAAGGCGAAGGCCGAGGATAAGCCGGTTTTCCTCAGCATCGGCTATTCGGCCTGCCATTGGTGCCACGTCATGGAGCATGAGTCCTTCCAGGACCAGCGGATCGCCGACATCCTGAACCAGCACTTCGTCAGCGTGAAGGTGGACCGGGAGGAACGGCCGGACCTGGACCAGGTCTACATGGACGCCCTCCAGGCCATAACCAACCACGGCGGCTGGCCGATGTCCCTCTTCCTCACGCCGGAGGGACACCCCTTCTTTGGCGGCACCTACTTCCCTCCCGTATCCAGCCGAGGCATGCCCTCCTTTCAGGATCTGCTGACGGCCATAGTGGATGCCTGGCGGAACAGGCGGCAGGAGATCATGGAGGGCAGCAACCGATTGGTCGGGGAGCTGCAGCGTCACAGCCATCCGGCCATCGAGAGTTCCCAGGAAACCGAGCTACAGACGGATACCCTGGACAGTGCAGTGCAGGGCATCCTGGCGGAGTTCGACGATCAGCACGGTGGGTGGGGCGAAGCGCCGAAGTTCCCCCATCCCATGGTGCTGGAGTTCCTCCTGCGCCACCACCGTCGGACAGGCGACCAGGAGGTGCTGGCCATGGCAACCATGACTCTGGAGTCCATGGCCCGAGGAGGCATCTACGACCAGTTGGGCGGCGGTTTCCACCGATACTCCGTCGACGATCACTGGTCTGTCCCCCACTTCGAGAAGATGCTGTACGACAACGCCCAGTTGGCCAGGGTTTACACCCACGCCTGGCAGGCCACGGGCGAGCCCTTCTTCCGGACGATCGCCGAAGAGACCCTGGGCTACGTGGTGCGGGAGATGACCCACCCGGAGGGCGGCTTCTACTCCACACAGGACGCCGACAGCGAGGGGGAAGAGGGGAAGTACTACCTGTGGACCTCCGACGAGATCCGAGTGCTCCTGGACAAGGATGCTTCTCCATTCATGAAGGCCCATGGGGTAACCGCCAAGGGCAACTTCGATGGAAAGAACACACTGACCTTCCGTGGGCCGTTGGTGAAGCGGGAGCGCTTCGCCTCCGCCCGCAGCAAACTGCTGGAGGCGCGGCAGCTTCGAGTGGCGCCGGCCCGCGATGAGAAGGTACTCACATCCTGGAACGGCCTGATGCTCGCAGCCTTCGCCGAGGCCGCGAGGGCATTCGGCCGGGAGGACTACCGGCAGGTTGCCGAGCGCAACGCCGACTTCCTCCTTAGGGAGTTGAGGGGCCCCGACGGACGGCTGCGCCACAGCTGGAGGGACGGGGTTGCCAAGAACAACAGCTACCTGGAGGACTACGCCCTGCTGATCGATGGCCTGATAGAGCTGTACCAGTCTGACTTTGACCCGGTGTGGTTCCTGGCGGCCCGCTCCCTGACCGAGATCATGGTCGAGGACTTCGCTGCCCCCACGGGATTCTTCGACACCCCAGAGGGCCACGAGGCGCTGATTTTCCGCCCCAGGGAGCTGCAGGACAACGCGGTGCCCTCGGGCAACTCCATGGCTGCCTTTGACTTGCTCAGGATGGCCGGGCTTGCCGTCTATCCCGGTTACTGGGACACGGCCTTCGCCAGCATCGCCGCCATCAGGCCCCTCCTGGAGCAATACCCCCTGGGCTTCGGCCAGTGGCTGATAGCCATGGACTACGCCCTCTCCCATCCCCACGAGATCGCGATCCTTGGGGAGCCCCAATTGGAGGACACCCAGGCGCTGCTGGAGGTGGCAACCAGCGGCTACCGCCCGCACCAGGTCGTGGCCTCAGCGAGGCCAGGCATCGAGAGGAGGGATGTCCAACTGTTGGAGGGGCGGGGACTCATCGATGGCCGTGCAACCGCCTACGTCTGCGTAGACTCAACCTGCCGGCCACCGGTCACCGACCCGGAGGGGCTACGAGTCCTGTTGGCCGAGCTATCCGCGAGCGGCCAGACGAGCCCGGAGCTACGGAAGAGCGCCTAGTGGCGCATCCGACATGAACGAGTGCTTCAACCATACTGGAGGCAACCTGGAAATCGACCATCTCTGCGAAAGGAGAACCCGCCACCATGGCAGTCGAAATCGGCATGGCAGCCCCAGACTTCACCCTCAAGGATCAGAAGGAGGCTGAGATCGCCCTCAGCGCCCTGAAGGGCAAAAAGGTAGTGCTCTCCTTCCACCCGCTGGCCTGGACGGAGTTCTGCAGGCTCCAGATGCAGGATCTGGAGAAGCAGAAGGCGGAGTTCGATCGGATGAACGCCGTGGCCCTGGGCTTCAGCGTAGACAGTGTGCCCAGCAAGAAGGCGTGGGCGGAGTCCATAGGGGTCAAGGAGACATCTATCGTCGCTGACTTCTGGCCGCATGGTGCGGTTGCCCAGGCATACGGCCTGTTCAGGGATCGCAACGGCTTCAGCGAGCGGGCTGTGGTGCTGGTGGATGACCAGGGAGTGATCCGCTGGAAGAAGGTATACCCCATCAAGTCCGTACCCGACATCGCGGAGATCCTGGCCGAGGTAGAGAAGCTGTAGCCACTGGTACCCCCTCTCCCTGGGAGAGAGGGGGCTCGTTTGCACAACTAGGAAGGGGCGGGGTGCGAGCACCCCGCCCCTTCGCTCTACTACCGAACGCCGGCCGGCTGCATGGCCGGCACCAGGATCTTCGTCGAGAGGTTGGTGACGAGGTGCTCGAAGTCCTCCAACATGCGCTTCGCCTCGTCCGTTTCGAGCGCGTGCATCAAGCTGTCGGATGAGTCGAACTCGATCTCCATCACCCAGTCTGGGCCGCTCCCCACCAAGGTGGAGTAGCATCGAAACTCCTTGAACCCGGGCTGCTTCTGGAAGAAGGACATGCCCTGGTTGCGCAGCCAGTTGTCGTGATCGGACTCGCGCCCGGTCATGACGCTATAGGTAACGAGATACTGCACCATCTAGCAGCGCCCTCCATCTCATTCTTGTCTTAGTTCCCCAAGCGGGGTGGAGGGTGCCCGCAATGTCTATGCCACCGTCAGAGTAATGAGGCATGAGTTGGCGTCGCTTCATTACTCTTCACTTGGCTTGGGGCAGTAGGTATCCAGGATCTTCTGGATGATTCCGGTGGTTGAACGGGATTCGTGGTAGGAGACCAATCTTACCTCGCCGCCGTAGGACTGGACGATCCTGGCCTCGGGAAGGGTATCCAGGCGGTAGTCGCCGCCCTTGACGTAGACTTCCGGCTTCAACTCCGCAACCAGCGCCTCGGCCGTCGGTTCCCCAAAGATGACCACATAGCCCACCATCTCCAGGGCGGCCATCACCTCGGCCCGGTCCCCCTCCGGCGCGATCGGCCGGCCGGGCTCCTTGAAGGAGCGTACGGAGGAGTCGCTGTTGAGGCCGACCACGAGGACATCCCCGAAGGAGGCTGCCTCCCGGAGGTACATCACGTGGCCCGCGTGCAACAGGTCGAAACAACCGTTGGTGAAGACGATCTTTCTCCCCTGGGATCGCAACTGGGATAGCTCAGCCACCAGACTCGCCCTGTCCCGCACCTTGCCCACCATGCAGACCTCCTGTACTAACGCTGCCTGAATGATAGTCCACATAGCGAGAGAGACGCCAGGAGGGAGACCAAATTGCGAAGACACGAAGGCGGCAAGTACCTCCTGGCAACCCTTAGCGACTTCGTGTCTTCTGATGTGAGTCGGGCAAAACAGGTGCGACTGCCGCTAGCACTGCCCTTGGCTGAACTATGTCTTGTCGGCTGGCGCGATCTTCACCACGTCGACTCCCTCGAAGCCGCGGCCGTCTGCCGCCGTGCCGACAACCTTCGCTGTGAACTCCCCCGTGGCCGCCTCCAGTAACTCGATCACCGCCTGCAGGTCGAACTTCACCATCCGGTCGGGGATGCCGTCGCCACCATAGTCCCCCAGGGCCGTCGGCTTGGCCTGGGCCGCTACCATCTTCCCGCCTACATCGAGCTTCACCGTCGACAGGTTAATGGCCTCTACAGC
Organism: Chloroflexi bacterium UBA6077; assembly: GCA_002436065.1. GTDB lineage: Bacteria > Chloroflexota > UBA6077 > UBA6077 > UBA6077 > UBA6077. Next base: position 41,336 of record DIXP01000068.1, read on the forward strand.
GTACCCCGCGGGGAACTCGATGTAGCCAGTCAAGCCGGCCTTTTCACCCTCACTCTTGAGGTTCAGGCTATCAGGTTTGAGGTCCACCACTGCGGCGATCCGCACCTCAAACTCGACCGACATAACCTCGCTGTTGCCCGCCATATCCACGGCTGCCACCCTGAGCAGGTGCTTGCCTGCCATCCGTGCCAGATCAATTACCTGGCCGACGGCCACCGTGGAGCCATCCAAAGTGACACTGCCGGTCTCCACTCCTGACAGAGCGTCGGAGGCGGTAGAATCGATAGCCAGCCTGTCCGAGCTAAGGTAGCGGCCCTTCACCGGAGAGTTGACTGTGATGGCTGGCTTCGTCTTGTCAATCTTCACCGTGAGGGTCTTGCTGTTCTCTACACCCCCGCCCTCTCCCTGAGCGAAATAGAGGATCTTGTGCACCCCCTCCGCTGTAAGGGTGAAGGAGACCACAGGGCCTGCAGCCACCACATCCGGGCCGCCATCCACGCGATAGTGGATCTCGGCAGGCCCAACGCCCTCGCCGCTCGCGGCCGACAGGGTCACAGTGACGTCGGAGTTGTTCCAGCCACGAGGGTTGGGATTGGGTAATACCGAGGCATTGGTGGTGGGGACTGTGACTCGTGGGGCATCCACATAGGCCCAAGTGCTATTCTCCTGATCCTCTGTGCCGCCACAGTCCAATTCCAGCCTCAACCGTTTCCCCAGATGGCTCGACAGGTTCAGGTTTACCGTCTGCCAACCGGTGCTCTTCAGCGATCCTCCTGCGCCCCACGCCCCTTGAGCGAAGTGCTCTATGGTGCTGTCAGTGTCTAGATCCAGAAGGCGGTAGTGGAAATGGTTGAACCCGCTGTAATCGTAGGTGAAGATCTGGTAAGCGAAGCTGAGGAGCGGCTCCACCGCCGTGAAGTCCTGGTAGACGATGTTGGGACCCACCGGTTGGCCCATCATGCGAGGCGAACCTAGCCTCAGCATATTGGCGCCTTCGTTTGGCGTCGCAAATCCATCGGGGCCTACTACGCCGGCGAAGTCGACCGATGTGCCCTTCTGCCAACCCGTTAGGTCTCCGGATTCAAACCCAGGGTTGGACAGGTTCCCCGCGAAAGCCATGGTCGAACCAACGCAGCACAGCGTTAGAGCACACCACAACACTGCTAGCTTGAGGATTCGTGCCTTCATCGTCGCCTCCTTCCACTTCATACCCGTTTTCAGTCCGCTTGAAGACCCAGCCAGGCAACAGAATGGCAGGATCCTACCTGCCTCAGCATCGTGGAGGTGTGGAAAGGCAACATCAATAGCCACTTTGTGCTATTCATCCGTGTTGCGGGGTCTACGGACATTGTGTAGAATCATTTATTGTCCATCCTTCCCCTCAGGCTGGTGGCCCGCTGGAAGGATCAGGATCATGAGGAGACCCCGTGGCGATGACCGCTCGGGATCCACACCTCCATACTTGGCCGTTAGGCCCAAGCAAAGGACAAACTAGGGCATGCCCACCATCTCGGCTGTTCTCCCTGCCTACAACGAAGAGAAGATCATCGCCGACAGCGCCACATCTATGGCCGCTACCCTCGCAGGGCTCACCGACGACTACGAGGTCATCGTGGTCGACGATGGCAGCCGCGACGCCACCAGGCAGATCGTGGAGAGCCTTTCGGCCCAGAATGCATGCATCCGTTGCGTCAACCACTCGGTGAATCGTGGCTATGGCGCCGCCCTGGGGACCGGGTTCGCCGCGGCGACAAAGGAGTTGATCTTTCTCACCGATGGGGACAAGCAGTTCGATGCACGAGAGGTCGCCGGCTTCCTGCCCCACATAGAGGAGGCCGACCTGGTCATCGGATACCGAGCCCCTCGTATGGACCCTCCCATGAGAAGGTTCAACGCATGGGGCTGGAACCTTCTGGTGAGATTGCTATTCGGCTACGTCGCCAGGGATGTGGACTGCGCCTTCAAGCTTTTCCGTCGTTCCATCCTGGAAGACGTCCGAGTGGAGTCTATTGGAGCTACATTTAGCGCTGAGTTCTTGATCAAGGCCAGGCGCCGCGGCTACCGTTTCAAGGAGTTGCAAGCCACCCACTTTCCCCGCACGGCCGGAAAGGCCACGGGTGCCAAGCCATCGGTCATACTCAGGGCTTTTCGCGAATTAATCGTACTACGGCTCACCCTATCGAAGTCGTTAGAGTCGAGGGGGTCTGTTGAAAGAGCTACCGGAAGCGAAGCCCGGTAGAAGCGACCCTCCGGTCGTCCGTTCCGAGCTTCCTGGCGACCCTTCCCCTGACAGTAGCGGGAAGGTGGATCGCGATCTCCCCTGGGATAACCCCAGACGCTTCACCGTTCTGAAGATCGCTCCCACCTTTTTCTTCGCCGACTACGGCTGCCACGTCCGCATCCTGGAGGAGATCCGGGTGCTCCAATCCATGGGGCACCGCGCCGTCCTCTGCACCTACCCCTCGGGCCAGGATGTGGAGGGGGTTGATGCCCGAAGGGCGGAGTACGGCCCATGGCATCCGGGGGTCAAGGTGGGGCCAGCCCGGCGCAAGCTGTACCTGGATCCCTTGCTACTGCTGAAGTCCAGCAGGGTCGCGGCCGAGGTGAAACCGGACATCGTCCACGCCCACCTCCACGATGGCGCGCTGATCGGCTACCCGGTAAGCCAGAGCCGTCGTGCACCCCTGGTCTTCGACTTCCAGGGAAGCATGACCAGCGAAATGCTCGCCCACGGCTTCCTCCGCCGCGGCAACCCCCTATACCACCTCTGGCGATTCATGGAGCAGACCATCAACCGCCTGCCCGATGCCATCATCACCAGCACCGCCAATGGCGCCGACCTCCTCGTGGCGAAGTTTGGCTGCCATCCCAGCCGGGTCTTCACCGTCGCCGACTGCGTTAACACCGACACCTTCGTCCCACGCTGGGCCATGGACAGCTCCAACGGCTGTGCTGATCGGTTGGAGCGGCTGCAACGCCGACTGGGGGTGCCCCTGGGCTACAAGCTGGTGGTGTACGTAGGACTGCTCCAGGAGTATCAGGGGATCAGTCAACTGCTGCTGGCGGCCCAGGAGCTGGCGGCCCGACACCTGGACATCCACTTCTTGATCATGGGCTATCCGGGCCTCGAGCGGTACCAGAACATGGCCGACAGCCTGGGGATATCCAACCGGGTGACCTTCACTGGAAGGGTGCCCTACGAGCAACTCCCCCAGTACCTGGCCCTGGGGGACGTAGCCGTCTCTCCTAAGATCTCGGAGACCGAGGGCAATGGGAAGCTACTCAACTACATGGCGGCGGGCCTTCCCACAGTCGTCTACGACACCCCTGTCAACCGGGAGATCCTGGGAGATCTGGGTGTCTACGCCCACACCGGCGACCCCCGATCCCTGGCGGCGGAGTTGGAGGCCGTGCTGTACGATTCCAGGGCTGCCAGGGCACTGGGGGAGCAACTGCGGGCTAGGGCGGTCTCAGCTTTCTCCTGGACAAGGGGAGGAAAGCTGATCGAGGAGATCTACCATTTGATCGCCAAACGGTGACAGCCCTGCAACCGTCAAGTCTCCGGGCGCATCCATACTGCCCAAACCGGTTCTATTGAGCAACGAGCCCCTGTTGTTACCCTTCTTCGCCGTCTGCTAACATGGCTCCTGATCTACCACCTAGATCCCGGAGGGAATGATGAGGGCGAGCCAGTTGTGGGATGCGGCTTTGGGCGAGCTGCAGATGCAGATGACCAAGGCCAACTTCGACACCTGGTTGAAGGACACCTTTCTGGTATCGCAGGAGGATGGTCGCTTCGTAGTCGGCGTGGAAAGCCCCTTCGCCGCGGACACCCTCCAGCAGCGGCTCTCCCCCATGATCCGCAAGGTGCTCTCCGGCATCGTCGGTCACGACGTGGCACTCCAGTTTGTCGTGCAGCAGAAGAAGAGGCGCGGCAGGCCCCGCTCTCTCCCCGATGCACCGCTGGAGGGATCCAACCACCGCAACGGCTCCAACGGGGCCTCTGCCAGGGAGCCTGTAGCAGCCAGCAGTTGCATCGGGACTACACTTAATCCCCGCTACACCTTCGACAGCTTCGTCGTGGGCAAGAGCAACCAGTTGGTCAACGCGGCTTGCCAGGCTGTGGCCGACGAGCCCGGTAGGGCCTACAACCCGCTCTTCACCTATGGAGGGGTGGGGCTGGGGAAGACCCATCTGATGCACGCCATCGGCCACGAGACGCTGAAGCGTGGGTTGCGGGTGCTGTACGTCTCATCGGAGACCTTCACCAACGAGTTGATCGACTCAATCAGGGAGCACCGGACAGAGGAGTTCCGCAACAAGTACCGGAGGGTACACCTGCTGCTTATCGACGACATCCAGTTCATCGCCGGCAAGGAGCGCACGCAGGAGGAGTTCTTCCACACCTTCAACGCCATCCACGAGGCGAACGGCCAAATCGTCATCTCGAGCGACCGGCCGCCCAAGGCGTTCTCCACCCTGGAGGACCGCCTGCGCTCCCGGTTCGAATGGGGGCTGATCGCGGACATCCAGCCGCCCGACCTGGAGACCCGCATCGCCATCCTCCGCTCTAAGTGCCAGAGTCAGGGGTATCGGGTGCCGGAGGAGGCGCTGGAGGCGATAGCCCGCAAGGTGCAAAGCAACATCCGTGAGTTGGAGGGGGCGCTTAACCGGCTGGTGGCCCTCACTACCGTCACCGGCGAGCCGATCACGGTCCAGTCCGCCACCGCCGCCATGGACGACGTTATCTTCAACGCCTCCCGACGGCAGGTCCGTCCCGAGACGATAGTGGAGACGGTAGCACGCTACTACCATGTATCGGAGGATGAGTTGCGAGGGAGACAGCGGGACAAGCGGGTGCTGTTCCCACGGCAGATCGCCACCTACCTGCTGCGTGAGGAAACCAAGCTGTCGCTGTTGGAGATAGGCAGGCTGATGGGTGGGCGCGACCACACCACCGTGCTGCACAGTGTGGAGAAGATCGCCACCGAGACCGCCGCCGGCGGCGGTCTCCTCACCAAGGACCTCACAGCCCTCCGCGAAGCCATCTACTCCGCCTCGGCCTCTTGAAGTCTGTTATGAACTCCCGGATTTGTGGCTTGTCCGTAGGGCCGTAGGAGTTCCCGACCCTGGAGATCTCAGCTGCAGCCGGCACCATGGTACGCAATTCGATCCTTGTGAGGTGTATCCCATGAATGTCCTTGATGCTATCAAGACTCGTCGGTCCGTGCGCAGCTACACTTCAGAAGCTGTGGAGAGGCCAGTCCTGGAGCAGCTGATCCATGCGGCCATCCAGGCCCCCAGCTCGTCGAACGCCCAGGCATGGGCCTTCGGGGTAATCCAGGGAGCAGCTGCCCTGCGTGGGTACTCTGATCGGGCAAAGGTTTTTCTGCTCAGCCGCATCACCCCGGGTTCCCCTATGGAGAAGTATCGAGCGCGTCTCTCGGACCCCAACGTCAACATCTTCCACGGCGCTCCTGCCCTGCTCGTGGTCTACGTCCAACCTGGTGCCACCTCGAGGCCGCTGGAGGACTGCGCCCTGGCCGCCCAGAACATAATGCTGGCGGCCCATGAGATGGGGCTCGGCACCTGCTACATCGGTATGTCGCAGCTCTTCCTCAACGATGCGGAGACGAAGAGGGAGTTGGGAGTCGGTGAGGAGTACCAGGCTGTGTCGCCCATCATCGTCGGCCATCCAAAGGAGGGGACGCCGCCTGTGCCGCGCAAGGAGCCTGTGCTACTGTTCTGGAAGTAGATCGACCACCGGGAATCGATATAGAGCAGCCAGCGACCCGGCGGGAATGGTGGTGATCAACTCCCGCCGGGTCGATGGACAGAACGCGGCTAGATAATGGCTAGGCAGCCTTGCGGGCCATCCCGCCGCCCATCTTCTTCGTGGCGTCCACCATCCTGCTGCCAGGGGTGAAGGTTGGGCGTGCCCCTCCGGGGATGTCCATCTCCTCGCCGGTGCGCGGATGGCGACCCTTGCGCGGGGCCCTCTCCACAACCTTGAAGGTGCCGAAGCCGGTCAGCTTGACCTCCTCTCCGTGCTCCATGGCCATGGTCACCGTATCGAGGAATGCGTTGACCACCTTCTCCGCCTGCTTGTTGGGGATGCCCGCGTGCTGCGCTACGCGAGAGACGATGTCCTGCTTGCCGATAGATCCAGCCATAGTGGTGCTCCTTTCCATCGTGCCCAGACGGCAAACCGCCGCCCGGCTCTAGGAAGTAGCACGCGGCGTGCCGAGACGCGGCCTGGGAGTAAGCGGGAATCGGGCAGCCTCGCAATCGGCCTAGCCGTAGAGAAATGGCTACCGACGCTTGCGGAAGAGGTCGAGGAATCGGTCCTCGTACTGTGGAAAGACGCCCCAGCGGTCCAATTCGGCCTTCAACTCGCTAGGGTGAAGCTCACCCCGTTTGACGGCAGTGAACATCCCGTCGATCCTCGCCCGGGCGGCCCTGGGCAACCCCTCGTCCATTCCCAGCATGCCGCTCTGGGCCAACTCGGTGACGTTCTGGCCTACAGAGGAGACCGTCAACTCGAAGATGAACTTCATCAGGGATACGTCCCACAGGAAGTCGACTCCCTGGATCACGGCTGCCATCCGCTCGCCCTGCTGCTCCAGGTCATCCGCGAGCCGCCGGGCCACTGTCTTCACAGGATCGGAGACGATGGTCGTCTCCTGAAGCTCGTTCTTGTAGGAGTACATAAGGCCAGGGGAGTTGCGCCCATAGCTCTCCATCAGGTGGCCGGCGTACTCCTCCCCGTGCTCGAAGCCGCGGAACATGCTGAGAAGGTAGTAGGGCGTGACGATCTGGGGTCGCTCGGCCGTCACCCGCCCGCGGCGCACGACGGTCTCCTCAGACTCTCCCGTCAACTCAGTGTAAACCGGCACGGTCACCAGGTAATAGGATATGGTGGTGGTGCCGAAGGTGGACAGCGACTGCTGGGGAACGCGCAGCACCTTGGTGGCCTTAGCGGCCTGTCGGAGGGTCTCGGGGTCGATGGGCATCTGATCACCTGTAGGGCGTGACGCTGTGTTCGCTCGCGTCACGGGGCTATCCTGACATGGGAATGATAGCCTTGCACCCGGCCGGGCCGCAAGCCATAATCGGCACACGGTTCCATGAGGAGGCAGTCAAAGGGATGAGTGAGGGTCCACTGGTCGAACTGAGTGTGGAAAATGGGCTGGCAACGGTGCGATTGAACGACCCCCGGGTGAGAAACGCCTTGAGTCCGGCGCTGGTAACCGCCTTTCGGGCGGCCGTGGGCCAGGTGAAGGCCGATCCATCGATCCGGGGCGCGATCCTGTGCGGAACGCCGGGTGGGGCTTTCAGCGCTGGGGCCGACCTTAAGGCGGTGCTGAGCCTGAAGGACGAGGAGATCCTCGACTACTTCGAGGGTGTAGCTCACCTCATATGGGAGGTGATCGACTGCCCCAAGCCGATGGTGGCTGCCCTGGCGGGTCCAGCCATGGGGGGAGGAGCCGACGTAGCGGTGGGTTGCGACCTGCGCGTCGCCGCCCCCAACTCCCTCATCGCCTTTCCCGGCCTCGCATTCGGGTTGGTAATGGGCACCCAACGGCTGGCAGCGTTGATAGGGCCGGCCAGGGCGAAGCAAATGGTCTTCCTCGGCAAACGGGTGAACGCTCAGGAGGCTCTGGAGATGGGGCTGGTAGACCAGGTGGCCGACGACCCCGAGGCTTCGGCGCGAGAGTTGGCGCGGGAGATGGCCCAACGGCCTCCCGACGCACTGGCCATGGCCAAGCAGCTCCTCAAGCCGGCGTACGGCCTTCAGGAGCTGCTCGGCCCGGTCCAGGCGTCGATCCGGCATCCGGAGTTCCTGAGACGGTTGAAGTCCTTTGCCTCCATGCGAGTGAAGCCCCATCTCGAGGGAACTCACAAATAGTACGATTCTCTTCTTGAAAGTGGATTGTTGGGAGAGGGGCGGTCTGGTAGACTGGGAGTTGCACTCTCGTCTTGATCCATGAGCCTCGAGGGAGCGGAGATTGAAAGTCCACTGTCGACCCGGCGCAACCCCCCTTGAACGGCTCGAGGCGTACCTCGCCTTCTGTCTGTGCCACAAGCCGGATGTCCCCTGCCAGCTGGCCGACCTGCTGGTTTGGGCCGCCAACGTCGGCCCGATCCGCGAGAGGGCTATTCGACAGGCGTTCTCTCCAGATTCCCTCGGGGAGCCGGCTGAGGCCCTGGGAATGGCAAGAGCCGTGTTGCTGCTGTGTGGAATGGTCCCCGAACGGTGCGGGGAACTTACGGGCCAGCCGCGCCTGGACTATGCCGGCTTGCTGGATGGGACGCACCGACCGCCGGACCTAGCCTCTCCCACGGTCTACGCCGTACCCAGCCTCCTGGAGGCATACCATCGTATGGGGGCTGGGCACGCAAGGGGGGTGGACAGAGTCTTCCTGGCGGTGACAGGGCAACCCTTCTCAGAGCACCTGCGCCGCGCCCTGGCACTGCTGGACCCCGTATGCTTATCTCAAGCATCGAGCGGAGGGTGACTCAGCCGGAGCTGCTTGCGGAGTGAGTCCGAGCCTTTTGTTGAGCCGCCTTCAGCACCTTGGCTCGCAGGGCGGCCAACTCCTCGGGGGGGAGGGCCTGGAGAGCCTGGGCCAGTCCCCTTGCCACGGCGTAATCCAGGGCCACATTGTCCGAATAGGACTGGGCTACCTCCGGATCCCTCGTGACGGGCACGAAGCCCTTGGAGCCCTTGCGCTTCTTGGTCGCGGGCTCTCGCTTCGGCTTCTTCTCCGACTCCAAGTCGAGCGGCAACTCCAGTTGGGTAACGTCGCTCTCCTGAGCCTTGGTTTGTCGCCCCTTCATATCCTCGCCTTCAGGGTCAACAAAAGAAAAAAGGGCCGGTGGAGTACCCACCGGCCCTGCTGGGTTCCGGAGAAAAGAGGCATCGCCGCGGAGGCGGCCTTGGGTATCCGTCCTCTCTCGAAGTTGAGTCATAGCCCCGACTCTCCAGCGACCTCACCAATCACAACAACGCTGTCAGGTCGCTACTTGGCAACAATATACCACATGATGTCAAGCTATATTTAACAAGTAGTTAACACTACCTAACTCGGCAGAGCCGAAACCA
>DIXP01000105.1 GCA_002436065.1 Chloroflexi bacterium UBA6077
TATGAGGCCGACTTTTTCGCCCAGGTTCTGGAGAAGGCCGGCCCCACCGCCCATAACATCGCCGAGTTCGCCATTGGCACCAACCCGCAGTGCCGTCTCGGTGCCAATCTGAGGGAGGCCAAGAAGGCATGGGGGACGGCCCACGTGGGGGTGGGCGACAACAAGACCCTGGGCGGCAAGGTGGACAGCCCTCTCCACATCGACCTGATCTTCCGCTACCCCACGGTCACCGTCGACGACATCGTCCTGGTCAAAGACGGGAAGGTAGTAGTCTGAACAGTGGGTATGAGTGAGCCCTACGTAACTAGTGCTCGAGCAAACTGATTGTGGTAGACGGCTGGAGCCGCCTGCTGGGAGCGCGGGCCGCTGGCCCGCCCGTCCTGTAGGGAAGGGGCTCGTCCCCTTGCGCCCGGCCTGCCCGGCCATCCTCGCGGGCGAGCCGCCCGCGCTCCCGGCATAGGGTGCCAACTGGCACTCTATCGATACCAATTTGGTCGAGCACTAGTTGGCAGCAAGAGAGGGGTAGGCGCACTGACTCTGAGTGGTCCACCCCTCTACTCTACCTTACGGTCTTCAGAACTTCCGTTACCTGATTCTCCACCTCTTTCCAGTAGGTTGTGAGCTGGTCGCTCCCCATGAAGCGTACCTCGACCCCCTGGTCCTCCATCTTCTTTATATGGTCGGCGTCCTTCATCGCCTTCTCGATGGACTTCTCCATCGTGCTTACGACTTCTTTCGGAACGCCTGCAGGGAATACGTAAGCTCGATCTACGGACGAGTTCAGATCGATCCCCTGCTCCTTGAAGGTTGGTATGTCTGGATAGAACTTCGACCTAGACTTGTCCATTACTCCTAGGAGCCTTGCCTCACCAGGTTTGACTACGGGGGTGAGAACACCCACGTTCTCGCAGATGGCGTCCACATGCCCACCCAAGAGTGCAGTTCTCGCTGGAGCACCACCATCGAATGTGACGACTCCAAATTTCACACCGGCCACCTTTTGGAGCGCCAGGATTGCCAGGTGATCGTCGTTCAGCACACCGCTGACGGCGACCTTGACCTTCTCTGGATTAGCCTTGGCGTCGTCGATCAACTCCTTCAGGGACTTGTACTTGCTGTCCTTAGTAACCCCGAGCGCTCCAGGGTCCGACGCATGCAGGGCAAGAGGTTGGTAGCTCTTCATGGAGAAGGTAGCCTTCCGCTCAGGATCCAGATAGATCGCCTGAACCGTAGGAAGGCTTGCCATGCCGATGGTGTAGCCGTCAGGTTTGGAGGTGGCTATCTCAACCATTCCCACTTGAGAGCCGGCGCCCTCCTTGCATACGATCTTGATCGGCTGACCCAGATCCTTCTCGACCAAACCGAAGAGTAGTCGGGCTCCAACATCCGCAGCTCCACCGGCTGCCCAAGGTATCAAGACGGTTATTGGAGCAGTGGGATACTGGGCTTTAGGTGCAGCGGCAACAGTGTTTGTGGGAACCGCCGGAGCTTTCGTAGCCTCAGTTGGCTTGGTAGGTACGGCTGCAGCGGCAGGCTTGGTGGGGGCGGCTGGGGCGGGCTGGCTACAGGCCAGCATCATCAACGTGAACGCAACAGTGAAGGCAATAAGTCCAAGGATGCGTGATCTCATTCCCTCTCTCCACGACGCTAGAATGCTGGAGCATGCCTACTCGTGCTGTGGTCGCCTGAGACACCTTAGGACTAATCTACTCTGCCACAGTGACCCCTGATTGCAGTTTAGCCTACACCATTGATTTACCTCACCACCTCCCTTCAAGAAAACGATGTGATACCTCGGGATGGATCAACTGCTTAAAAGCTTACTTAGCTACCCGATGAACTCCTCCGCTATTCTCCTCAGTTGACCCATCCGCTCTTCAGTAGGGGGCCGGAGTCCCCTCGCTGGATACTCCCTTCCCAACTGGCCGTACTTTGGCTCCCCAAAGGCATGATAAGGAAGAAGCTCATAGGCCTTAATGTTCGGCAGGGCTGACAAGAAGGTCGCAATTCCCCTGATGTTGCCCTCATCGTCCGTTAGCCCCGGTACAATTGGTGTCCTAACAGTGATGGAAATGCTTGGAAACGCATTCGATAGCTGCTGCAGGTTGTGGAGAATCGGTTCGTTGGGTACTCCTGTAAGGATCCTGTGGGTAGCTGAGTCGATGTGCTTGAGGTCGTAGAGGACAATGTCTGCGTACTTGCAGACCTCCTCTAGATCTGCCCACTCAGCGTAGCCAGTTGTCTCGATACCAGTGTGCAGTCCGCAACTTCGACACTCCCTTAGTAGCTCGGCGACAAAACCGGCCTGAAGAAGGGGTTCACCGCCACTTACGGTGATTCCACCACCAGACCGCCAGTAGAAGGGCATGTCCTCCTCAAGCACCTTGATCAGTTCTCCCACGGAAACCCGCTCCCCGAAAAGTCTTCTAGCTCCCGCTGGGCAGACTACGGTGCAACTCCCGCAGTTGGTACAGTACTGACTCGCTTGCCAAACTGCTCCGCTATCAGCCCTGGAAGCCGCTCCACTCGGGCAAACCTCTACGCAGTGACCACATTGCTCCGGCCCGATGCACCTGTCCGAGATAAACCCCAACTCTTGGACACAGCTCTGAGACTCCGGATTGCTGCACCACCTGCATCGCAGCGGACAGCCCTTCATGAAGACCAACGTCCTGATTCCCGGCCCATCGTGAACCGAGAAGCGCTGGATATTGAAGATCAGCCCACTATCGGGATTCTTGGGATCAGACATACGACTTACTCAACAGAAAGGGTCCTCATGGGACGATACGCCTCAGACGAGTTTACAGTGCATCTTGGAACCACGAAGTGCTAGGTCTGTTCTCCTTAAATGAACTGGTGTTCCGTCCTCGCGATTATTTCGTCCTGCAATTCCTTGGAGAGTTCCGTGAAGTAGGCGCTGTAACCGGCAACCCTGACAAGCAGGTTTCGGTAGTCCTCAGGCCTCTTCTGGGCTGCTTTCAGTGTCTCGGAGTTGACTACGCTGAACTGGATGTGCCAGAACTTCATGTCGCACCATGCCCGAATGAAAGAGGCCAGGTTCCTGGTGCCCTCATCCCCGGCAACTGCCTGTGGCGTCAGCTTGACATTCAGAAGCCTGGCGGCCCTTTGCTTCTTGCTGGAGTACTTGGTAGCGTTGATCGACAGCAGGGTGACTGTTGGCCCCTTCAGATCGCAACCTTGGGTAGGGGAAATGCCTTCGGATAGAGGAGTACCGGCCTTCCGTCCATTGGGCGTTGCTGCAACAGCGCGGCCCTCCCCAACGTGGGTCGTCACGGGGAGATAGATCACGTTGGGATAGCCACCGTAGGCATTCTTGTGCCTTCCGGCAAGACCTGTAAGCAGTCGCTCGATATCCCTGCCGATAGAATCCACATATGGATCATTGTTGCCATACTTCGGGGCATTCAGGCATCTCTGGCGCAGAGATTCCCGGTCTTCCCAGTTGGCATCCAATGCTCCCACCAACTCCTTCATAGAGACAGTTCTATCGTCGTACACCAGTTTCTTAATTGCTGCCAAGGAGTCGATGGTGGTGCCGAAACCGATGATGTTCAACTGACCAAGGGCAATGCACCTATCCAACTTGCCTTGATCGATGTCGACGCCTTGCTCCATACAGAGGTCATGCAAGCACGACATGTGGGGAGCTGCCAGTTTCTGCGGTCGAACTGTATCGGCCACGTACTGCTGGACGAAAGCATGTCTCACTAGATGCTCTACCTGCTTGCGGAAGGCATTCCACATATCGTCGAAGGTGGCAAATGCCGTCGGATCACCTGTCTCTGCACCTGCCTGGGCCCCGCCCAGGCTGCGCATCCTGCCCCCGTGAAGGGCCAACTCCACTGCTGCGGCCAAGTCCAACCACCCTCCGCCCGTCAGGTAGGTCTCTCGGTTGATCAACCGGCTCTCGGTGCAACCAGTTCCTACCCAATCCCTGGCCTCTTCCAGAGTCGCGCCGTGCGCAAGGTAGAGGGGTACGATCTCTTCATCGTTGAACAGCTTAGGAAAGCCGGTGCCCTCCTTGATCAGTTCGCAAACCTTGAGCAGGAAGCGTTGTGGAGTCCCGGAATGAATCCGAACCGATAGGTCCGGATAGTTCATCGGAAGCTCCTTCTTGGACCGCAGGATCAGGTAAGAAAGCTCGTTGGTCGCATCCTTCCCATCAGCGGTCTGGCCGCCCAGCATTACCTGCTCGAAGTGAGGGTAGCCTTCTTGGGCCGCATAATCGCTCGGCGTTTCTGGCACCCGGATAATCTGCGCTATGTTTAGCCAGAGGCACTCCAGCATCTCCAGCGCCTGATCCTCGGTGAGCCGCCCTTCCTCCATGTCTTTCTTGTAGAAGGGGAAGAGGAACTGGTCCATCCTACCGTTGCCAATCCCACCGTCGCTCAGCTGTTCGAGTCTAGAGACCAGCTGAGTGAACCAGTGGCTCTGGACTGCTTCGTGGAAACTCCTAGCTGGATTCCCGGGCACCCACTCGCACACCTCGGCAATCCGTTCCAACTCCTCTCGCCGCCGCGCTTCGCCCTCCACTGCTGCCATCTGTCTGGCCAATTCCGCGTACCGCTTCGCGAAGGTCACCATTGCATCGCAGACAATAACCACTGCTTGATAGAAGGAGTACTTGCCGAAATGGTTCTCTGGATCCCAAGGATCCAGTCGAGCCATCTTCTCCTTAGCCTCCTCCTTGATTCCGTTGAACCCCCTGTTCAACACCTTGCTATAGTCCAGCGCCCACTGGAGAGAGTGGCGAGACGTGGCCGTGGGGTGGATCAAGAAAGCGGAGGAGAACATGTCACTGTTCTTGAACACCATCCGCTTGGTGTCCTCAGGCAGGGCGCTGGCGTAGGCCTCAAGGAAGGTCTTCCCGTGCCAGTAAGGCCAGATCTCTTCCTTCATAATCCTGGCGTCCTCCTCCGTGACCCTGAAGGGCGCCTTCTCTCTCGTGAGCAGGGTCTCCGCGAGTCTATCGAAATAGACACCCTGCAGCTCGGGATAGAGAATGCCATATCTACCTGGAGGACCTGCTCGCCCTACGATCAGGTCCTCTGCCTCAATGTGAACCGAAATGTTGCTGACGATGTGCTCGAGGGCTTTGGCCCACCGCATGACCAGAGGCAAGCTCTCCGTCTGCCGGAAGGACTCTGTAAAGAGAAGTCCCCTCTCTACAGCGACGCGAGGGGAGGCTGATCGGATCTCTTTGAGTACCCTACTCACCCGTGTGTCAGAACGGACACCCGAATGCCCGGACAGAATCTGCTCTTCGTGCGGCGACATGATCCTGGTAGTGACTGCCATGGCGTCTACTCCCTTCTGCAGGCGAGCTAGCAACTCACCCCTATCAATCTGCATCATGGAAGCTCATTCATTGGGAAATGCCAGCCGTGCGGCCATCTCTATACTCTACCCTGAGCCCGAGGCTACGGAGATGAGCATCAACGCCTCGAGGAAACTATACAGCGGTTGTTACGTATAGCGTAACTGTGTTAGCCGCAAGGATAGTAATCCGAGAGCAGTTGGATGTCAAGTACTTGAAGAAGGGGGGGTGCCCGTCACGATTCCGGGTGACCGCCTGGCAGTAGGGCGGAAAATGCCGAATGAGCATGAGCCAGTGAGCGGGCTCCCGGAAAGGCTCCTACAGCTGGCTCAAGGGCTTCCCGGAATCGTGACGGGCACCCAAGAAGGGGAGGGGGTTTCACGTTCACAGGGTGACGAGGTCGGAGACTGACTGTGGTCAGATCAGAGTAGCCATCCGTCGCGAACAACCATTGATGGCGAACCTGCAGTGATGGGGGCTGGTTTGCCACTTGCGCTGAGCTCGGGACCGCATGCCCGGCGCGCTGTGGGGCGGCTGAAACGGAACTAGGTCGGGGGAGTCAACGGCACAATAGAAGGGGTTTCTTCGGCGGCTGGGCAGAGTACTCGCTGCTGACTGCGCACAGTACGAACTGGGGATTTGCGGGGACAATTTATGCTACGGGAATGCGTGCCTGTAAACGCCCTGACCACCCCAAAGGAGCGGTTGTTACACGTCAGCCCTTCACCAGGTCAACCAGCAGCAGGGAATCGTTGACCCCAAGGCCATTGGACTGTGAATGGTCCGTTGGACTGGCTAGGCTGCAACCGAGGTCAGCTGAGATTGAACTTGCCGTGGATAGGAGATCCTCCACAAAGCTTTCGAGCCTACTCCGGTCTAGTCTGACACTGGGGCCAGCGACGTTGAGAACTGCGATGACCGAGCCTCCTACATCCCTAATAGGCACGTTCACCCCCGAAATGCCGAGTACCCTTTCGTGCTCGGCTATCGAGTATCCATCTCTCGCAGCCCTCTCCACTTCTTTTCGCCATTCCATAGAATCGAGTATGGCATTGGGGCCCGCGCTATCCCAGCGGACACGTCGCATGATTTGCTCAAACTCCGTCAGAGACAGCCCTGCCATCAGTATTCTACCTGCCCCGGCCCTGTTCAAGGGGAGCATCTCTCCCACGCTGGGCTTGAAGCACAGTTCGTGTCTGGACTCCACTATATGCACGCACACTCGCGCTGCTCCCGCCCGCACATGCAGCAACACACTCTCACCTGTGAGGTCCCTCAAGCGAACCATGTGCGGATGGCATACTTGGATGAAACTAGTCTGCCGTAGCGAGACCGATGCCCAGTGCAGGATACGGTAGCCGAGCCGATACCTGCGCGACTCATAGCTGTACGCAACCAACCCAGCGTCACGCAGAACCGCCAGGAGGCGGTGCACGGTTGTCTTGGTGGTATTCATCAGCCTTGCCAGGTCAGAAACGCCTAGGTCATGGCTGCTGTCAGCCAGATGCTGAAGTAACAGAATCGCCCTGGAGACACTTTGAATTGTGGTAACGGGACTCTCACCCTTCACCTTATCTCCGGCCAGATGAGAATCAGAATCACTTGCTTTCGGGCGGCTGGCTCTTAGTTCGCTCACGGATGCTCCGCTCTATTGTATGTCATTATTGGCATCTATTATACCGTTCCGCGACCAACGATGCAGGCACCGATCTGTCTGGATCCTCTCGACTCACCTCTAATGGCCCCGGCATCTCCTGCAGACGACCATAGTCCTGCAGTACAGCATGAGTGTCGCGCAGTTACATTATTGCAGAATGTTAACTGGCATGATTCTGGTTCCACCGACCTGAGGGAGATCTTGCCTGCTCTCGACTGGGATTGGGCGACACGACCAGGGGGAACAGTGAGGATGAGACTGCTACAGGTGAAGACGACGCGTCTAGAGCGGGGAGTACTGCCGATGTTCGTGGATGACGTATCGTAGCGGCACCCTTTTGAGAACCTCAGCAAGCGCTTCTCTGTCACTGGTGTGAGCTTTGAAGCTGGCGGGCGCAACACGTTCCGCGCTCCCGACGGCGATCAGATGTTCATCGTCACGGACGGGGAAGGCATTGTTTCGACGGAGGCGGGGGCTATGAGGCCGACTTTTTCGCCCAGGTTCTGGAGAAGGCCGGCCCCACCGCCCATAACATCGCCGAGTTCGCCATTGGCACCAACCCGCAGTGCCGTCTCGGTGCCAATCTGAGGGAGGCCAAGAAGGCATGGGGGACGGCCCACGTGGGGGTGGGCGACAACAAGACCCTGGGCGGCAAGGTGGACAGCCCTCTCCACATCGACCTGATCTTCCGCTACCCCACGGTCACCGTCGACGACATCGTCCTGGTCAAAGACGGCAAAGTCGTGGCCTAAGCCCAGCACTGGGTAGGCGAGGCATCGTTAGGGAGCCTCATCTACCCAGTGCCCTCGCCCGCGAAACCGGAGGTCCCAGTCCTCCTACTTCTTCTTCAATCCCAAGTCGTCGGTCAGCTGGGTCAGCACGCCGTTCATCTCCCCAAGGAGCTTCCCGAAGTCATCCCCGGCTACGAAGCCCTCGTCAACCCCGATGTCGGTGATGTACTTCTTCCACTTGTCAGTCTTGGTCGCCTTGGTATAGGCGTCGATCAGGGTCTTCTTCGCCTCGTCCGGGATCCCGCCTGGAGCCACAACGCCTCTGAAGTGCTTAATGTTGAAGGGGTAGCCCAGCTCCTCCAGAGTAGGGACATCCGGCAAGGCGGGGACCTTACGAGTCGTGGCCAGGGGACGCAGCTTCCCAGCCCGAATCAACTCCATAGCCTCGCTTGGGTTGGGGCAGGCGAAATCCACGTTTCCACCGAGGACGGCAGTGGTAGCAGAGTCGCTTCCTGTGAAGGACACGTACTTCCACTGTGCCCCAGTCGCCTTCATTATGATGCCCCGAATGTAGTTGTCCATGGCCGTGATAGAGCCGCCGCCCTGGTTGATGGTGTTCGGCTTGGCCTTGGCAGCATCGATGATGTCCTTGAGGCTCTTGTAAGGGGAGTCGGCCTTAACCGCTATGAGGGTCTTCTCGTAGAACAGGTTGGCAATGGGGGTGAAGTCCTTGTAGTTGAACGTCAACCCCTGCGAGTAGGTAGTTGTGATGAACACTGGAGGGGCAATGAGCAGGGTGTAGGGATCAGCCTTCTTCTCGACGACGTAGGAGAAGGCTACTGCTCCACTCCCGCCCTCCTTGTTGAGCACCGCCATCGGCTGGGGCAGGATCTTGTCCTTTTCCATAATGTCAGCAATTGTGCGCGCGACCACGTCGCTAGATGAGCCCGCCGCCGTGTGGGCTACCACCTCGATGGGCTTCGTTGGATAGCTCCCCTCTCCAGCCCGGCCGCATCCCGACCCGAGAACCATGGCCAGAACGGCCACCAGCAACGCCAGGGATAGATACCGCATAGATCGCATCTTCTACCTCCCTAAGCTTTTTGAGTCTCATTCCTCGAGCCGAGGAATGCGCGCACGATGGGAACCGCCAGGACGAGAATAGCGACGGAAAGCAGGACGGCCGACATGGGTCTCTCGAAGAAGATCATTGGGCTACCGTTGGAAATCAACAGTGATTGGCGCATGGACCTCTCGAAGGTGCCGGCGAGCACCAGCGCGAGCACCGTGGGGGCGGCCGGAAAGTCGAACTTCTTCGCGAAGTAGCCGATGATGCCGAAGAGCCACATCATCTCCACTTCGAAGAGGCTGTTGCTGAGGCTGTACACCCCAACGGAGCAGATGGACAGGATCACCGGGTACAGGATGTAGTACGGCACCTTCAGCAGGTTCGCGAAGACCGGCACGAGCGGGAGGTTCAGGATTAAGAGGATGACGTTGCCCACATACATACTGGCCACCACGGTCCAGAAGAACTCGGGCTGCTCCTTCAGCATGAGGGGCCCAGGCCGTAGCCCGGCCATGATCAGGGCGGCCATCATCATTGCGGCCGAGCCCGTCCCGGGTATGCCCAGGGTGAGCAAGGGCACGAGGCCCCCACTGGAAGCAGCGTTATCCGCCGACTCTGGGGCCGCAACCCCCCGGATCGTGCCCTTGCCGAACGATTCCGGGTCCTTGGCGAGGGCCTTGCTGGTACCATAGGCCATGAACGTGGCTATGGTTGGGTTGCCTCCCGGAAGCACCCCGATCAGGAAGCCCATGATGGTGCTCCTGATGAGGTCGGGCATGCAGTCTCGCAGGTCCTGGGCGGTTGGCAGCAGATCCCTCAGCTTACTCGGGACCGGGAATACCTCGGCCCTCAGGTTCTCCTCCAGGTTGAGCAGGATCTCCCCGATGGCAAACAGCCCCATGGCCGCCACCACGAAGTCTATGCCCGACATCAACTCCAACGCCCCAAAGGTGAACCTGTCCATTCCACTTATCTCATCGGCCCCGACCGTGGCGAGCAGAAGGCCGAACAGCCCCATGATGAGCGCCTTGAGGATGCTCTTGCCGGCCAGAAAGATCACCATCGTCATGCCGAGCGCGATCAGGGAGAAGTACTCAGGGGGGCCGAAGGCGATCGCGACCTCCGCGAGGGGAGGCGCGAGCAGCATGAGACCGACGACCCCGAGGGTGCCCGCGAAGAAGGATGCAATCGCCGCCATCCCCAGGGCGGGTCCCGCCTTGCCGGTCTTGGCCATCTGGTAGCCATCAAGGCAGGTCATGACGCTGGAGGACTCCCCAGGAAGGTTCACCAGGACGGAGGTGATGGCACCACCGTACTTGGCCCCATAGAAGACACCGCACATCATGATCATCGCGCTGGTGGCACTCATGCCGAAGGTCAGGGGGAGCAGCATCGCGAGGGTCGCCGCCGGGCCAAGGCCCGGAAGGATGCCTACCAGGGTGCCAAGTACAACTCCGATCAGGCAGCTGAGCAGGTTGGCGGGCTGCAGGGCCATGCCGAAACCCATGTAAAGGTTGGTGATGACGTCCATGAAACCCTCCTAGATTCCGAAGATGCCGATCGGCAGGGGTACCTTGAGCCACACCTCGAAGAGGAAGTAGCAGCTAAGACTCACCATGGCCGAGGCACTCACCGCCATGATAATTGAGCGCTTCTCGATCAGGAGTAGCAGCACCAGAAGGAAGACTGTCAGGGCCACCAGTAGGCCAAGGAATGGGAGGGAGACTATGTAGGCCAAGTAGAGCAGGGCAACGCCAGCGGACTTCTTGAGGCCAGAGCGGTCGGTGAAAAGGGACTTGCTCGGGACTTCCGAGCCCAGGCTACGAACCAGGAGTATGGCGGAGAGAATACCCATGAGGGTGGACAGCACCAACGGCATGAAGCCGGGTCCTGGCCCGTACTCGGCGGAGAAAGGCATCTGCAACGCCTGGGAGGCTACGAACAGGGACAACGCCAGCATAAACGCACTAGGAATCCAGTCTCGACGGTTCACAGGGCCCTCCAGTTGGATTTCCGTATGTGCCTGTGGGAGACGAAGGCGGAAACCATCGCTCCACCCTATCGCGGTGTGTTCGCTTGAGGGATGGACATGCCAAGGAGTATGGCCAAATCGTGCGAGATAGCGTTATGAGTAATGTTGGCGGAATATTACTGTCTCTTGTGGCAACTCCTCCTCTGTCTGGTTACCTATTCTCCCTCGCGACGCCCCCGACAAGTCCGGTCAACTGGCTATCCGCGCCAGAATCCGCCGTCGCATGGAGATGAGTCTCAGTGTATCGTGCTGGGCACATCTCTCGGTAGATGTGCTCGATCAGTTGGCAGTCTGAACACTGTATAGACACTGCTGTAGCGCGAGGGCAACGCCACCAATGACTCGCAAGTCCAAGCCGAACGTCGAGGGAACAATGTTGGTGGAGACCCCCAGGGCCCGGACCGACTCGGGCAGGGCCGCCTCCCTGAGAGGCCCCATCACCAGCTCCTCGGTCTTGAAGATCCTCCCCACCAGTATCACCATGTCTGGGCTGAGGATCCGAATGATCTGTCCAATCGCCCTGCCGAGATACATCCCCGCATCCCTCACGACTGATCGTGCGATCTCGTCGCCGCGAGCGGCGGCATCAAACAGATCTTCGGCCTGCAAAAGGCCACCATCGGTGCCGGGGCGAGGAATTCCTCTCCTGCCCATCGCCGCCCGCAACGCCTGGCTGACGATGGCGGTCTCAGATACCAGGGCGTCCAGGCAGCCACGCTGGCCGCAAGAGCATCGAGGGCCGCTCGGGTCGACCACCAGATGGCCGATCTGACCGGCCGCATCGCTGTTGCCATGGTGCACACGATGGCCGATGACCACGCCCGCGCCAACGATGGTCCCCACATGCACCAAGACGAAATCCTCCACCTTCTGGCCCCGTCCAAAGGTGCTCTCGGCAATCGCCATGGCGTTGCGGTTGTTCTCAACCGCCACCGGTAGCTGGAGAGCTGAGCCCAGGTACCCGGCCACGTCCACGTCACGCCAGCCGCGGGTGGGCATGCTCTTCAACACCCCCACCACCGGGTCCACCAGCCCCGCGCACCCTACTCCCAACCCCAGCAGCTTCCTCTGGTCGCCTCCCGACTCCGCCACCAATTCCGACGCTGCCTCGGCCACCGCCTTGAGGAGGGTGTACGGAGCGTCGTCGGTCGCGTTCGGGATCGAACGCTGCCGGACCAGGTTGCCCCTCAAGTCCCCCAGGGCCACCAGCACCGACCTCACACCCAAATGCACTCCCAGGGCGAGGGCACCATCGGGCTTCAGGTCTACCAGCACCCGCCGCCGGCCCGCACCCGTCTTGCCAGGATTGGGCAGGCTCCCCACCTCCATGGCAAGGTCGCTCTCCAACAGATCATTGACGATGTTCGTGATTGCCCCGGAGGTCAGACCGGTAATGGGACAGATCTCCCGGCGGGAGAGCGGTCCGTATCGGAGCAGCACATTGAGCACCGCCATCCGATTTTGACGTCCTACGGCCGGCATGTTGCCGCCCAGCAATGACCTGGACACGTGGCTATTCCCCTGCAAGCGAGCTCGATTCATCAAAGCGCTAGAGGTGGTCACTGGCTCGCGGTCTAGCAAAAGAGTCCGTGCCGCTCAGCAGGGGTCCATGTCGGGCAGTATAGCACGAGCCAGGGTAGACGTCTATACCAGTATGGGCATGATTCATCGTCCCTCAACCATCCGTGACAGCAGCAGTTCTCCCCTCCTGAGGTTAAACAACCCGCAACTGCACGGCCTCCCCAACGCGTGAGCGACATCTTCGGCCGAACGAAGCCCTTCCTCCACCTCTCGCGCCCCCCTCTTGATCAGGGCGGCGCTGATCCTGGAGTGGCCACACATCGTCATCACCTCCAGCAACTCGGCTTCGGCCAACTGGCCGGTGTCTCCCAGTATCCCCAGCGACAGCTCCACTGAGTGAGGCTTGAGCCCGACCTCCCGAGCCAGCGCCAGCACCTCGTCGGTCAAGCCGCTGACGGTGATGGATAAACCAAGGTCCGCCTCTTTCAACTCCACCAGGACCTGGCGAAGCTCCTCCTTGCTGGTGAAGACGCAGGCCACACCGTCGGCCTCAGGGGCGCGACGAATGAAATCCTCGGGTTGCAGGCCGAGTGGTCGGTTCAGAGCGAAAGTCGAGGAGCCGTAGTTGGTGGGATCCGCACCCAGCGCTATCTGGGCGAAGCGCGCCATGGCGGGACCCGCCGTTTCGCGGTTCGCGCGGGAAACCATGGCGAGCAGGACGTAGTCACCCCGCAGTGATTTGATTGAGCCTTCACGGTGCAGAGCATGGGTCATCGTAACCTCCAGTTTAATCCGCTACCAACGGCCTGCCCATGCCCAGGTTCACCTTGGCGTTGGGTCTAGCCTCTACGTCCAACCGTTCGAAGTCCGCAAGGTAGGGTATGCTGCCATCGTCACCGAGCCTCATGGTGGCACTCCAGGAGATCGCCGTCCCAACCTTCGCTGCCACATCGCGGATCACTGGGACCAGCCGATCCAACTGGCCCGGGGTTATCTGGATCTCGAGGGTTGCCGAGAGCACCCGCTCTTCCAGCACCTCGGGCCGGAACTCACCGGTCGCGGAGTCCACCATCAGCGCCGTCACAGGGTTCTGGGCCGAGAAGACGGCTCCGGCCTTCGCCAGCGCCACGGACATCTTCTCGATCTGGGACAGCCTGGTGGCAACGCCCGGGCGCCCGAACTCCATGGAGATCTTGATCCCACCCCGCCTGGTCTGGCCGGTGACGTCGTTGGTCTTGACACCGCCCGAGGCGCGACCGCGCCGGCCGGTGCTGGAATGGGGGGCGGTGGGATCGCTGAACTGGCGACGAAGGAGTCTTGGCCACTCAGAGGTCTCGGGCGACTCAACGAGGGCCCCCGTAGGGCAGCCGGCAAAGCGGAGGCAGGTGGAGCATTCCACGCAGCCGTCGAAATCGACGGTTGCGACACCCCCTTCCTCCTGTGAGATAGCGCCCACCGGGCAGTAGGGAACGCAGAGTCCACATCCGGTGCATTGCTGAGGATCTATGTACACTCGCCCCTCCCGTCATCGAGAAGTTGATTCATCAATTTCTTCAATTATCGACATCTTCAGTCTAGTCGGTGACCCAGGAAGCGTCAATGGGGTGCGTACAGCCTTGGCAGGACGGCCGATGAAAGCTGTTGACAAAGGCGAGGGGCGAATGATACTGTCAGACCTGCATTAATCAATACAGTGAATTAACCATCGTGCGCGATTACCGATCCCACTCTGAAGGAGGGACCCAGTGAGCACTGCCAAAGAGGCGAAGCGCGCCATCATCCTGGGGCTTGATGGGGGACACCCCGAGCTGATCCAGAAGTTCGTGAAGGAGGGGAAACTCCCCAACTTCGAACGGATGCTGAAGGAGGGCGTTTTCAAGGAGGCGCTAGAGCCATTCCCCACCATCACCCCGCCCAACTGGACCACCATCGGCACAGGCGCCTGGCCGGGCACACACGGCATCACCGACTTCTTCCTCCCGAACAGAGAGGACGAGCCGCTGGACAAGATCAACTTCGGCTTCAACACCCGCGAGTCAAGCGCAGAGTACGTGTGGCAGGCGGCTGAGCGTGCCGGGAAGAAGCCGATCCTGATCAAGTGGGAAGTCTCCTGGCCCCCCAACCACAACGGCATCCAGATAGAGGGATGCGGCCCCGGCCTGGTGAACCTCCACGAACTGGGTCCGGTCCGCCTCCACACCCTGGAGCCGCTCCCCATGACCAGCCAGGTCAGCCTGCAGCCAGCAGGCGGCGAGTGGAAGGGATTGCAGCCCTCGTGGGAGACGCTGGAGGGGAAGATCTCCATGTTCCTCCACGGCGGCGGTGAGAAGGTCTACGACATCGCCGTAATCAAGTCCGGCAGGGCCGGCTACGACAAGGTCCTCGTCTGCAAGGACAAGGACGCCGCCCAACCGGTGGCCGAGGTGAAGCCCGGCCAGTGGAGCGATTGGGTGCTGGACGAGTTCGAGCTGGTGCCGGACGAGGAGAGGGTGAAGGCTCGCACGGCCGACATGGCACGGCTGAAGAAGTACCGCCAGAAGGAGCGTCACGACTACCAGGCCAGCACCACCGCCGCAGCCAAGGCTGAGGGGCTCGCCCTCTACCAACCGAAGCCGGTGGAGAAGGGAACCTTCCGCTTCAAGCTGATCAACCTCGCAGCCGACGCCGGCGAGCTGGAGCTGATCTCCACCCAGATCTGGCCAATCGTCGGCTACACGCAGCCACTTGAACTGGGCGAGGAGCTGTACGAGAAGATCGGCCCCTTCTTCACGAACCCTGCTCGGGACGCGCTGCACTACGGCTGGATGGACGAGGGCACCTTCTTCGAGCTGATGGACTACCAGCACCAGTGGCTCACCAAGGCCTCCAAGTATCTGGCCACCACCAAGGAGTGGGACCTGCTGTTCGTGGAGACCCACTGCACGGACTACCTGAGCCACTTCTACCTGAACTACTACCAGCCCGAGTGCGGCGCCTCCCTCAGCGAGCAGCGCAACGCCACCACCTGGCTCACCCGCCACTACCAGTCCATCGACAGGATGCTCGGCGAACTGCTCACCCTGGCCGACGAGGACACCCTGTTCCTCATCGTGTCCGACCACTCGGGGACCGGCTGCCCACAACCGCAGGTGGACGCGCGCAAGGTGCTGGAGCAGGCCGGCCTGTTGGTTTACAAGGTCGACGACGAAGGGAACCGCGGGATCGACTGGTCCAAGACCAGGGCGTACCCGCAGCGGACCGTACACGTTTATGTCAATCTAAAGGGTCGCGACAGGGACGGCATCGTCGAGCCGGAGGATTACGAAGCCACCGTGGAGGCCATAATCCAGGCGATGACGGGCTACAAGGACCCGGCCACGGGTATGCACACCTTCTCGGCGGTGCTGCGGAAGAACGACGCGGCGATCCTCGGCCTGTGGGGCGACCGTGTGGGCGACGTAGTGTATGCGCGCCGGCCCGAGTTCGACCTAGAGCACGGCTCGCAGCTCCCCACCGCCAGGTTGGGAGATCTGACGATCCGCTCTATCTTCTTCATGAAGGGTCCCAACGTGAAGAAGGGGTTGCACCTACAGCGCCACCTCCAGATGACGGCCGTGGCGCCCACCCTCGCCTACCTGATGGGCTTCCCCATCCCGGCACAAGCCGAGGGTCCGGTGGTCTGGGAGGCGCTAGAGGACCCGGACTTCCGCCTCAACCAGGTGCGTGAGCTGGAGGCCGAGGTAGCCCGGCTGAAGGCGAAGTGCGGGGAGTAACCAGATAGCTGCGGTGGGCCGCGCGGGCGCGGCCCGTAGACGTAGGGCAGGGGTTTATCCCCTGCCGCCCGGCGGTGGTGGGCAACGCTGTAGGGGATGGGCGACCTCGCGCGTCCCTGTCCGGGGCGGGAGGGGACAAGCCCCTCCCCTACGTTTGAAGGGGTCGGCCCTGCGCCCTGCCCTACGTCGTACCGTCCAGCGGTAGCAGCTTGCCCGGGTTGAGCAGGCCTTCTGGGTCGAAGATGCGCTTGATCTCGCGCATGTGGGCCAGTTCGTCCTCGGTAAAGAGAAGCGGCATGTAGTCCCGCTTCTCGATGCCCACGCCGTGCTCGCCCGAGAGAGTACCACCCATCGCGACGCACAGCCGCACGATCTCCTTGTCGGCCGAGTGCACCCGCTCCACCTCTTCCAGGTCTCGAGGATCGTAGACCACCAGTGGGTGGAGGTTGCCATCGCCCGCGTGGGCAGCGGTGCCGACCCGAATACGGTAGTGATCCGCGATATCCCGCACCTGCCGCAGCGTCTCCGCCAGTTTGGTGCGTGGCACTGTCGTGTCGTGGACGGTGGAACCCATCGCCAGCTTCACCATGGCGCTGTAGGCAACGCGGCGCCCACGCCAGAGTTCGTCCCTCTCGGCATCATCTTGGGCCACATGAACTGTGCGGACATGGTTCCTCCGGCAGATCTCTACCATCCGCTGTGACTGACCCTCCAGCTCCTCCTTCATGCCGTCCAGCTCGATCAGGAGGACAGCCTCGGCGTCCAGCGGGTATCCGGTATGGGTGCTGGACTCCACCTCGGCGATCAGCGGCCTGTCCATGATCTCCAGAGTAGCGGGGATGATCCCCGCTGCAATCGTGTCGGAGACCGCGTTCCCGCAGTCCTCCAGGGTGTCAAAGATAGCGAGCATCGTCTTGATCGCCTCGGGCACCCGCATGAGCCGCACAACCATGGAGGTAACGGCCGCTAGAGTGCCCTCAGAGCCGACGATCAGCCCAGTCAGGTCGTAGCCGGGCGAGTCCTCCGCCGCCCCACCGGTGTGGACCACCTGCCCGTCGGACAGGACAGCCTCCAGGCCATAGACGTGATTGGTGGTGATGCCGTACTTAAAGCAGTGAGGGCCGCCAGCGTTCTCACCAACGTTGCCACCAAGCGTGGAGACCTTCTGGCTGGAAGGGTCCGGCGCGAAGAGGTGTCCATGGGGCGCGATGAAGCCCTGGAACTCCAGGTTGACCAGACCAGCCTCCACCTCCGCCCTCTGGCTCTCCACATCCAAGCTCCGCACCTCAGTCATGCGAGTGAGGGCCAGCACGATCCCGCCCTTCAATGGCACGGTCCCGCCCGAGAGGTTGGTTCCCGCGCCGCGGGGCACGACGGCGAGCCCTTCCCGCCGGGCCACACTCATGATCGCCGCCGCCTCCGAGGCGTCCCGAGGAAATACCACATACTCCGGCATGGAGACGTCGGGGGTGGCGTCGTACTCATACACCAGCAGGTCCCGTCGACAGGAGAGGACACTATCCCTTCCGACGATGCCGGCCAGCTCACAGATTAACTTGCTCTTATCCATACACAGTCTCTATGGAGTAGCTCCGACTGTTCAGCGGAGTCTAGCGGAGAGGCCGCTCGCGGTCAAACCGCGGATCTCGTGGGACCAATCGCCGGGTTCGGCCGCGTAGAGGAATCGCAGCAGAGCCAGAGACACTCCACCCACAACCATCAGATCGGACCCGAAGCAGGTCCGCACCAGTCTGGTGGAGACGCCGAGGGACTGGGCTGCCTGAGATAGGGCGCTCTGTTCTATAGGCTCTATGACAAGGTCGCCCAGATCAAAGATCGGTCCTTCAAGGATGACCATCTCTGGACTGAATATTCGGACCAGGTGGCCAATCGCGCTGCCCAGATACTGGGCGGCCTCCGCGATGACTGCCCGGGCATCCCTGTCGCCCTGCCTTGCGGCATCGAACACCAGACCCACTCCTGGAGAGTCGCCGGCTTGCCGAAGCAGGCGCGCCAGGGATGAAGAAGGTTTGCCCTCGGCCAACTGGAGAGACCTATGGAGGATGGCGGCTTCTGAGGCCAGGGTATCCAGACAACCGCGCTGGCCACAGGTACAGAGGGGGCCGCCCGGTTCCAACACCAGGTGGCCTATCTGGCCGGCCGCGTCGTTTCTTCCATGGTGGACACGGTGGTCGATAACGATGCCCGAGCCGACCGTGGTGCCAACATGCACCACGATGAACTCCTCCACCTTCTGAGCCTGCCCGAAGGTGCTCTCAGCCATGGCCATGGCGTTTCGGTTGTTCTCCACCGCCACCGGCAGTTGGAGGGCCGATCCCAGCCGGTCGGCGACGGCCACATCCTGCCAGCCGTGGTGATACATCTTCCTGAGCACGCCGGCCTTCGGGTCCACCAACCCGGCGCAGCCAACCCCCACCCCCAGGAGTCTGCGTGGATCGATCCCGCCCTCCTGGATCACTGTGGAGACAGCACCCGCAACCGACTGCAGCACCACTTGGGAGTCATCCCCCAAATGGAGGGAGAAACCGATCTGCTTCAGGATGTTACCTTTAAGGTCGCCCAACCCCACCCTGGCAGTGCGGACACCGAGGTGCACACCCACGGCGAAGGCTCCGCCAGGGTTGAGATCGACGATGACCTGGGGGCGGCCAAGTCTGCGGCCGTTCGGATCGTGCCGGCTGCCCATCTCCAACGCGAGGCCGGTGTCCAGCAGCTCCCCGACTATGTTGGTGATGGATGCGGGCGTCAGCCGGGTGATCTTGCAGATCTCCCGGCGGGAGAGCGGACCGTAGCGGAGCAGGATGTTGAGCACCGCGACCCGGTTCTGGTGCCTTATGGTAGGCATGTTGCCGCCGAGGAGAGAAAGGGACAAGGGCACACCCGGCGAACAGGAGTTCGCTTAATTCATTAATTTAACAATCTCTGACCGTGCGGATGGTAACACCCTACCGCCCAGCTGTCAACGAGGAGGATGAGCAGTGTACCGGCTGTTCGCGGTCTTACACAGCATCCTTGCCCCGTTGGGCCGGCGTCTCCAGCCGGCGTCTCCGGCCCGTTGACAACCCTACCAAGCCATGCTAGATTGGGCGCGGTTTATTAAAACATTGAATTAAGCGAAGGGTCCTGCATTTAAGGAGGCTACGAGGAACTGCTATGCGTAAGCCGGCACCGCAGCCGAAGAAAGCGATAGTCCTGGGGCTCGACGGCGCCCATCCGGAGCTGGTACAGCAATTAGTCAGGGAAGGCAAGCTCCCCAATTTCGAGAGGATGGTGCAGCAGAGCGTCTTCAAGGCGGTGACTGAGCCCTTCCCCGCGGTTACCGCACCAGTCTGGACAACGGTCGCCACCGGCGCCTGTCCTGGCACCCACGAGGCCCCCGATCCCTTCCAGCCCAACAACTCGAGCGAGCCCGCGGACAGGGCGGACCCCGCCTTCGACGGCAGGAACAGCAAGGCGGAGCACCTGTGGCAGGCGGCTGAACGGGCCGGCAAGAGGAGCATCCTGGTCAACTGGGAAACCTCTTGGCCACCCAAGGGCGATGGTATCCAGCTAGAGGGCTACGGCCCCGGCTTGGTGAACCTCGACGATCTGGCCGCCGAACTGACCGAGGAGGTGGGCCCCTTCTTTGCCAGCCGCGTGCGCGAAGCCATGGAGGGCGGCTCGGTGGACAAAGCGGCCTTCTATGAACTGCAGAACTACCAGCACCAGTGGCTTGCGAAGGCGATCGGTTATCTGGTCGAGACCCAGCCGTGGGACCTGCTGTTCGTTGGGGCTCAGTGCCTGGACCCCTCTGGCCACGCCCAACCCGAGAGCGGCTCGTCTGTCGACGATCGGCGTGATAACCTGTCGCACAACTATCAGTCCATAGACCGTGTGCTGGGCAGTCTGCTCGATCTGATGGATAGCGAGACCATCCTGGCCGTCGTCTGTGCCGCCGGCCTGGGGAGCAACATGCGGAGCGAGCTGCCCAATGGCCCCGCGAGCGCCCACCAGGCCAGTTCGCTCGTCATCATGATGGGCCCCAACATCAAGAAGGGTGTTCGCCCGCAGCGGCTGCTAGATCTCACAGGGATCGCTCCCACCCTCGCATATCTCCTGGACTTCCCTGTGCCGGCACAAGCAGACGGGCCGGTGCTCTGGGGGGTCATGGAGGACCCGGACGCAAAGTACAAGGAGATGAAGCTGGTCCGCAAGCAGCTAGACCGGTGGAAGAAGCTGTATGCCGGCCTGGCGATCGAATACGACTTGAACCCTCGCCCCGAGATCGACTGAGAGACAGTATCGACTTCCCTCCCTCCCTGCCCAGACCGCCGCGGTTTCGGAAACCGCGGCGGTCTCGCGTGCATCCACCGACCCCAGCGTTCCAACGATGTGGTACCATTGGCGAAGCAACAACCAGCCTATAGAAGCCGGACTCAGACCGCCGGCTTCTGAGCGGCCTAGGGCCGCGGAACGGGAGGTACAATGAACGGTCAGTCCTTTGACCTGGCGATCCTCGGCGGGGGCCCAGGGGGCTACCCCGCTGCCATCCGCGCCGCCCAGTACGGGCTCAAGGTGGCCGTCATCGAGAAGTATAAGGTGGGCGGCACCTGCCTCCACTGGGGCTGCATACCTACCAAGGTGATCCTGGAGACCGCCGAGGTGCTGTACATGGCCAAGCGTGGCCAGGAGTTCGGCGTCAACAGCCAGGGTGTGAGCCTGGACTACAGCCAGGTGGGGAAGCGCAGGGAGCGAGTTCTCTCCACATCCACGGGCGGCATCGAGTTCCTCTTCAAGAAGCATGGCATAACACTGATCAAGGGCGAGGGCAAGCTCACCTCCCCCACCACCCTCTCCGTAGCCCTCACCGAGGGCGGTACCGCGGAAGTATCGGCCAGAGACGTCATCGTATCCACGGGCTCCATGCCCAAGGGGCTGCCCGGAGTGAAGATAGACGGCGAGAGGATCATCAACAGCGACCATGCCTCCACCCTGACCGAACTGCCGGGCTCCGTGATCATCGTCGGTGGTGGGGCCATCGGGGTAGAGTTCGCCTCGGCATGGAACGACATGGGGGCCCAGGTCACGCTGGTGGAGATGCTGCCGCGATTGCTGCCGCTGGAGGATGCCGAGATCGGTGACGAGCTAGCCAAGCTGTTCTCCAAGCGAGGCATCAAGGTGATGGTCGGTACCGGATTGAAGCTGGAGAGCATCCGGAGCTACTCCGACCGGGTGGAGCTAGAGGTGGAGCAGGGTGGGGCCATCCAGCGACTCTCGGCGGAGAAGCTGTTGATCGCCACGGGCCGGGCCCCAGTTACGGCAGGCATAGGGTTGGAGGAGCTGGGCGTCAAGCTCGAGCGTGGCTTCATCAAGGTGGATGAGTACATGCGGACCGGCGTGCCCCACCTGTACGCCATCGGCGACGCCGTCGGCGGCCTGATGCTCGCCCACAAGGCCACGGCTGAGGGACTTCTAGCCGCGGCGACCATTGCCGAGAAGGACCCTCGCCCCCTGGACTACAAACGAATCCCATCCTGCACCTACTGCCGGCCACAGGCAGCCGCCGTCGGTTGGCGGGAGGCCGAGGCCAGAGAAGCAGGTCGTGGGGTGAAGATCGGCAAGTTCCCCTTCATGGCAAGCGGCATGGCCAGGGTAATAGGAGAGCGCGACGGCTTCGTGAAGGTGATCGCGGACGCTGAGACGATGGAGATCCTGGGCGTTCACATCCTGGGTCCCAGGGCCACGGAGTTGATCGTGGAGCCGGCCTTGGCGAGGCTGCTGGAGGCCACACCGGAGGAGATTGCGCTGAACGTGCATCCCCACCCGACGCTGAGCGAGGCACTCATGGAGGCGGCCGAGGCAGTGGAGGGGAGGGCGATCCACTTCGCCTAGCGCTGAAAGAGCATAAACGAAGGCGGGAGCGGGTTCGTCACCCGCTCCCGCCACACTCAGCACTTAGAACGGTACGGCCTCTACCCGCACCACTTCCGGGATCTCCTTCTTGAGCGTCCGCTCGACCCCCAACTGAAGGGTCATCATGGACATGGGGCAGCCGGCGCAAGCGCCCATAAGGCGAACCTTCACCACCCCATCCTCAACAGCCACCAGCTCGATATCGCCACCGTCCATCTGCAGGCCGGGTCGAATGGTCTCAAGTACCTTCGCAACCTTTTCTTCCAAGAACCGATACCCCCTTCGCCGACTGTAGGTCAATCTTACGTAATGCTAGCAGCCGCTGTAGACAGCGTCAAGCTTCTTCAACCTCCGCGCCTCCAGGTGTGATCCAGTCAGGCAGCAAGCCGACGGCACCAAGAGCGAGTCTGTTTGTAAATTATACACCATAAATATCAACGTTTCCGGTATATCTGCACACCCACCGTTTCCAGGGCGCTCCCCTTCACCGGCGCCCACGGCTTCCTGACCCTCACCTGCACGGCATCCACAGGGAATCGCTCCAGGACGGCTGCGGCCAGCCGCTCCGCCACTGTCTCGATCAGGTTGGCAGGCGGCCCCTCCACGATCTCCCTGGCCGCCTTGAAGACAGAGGCATAGTTCACCGTCTGAGAGAGGTCATCGGAGCGGCCGGCCTCGCCCAGGTCACGGAACAGCTGCAGGTCCACCACGAAGCGCTGGCCCAGCACCCGCTCCTCCTGGTTGACTCCATGGTAACCGTAGAACAGCATGCCCTCTATGAAGATCTTGTCTTCACCCACGATTTAGCCTCCCAACAAGAAAGGGAGGCGACCAAAAGGCCGCCCCCCACAAGTCCCCTATCTCAATGCCCCCACGCCCTGCTTACAATGCCACTTGAGCTACGGCCACCGGCAACGGGATAGCCGCGGCGATCCTGTCGGCGATAGCTTGGCCGGTCAGGCCGTACGCTTTCCGCAGCAGGGAGGGGCTTCCATGCTCCACGAACTGGTCGGGAATCCCAATCACCTCCACAGAGGCACCCGTCACCCCCCTCGCCGCCAGCAATTCCAGCACGGCGGAGCCGAAGCCGCCGGCGACGACGTTCTCCTCCACGGTCACCAGACGGCTGTGCCGACCGGCGACCTCCAGGATCAGCCCCTCGTCCAGTGGCTTGAGGTAGCGGGCGTCCACCACGGTGCAGTCGATCCCTCGGCCTGCCAGCAACTCGGCGGCCTCCATGGCCATCCCGACGGCATTGCCTATTGCCAGGATCGCCAACTCCCGACCCTCTCGCAGCAGCTCGCCCTTCCCTATCGGGAGGAGACGCGGCTCCGGGTCTATGGGCACGCCGACTCCCGACCCCCTCGGGTAGCGGACCGCGAAGGCCCCGCGCTCCTCGGCGATGTACTGGGAAGCCGTGTGTACCAGGCTCTGAAGCTCGTTCTCATCCCTGGGCGCCGCCACCACCAGATCTGGGATGGAGCGTAGGAAGCTGAGGTCGAACAGCCCCTGATGGGTCTTGCCATCCTCCCCCACGATACCGGCGCGGTCGATGGCTAAGAAGACCGGCAACTTCTGCAAGCAAACGTCGTGCATCAGCTGGTCGTAGGAACGCTGCAGGAAGGTGGAGTAGATGGCCACCACCGCCGGCAACCCCTGGCTGGCCAGGCCGGCGGCGAAGGTGACGGCGTGCTGCTCCGAGATCCCCACGTCGAAGACCCGGCTCGGGAATCGCTGCTGGGCAGGCACCAGGCCCGTGCCGTCTGGCATGGCCGCTGTAATCGCGACCAAGAATGGGTTGGACTCCATTTCCCTCAGCAGCGTCTTGCCGAACACCTCGGTGTAGCTGGGTGCGGTGCGCTTGCCGGAGCCGTTAGGGGCCACCCCATGCCACTTGGTGGCATCCTCCTCAGCAGGACCATATCCGTGCCCCTTCTGCGTCTTAACGTGGATCAGGGAGGGCCCCTTGTAGTGCTTCGCCCGCTGCAGCGCCTCCTCCAGCTCCGCCTGGTCATGCCCATCCACGGCGCCAACAAATGTGAAGCCCAACTCCTCCCACACCAGGTTGGGAACCACTAGTGCCTTCAATCCGTGGAGCACCAACCGGCCCTTCTGCGTGGCCTCACCACCGCCTGGAAGCCGCTGCAGCATCTTGTCGAGGTCGGCCTTGGCACGATGGTAGCGAGGATCGACCCGCAGACGGTTCAGCGCCGTGGAGATGGCCCCCACGTTGTGGGCGATGGACATCTCGTTGTCGTTGAGCACCACTATCAGGCGAGTGCCGAGATGGCCAGCCTGGTTCATCGCCTCCAGCGCCATGCCGCAGGTGAGCGAGCCGTCGCCGATGACGGCCACGACGTGGTTGTTCTCTCCCTTCAGATCCCTGGCCACGGCCATGCCCAGGGCAGCCGAGATAGAGGTGCCGGCGTGGCCGGCGCCAAAGTGGTCGTGGGGGCTCTCCTCCCGCACCAGGAAGCCCGAAAGGCCACCACGTTGCCGAAGCGTCCAGAAGGCGCCACGCCTTCCGGTCAGCAGCTTGTGTACGTAGCCCTGGTGTCCCACGTCCCACACGAACTTGTCGCGCGGGCTCTCGAAAACCCTGTGAAGGGCCATAGTCAGTTCGACAATGCCTAAGTTGGAGGAGAGATGCCCACCCGTGATGGGGACGATCTCTAGGAGAAATTGCCGGATCTCTTCCGCCAACTGCTTCAGTTCCTGCGGATTGAGAGAGGCGAGCTGTCGAGGGTCGTCTATACTGTCTAGGATGGAGTAATCTGACACAGAGAGGAACTCCCTTCGCGAGCACAACGTATTGATGCTATCAGAAACGAGCGATAGAATCTACTTGTAACCTGACAAAGGGGAGTGCAATGGAAGTGATCCTGGCCCGCCACTACGCGGGCTTTTGCAGCGGCGTGAAGCGGGCGTGGAAACTTGCCACCGAGGAAGCCATATCGGCCTCTGGTCCAGTGTACCTCTCAGGAAAGCTGATCCACAACACTCCAGCGATGGATGAGTTGAAACGGAAGGGTGTCCGCGTCCGGACGATCTCCGAGGCGGAGGGACTCCAACCCGGGACACCCTTCATCCTCCGTGCCCATGGGGAGGGTCCCGAGGTGTATGCCAGGGCCCGGGCCCTGGGGCTGAAGCTGATCGACGGCACCTGCCCAATAGTCCGGAGCGTCCAGCAACGAGCTCAGAAGCTGGAAGGGCAGGGCTACCAGGTGGTACTGTTTGGCCACAAGGGCCATCCGGAGGCAAAGGCCACCATCGCCCACACGATGAACGGGGTCATCATCGAGTCGGCCGCCGAGGCCGCGAAGCTACCCCGATATCCAAAGATCGCCACCGTGGCCCAGACGACCTCCTCGGCCGCGGAGTACGCGGAGGTGCGACGCATCCTAAAGGAAAGATGCGACGAGTTCGTGGACCAGGGACACATCTGCGACTTCACACAGAGGGCGCAGGATGAGGCGGCAGAGCTGGCCCAACAGGTGGACGCGATGGTGGTGGTAGGTGGAACGGACAGCTCCAACACCCGCCGGCTGGTGGAAGTGTGCACCGTCCTATGCCCCACCCACCATGTGGAGACCGCGGAGGAACTCCAGCCCTCCTGGTTCCAGGAGGCATCCCGCGTCGGCGTCACCGCCGGCGCCTCCACCCGCGACTCCGACATCGCCGCGGCGGTGGAGTGGCTCGACCACATCAGTGATGCGTGATGGGTTACGGCCCACGAGCGGGTCCAGGGCGCTAGCGCCTGGCGGGGTTTGGGGTGTCCCCAAACAACTACCCCTCCTCTCCCCCTTCTCCCTGCGAGGGAGAAGGGGGCCGGGGGGATGAGGGTGTCAACTTGCCAATAGAGCGAAGAAAGACCAGACAGGTCAACATTGGGGGCGTCACTGTGGGTGGCGACGCCCCAATCCGTGTTCAATCGATGTGCAGCACGCCAACCGGTGACGTTGATGCCACCGTCGACCAGATCCTCCGACTGGAGGAGGCGGGCTGCGAGATCGTGCGGGTGGCCGTGCCCGATCGCGAGGCGGCAAGGGCACTCCCCACAATCAAGAGCCGCATCCACATCCCCCTCGTGGCGGACATCCACTTCGACTACGAACTGGCGCTAGAGGCGATGATGGCGGGTGTTGACAAGGTGCGGATCAACCCCGGGAATGTCCTGGTGAAGCAGGGCTGGAAGGGGGTCGAGGCCGTGGTGGAGGGGGCCCGCCAGCACGGCGTCCCGATCCGCATCGGCGTCAACAGCGGCTCCATCGAGACGCCGTTGCTGAAGAAGTACGGATCCCCCACGCCCGAGGCCGCCGTGGAGTCGGCGATGGGCCACGTGAAGCTGCTGGAAGAGTTGGACTTCCACGACATCCTGATCTCCGTGAAGTTCAGCGACGTGCCCAGGACGGTCGCGGCATATCAACTGCTGTCGCGTACCACCGACTACCCACTCCACCTGGGGGTCACCGAGGCAGGCACGTCCTGGTCAGGGACCATCAAGTCCGCCGTGGGGCTTGGCGCGCTACTGGCAGAGGGCATAGGTGACACCGTGCGGGTCTCCCTGACCACACCGGACAAAGCGGAGGAGGTCCGGGTCGCTTACGAAATCCTCAAGTCGCTGGAGCTGCGCGCTCGTGGACCGGTCCTCACCTCGTGCCCCACCTGCGGCCGAACGGAGGTGGACCTCCTGGCGCTGGTACACCAGGTGGAGGAGGCTCTCTCCAGAGTCAAGACAGAGCTACACGTGGCGGTGATGGGGTGCGTAGTCAACGGCCCGGGTGAGGCTGCCGGAGCCGACCTGGCCGTGGTGGGCGGCAAGGGCGCGGTGGCGCTCTATCGCCGGGGCCAGTTCCTCCGGCGGGTGTCCGAAGCCGAGGCCGGCAAAGCCCTCCTGGAGGAGATCGCCGCCGGCCTACGGTAACACCCGATGAGTCGACCTCTGCGAATATGCCCATGCGCAACACCACCCTTGACATCTTCGGGAATCGAGTTACAATCTAACCAGTTAGTTAGTTCGCGCGACGCTGGTCGGAAAGAGGTGAAGGCAAGTTGCCTGAAGCTCGAATCGCACGAGGACGAACTCGCGATGCGGAGGCAGCACGCACCGCAATTCTCAATGCGGCTGAGGAGGCGTTCGCGGAGCACGGTTTCGATGGCGCGCGCGTCGATGCCATCGCGGCAGGATCGAGCTACAACAAGAGCCTGATCTTTCAGTACTTCGGAGACAAGCTCGGCCTCTACACCGAGGTGATCAAGCGTGCCCAGAGGGAGACGAGCGAACTGCGAGCGCGCGGCTTTGCAGCGCTGCTGGAGGACGATACCATCGCCACGGACGCCCGCCGATTCAGAGCGCTCCTCGAGACGGCCGTTCGAGGCTCCTTTGACTACCTGCTGGAACGTCCGCGCCTAAGTCGCATACTGCTCTGGGAGATGGCAGCGGGCTGGCAGACCCTGACAAGGATCAGTCCACAGTTTCCGAAAGAGCACATCGAACGATTCGAGAGGCTCTTCGACAGGGCTCAGAAGGCCGGTCTTGTGCGATCGGGTTTCCTTCCCCTGGCGCAGCTCTCCCTGCCCCTGCAGATCTGTCAGTCCTATCTGGCCTATCTCCCCTGGTTTCGAGTACTTCTCCCCGGCGAAGACCTTTCGTCCCCGGAGGCGCTGGCAAGCGCGCGCGAGTACTTCGTCGCGCTCGTGGTAGCCGGGATCATGGCCGATGCCCCAGTAATGGAATTCTAGAAGAAGGGGTGTCACGCGATGTCGCTGACGACGACCGCTATCTCGATATCCGGCCTGGCCAAGTCCTTCGGCTCAACCCGCGCCCTCGACGGCCTCGACCTCTCCGTCCGCACAGGTGAGGTCCACGGCTTCCTCGGCCCCAACGGAGCCGGCAAGACCACCACCCTCCGCATCCTCCTCGGCCTGCTGCACGCCGATAGCGGCAACGTCTCGCTGCTCGACGGCGACCCCTGGCACGATGCCGTAGACCTCCACCGTCGCCTGGCCTACGTGCCGGGCGACGTCGCCCTCTGGCCTGACCTCTCAGGAGGTGAGATCATCGATCTCCTGGGATGTCTTCGAGGCGGCCTCGATCCTCGGCGCCGCGCCAACCTGCTGGAACGCTTCGACCTCGATCCCAGGAAGAAGGCCCGCACCTACTCCAAGGGCAACAGGCAGAAGGTCGCCCTCATCGCCGCCCTCGCCTCCGACGTCGAGCTGCTGCTGCTGGACGAACCCACCTCGGGCCTCGATCCCTTGATGGAGGCCACCTTCCGACAGTGCATCGAGGAGGAGCGAGGGAAGGGGAGGACCGTCCTGCTCTCCAGCCACATCCTTGCCGAGGTCGAGGCGATCTGCGACCGGGTGACCATCATCCGAGCAGGCCGCACCGTCGAAAGCGGTACCCTGGCCGAGCTGCGCCACCTCACCCTGACCGCTATCTCCGCCGAGCTGGCAATCCCGCCCTCGGGCCTGGCCGAACTACCGGGGGTCCACGGCCTGCAGCTCGACGGCAGCAGGGTGAGCTTCTCGGTGGAGTCCAACGCCCTGGACCCTGCCCTGCGGCTCCTTACCAACGCGGGTATACGCAGCCTGGTCAGCCAGCCCCCTACCCTGGAAGAGCTGTTCCTGCGCTACTATCAGACGGAGGGGCCAGCGAACAGCGACCAGGGCCTCGGGAACAGGGGGGTGTCCCGATGAAGGAGCTAACAGGCACCGGAGCGCTGATCCGGTTGATCTTGCGCCGGGACCGCCTCCTGCTACCCCTTTGGGTCGCGGTAGTGGTACTCGTACCGATAGGCATAGCGGCCAGCTTCGCCTCGCTTTACCCCACCGCCGAGGCGCTTAGGGCATACGCCGAGGAGAGTATGAACACCCCTGCGGCGGTCGCGATGCTCGGGCTCGTGTACAACCCGACCCTCGGCGGGCTCGTTGCGTGGCGGACGGGGCTGAATAGCGCCATCCTGATCGCGCCGGTGAGCATCCTCTTCGTTATAAGGCACACTCGAACCGAGGAGGAGTCCGGACGGCGCGAACTGGTGGGCTCGGCCGTGGTCGGTCGGTTTGCGCCGCTCACCGCCGCGCTGATCGTGGTGGCGGGCGCCAATCTGGTGATCGCCACCCTCATCGCCGGTGGACTCATCAGCCTCGGCCTTCCCGCCGCGGGCTCCATCGCCCTGGGACTGTCGGCGGCGTCCGCCGGCTGGGTCTTCGCCGCGGTTGCGGCGGTGGCCGCGCAGTTGACGCAGAGCCCCGGCCCCGCCCGGGGCATCGCCCTGGGAGTCTTCGGCGCGTCCTATGTGTTACGAGCCACCGGGGACGCGGGCGGCGAACAGGGCGCATTGTTCTGGCTGTCCTGGCTGTCGCCCCTCGGCTGGGTGCGTCTCACCCGCGCCTTCGCCGGCGAACAGTGGTGGGTCTTCGCGCTGTTCGCCGGACTCATCGTCGCGCTGGTCGCTGCCGCCTACATGCTGTCGGCACGGCGCGACCTGGGTGCCGGCTTCCTGCCGCAGCGACTCGGCCCGGCCACAGCGTCGCCCAGCCTGCGCAGCCCGCTCGCCCTTGCGTGGCGACTGCATCGTGGCGCCCTGCTCGCGTGGACCGCGGGGTTCGCCGCGTTCGGCATCGGCTTGGGCGCTGTAGCCCAGAGCATCTCTCGCTTCCTCGAGGTCCCCCAGCTTCAGGAGTGGGCGATCCAGGCGGGCGCGCAGGACGCCGGCGACGCCTACCTGTTCACAATCATGTACGTCCTGGCCCAGGTGGTCTCGGCCTACGCCCTGATGGCCACCTTGCGGATGCGCTCCGAGGAAACCGAGGGTCGAGCCGAGGCGGTGCTGGCGGCGCTCGGTCTGACCGTCGGGTTGCTGTCCGGATTGAGTGTCGGCGACGTCGGCGGTGAGCTGCCGCGCCTCTTCGGTCGCACTATGGCAGCATTGCCTGCCGTCTGGGTGATGACCGGGATCGCGGCGGCAGCGTACGGTCTTGTGCCTCGGTTCGCCGCGGCCCTGAGCTGGAGCGCCCTCGCGCTGTTCTTCGCCCTCGAGCTGGCGTGGGAGTTGAGGCAGGTGAGCACGTCGGTGTTCGGCCTCTCGCCCTTCGCCTACGTGCACTGGGCCGCCCCGATAACCGTGAAGCCTCTGATCTGGCTCACCGCAGTAGCCGCGGCCCTCATCGCGCCGGGGCTTGTCGGCTTCCGCCGTCGGGACATTGGGTGACTTGTGGAGCCACAGACAGCCATACCATCTTGAACCGTTCAACCGATGTCTTCATCGTCCAGCGTGAATATCTGCTCCACCGGCTGTCCCAGCAGTCTGGCCATCTTGAGCGCCAGAGCAAGGGATGGATTGTACCGTCCCTTCTCAATGGCGTTCACGGTCTGCCGGGATACGCCGACTCCCCGAGCCAGCGCCTCCTGCGTCATGTGAGCTTGCCGGCGCAGCTCCGAAACCCTATTCCTCACGGCTGCCGGTCAGGTTACGCTGAACGTAGAGATAGACCGCCCAGTAGACGATAATCGCCATGAGCAGAACTATAAACTGCGCGGGAAGGACAGGCATCAGCACAACGTCATGAATCGACCATCCAAGAAGCAGCACCATGGCTGTCAGCCAACTCAGCCGCACCGCCAGGCCGGAAATGTGCATGTACATCTCATCGGCGCCGGCTCGAAACCCTAGCCTCGTAAATAGCCTCATTACCGTCTCCTTACATAGAGTGTGGGATGCACGATACCACGCCACGCACGCGATGTAAAGCATACTTTACATTTCCGAGCTGCCTTGCGGGCCTTCGTTCCGCACCTGCCTGCGGTCCAATTCACCCATGTGGGGGTACTCCTGGCCCATTATGTAACTATCGCCTATGATATAATTATTGCCTATGAAGGCTCCAGAACTGCTGAAAGTCAAGCTGCTCGTGCCCCCAGTCCGGCGGGACCTGGTGGAGCGTCCACAGCTGTTCGCCCTGCTCGGCGAGGCCCTCTCGAAGAGGCTGGCCGTCGTGTCCGCGCCGGCCGGCTACGGGAAGACTACGCTCGTGAGCGGCTGGGCGCAGCAGGTCGGGCTTCCGGTGGCCTGGCTGTCGCTGGACGAGGGCGATAGCGACCCGGCCCGGTTCGTCAGACAGCTGTGCGGCTCTATCGAGGCGGTCGCCCCATCCCTCACGGGGAAGCTGCTTGAGTTGGTCCAGGCGGACCAGTTTGGCGGGTTGGGAGCGGGAGGCTCGATCGAAGCCCTCCAGACGGGGCTGCTGAACCAGCTTCAGTCGCTGCCCCATCCCCTCGTCCTGGTCCTGGACGATTTCCACCTGATCTCCGCGCAGCCGATCCATGAGATCGTCGCCTTCCTGGTGGACCACCTGCCCCCGCAGATGCAGCTGGTCATCGCATCACGGGCCGACCCGCCCCTGCCGTTAGCCCGGCTGAGGGCACACGGCCAACTGATCGAAATCCGCCAGAGCGATCTGCGCTTCACGACGGAGGAGGCGATCACCCTGCTGAATCAGGTAATGGGGCTGAGTCTGGAGGCCGGTGACGTAACCGCGCTGGCGACGCGCACCGAGGGTTGGATCGCGGGTCTTCAGCTGGCGGCGACCTCCCTCCAGGTCCGCGACGATGCCCACCGGTTCATCCAAGAGTTCAAGGGCAGCAATCGCTACGTCCTGGACTACCTCGTGGAGGAGGTTCTCCAGGGGCAACCCCGAGAGGTCCAGGGCTTCCTGCTGGAGACCTCCGTACTGGACCGATTGACCGGCCCGCTGTGCGACGCAGTCACGGAACGGGGCGGCGGACAGACCATGCTGGAAGAGCTGGAGCGCGCCAACCTGTTCATCGTTCCCCTCGACGACGAGCGCCGGTGGTATCGCTACCACCGCCTCTTCGCCGATCTGCTGCAGAAGCAGCTGGTACAGGCTCGCCCGGAACTGGTGCCGGTCCTTCACCGTCGAGCCAGCGCGTGGCACGAGCAGAACGGGTTGCAGGCCGGGGCGATCGAGCATGCCCTGGCGGCGGAGGATTTCGAGCGGGCGGCGCAGCTGATAGAGCGGGTCGCCGAGATGACCTTGATGCGCGGCGAAGTCACGACGCTCCGCCAGTGGCTCGACGCCTTGCCGGAGACGGAGCTGGGCACCCGACCATCGCTCTCCCTCTACCACAGCTGGGTGCTGCTGCTGGGGGGCGAGGCCCTGGAGATGGTCGAAGCGCGGCTCGCCCAGGCGGAGGGGTATCCCGCCCTTCTCACCCTGCCTCTGCGAGCGTGGGCCGCCCAGTATCGGGGCGACATCAACGCCGGCATTGATCTGGCACGAAGCGCGCTGGAGCAGTTGCCCGAGCACGAAGCGCGCTGGAGCAGTTGCCCGAGCACGAGGCGCTGCTGCGAGGGTTGGCCGCACTGAGTCTGGCCGGCGCCTATCACGCCCAGGGCGACTTCGCCTCGAGCCAGCGGGTGCTGCAGGAAGCCGCGCTGGGCAGCCGCCAGACGGGCAACGTGATGATCGCCGTATCCGCGGCCTACTACCAGGCGGAGCGTTGCCGCCGTGAGGGGGATCTTCGGCAGGCGAGGTCGCTGTTCCAGCGCGCGCTCGATCTGGCCACGGACAGAAGCGGTGAGCGCTTTCCCGTTGCCAGCCTGGCCCTGGTGGGGCTGGGCGAGATCGCCCGCGAAGAGAACGAGTTCGGCGCTGCCCTACAGTACTTGCGCGAGGGAACAGCGCTCGCGGGGCGTTGGGCGCCGGTGGCGGCCATCCAGGCTTATCTTACACTGGCGCGGATCAGGCAGGCTCAGGGGGATTGGGGCGGCGTCCAGGAGGCGCTGGAGGCGATGAGGCAGGCGGCGAGCCAGTTCAGGGCCACAGACCAGGGCGACCAGATGCTGGAACTGGCCCGGGCGTGGATGCAGGTAGCTCAGTACGATCCTTCGACCCGCTCGGAGCAGGCGCTGGAGGGTCCGCGGCGCTGGGCCGACCGGTACGGCCTCGGCGGAGAGGTCGATCCCGAGGCGCTAGAGAAGGACGACGACATCAATGTTCGCCGTCTGCGCAAGTACCAGTATCCCGTAGCGGCCCGATTGCGGATAGCCGAAGGCCGCCCGAGGGAGGCCCTAGCCCTGCTGGAGTCGGCGCTACCCATCGTCGAGAGGATGAACCGGATTGGGCTGGTGATCGAGTATCAAGCACTCATCGCCTTGGCTGCACAGGCACTCGGCCAGGATGAAAGGGCCATGCAATCATTGGAACGGGCGTTGGCTCTGGCTGAGCCAGCCAGCTTCGTGCGCCTCTTCGTGGACGAAGGGAAGCCGATGGCTCGTCTGCTGTACGAGGCGGCTACACGGCACATCCATCCCGAATACGTCGGACGCCTGCTGGCAGCATTTCCGGCGAGCTGTCAGCCAACTGCTGATAGCTGGCAGCACTCAGCTATCAGCCCCCAGAAGGGGGAGGGTCACAAGCACTCGGCGCTCAGCACTCATCGTCCGACGGTTACCCCGTTAAGCGAGCGTGAGCTGGAGGTGCTGAGGCTGATTGCCACGGGCTTGTCCAACGAGGAGGTCGCGAGGCAACTCGTGGTCTCGCTGCCCACCGTCAAGTTCCACACGGGCAACATCTACAGCAAGCTGGGGGTCAGGAATCGGACTGAGGCGGTCGCCAGAGGGCGCGGCCTCGGCCTTCTCCCCCTGGCGTAGCCTTTCCCCGCAGCACCTCCCCGAACCTATACCCAAACCGTACCTTCGGCTAGTTTCGGCCAACCCTGTCTGGCGTTAG
The DNA here is from genome assembly GCA_002436065.1 of Chloroflexi bacterium UBA6077. Taxonomy (GTDB): domain Bacteria; phylum Chloroflexota; class UBA6077; order UBA6077; family UBA6077; genus UBA6077. The sequence goes on from DIXP01000105.1 coordinate 33,774, forward strand.
AGTATCTATACAGTGTTACTCGACCATGAGGACTAACCCAATGGAAGCTCAGGCTGCCGATAGGCAACGGACTTATCGCATCATCGTGCAGGGCCGGCTCGACGAAAGCTGGTCCCAATGGCTCAGCGGCATGTCGGTATCCATTGAGCGAACGGACGACGGGATACCCGTAACCGTACTCACCGGTCCGGTTGTGGACCAGTCCGCCCTGCGCGGCATCTTGAACCGGCTGTGGGATTTGAACCTGACCTTGATTTCCGTAAACCCTGTCTGGAAAGGCTCTTCTTGCGAGGAGGCAAATCGATGACACACCAATACACTCTGTCACTGGCTGATGAGCGCGCGACGTTGGACGATGTGGGTGGCAAGGGCACGTCGCTCTCACGCCTGGCGAACGCGGGCTTGCCCGTGCCGGACGGCTTTCACGTTACGACCGAGGCATACAGGCGATTCGTGGCCGACAACAACTTGCAGCCCGCCATTCTGGAGGCCGTGACGGCTGCGAACCCATCGCAGCCGTCCACCCTGGAAACGGCTTCGGCGACTATCGCCGACCTGTTCGCCCGTGCCCCGATGCCGTCCGAGATCGCGGAGGACATCGCGCGAGCGTACGCGGAGCTGCCGGGCGAGGACCCGGTGGTGGCCGTGCGCTCGTCGGCCACGGCCGAGGACCTGCCGGGCCTCTCCTTCGCCGGACAGCAGGAGACCTATCTCAACATCCACGGCCTCACCGAGGTCCAGGATGCGGTGAAGCGCTGCTGGGCTTCGCTGTGGACGGCGCGCGCCATCGGCTATCGCGCCCAGCACGGCATCGATCAGGACACAGTAACCCTGGCGGCGATCGTGCAGCTGCTCGTTCCCGCCGAGGTCGCCGGGATCCTGTTCACCGCCAACCCTGTCAACGGCATGCGCGACCAAGCGATAATCACGGCCACATGGGGATTGGGTGAGGCGATCGTGGGCGGCATGGTCACGCCGGACAGCTTGACGGTGGAGAAGGCGTCGGGCCGGGTGATCGAGCGAGACACGGCCGACAAGCAGCTGATGACGGTGCGCACGAAGACCGGCACGGAGGAGAAACCCACGCCGGAGGTTCTGCGCCGCGCCCCGACGCTCGACGACTCGCAGGCAGCGGAACTGGCCAGGTTCGGAGTGCAGATCGAGAAGCTGTACGGGATGCCGATGGACATCGAGTGGGCGCTTGCCGGAGGTGAGTTCGCCATCCTTCAGGCTCGGCCCATCACGGCCCTGCCGCCCGAACCCGCCGCCCCGCTGGAATGGATACTCCCCAAGCCCAAGGGGAGCTACGCCCGCGCCTCTATCATCGAGCTGCTCCCGGAGCCTCTAACGCCCCTCTTCGCCAGCCTGGGAGTGGAGGAGATCAACCGGTGGTACCGACGTTTCGCGCCGGAAGTCGGGCTTTCCGGGGCGGCGGGCGGGTTGCCGGATCCCTTCGTTGTACTGATCAACGACTACGCCTACTACGACGTGGCCTTCACTGCCCGGCAGCTTCTGGATCTGACGATCCGCTCGCCGCGTGGCATGAAGTCTCTGCTGAGCACCGCTGAAACGCGCTGGAGGGACCAGGCCAGCCCCAGGTACACCGAGACGGTGGCCCGCTGGAAGAACCAGGATCTGGAGCTGCTCCCCGATCACGAGCTGCTCCGGGGAGTGCGCGAGATCTTCTCCGAGGCAGTGCACTACTACATATACACGGTCCAGGGTGGAGTCCTGCCGGCCGCCTACATGAGCGAGTCGATCTTCACCTGGTTCTACGAAAAGCTGGTGAGAAGGGCGGATGACCCCACCGCGCTGACCTTCATACTCGGCTTCGAGAGCCTGCCCATCCGCGCGGAAAAGTCGCTCTTCGACCTAGCGCAGTGGTGCCGCCAACGGCCGGAGCTGGCCGCCGCCCTGGTGGCCGGCACGTCAGGACAGATCGCGGCCCGGCTGGGGGAGGCGGATCCACCCGCCGGGGTCTCTCGGGAGGAGTGGGGCGAGTTCCGGTCCCGCTTCGCCGCCCACCTGGAGAGCTTCGGGCACGCTATCTACGACCTGGACTTCGCCAAACCGATCGCTGCCGACGATCCCGCGCCGCTGATCGAGACGCTAAGACACCTGATCCAGGGCCAGGGATCCAATCCCTATCAACGTCAGCAGGAGGCGACGCTGCGGCGCGAGGAGGCCACCCGCAGGGTAGAAAACCGATTGAAGGGGTGGAAGCTGAGCTGGTTCCGCCGGTTGCGGACCTGGGCACAGAGCTATGCCCCCCTGCGCGAAGACGCCCTGGTGGACGTGGGGCTAGGCTGGCCGCTGCTGCGCCGGATGCTGCTCGAGTTGGGTCGCCGTCTAACCTTGGCCGGCGCCCTCCATCGCCCCGAGGAGGTGTTCTGGTTGACGCAAGCCGAGGCGGACGATCTCGCTGGGAGCCTGGAGGACGGGAAGACGCAGCTTGCGGACAAGACCCGGGTGATAGACGAGCGTAAGTCCCGGATAGAGAGAGAAAGCCGGTACACCCCGCCCGTCGCCCTGCCTCAGAAGGAGAAGGTCACATTCGCGGGTATGGACATAACCCGATGGATGCCGGCCAGAACCACGCAGGAGGCCGGAAATACCATCAAGGGGATCGGGGCCAGCCCGGGCAAGGTGACCGCTATCGCGCGGGTGCTGCGCGGCCCGCAGGATTTTGGCCAGATGAAGCAGGGCGACGTGCTGGTAGCCGCCATCACCACCCCTGCCTGGACGCCGCTCTTCGCACTGGCCTCGGCGGTGGTGACGGACGTGGGCGGACCGCTCAGCCACAGCTCCATCGTAGCGCGGGAGTACGGCATTCCGGCGGTGTTGGGCACGGGTGCAGCCACCAATCGCATCCACAGCGGAGAGACGATCACCGTGGACGGCAGCGCGGGCACGGTGACGTTGCCGGAAGGCGGAGAAGACTAGGTCGGCGCAGTGGGGGTAGCGTCGCAGGCCTGGGCGAGAGCCCTGGGGCTAAAGCCCCAGGGCTCTCAGACCTGGACAACCGATGTTGGATCTCCGTTTGTCAGCAGTCATAGCGGCCGAGACATCACGCAAAACAACGAGGAACCGTAGCAGGTAACATGCAGGCACAAACTCGAACCGAGAATCGCAAGAACCTCATCATCCTCTCCTTCACGCTCGTCGTCGTCATGCTGGGCTTCGGGATGGTCGTTCCGATCTTCCCGTTCTTCGTCGATCGGTTGGGCGCCGGCGGCAGCGCCCTGGGCTTGCTGGTGGCCACCGGCGCACTCACCCAGCTGCTCTTTGGCCCGCTGTGGGGCAGCATCTCCGACCGAGCCGGACGCAAGCCAATCCTGATGGTCGGCTTGCTGGGCTACGGCCTCTCCATGGCGCTGTTTGGGCTTTCGACCGAACTGTGGATGCTGTTCGCTTCGCAGGCGCTGGCGGGGGTGTTGGCGTCGGCGACGACGGTCGCGGCGATGGCCTACATCGGAGACAGCACCGGAGAGAGGGACAGGGCCGGCGGAATGGGCGCGCTGGGCGCTGCCTCCGGCCTCGGCATCATCCTCGGCCCCGGGCTGGGTGGATGGCTGGCCGGCGGGTCGCTGGCGACGCCGTTCTTCATCGCCGCGGCGATGTCGCTGGTCTCGATGCTACTCATCGCGCTGCTGCTGCCCGAGACTCTCCGACCGGAGGCGCGTGCGACCCAGGGCAGGGTCGGTCTCGTGGACTTCCGAGAGCTGTGGGGGGCGCTACGGAGCCCCATCTCCGGTCTGCTGCTGCTGGTCTTCATCGGCACGATCGGGACGAGCAACTTCGAGGCGATCTTCAGCCTGTACGCACTCGACGTGCTCGGTTACGGTCCGGAGCGAGTGGGCGCGATCCTAACGGTGGTCGGCATCGTCTCCGTGGTCGGCCGCGGGCTGTTGACCGGCCTGGCGACCAGACGGTGGGGCGAGACGGCCGTGATCAAGGGCGCGCTGCTGGCCGGCGCGGTGGCGTTCCTCCTCCTGCTGCTGGCGGAGACGCAGATTGCCGTTCTGCTCACCACCGGGCTGTTCGTCCTAATCACCGCCTTCTTCCGGCCGGCGGTTCACTCCTTGACCTCGCAGCGTGCGACGGTGGGCCAGGGCGCGGCGATGGGTCTGAGCAACTCCTTCGTGAGCCTTGGGCGAGTCGTGGGGCCGATCTGGGCAGGGGTGGTCTACGACCTCAACCCGAGCTATCCGTACCTCAGCGGGGCTGTGATCCTCTTCATCGCCTTTCTGCTGAGTCTGCTGTGGATGGGGGCGGGCAAGATGGACACCGCTACTGGGTCGTCAATTCCCGTTTGACAGAACACCAGCCAGCGCAGCGTCCATGATCCAGAGGTTTCACCGCCCGATTCCGAGGTTGCCCAGGTCCGCTGCTTGCCTTACAATACGTGTAAGGAGAGCGATCTCTTACAGTGGAGGTCCAATCATGCCTGCCAGCAAGTTGACCAGCAAGGGACAAATCACGCTGCCGAAGGAGATTCGGGACCGCCTCGGCTTGCGCCCGGGGGACGAGGTTGAATTCGTGCCTGAAGAAGGTAGCTATCGCCTCCGAAAGCGGGCGGGAGCTAGCCCCTTCGGACGCTACCGCGGCTACCTGGCCGATCTTGCGGGACAACTGCCGGATGACCTAGTGATGGAGACACGTGGCGAATGATCGTTGCCGTCGACACCAATGTGCTGCTGGACCTCTTGGTGCCCGGCGCCCCGGACGCTGCCGCCTCGCAGGCGCGACTGGACGAGGCCTACAACCGCGGTGCGCTGGCCATCTGCGAAGCGGTCTACGCTGAGTTGTCGGCCCGCTTTCACTCCCAACAGGAGTTGGATGAGTTCCTCGGTGATACCGGAATCCGGGTCGCACGTTCCACCCCCGGAACCCTTTGGGTTGCCGGCCAGACCTGGAGGCGCTACGCCGCCCGCCGACCCCAAGGTCTCCTCTGCCCGCGCTGCGGCACCCTTCAGATCGCCGCCTGCCCTCAGTGCCAGCGACACATCACGCCGCGGCAGCACGTACTGGCCGATTTCCTGATAGGTGCTCATGCTTCAGAACAGGCCGAAGGGCTGCTGACTCGGGATCGCGGCTACTACACGACCTACTTCCCGGGCTTGAGACTGCTCTGAGGTTCCCCAATTGGGGACAACCATGAGCCACGCCAATGCTCCTGTATATCGCAAGGCTCGTCCCCTTCCGCCCCCGGACATGGACGCCCATCTCTGCCCACCCCCTACCGCCTCATCCGTTCGCCAACCACCGGGCAGCAGGAGGCAGACTTAGGTGTGATGATACCTATCGCTTGACACCAGGGCACACCTCTGGGATACTGCTTGCATAAAACAAACAGAGTCTCGGTTTATTATAGGTGTGAGGAATGGCGCGAACCGTCAACAAACAGGACCACGCTAGGAAGCGCGACGAGATCCTCGACGCGGCGATGAAGCTCATATTCGCCAAGGGCTACGAGCGCATGACGGTCCAGGACATCCTCGCCGACCTGCGGATCTCCAGCGGGGCGTTCTACCACTACTTCGATTCCAAGCCGGCGGTGCTGGAAGCCTTCATCGAGCGGATACGGGAGGAGTCGGAGAAGCCGCTCCTCCCCATCCTTCACGATCCTCGCCTGAGCGCGATCCAGAAGCTGCAGGGTTTCTTCGACACGCTCGACCGCTTGAGGATCGAGCGCCAGGCGGAGGTGGTCTCCCTGGGGCGCGTCTGGTACACCGACGAGAACGCTATCGTCCGCCAGAAGGTGGAGGAGGCGGTCTTCAAGCAACGGGCACCGCTACTGACAGAGATCGTCTGCCAGGGCCTTCAGGAAGGGGTCTTCACAACCGCCTATCCCGACCAGAGCGGGGAGGTCATCCTGTCGCTCTTGCAGGGCATGGGAAACGCCCATGCCAGGCTGCTGCTCTCCCTGGAGAAGGAGAGCGACGAGGAGCGCATCATCGAAGAGATCGCCGCCACCCATGCCGCCTACATGGAGGCGATAGAGCGGGTGCTGGGCGCGCCCCCCAACTCCCTGTGCCGCGTCGACGCCGAGGCCGTGAAGGTGTGGACAAGGACAGGAGAGGAGAGCAGCCGTATGACCGCCGTCATCAAGACAGAGAGGAGGGCAGTTTCATGACCGCCGTCATCAAGACCGATAAGCTCACCAAGTCCTACGGTTCCCACCGCGGGATTGTGGACGTGGAGCTGGAGGTCCTGGAGGGCGAGGTGTTCGGCTTCCTGGGGCCCAACGGGGCCGGGAAGACCACGACCATCCGCACTATCCTGGACCTGATCCGGCCCACCAGCGGCCGGGCGTTCGTCTTCGGCATCGAGTCGAGTGCCGACCCGGTGGCCATCCACCGGCGGGTCGGGTATCTCCCCGGTGAGTTTACCCTCTACGACCGCCTGACCGGCGGCCAGACCATCCAGTACTTCGCCAACCTGCGGGGCAGCGTCGATCCCGCCTACCAGGCGGCGCTCATCGACCGACTCGAGCTGGACCCCTCGCGCCGGTTCAAGGAGTATTCGAAGGGCAACAAACAGAAGGTTGGGCTCGTCATCGCGCTACAGCACCGGCCGGAGCTGCTGGTGCTGGACGAGCCGACATCCGGCCTCGACCCACTCGTGCAACAGACCTTCTACGCGCTGATCCGGGAGGCGAAGGCCGAAGGCCGGACCGTCTTCCTTTCCAGCCACATCCTGCGCGAGGCCGAGCGCAGCTGCGATCGCGTGGGCATCATCCGCGAGGGCCGGCTGGCGCGGATCGATCGCGTCGGCGACCTGCGCGACGTCACCCAGCACGAAATCGAGCTGCGGTTCGCGGGCCGTCCGCCACGGGCCGACTTCGAGAATCTGCCAGGTGTCAGCGGCGTTGTGAGCGAGGACCACCTGCTTCGCCTGCGGGTGTCGGGACCGATCGCGCCTGTTGTCCAGGCTGCCGCCCGGCATGAGGTGCTCGACTTCATCAGCCGTGAGCCCTCGCTGGAAGAGATATTCCTGGCCGAGTACGGGCAGCCCGTCGTGGAGGTTAAGTAGTCATGACCGCCAAATTGGCAACGCCCCGGAGCCGCTTCACCGGCCCCGGCGGCGTCTATGTGAAGAGTGTCCGCGACGCGCTGCGGGCGTTTCTCGCCGTCACGCTTCTCCTGGGGGGCCTGATGCTCGCGGTCGGTGCCGGGATCCCCAGAGCGTATCCGACCCAGGAAGCCCGCGACGACATGGTACGTATCGCGACAGGGCTCGGGCAGGGTCTCACATCGATGCCCGTGAACGCGGACACCGTGGGTGGGTGGGTGCAGTGGAAGTACGGGGCCGACTTCCTCTGGATCGCAGCGCTCTGGTCGATCCTCGCCCTGTCTGCGACCCTAGTGACTGAAGCCCGGCGCGGCAGCCTCGAGTTCCTCGCCGCGACGCCCCTCACGAGGCGGCGCGTCGCGCTCGAAAAGGTCGCGGCGCACCTGACTGTCATGGCGGTCGCCTGCGCGAGCGTGGGTTTCGCCGCCTGGCTGGCCGGCGCGGCATTCGGGACCCTGCCTGGCGACGTGATCCCGGTGCCCGCGGCGGCCGGCCTCGCGCTGTGGATGGGACTGGGAGCGGTCGCCTTCGGTGGCCTGGCGTTCGTCCTCGCACCGTTCCTCGGCCGCGGGGCGGCGGCAGGAATCGCTAGCGTCCTCCTGTTTGCCGGGTGGACCCTGACCGGCTTCCAGGTGTCCGCGCCTCCCGCTCGTGCGATCGCGAACCTGACGCCCTGGTCGTGGACCGCGAACCATCTGCCGCTCGCCGGCCAGTACGACTGGATCTCGCTGCTGCCGGTCGCCCTGGTTGCGGCCGTATTGCTGGCGGTCGGAGTCGAGGCGTTCGCGCGCCGCGACATCGGAGCGTCGAGTGCCGTCGTAGTCCCGGGACTGCCGAGCGCGCTGCTCGGTCTCCGCGGAGCGATCGGGCGAGCATTCAGCGATCGCCTGCCGGCGGCGATCGCCTGGGCCGCCGTCCTGGGCATAGTTGGGGCGGTTTGCACGGCCGCGAGCCCCGCGATCGCCGGTCAGATGGCGAAGCTGTCGCCTGAGACGGTGCAGCTTTTCCGCGAGGGTCTACCGGTCGACCCCACCACCGCCGCTGGATTGCTCGAGTTCGGCATCATCCAGGTCGGGTACCTCGCCGTCGGCTTCGCCGCCGTCACGCTCGTGTCCGGCTGGGCCGCCGACGAGACCTCCGGCCGACTGGAGATGCTACTGGCCACGCCGCTCACACGCGCGCGGTGGGCCGCCGCCGGAGGCTTCGGGGTGTACCTCGCCCTCGGGCTGATCATCGTGCTGTTGAGCCTGGGCGTGGGGGTCGGTGCATTGCTGGCCGGCATCGACGCGCTGACGCCGATGATCGCCACCGCGACGCTGGCCCTGTTCGCGGCCAGCGTCGCCGGCATCGGCCTGGCCATCGGTGGGGTCTTCCGGACCTCCATCGCCGCCGAGGTGGTGGGCGCCGTCGTCGCGGCGACGCTCGCCATCGAGTGGCTCGCTCCGGCGCTCCGTCTGCCTAGCTGGGTCCATCAGCTTGCACTCACCGCCCACCTGGGCCAGCCGATGCTCGGAACCTGGGACTGGACCGGTATGGCCGCCTGTCTCGTCCTCGCCCTCGGTGGCCTGGCTCTGTCGGCCTGGGGCATGCGCCGTCGGGACGTGGCGACCTGACGCCTGGCCGCGGCAGGAGGCACGTAACGGACACCCAGAGTGAGGCGCTGAAGGCGCAGATGGAGTAGGCGTTCTGAGAGAGGCCCCTTCACCGAGGGCGGCAGCGCCCTCGGTGAAGGGACTCCCGATGCGCTCACCGGACGGCTCTATGGACGCGCAGTGGGGCAGCAGTGGCGACCAACACGGACGAAAACGAAGGTTGGGTTCACGAAAGGGCTCCCACCAGGCTCTCGACCTGGAGGGAGCTGTGGTTGGCGATGAGGTCGAAGTCTCTGTCGGCGTGGACGAGGATCGCGCCGTGGCGTAGCGCCAGGGCGGCGAGCAGGAGATCGGCGAAGGGGACCGTGACGCCGACGCGCCGCAGGGAGAAGGACAGGCGCGCCGCCGCGTTCCAGTCGGCTTCATCGGTGGGCAAGCGATGCAGACCCCTCAGCTGGCTGTCAAGCTGCTGGAACTCGCGTTCGTTGGCCGCCCCTCCCAGCAACTCCAGTTCGACCAGGCCGCAGGTTGCCACTGCATCGAGCTCGGCCAATTCTCGGAGGCGACGCTGGATGGCTTCGCGCGACCTCCTTCGGAGGGCGAAGATCCAGGCTGAGCTGTCTACCAGATAGAGCTCGGCCATGCGCTACTCGGCCCAGCGCAAGCGCCGCAACTCTTCCGGATCCAGGTCCAGTTCATAGGTTCCAAGGCTTTCGATCAGCTCGCGGCGACGCCGTTGCCGTATCAACTCCCGCAGGGCCAGCTCAACGGTCTCGGTCTTCGTCTTCGCCCCGATCGACTCCATAGCCATCTCCAGGAGCGCCTCGTCGATGTCCAGCGTAGTTCTAGCCATGATCTGCCTCCCGTCTACATATCCATTATATGCATGGACCACTCTAGGGCGCTAGTCCCGGAAGCCACACCTGTTGTCAGAAACCATGGGCCGCTCAGCGACAGCGAGTATCACACCGACTGGCCGACACCGTCCTCACGTCCTTGACAGCCGACGTCCCCCATCGTATCCTTTCAGTATCCAATCTAATGACCAAATATGCATATGTGGTCATTAGAATGATGGCGAGGGGCATATGGCAGGTCGGGAACAGGAGACGAGTAGATCACCGAGGGGATTGTCGAAGCGGCAGGAGCGAGCGCATCGCATCCTGGATGCTGCTGCATCGCTGATCCTGCGATGGGGCTACAACAAGACCACCATCGACGATATCGCCAGGCAGGCCGGGGTAGCCAAGGGCACCATCTACCTGCACTGGAAGACGCGCGATGAGCTGTTCAGCGCTCTCCTTCGACGGGAGCAGTTGGCTATGGGAAGGGATTTCCTGGAGCACATCACCCAGGACCCCAAAGGTGCAACCCTGCGAGGCATCTACAAGCACACGGCCCTCGCCCTCATGAAACGCCCCCTGCTGAAGGCGCTCCTCCTGGGCGACAGGGACGTTGTCGGAAAGCTGGCGGAACGCGAGCAGGGTAGCGCAGCCTATGCGGAGAAGCTCACGGGCTTCGAGGTCTACCTGGAGTTTCTGCGCGAACGTGGCCTGGTTAGGACGGATCTCAAGCCGCGAGCACAGCTGCAGATGGCGAGCGCCATCATGGTCGGGTTCTTCTTCCTTCCGACCTTGACACCGGATGAGTACGGTCTTTCCGATGAGGAGACGGCAGATCTCATCGGGGAGACGGTGCAACGGGCCCTCGAGTCGGGTCGCGAGGTCTCACCCGAGGAGATGCGGAGCCTCTCCGACACCTTCAAGCAGTACCTGGACCGTGTCTGGTCGATGCTAGAGGAGCAGGCGAGAGAAGAGTCGGAAGCGTGACTCTCCAGGGCGCGAAGGAGACTCACGTAGTCGGTGAAGGGCATGCGGTCTCGATCTCAACGAAGATGGAAGGTGTATCGCAATGTCGGTAACAACGACTGCTATCTCGATATCCGGTCTGGCCAAATCCTTCGGCTCCACCCACGCCCTGGATGGCCTGGATCTCTCCGTCCACACGGGCGAGGTCCACGGCTTCCTTGGACCCAACGGAGCAGGCAAGACCACCACCCTGCGCATCCTGTTGGGCTTGCTGAGGAAGGACGCCGGCGAGGCCAGACTTCTGGGCGGCGACCCCTGGCGCGACGCCGTTGACCTACATCGCCGCCTGGCCTACGTCCCGGGCGATGTCGCCCTCTGGCCTGACCTCTCAGGGGGCGAGATCATCGACCTGCTGGGCAGGCTGCGAGGTGGCCTCGACCCTCAACGTCGCGCCAACCTGCTGGAGCGCTTCGATCTCGACCCCAGGAAGAGGGCCCGCACCTACTCCAAGGGCAACAGGCAGAAGGTCGCCCTCGTTGCAGCCCTCGCCTCCGATGTCGAACTGCTGCTGCTGGACGAGCCCACCTCGGGCCTCGACCCGTTGATGGAGGCGGTGTTCCGTCAGTGCATGGATGAAGAGCGGCAGAAGGGGCGCACCGTCCTGCTCTCCAGCCACATCCTCGCCGAGGTCGAGGCGATCTGCGACCGGGTGACCATCATCCGAGCTGGCCGGACGGTGGAGAGCGGCAGCCTGGCCGAACTGCGCCATCTGACTCGGACGTCGATCACGGCCGAGTTGTCGAGCCCTCCCCTCGGGCTGGCTGGCTTGCCCGGGGTACACGAGTTGCAGGTCGATGGCACCCGCGTGCGCTGCGAGGTGGACGCCGACGGGCTGGACGGCATGCTGCGTCACCTCACCGCAGCCGGCGTGCGCAGCCTGATCAGCCAGCCCCCAACGCTGGAGGATCTGTTCATGCGGCACTACGGCACCGACATACGGGAGAAGGAGGCGGTTCAGAGATGAAAGGGGGTGATTTCGCGGGTACCGGCATTCTCATCCGTCTGTTTCTGCGCCGGGATCGCATCTGGCTGCCGATTTGGGTTCTCCTGCCTCTGCTCCTCACTTGGGGACAGCTGTCCTTCGTCATGGCGCTCCCGGATTGGCAGGGGTTCATCGCCGAGATGAGGGCCAATCCCGTGGCTGAAGCCGTCCTCGGTCCGGTCGTGCCCATGTCCGTCGCCGGGGCGATCATCTGGCGCTCTATCGTGCAAGGTGCAATGGCGCTGGCGATTGCCAGCTTGCTCACTGTCATCCGCCATACTCGCACAGAGGAGGAGGCGGGCCGCGGCGAGCTGATCCGTGGGGGCATAGTGGGCCGTCATGCCCCCCTGACGGCCGCGTTGACGCTGACCTGCGTTGCCAGTCTGGTGGCAGGGCTGCTGGCAGCTCTACTGCTCATTGGCGCTGGGCTGCCCGCGGGCGGGTCGTTGCTGTTCGGCTTGACCATCGCGGCCGCCGGGTGGTTCTTCGCCGGGATAGGCTCCTTGAGCGCGCAGCTGCGGGAGCACGCCGGCGGCGCAAGAGGGATCGCCTTGGCGGTGTTTGGCGTGGGACTCCTGGGGTACGTCTGGAACAACACGGGCGGCGGTTACACCGGCTGGGCCTGGCTCTCGCCGCAGGGATGGTATCGGCTCACCCAGCCCTTTGCCGGCGACCATGGTTGGACCCTACTGGTGCTTGCCGTTCTGTCCGCCATTCCGGTCGCGGCGGCCTATGCCCTGTCCGCTCGCCGGGACTTCGGCACGGGTCTTCTTCCTTCACGGCTGGGACCGGCGGAGGCGGTCCCAGGTCTGCGCAGCCCGCTGGCGCTGGCCTGGCGGCTGCAAGAAGGCACCATCATCGGCTGGACGGCGGGACTGGTCTTCCTGGGCGCTGGCCTCGGCGCTGGCGTGCCCAGCGTGGCGGAGGGTCTAAGCGAGATGCTGGCGAATATCGGCAGCGGGGCTTGGACGGAACGGCTGAGCAACCGCGAAGGCTTCATGGCGGTTTCCATCTATATCGTTGCGGTGCTGATTGGGGTGACGGTCTACGCCATCACGGCGGTGCTGCGGCTGCGGACGGAGGAAACCGAGAACCGCGCCGAGCCGCTGTTGGTCCAACCGGTCAGCCGAGTTCGGTGGATGACCAGCCACCTGATCGTGGCCTTCGCCGGCTCCGCCTTCTTACTTCTGGCTTTAGGTCTGGGCGCCGGGTTGGGCTGGGGCCTCGTCGCAGGCGACGTGAGCAGCGTGCTGCCCCGGGTGCTGGGGATGAGCCTGCCCAAGATCCCCGTCGTGTGGGTGATGGTGGGGATCACGGCGATGCTGTATGGCCTGGTGCCCCGGGCGGCCTCCGTCTCGATCTGGGGCCTTTGGGCTCTGTTTGTGGTCATAGAGATGCTGTGGGAGGCTCAGGTAGTCGATTGGTCGGCGATGCGGCTCTCCCCGTTCTCCTACGCCCACTACAGTATCCCCATAGCGGAGCTACCCACCCTGCCCCTGTTCGGCTTGACCTGCCTGGCCGCGGCACTCACTGTCGCCGGGCTGGTGGGGTTCCAACGCCGCGACGTCGGCTGACCGACGATCACTGCCATCCCTCAAGGTGAGGCGGCCCGACGAGGGCCTCTGTCGTCGGGCCGCCGTACGTCGATCCTTGCTGACGGCGACTCAGGCGTGGTGACCCTGCGGGAGGATGGAGCCGGACGCTGAGAGGTCCCAGCGAGCCTCCCACTGTTCGCGTGTGATCCCGGCCTGTTTCAGGAGGCGGGCCAGCAGTCCGGCATCAATGTCGCTGCCGTGGGGATTGGGAAGAATCAGACGTCGAGTACCCTTCACCATGAACTCGTGGTTGCCGCCAGGATAGGGCCCGGAGAAACCCAAATGCCTGAGCGAGACAATGAAGTCGCTCCGACTGATCGGGTAGAGTCGAGGCATCAGGCAACCCTTGTCACTGCCAGGGTGATGCCGTCCATGGGGGGGATGGGAAAGCTGTTGGTCAGACTGAACATGATCCAGTCCTCCAGGGCACTCTGGAGCTCCTCCCGGCAGGCTTCCAAGGTCTGCGCGTTCGCCCAGACGCCCTCCAAACTTGGTATCTCGCCGTAGTAGCTGCCGTTCTCTAGCTTCTCGTAGTTCGCCCGGCGCATCGCCGCGCGAATATAGTCCGTTAGCATCATCTCAGCCTCCCCTACTCTCGACGGCTGTCCAGAACCCCCTTGCCCTGACAAGAGTATACCGCTCGGCATTTGGGCGTACAACGTCGGTGGGAGCCGGCTCTCTGGCCATTGACGGCAGACACGTAGTCGGGTATGATCCAGGTGAATAATAGACCGGCTGCCGGTTTAATAAAGGGCGGGGACTATGGCTCGAGTCGTCAACGAGAAGGAATACGCCGAGAAGCGCAACGAGATCCTCACCGCGGCCCAACGGCTGGTGCAGACCAAGGGCTACGAGCAGATGGCGATCCAGGACATCCTGGACGACCTGCAAATTTCCAAGGGGGCATTCTATCACTACTTCGGCTCCAAGCAGGCAGTGCTGGAAGCGTTGGCGGAACGCATGGTGGAGGATGCGAAACAGGCGATCCTCCCCATCGTGCACGATCCTCACCTGCCTGCCCTGGAGAAGCTCCAGCGCTACTTCGACACGATCGTTCGCTGGAAGACCGATCGGAAGCCCTATGTTCTCGAGCTGGCGCGCGTGTGGCTTGCCGACGACAACGCCATAGTCCGCCAGAAGGTGCACGCCAACGGGGTCAAGCGCACCGCGCCCCTGCTGGCGACGATCATCCGCCAGGGCATCCAGGAAGGCGTCTTCACGGCCTCCCTCCCCGACCAGGCCGGCGTGATCGTCCTGTCCCTCTTGGAGGACCTCAACGAAACCCTTGTCGGATTGCTCCTCTCGTTCGAGCCGAACGGTGGCGATCCGCGATGCCTCGCAGACGCCGTCGCTGCCTACACCGACGCACTGGAACGGGTGCTGGGGACTTCCCCAGGTTCCTTGCAGATCGTCGACGTCGCAGCCCTGAAGGAGTGGACTATCTCGCCGGGAGACGACGCTTTCTGACCGACACAGCAGTCACCTCCTCGTCGTGGCAGCTTTCGAGGAGCATGGGAGAAACGATGTTAGTTAAGCAAGGAGGTTGGTGATCGCGATGGAAAGGAACGTACAGGCTCCACTGTATCTGCCCCTGGAATCGGCCGATGCGACGCTGGAGCTGGTCGGGGGCAAGGGGGCTTCGCTGGCCAGAATGGCGGTTGCCGGACTGCCGGTGCCACGCGGATTTCACCTCACCACAGCAGCCTATCGCCGCTTCGTCGAGGCCAACAGCCTGTACGAGGCGATAGTCGCGGCCGTCGCTAGCGCGGTAGTCGACGACCCCGTCTCTCTGGAGCGAGCGTCGGCGACTATCCGGTCCCTATTCGATCGTGGTTCCATGCCTGAGGATGTAGCCACGGCGATCCGCCAGGCATACGCCTCCCTCGGGCAGCCCGCCGTCGCGGTGCGCTCCAGTGCCACCGCCGAGGACCTGCCCGGCATGTCCTTCGCCGGCCAGCAGGATACCTACCTCAACGTGTACGGTGAGGACGCCCTCCTCGATGCGGTGCGCCGCTGCTGGGCCTCCCTCTGGACTGCCCGTGCCATCGGGTACCGGCTCAAGATGGGGGTGGACCAGCGCTCTGTCTCCATGGCGGTAGTGGTCCAGACCATGGTCCCCTCCGAGGTCTCGGGCGTGCTCTTCACCTCCAATCCCACGACAGGGGATCGGGATGAGTTGGTGGTCAACGCCAGCTTCGGCCTGGGCGAGGCGGTCGTCTCGGGACAGGTGACTCCCGACTCCTTCCTGTTGGACAAGGGCAACCTGGCCGTGAAGGAGAGGGTGCTCGGGACCAAGGAGGCGGAGGTCCTCCCGTCCGAGGGACAGGGCACCACCACTCGAGAGGTCCCAGAGGAACGACGAGGGGAGGCATCTCTCTCCGAGGTGCAGCTCCGAGAGCTGGGCGAGTTGGCTCTCCAGGTGGAGCATCTCTTCGACGGCGTCCCCCAGGATATCGAGTGGGCCCTGTCCGAGGGGAGGGTCTGGCTCTTACAGTCCCGCCCGATCACGAGCCTGCCCCTCGCACCCCTCAAGAACGTCACCTGGGAGCCACCCATCCCGGGCACCAAGTGGGTCCGCCGCCAGGTCGCCGAGAACATGCCAGAGCCCCTCTCCCCACTCTTCGAGGAGCTCTACCTCCGAGAGGGGCTGGAAATCTCGATGGCAAAGGTGATCGCCAAGGCAGGGAAGTCCGACGTTGTGAGCGAGGCCGACCGGCCCTGGTACACCACGGTGAACGGCTACGCCTATCTGCGTGGCAACTTCACCATGAATTGGAAGATCGTGCGGAACATGGTCGTCGTCATGGCAAGGGGCACGATCATCCGGGCGATCTTCCAGCACGGGGTTCCATACTGGCGGGACGAGATCCTGCCGGCTCACCAGGCAACGGTGGAGCGCTGGAAGGAGTTCGATCCGACATCCGCGTCCGACGAGCAGTTGCTCGATGGAATCCGGGAGTTGGCCAGGGCGGAAGCAATGTACTGGGGAGGGACCAACTTCATCATCGCCGTCACTAGGGCCAGTGACATAGCGCTGAACCGCTTCCTCAATGGGGCCATGCGCGGAAGCGGCCTGAGCAGCGCCCTATTCCTGCGCGGCTTCCCAACAAAGGCTATGGAGGCCGAGGCGGAGTTGCAGTCCATCGCCGAGAAGGTTCGCGACTCCGAAGAGCTGCGCGAGTTGGTGGCGAGCACCCCCGTCTGGCGGCTGATGGAGGCGCTGGGTAGTAGCCACACAGGCCGTCCTGTCCAGGAGAAGGTCCAGCTCTACCTCGAGCGCTACGGCCACCAGGTCTACACTCTCGACTTCGTCACCCCCACCCAGGCGGAGGACCCAACGCCGGTGCTGTTGAGTCTCAAGGCCAAGGTGACGCAGCCAGGCCAGGACGTGCGCGAGCGCCAGGCGGAGATGGCTCAAGAACGCGACAGGCTGGTGCAGAGGACGGCGAGCTCCCTGGACCCGGTGCGGCGGCGGCTGTTCCTGAAGATCGTTCGCTGGGCCCAGGATTTCGCCCCGTTCAGGGAGGAGGCGTTCTTCTACGTGGGTTCCGCATGGCCGCCCCTTCGGCGGCTGGCGTTGGAGCTGGGGCGGAGACTCGCAGGGGTCGGGTCGCTCGATAACCCCGACGACGTCTTCTTCCTGGAGAGCACGGAATTGATCGAAGCGAGCCAGGCGCGGGCAGCCAGCCAGGGCCGATCCGACCTCGCCCGGCTGGCGCGGGAGCGCCGGGAGCTACGCGAGGCCCGCAAACGGCTGCACCCGCCTGCAGCCGTGCCACCGTCCGCGGGGATCAAGTTCGGTCCCATCGACCTGTCCTTCCTGGAGACCCAGAAGAGGAACCTGAATGAGGGATCGATCTTGAAGGGCTTCCCTGTCAGTCCGGGCCGGGTCACCGCCCATGCCAGCGTGATCCTCTCTCCTGCCGACTTCGACAGAATGGTGCCGGACACTATCCTCGTATGCCCAACCACCACACCCGCCTGGACCCCCCTGTTCGCCCAGGCGAGGGGTCTGGTCACCGACATCGGAGGAGTTACGGCCCACGGCTCCATCGTCGCTCGGGAGTACGGCATACCGGCGGTGATGGGCACGGGCAACGGAACCCGGAGGATAGCCAACGGGCAGTCCGTAACCGTGGACGGAGATGCCGGCACGGTTGCCTTGGAGGGAGACGAGCGTGTCGCGGGGTCCCCTCTACTTGAGGAGATGCCCCCGTCTCGCTCTCTCACCGTGCGGAGAGGGTGGCTCGCCCTGGCCGCGGTGCTCTTGACCGCCCTCATCTGGTTGAGGCGGCGATCCAGGAGATCCACGGCCAGTCGGTGAGCAAGATCTTATCTGATCTCCATCTGGTCGTGCTTACACAGCTCACGAGCCACCCGCTGGCCAATCTCCACGGCGAAGTTGGTGCCGCGGTCCCACGGGTAGACCTGGCTCATGCTGGCCCAGAAGAGGCCGGGGAGTGGCGTCGCCAGGGCCGGCACGTTGCGAGAGTGGTTCACGGGGACGATGGGCTGGGCGTAGAGCTCCCGGTGCAGCCAGGAAGCCCGCACCCAGGAGGGGTCGAACTCCGGGTTCACCCGCTTCAGCGCTGGGAGGAAGCGCTGGAGAAGCTCTTCGTGGGTCAGCTGGAAGTACTCGTGAGAGGGCTCCAGGTAGTCGCCACAGTAGACTAGGTGGTCGCCGCCATAGTGCTTCGAGTCCAAGTAGTTGGTGTGCTCCACCAGCGCCAGGAAGGGGAACTCGTCCTTGGGCATGTTCATCCAGTAGACACCCTCAGTGAGGCGCCGGCGCAGGGCGATGGTCATCACCACGGCTCCCAAGGAATCGAGCTTCTGAACCTGGCCCAGGTAGTCACCAGGCAACTGGGGCACCAACCGCTTCAGCAGCGCGGGGGAGCCGGTGGAGACGACGGCATCGTACTCCTCTGTTTTCTGCGCCGATGGGTCCGATGTCAGCGCAGCTGTGACCTGCCATCTCCCGCCCGGCAGCTCAGCCAGGGCCGATATGGGGGTGTGAAGCTCCACCTGAACGCCCTCTTGCCGCACGTGGGCCAGCAGGGCATCGACGAAGCCCTGGAAGCCGCCCTCGAAGTAGCCCAACAGGAAGCTGCGGGTCTTCAGCCGCGCCCAGAACCAGGCCATGTTCACCTGGTCGGCGTAGGGTCCGAATTTGCCCTCCAGCAGGGGATACACGAATTTCCGGTAAACGGTCTCGCCCATCCAGCGGCGCGACCACTCGGCGGCGGTCGACCTCTCCAGCGGGCGCCAGTCCCGCGCCAGGTACTTCAGGTAGGCCGAAACCACCCCCATACGAATGCGATCCACGAAGGGCAGGCCCGGGTAGGAAACGACGGACAAGGCCGTGGCAACCATGGCGGGAACCGGAACGCTGCCGAAGGGAAGCCGCAGGGACTCCAACCCGCCCTGAAGGGTATGCGGCTGGCCGCTCCACCACTGCGCCGTGATCTGCCGTCCGAAGAACAGCTTGTCCCCGTAACCGATCTCCTCCACGAGGCCACGAATGGCGCTGTCGGTGGTAAACAGGTGGTGGTAGAAGCGCTCCAGCGGCCACTCCCACCCCTCGTCCCGGAAGCCGGACGCCAATCCGCCGGCCTGGGCTGCCGCCTCATACACCGTCACCGAGTAGCCAGCCTTGGCCAGCTCGTGGGCCGCCGTGAGCCCTGCTATCCCAGCGCCTAGAATTGCTACCCTCACAAGTCACCTCGGTTCCATCGATCAGTCGTAGGGGACGTCGCCCTCAACAGCCCCGTAGGTTCAGGTCTCGACCGCAGGCGCGGCACCGTCCTCCAGACGCAACACCCACCATCTCCGCCCGGAAGCCGGATCGTCTGATGGCCAGCTTGCCACAGCCGGGGCAGGTGGTGTCCTCCGCGCCATCGCTCGCTATGTTCCCGCTATACACGAAGCGCAACCCCAACTCCAACGCCATCTTCCGAGCCGAATGGATAGTAGCCACGGATGTGGGCGGGATGTGGTTCATCTCCGCATGAGGAAAGAAACGAGTGACATGCCATGGCGTTTCGGGCCCCAGGGCATCCAGGATCCACTGGGCGATGCCCCTGAGCTGCTCCGGGGAGTCGTTGACGGTAGGCACCACGTTGGTCACTACCTCGACGTGCATGCCCCAGTACTGCTTCGCCCTCTCCGCGACACTCAGAATGCCCTCGGTCTTCGTTATGCCCGAAAGGCTGCGGTACGGTTCGTCCCCGAAGCCCTTTATGTCCACTCGGTAGGCGTCCAGGTAGGGGCCGATGGCGTCCAGAGCCGCCTCGGTCATGTAGCCGTTGGTCACGTAGGCGGTGTAGAGACCCGCCTCCTTGGCCAGGCGCGCCGTATCCAGGGTGTATTCCAGCCAGATGCCCGGCTCGTTGTAGGTCCAGGATATCCCCGCGCAGCGGTGATCACGGGCCAGTTCGACCGTCTCCTCTGGCGTAAGCCGCTGTCCGCGCTCGGAGAAGCCGCCCGCTGTCCAGCCGTCCTTGGAGGGACGAGCATAGGAGATCTGCCAGTTCTGACAGTGCTTGCAGTGGAAGTTGCAGCCCCAGCTACCGAGAGACAGCACTTGGGTAGTGGGATAGAAGTGGAACAGCGGCTTCTTCTCGATCGGGTCGACGTTGAGCGATGAGACCTCGCCATAGATGAGGGTGTAGAGAACGCCATCCTCGTTCATCCGGGTACCACACACCCCCAGCTTGCCCTGCTGGAGGCTGCACTCCCACTGGCACACGTGGCACCGAACGGCGCCACCCTCCAATCGATCGTACAGCATCGCCTCGTGCTTCACGGTCAACCCTGCTCTCCCGACGAGACGAAGAAGCTACAGCGGCTCGCCCCGTCCAGGATACACTCCCTGCGACTCACATCGACGCCCAGCACCTCGCCCAGGAGGATATCGTCTATGAAGCACACGTCCCGATTGCGCTGGGCGATCCGAAAAAAGAGGCAGTTGCACTGGTGGATCAGGTACCCCCCCTCAGCCCTCTCCCAGGAGGCAAAGGCGCCTATCTCATCCAGGATCTCCCCCACCCGGCAAACCCGCTGCTCCAAAGAGTCCTCGGGGAGACCGACCAGCAGCGGAGCCGCCATACTCCGCGCGGCCCTCTCGAGGATCGTTCGGGTATCCGCGGGAGCCGCCTGCTGCCCAACAGCCTCCAGGATCTTCTCCGCGAGGAGGTCGTAGCGCTTGGGGAAGAGGTCCTCGGCCTTGGGAGTCAGGGCGTAAACCAGTGCGGGCCTGCCGGGCTTGTGGCGCACCGTGCTCCTTTGCACGTAACCATCGCGGTCCAGTACCACGAGGTGGAGGCGCACACCCATCAGGGTCATGTTGAGAGCCCTGGCCAGTTCGTCTACAGTGGCCCGTCCCCGTCTCTTCAGGAGCTGGAGGATCTCCCATCGGGTAGGCTGCATCGGCATCTCCTTTTCCAACTACACCGTCCCCTTCGAAGCGAACAGGCAGCACCACTCGTCGGCTCTGCCGAACCGCCCCTGGATGATACCACATCACCCCAGCTGCGCACAGTAGAGATAGTCAGTATAGCCTTATCCTTTCCATTGTAGCCGCCATTTATGTAATTATGTTAAGCGATTGCGCAACGCCTGCCGGAGGGATAGAATCCAAAGCAGTGCGCCTGCATGAGCAGGTACTGGGTTTGGGTGGATTCCCTCTCCCTATGGGTGAGGGCTGAAACATTCCTCACCGACGAACCCTCACCCCAGCCCTCTCCCATAGGGAGAGGGAGTAGTACCCACAGCCCAAAGGAGGGTAACAGTAGTGTCGGGTAACAAGGCCGTCAGCAGAGACGACGTGCTCAAGGCCCTTGGAACGGTGCAGGACCCCGAGCTGCACCGAGACCTGGTGAGCCTTGGCATGGTAGAGGACGTTCAGATCGACGGCTCCACCGTGAGCTTCGCCGTCGTTCTCACCACGCCAGCCTGCCCATTGAAGAGGCAGATAGAGCAGGCAGCACGGGAAGCTGTCATGTCCGTCCCGGGCGTCGAGAGGGTGGAGATCAAGATTAGCTCGCGAGTAAAGGCCAATCGGTCCAAGATCAAAGAGGGAATCCCTGGCGTTTGCCACGTCGTCGCCGTCGGCAGCGGCAAGGGCGGCGTGGGCAAGTCCACGGTTTCGGTGGGCATCGCCCTGGCGCTGGCCGAGTCCGGTGCCAGGGTAGGCCTGCTGGATGCGGATATCTGGGGCCCCAACATCCCTCAGATGCTCGGCGTGGACGAGCCGCCGCGAGCCGAGGACAAGAAGCTGATACCAGCCGAAGGTCAGGGGATCAAGATGATCTCCATGGACTTCTTCGTTAACGACCAGACTCCGGTCATCTGGCGAGGTCCGATGGTCGGAAAGATGGTGGAGCAGTTCCTCAACGACGTGGACTGGGGAGAGCTGGATTACCTGGTGGTGGACCTGCCTCCCGGCACCGGTGACGCATCCCTGAGCCTGGCGCAGGCGATCCCCTTGACCGGCCTCGTGGTGGTAGCGACCCCGCAGGGGGTGGCGCTGGCCGATGCGGCGAAGGCCATCGCAATGTTCCAGCGATTGGAGGTCCCCATCCTGGGGATCGTGGAGAACATGAGCTACTTCCTCTGTCCGCACTGCGACGAGAGGACGGACATCTTCGGCCACGGCGGCGCCAAGGAGATGTCCGAGGAGCTCGAACTCCCCTTCCTGGGAGAGATCCCCCTGGACCCAGTGATCCGGGCAGGCGGCGATGTGGGGAAACCGGTCCTGGTGATCGACCCCGAGTCTTCCCTATCTCAAGCATTCAGGGATATAGCCGGTCGACTGGCAGGGAGGATCAGCATGGAAGATCTCCGGGAAGAGTCCGAGGAGCGGGATGAGGAGGGCGGCCTGGAGTTCATCACCTCAGGCGGAAGCCAGTAGCCCTCAGCTAACAACAGTCAGCTATCAGCTATCAGCATCAATAGAGGCATAGCACGTGCTATGCCTCTATTGTGTTCTGGAACGTCAATCTGCTGGCCAATCAGCCGATGCAACGTTCCTTTGCGCTAAGAGCGACAGACAGGAGCTGATAGCTGACTGCTGATTGCTTGCTGCTGGGAGAGGTTACAGTGTAATGGAAGAATACGACGTGGTGATCGTTGGGGGCGGCCCTGCGGGGCTGACGGCTGGGCTGTACTCGGCTCGTGCCAAGATGAAGTCCATCTTGATCGAGAAGAAAG
This sequence comes from Chloroflexi bacterium UBA6077, assembly GCA_002436065.1. Taxonomy (GTDB): domain Bacteria; phylum Chloroflexota; class UBA6077; order UBA6077; family UBA6077; genus UBA6077. Next base: position 56,095 of record DIXP01000105.1, read on the forward strand.
CCCTGGGAGGACAGCTGCTCAACACCGAGTGGATAGAGGACTACCCTGGTTTCGAGCGCATCAAGGGCATCGAGCTGGCTCAACGCATGGAACAGCAGGTACGCCAGTTGGGTCTCCAGATCGAGGCCGATGGCGTGAAGTGCATCAAACGCCGAGGTCTCCTGAAGCTTGTTCAGATGGAGAGCGGCAACGAGTTTCTGACCAAGACCGCGATCGTCACCGCCGGCGGAGAGCCGAGGAAGCTGGAGGTGCCGGGCGAAGAGGAGTTCACGGGTAGGGGAGTGTCCTACTGCGCCATCTGCGACGGCGCCTTCTTCCAGGGCCAGGAGATCGCGGTGGTGGGTGGAGGCGACGCCGCCATGGAGGAGGCATTGTTCCTCACCCGATTCGCCAGCAAGGTACACATCCTCCACCGCCGAGCCGCGTTCAGGGCCCAGTCGCTGCTGCTGGATAGGGTGAGGGGGAATCCCAAGGTCCAGATCCATCGGAACACCACGGTGGAGTCGATCCACGGCGCCGACGCTGTGGACTACATCGCTCTGCGGCGAGATAGCCGCGAGGAGAGGCTGGAGGTGAGCGGGCTCTTCGTCTTCGTCGGCTTCATCCCCAACACCGACCTCTTCTGTGGCCATGTGGATCGCGACGAGTACGGTTACGTCACCACCGACTCCAACATGGCCACCTCTGTGAGGGGGATCTACGCGGCTGGGGACATCAGGTCTCAGATCACCCACCAGATCACCACCGCCGTGGGCGATGGCACCACGGCCGCCATTGCAGCGCAGCGCTATATCGAGCACATGCCCGAACGGTTGGAAGTCGCCTGGTCGGCGTAACCACACAGGCGCGGGCGCGGGTAGACCAGTCCCCGTACTCCCGCGCCCGCGTGTCCGGTTCTCGGCCCTTGACAAGGGCCGAGAACGTTCCTATGGTGAAGACGGCAGCACCTTCCATCCTGCATCCAAGAAGAGGTCTTCTAATGCCCATTACCTGCCCGGCGAGCACACAGTCTTGAATGGATCACCTCGCCCCCTCGGTCCGCCCTCAGATCACGGCAGCCTGACGGAGAGAGTCTACAAGCGACTCGCCGCCGACATCATCGAAGGCAGACTCCCGCCAGGGAGCCAGCTGCTGGAGACTACACTCGCCAAGGAGCTGGGCGTCAGCCGGACACCGGTGAGAGAAGCTCTGAGGGTGCTGATCAGCGAGGGCCTGGCAGTAGCCACCGCGGGTGGCGTGGTCGTAACGGAACTGACGGTGAAGGCCGTTCGAGAGCTGTTCGAGGCAGAGGAGATGCTGGACGGCCTGGCATGCCGGCTGGCAGCCCAGCGAGGCAGCGAGGAGCAGACGGCCAAGCTGGAAAAGATCATGCTCGAGGAAGAGGATGCAGCCGCCCACGGTGACTGCCTCAGGCTCATGAATGCTGACAAGCAGCTACACGAGCACATTGCCCTGATGGCCGACAACCAGACGCTGCTGCGCTTCACCCACCACGTTGTTTCGCTACTGGGACGAACGAGGCCGATCTCGGCCCATGTCCCTGGCCGCCTCATGACGATCGCCCGCGAGAACCGCCAGGTAGTGGATGCGATCAAGCGACACGATGGCGAGGAGGCGGAGAAGTCCGTCAGGGAGCACGTGCGCTCCGCCGAGCGCGTGGTCATCTCGATCCTCGAAAACGTTGTCGTTCCCTTCAAAGGGGAGCCGTTCTAGACGAGTGATCACAAGCAATGCGAAATCTGGGGACACACCAAACTCTGCCATAGGGTTACCTCTCCGGCCCCTCTACGGAACCAGTGCCTCCTCAGTCAATTCGATATACCACAGACATTATTTCCCCTCTAGATTTGTCGTCTAGACGACAGAATCCCGCGGGATCCAGCCTTACAATCCCTCAAAGGCGGTTTTGCACGCATCGCCCCTGTCCGCCTCTCAGTAACGACGCGAATGAGACAGCCCTGTCTTGCTCCCGTTCGTGGTTGCACAGTGCTGATTCGCAAGGAGGAATTTCAAGATGGCCAACTCGCATCTCCGCGTATCCCGCTCGCTCGCCATCGGGCTGGTCTCCGCCGTCGCAACATTCGCCGTCCTGGCATGCTCCTCGCCGGCGCCTGCGCCAACACCGACCGCCGCCAGTAAGCCGGCCGCGGCTCCGGCCCAGCCGACAACCGCTCCGGCCCAGCCGACGGCGGCGGCCGCTGCTGCGACGAAGCCTGCCGCTCAGCCGACGACCGCGGCCGCCCCGAAGAGCGACTTCCCCAACAAGCCGATCACCTACGTCGTTCCATGGCCCGCCGGTGGAGCAATGGACCTCGGAGCCCGCCTACTCGCAGCCTCTCTGGAGACAGTGCTGGGACAGCAGGTACAGGTAGTGAACAAGGCTGGCGCCACAGGTCAGTCAGGTCTCACCGACTTCGTGAAGAGCGCCAAGCCGGATGGCTACACCCTCGTCGCGATCAATTCCCCCAGCCTGGAACCAACATACCTTGATCCGGAGCGGCAGGCAATCTACAAGCGGACCAGCTTCGCCCCCGTGGCAGGTCAGGTTATCGATCCCAACGTCTACTTCGTCAAGACCGATAGCCCTTACAAGACCATGGCGGACCTGGTCAAGGCCGCGAAGGACAAGCCTGAGGGCATCGCCACCTCCGACACCGGCCTGATGAGCGACGACCACATCTCGGTACTGCTATTCCAGCAGAAGACCGGTATCAAGCTGGCGATGTCCCACTTCGAGGGCAGCGCCCCTGCGCAGGCTGCCGTGCTCGGTGGTCATGTGGCGATGATGATAGGCAACATCGGCGACGCGATGTCCCACTACAAGTCCGGCAACGCCCGCGTCCTGGGGATTGCGGCGGCCGAGCGTCACCCGATGCTGCCAGACGTTCCGACTCTCAAGGAACAGGGAATCGACCTGCAGACGGCCGTCATCAGGGGAACGTGCGCCCAGGCGGGTACCCCTGTCGAGATCATCAAGCAACTCGAGGCCGCGCACAAGAAGGTGGACGAGATGCCGGCCTACAGGGAGAAGATGTCCAACTCCGGTCTGCCGTACCGGTTCATGGGCACCGATGAGTACGACAAGTTCCTCCAGTCTGAGGAGAAGCGCATCGGGGAGTTGATGCCGCTCCTGAAGCAGCAGTAGTCCCAACATCCCGATAGCATCACGAATATGGTGGGGGGGTGGGTTTGAGACCCACCCTCTGCCGTTGTGGACAGACGGGGCGGGTGCTTGATTGCTATCGCCGTGGTCACACGGCCAGTGGGATAGGGAGTGCTTCCCTAAGATTCTAAGAGACGGGTAAGGCTAAGGATGACTTCGAAGGGTTTTCGTCGCAACTACGACCCGCTGAGAGTGCTGTCCGAGGCGGATGTGGCCTCGATCCAGTCGGGGGTTCTCCAAGTCCTGGAGAGGACTGGTGTGAACTTCCACGACGAGAGAGCCCTCAGGTTGCTGGCCGACGCCGGCTGCAGGGTGGAGTTCGATTCGCACCGAGTCAGGTTCCCCACTGAACTGGTGCGCGATTGTCTTTCTCAGTGTCCCAGTTCCTACGAGGTCACGGCGAGAAACCCCGACAACAACTGGCTGCTGGGGGAACCGAACACCACCTATTTCGTCCCCGCCAACGGCTCTAACACCGTCGACCTCGATACCTGGCAGCCCCGGCAGCCCACTCGCAAGGAGTTCTACGACCTGGTCAGACTGATGGATGCCCTGCCGAGCGTACATGGGCTCCCTGCCTTCCCATGGTACGGCTTCGAGAAGGTGCCTCAGGCGATGCGGCTGCTGGAGAGCGCGGCTGCCAAGATCCGGATGACCACCAAGCCGATCATGGAGGGTTCGGTCCTGGAGAGCTACCGCTGGAGTATCCAGATGGCCAAGGTCACCGGCCAGGATATCCTCCAACTGGTCAACCCTGTCGCTCCACTGACCGTGGGAGAGGAGGAGGTCGCCAAAACCATCTACTTCACACAGGAGGACATGCCCTTCCACGTCACCTCCGGCCCTGTTGCCGGAGCTACCGCCCCGGCAACCCTGGCTGGGGCAGTAATCAGCAGCAGCGCCGAGAACATCGCGGGGATCGTGCTGGCTCAACTTGTCAAGCCCGGTGCCAGGGTATGGAGCGGCAACATGACCCTGGTGCAGAACATGAGGAGCGGCTCGCCCATGTTCGGACAGGTGGCCAACTTCCTCCTCGATGCCGCCTACCAGCAGCTCTGGCGCGCGTACAAGGTTCCATCCTGGTCCATTGCCGCAGCCTGGAGCGGCTCCAAGCAGATCGACTATCAGGCAGGCTACGAGACGACCATGGCAGCCACAACTACAGCCCTCGCCGGAGCCAGCATGGTCCGGTTCCAGGGCGGCATCTCTCAACAGCTCTCAATGCACCCGGCCAAGCTGGTGTTGGACGACGACTCGGCCGAGATGATCGGCCGGTTCCTCCAGGGTGTCGAGGTAAGTGACGGGACGATGGCCCTCGATCTGATCGATCAGGTCGGCCCCATTCCCGGCAACTTCCTCGCCACGAGCCATACACGGAGTTGGTGGAGGAAGGAGCAGTACATGCCGAGGTCCGCCGACCACGGCTCCTACGCGGACTTCTTCAACGAGGGCAGCCCAACGGTGATACGGCGGGCCGTGGAGAGGATGGAGCAGATCCTGGCGAGTCACAAGCCAACGCCGCTTCCTGCCGATCAGGAGGAGGCCATCGAGGATATCCTGAACGACGCCAGGCGCTACTATCGGTCCAAGGGCCACATCTCCGAGAGCGACTGGAGTCTCTACCAAGAGGACCTGGCCTCGCCCAATTACCCCTACGCCTGAGCCCGCGATTCAACCTAACGGAGAACTGTATTGGTCGATAAGAAACGAAATGTGGTAATCCTGGATGTGCCCACCTGGTACGTGCCGGTCATCGAGCGGCAGGAACTAGCGAAGGCGGGGGCTGAGGTGGTGGTCGGTTGGGCGAAAACTGCCGGGGCCCCTCCGGAAGCCAGTATGCACTACCCCCCCGCGGAGATCGGCACGGAGCGATACAGCACCATCACCTGCCCCTTCGTCCCACCCAGCCTCTTTCATGAGGATCTGCTGATCGAGATGGCCCAGGACGCCGATGCGGTCATGGTGGTCAAGGCCAAGATCACGGCCCGAGTGATGGAGAGCCTTCCCAGACTTCGCGTCGTCGGGCGGTACGGCATCGGCGTGGACAACGTGGACGTAGAGGCGGCCACCCGACTGGGAGTCGCCGTGGTGAACGTGCCTGGCTGCTTCGCTCGGGAGGTGGCCGACCACACCATGATGTTCCTCCTGGCCTTCGGCCGGAAGCTACCCCAGTTGGATCGCCTGATGAAGCAGGGGGTGTGGGGCAGGCCAACAGTCACACCCATACCGGCCTTCTACGGCCAGACCCTCGGTTTGATCGCCTTCGGCGAGATCGGCAGGGAGGTGGCGCTGCGGGCGAAGCCCTTCGGCATCAAGGTCCTGGCCTACGATCCCTTCGTGGATCCCAAGGCCGCGGCCAGCCTCGGCGTTGACCTCGTGGGGCTGGACGAACTGTTGGCCCGGTCGGACTACGTTTCCGTCCACGCGCCGCTCAACGCCAAGACCAGACACATGCTGAGCGACCGAGAGCTCCGCCTGATGAAGCCCACGGCCTACCTCTTCAACACCGCCAGGGGACCCGTTGTGGATGAGGCGGCACTCGTTCGGGCCCTCCAGCAGAAGCTGATCGCCGGAGCGGGGCTGGACGTCTACGAGACGGAGCCGCTCTATGATGGGAGCCCACTCAGGGAGTTGCCCAACGTGCTGCTGACGCCCCACACGGCCGGCATCTCGGACGAGAGCCAGGTCGAGGCCCGTCGCCGGCTTTCCAGATCCATCGCAGCGATCCTGGAGGGAGGCTGGCCCGAGGGGCGGGACCTGAACAACCCAGACGTTAAGCAGAAGGCGCGAGGCGGCAGGGGCTAATACTCGGGAGGCTAGAGGTCTGCCGGCCCTCATCGGTTATAGCTGCCCCCGTTCGCAGCTTCTCGCCGGTCCGTCGGTAGGTAAATTGGCATCACGCGGCGAACGTGGGCCTGAGCAGATACTCGCTGACGCCTATGCCACGGGGAGGTCGCCTATCAGAAGAGCGCGGATTACTGAAGTTAGCCTGCAGTTGTTGGGTTCCAATAGACAGACCGTGCACCCGTTCTAGAGTCGCTAGCGTGGATTGACACGGCAAACGAGAGGAGAAAAAACTCAATGCGCCGTTACTGGGTTCTTTTGACAGCCTGTGTTGCCCTTGCCCTGCTGATAGCGGGCTGTGCAGGTAGCGCCCCTGCTGGGACAACTGCACAGGGGACCTCGCAGCCCTCGGCCCAACAGAGCAAGGATGCTCCCAAGACCGCGGCCAAGGTCCTGGACTTGGCCTACAACGCGACCAACGACCTCACCGACAGGGGCTATGCCTGGTTCGCCGAAGAGGTCGGCAAGAAGTCCAACGGTACACTGCAGGTCCGATACCATCCGGCGACTCTGCTCACGAAAGAGGCGGAGATCGTGGATGCGGTGAAGTCGGGCAACATCGCGATGGGCACTCCCGTCGGCGCTGCTGCTTCCCTCTTCCCAGAGTTCGGGGTCTTCATGTCCCCCTACCTTGTGCGTAGCTACGATCACGCCTACAAGATGCTGAACGGCGAGATCGGTAAGGAGATGGCGGATCTCATCGAAAACAAGTACAAGGTCAAGGTCCTCTTCTATATGGACTTCGGCTTCCGGCATTTCTTCAACACGAAGAAGCCCATAACCAAGCCGGACGACCTGAAGGGCATGAAGATGCGTGTCCAGCAGGGCAAGGTGTACACCGATACCGTGAATGGTCTCGGCGCCAGCGCTGTGCCGATGGGCTTCGCGGAGATGATTCCCGCGATACAGCAGGGCGTCGTGGACGGCGCCGACTTGCCCATCGTCAACATCAAGAACTACAAGATCAATGAAATCGCGAAGTACGTTTCGATTACCTATCACAACTACACGCCGAGCATGACCCTCATCAACCCCGATGTCTGGAAGGGCCTGACCGCCGACCAGCAGAAACTGCTCACCGAGGCCGGTCTGGGCGCCCAGGCCAAGATGCGCGAGGAGGCTGAGAGTGTGGACAGCCTTGAAGGCGCGAAGAAGCTGCTGGAGCCGCTCGGCATGCAGGTCAATGGCTCCGACCAGGAAGCCTTCCGCAAACTAGCTGAGGAGAAGCTGTGGCCGGGGTTCAAGTCTCAGTACTCTGAGATGTGGGATAAGATCGCATCTTTCAAGTAGCCTCGCGTCGCTGATTGCGCCCGATGTCCACCGGAAGGGCGGATTGTCCTCCCGGTGGACGTCGGGTCGAGACGCGAAGCGACTGGTGGAGGAATAACAGATGACGAGGGCTCTCGGGTTCGTCAGCATGGTCCCGCGCATCGTGCTGGTAGTGCTCATGTTTATCATGCTGGTGGACATGATGCTGGGCGTCTTCTTTCGTTATGTCGTCGGTCAGGCTCTCCCCTGGACGGAGGAGGTGGGAACCTTGAGTCTGATCTGGATCACTTTCATTGGTGGTGCCATCGGAATAACCAGGGGGTCTCACTTCTCCATACATCTGCTTCTGGACAGCCTGAGCCCGGCAAGTCAGCGGCTGGTGCGGACAGTGATCGCCCTGTTCATCCTGCTCTTCGGGCTCATTCTGGCCCCGTATGCCACGCAAGCAGCTATTGCCAACACGACATCCGAGACCCCGGGCCTCGGTATCAGTCTGGCTTATCAGTATGCCTCCGCGGCTGTGGGTGGAATACTGATAACCTGCTATGCGGCTCGCCTGGCCCTTGATTCCTTTATGAGCAAGGGCAGTTCTTCAAACCACGCCGACTAACGTCGGAGGAGGTCGCACTATATGGTCATTCTAGCGTTAGCGGCCGTAGTTTTCCTGCTCTTGGTGGCGGTGGGGATCCCTATCGTCTTCGCCATGGGGCTCTCAGGAATCCTCGGGTTGATAGTCGGCAACTTCGATCTGGTGAAGCTGCCCTCAAGCATCATCGCCGGTGCGGACAGCTTCGTCATGCTGGCGATCCCCAGCTTCATCTTCGCCGGTACCTTGATGGAGCGGTGCGGGATGTCCTATCAGCTCATCACTCTTGCGAGGGCGCTGGTCGGCTGGATGCGAGGGGGCCTTGGCATGACTACCGTCGCCGCCGAATATCTCTTCTCAGGGATCTCGGGGTCCAGTGTCGCCGACGTATCCGCCATCGGCGCCATGCTCACTCCCCCAATGATCAAGGCTGGCTATAAACCTGAGCATGCCGTGTCTATCGTTGCGTCGGCAACAGGCATCGGTATCCTGGTTCCTCCGGCGGTCTTCATGATTGTCGTCGGTACCTTGACCAATACGTCCATCGTCGGTATCTTCCTCGGTGGTTTCATCCCAGCTCTGACTATGTCGGCAATCCTCATGGCGTGCATCTATTGGCAGGCGACGCGGTTCCACTGGCCCACGGACGCTAGGCCAAGCCTGAAGGTCTTCCTTTCAGCCCTGAGGGGGGCGCTTATCCCTCTCTTCGTGCCAATCGTGATGCTCGTGGGTTTCAGGTTCGGTATCTTCACCGCGACTGAGGCGGGTGCGATCATCTCTTTCTACGCGGTCGTGGTCGCACTGTTGGTTTATCGGAATGTCTCCTTCAGGGAGATGCTGAGGGTGGCGGAGGATAGCGCACTGATGAGCGCCGCGGTGGTCTTGCTCATGGGGGTAGCCACTGTGTACCAGTTCCTTCTGGGGATGGCGGGGGTGCCGCAGGCAGTCGGACAGATGCTCTTATCGCTGGGGGGTGGTCCGTTCGTCTTCCTCATTGTCGCCGCCATCATCGTCGCTTTCTTCGGCATGATAATGGAGGGGTTGCCCGCGGCAATGATCCTGGTCCCAGTGCTGTTCCCTGCCGCTAAGATAGTCGGGATCGACCCTATCCACTTCAGCATCGTGCTGACGGCTGCGGTGGGTGTCGGGCTCTTCATGCCACCCATCGGCGTGGGTCTGCTCATCGCCCTTCGGTTCGGGAACCTCAGTGTCGCGCAACTCGCTCCTCACTACTGGCCCTATGCTGTGGCCTTGCTTCTGGGCCTCCTTGCCATTATCGGGGTCCCAGAGCTAACCCTCTTGTTGCCTCAGAGCGCCGGTCTGGTCAGGTAGTCAGAAAGGAGCCGAACGGATGAGCCTCCAGGAGTCAGAGAGGGTGGAGATCGAGTTCCAGCCGCTGGGGCTGCGAGTGCGGCTCTCCACCGGCCAGCCATTCCTGGAGGTCATCCGGCAATTGGACATCGACCTCACCAGCAGCTGCGACGGTCGAGGCAGCTGCGGTCGATGCCGGGTCCAGATCCTCCGAGGGGAGGTCTCCGCGCCCACATCCGCGGAGAAAGCCGTCCTTTCGGAGGAGGAACTGGCGAATGGATACCGCCTGGCCTGCCAAACCCAACCGATGGGCGACTGCGCCCTGCATCTTCCACCGGAGTCGCTGATCTCCACTCCCCGCCTTCAGGTAGAGGGGTTCGAAGTCGCCGGCGAGGTGGACCCCATAGTCCGCTCCTACGACGTCGAGATTCCCCCTCCCTCCATAGATGATCCCAGAGCCGACACCGCCAGGGTAGTGATATCCCTCGAGAAACAGCACGGGGTGCAGGGTCTCAGGTGGGATCTGGAGGCACTTCGGGAGATCCCCTTGGCCCTTCGCGAGCAGGGCTGGGGGCTGCAGTTGGGAGTGCGAGGTGGCGAGTTGGTCGCCGCTGCGCCCCGATCGTCGGAACTGCTGGGGCTGGCTGTGGACCTCGGCACAACCAAGATCGCTGGCTACCTGGTGAATCTACGCACCGGCCACACCCTGGCATCCAAAGGAGCGCTAAATCCCCAGATCGCGATGGGAGAGGACGTCATCGCCCGCATGGCCCGTGCAAAGGAGTCGCCGGTGGAAACCGAGAGGCTGCAGCAATTGGCCGTCTCGGCGCTGCAGCAGCTCGCCGCCGACCTGTGCGAGGAAGCAGGTTTTCAGTCACGGGAGATCGTGGAGGCCGTCGTCGCGGGGAACACCGCCATGCACCACCTACTCCTCCGGCTGCCCGTTGAGCAGCTAGCTCTGTCTCCCTACGTGCCGGTCGTGCAGGAGGCGCTGGACCTAAAGGCCAGGGAGATCGGTCTCCAGTTCGCCCCCGGAGCCTACCTGCACCTCTTACCCAACGTGGGCGGCTTCGTAGGCGGGGACCACATCGCCTTCCTGCTGGCCACCCGATTCGACCGGTCCGAGGGTGTGTCCCTGGCCGTGGACGTCGGCACCAATACCGAGGTGTGCCTGGCGGTGGACGGACAGCTGACCAGCCTCTCCTGCGCCTCCGGCCCGGCCTTCGAAGGGGCCCACATCAGGCACGGCATGCGCTCCGGCCAGGGGGCCATCGAGCACATGAGCCTGGACAATGGAGAGGTGCAGTACAGGACCATCGGAAATAGCCTTCCGGTTGGCATCTGCGGAACTGGACTGCTGGAGGCCGCGGCGCAGCTGTTCCTGGCAGGGATCCTGGACCGCAAGGGCAGGATGGGAGAACACCCGCGGATGCGCGTCAGGAACGGTGAGCAGGAGTTCGTCATCGCTGAGGGGAACGGGGCTAGCGATACGCCTGCCGTAGCCATTACGCAGCGGGATGTCCAGCAGCTACAGTTGGCCAAGGGAGCGATCCGGGCAGGGATACGGATCCTGCTGGAGGCCAGCGGCAGGAACGAGGAGGAGATCAGCCGGGTGGTCATCGCTGGGGGCTTTGGGAGTTACCTGGACGTGGCCAGCGCCATCGCAATCGGCATGTTGCCGCGGCTCCCCCTTGAGCGCTACCGCCAGGTAGGCAACGCGAGCGGCGCAGGGGCCAAGCTGGTCCTGGTGTCGGCTAGGGAGCGGGCCGAGGCAGAGAGAATCGCCCGCGGCGTCCGCTATCTTGAGCCCGCCAGGGCCCCTCGCTTCATGCAGATCTTCGCCCAATCGATGTACTTCGGCTAACATCCCAGCCATATTGACACTACCCTGCCCCCCATGTATCCTGACTCCAGCCTCTTGCGTATACACTCGCACATTCATTTCGCTCACATCGCGTCGACCAATCTGGGCAGTTCAGGATTCTCATATGCGCCACTCGTCGACTCCATCCAACTCTAGCCTCTTCTCAGTGGAGGGATCCGACCTTACCGATCGGGTGCACCGGCATCTCTCCCTGGAGATCGCTGAAGGGCATCTTATCCCCGGGCAGCAGTTGCTGGAGACCGCCCTGGCCAGGGAACTGGGTGTCAGCCGCACACCGGTTCGCGAGGCCCTGAGGCTCCTGGTGAGCGAAGGGCTGGCCATGGCTACTCCGGAAGGGGTTGCAGTCACCGATTTCACAGTGAAGGACGTGCGCGACCTGCTCCAAACCGAGCAGGTGCTGGACGGCCTGGCCTGCCGCCTCGCGGTTGCCAACGGCACCGACCGGCAAATGGAGAGGCTGGAGGAGATCATGGTCCAGATGGAGATTGCGGAACGGGACGACGACATCTCCCACTGGCGCGACGCAGACCGGCAATTGCACGAGCAGATCGCCCTGATGGCGGACAACCAGCCTCTGGCCCGCTTCAGCGTGCAGGTGAGCACCCTCCTCGGCCGCATGAGACAACTCTCCGCCAGGCTGCCCGGCCGCCCGCACGAGGCCAACCTCGAGAATCGACGGGTGGTGGACGCTCTCAAGCGCCGTGACGGCGCCGAGGCCGAGCAGGCCATGCAGGAGCATGTCCGCAACGTGGAGCAGGCAGTGGTTGGCATCCTTGAGAACTTCGTCGTCCCATTCAAAGGCGAGCGTTTCTAACCACACCATATTTCTGCAAGGAGTGAACATGCCCATGAAGATGCGTCTCGAACCCAAGGTCCTGGGGCTGCTGGAAGGTTCCATCGACATCCACATCCACTCCAACCCGGACATCTACACCCGAATCCTGAGCGACGTCGACCTCGGCCGCCAGGCTAAAGAGGTCGGGATGCGGGCGATCCTGGTCAAAAACCACTTCGTGAACACCGCTGACAGGGCCAAACTGGCCACCGATGAGGCCGACTTCCCGGTCTTCGGCGGCATGGCCCTCAACCTGACCATGGGCGGCCTGAACAAGCACGCCGTCGATTACGCCCTGAAGATGGATGCCAAAATCATCTGGCTGCCCACAGTGCACGCAGACATCTTCCTTGGCAACAAGGCACATGTGGCTAACCTTGCCGTGGCCCTCGGCGACGATCTGGTGGGGCTCAAGGTGATCAACGGGGACGGCAGCGTCAAGGAGGAGATGCTCCCGATCCTCGACCTGATCGCAAAGCACGACTGTGTCCTGGGCACCGGCCACGTTAGCAAGCCCGAGGCAAAGGCTGTGGTGCGCGAGGCGGCGAAGCGGGGCGTCAAGAAGATCTGCGTCACCCACCCCCTGGCCACCTTCGTCAACTACACGGCCGAGGATATGAAGGAGTTCCTGGACCTGGGCGCGACCTGGGTGGAGCACTGCTTCAACGACACCACCCGCCAGGTGGCCCACCCCATCAAGATCAGGGACATCTACGAGGCGATCGAGGCGATCGGCCCCGAACACACCATTTTGTCCACCGACTCCGGCCAGTGGCTGAACCCCATCCCTGTGCAGCAGATGGCGATCTATATCAAGGAGATGCTGAACCTGGGCGTGTCCGAGCAAGGGATCCGCACGATGGTTTCCGACAACCCAGCCAAGTTCCTAGGAATCTAGAGGAGTCCAATTGTGAGTAAGAAAGTAGGCTTCATCGGCCTGGGCCAGATGGGCAAGTGGATGGCCATCAACCTGGTCAAGGCCGGCAACGACGTGACCGTCTTCGACCTCAACCCCGAGGCCGTGCAGTTCGTCACCGGCCAGGGCGCCAAGGCCGGCAAGTCCCCGGCTGATCTCGCGGCCAAGTGCGACTACGTCCTGCTGAGCGTGCCCAACACCTCCATCGTGCAGAGTGTGATCTTCGGCCAGGGAGGCATCACGGAGGGGGCAAAGAAGGGACTGGCTGTCGTCGACCTGAGCACCATCACCTACATGGGCACCCTCGAGATAGCCAAGAGGCTCACCGATATGGGCGTTCGCTTCGCCGACGCCCCGGTTTCCGGCATGGAGTCCCGAGCCGAGGACGGCACCCTCTCCATCATGTGTGGCGGTGAGGAGTCCCTCTACAACGAGGTGCTGCCCCTCTTCCAGGCCATAGGCAAGACGGTAGTCCACATGGGCCCTGTCGGCGCCGGCCAGTTGACCAAGCTGATCAACCAACTGCTGTTCAACGCCTGCATGGCCTCAATGGCGGAGATCCTCCCCATGGGCGTCAAGCTGGGCCTGGACCCCGAGAAGCTGACCAAGATCGTCACCACCGGCACCGGGCGCAGCTTCGGCCTGGAGTTCTTCGCCCCGAGGATTCTCGAAAACGGCTTCGACTCCGGCTATCCGCTGAAGGCCGCCTACAAGGACATGGTCAGCGCGTTGGAGATCTGCGCCCATCAGAAGATCCCCATGCCAATGGTCGCCGGCACCACCACCACCTTCCAGATGGCGCTGGCTGAGGGCTACGGCGACGAGGACAAGGGCGCCATGATAAAGGTGTTCGAACGGTTGCTCGGCGTGAAATTCCGAAAGTCCGGAGTGCAAGGATGACTCACCCTGGCGAGCAGACCGAAGACATCACCGAAGCCTACTACCGAGGCCTGATGCACGCGTGCGGCTACCGGGGGGTGGACCTGGACAAACCTCAGATCGCGGTGGTGAATTCCTTTACCGACGTCAATCCCGGCCATGTGACCCTCCGTGACCTGGCATCTCGGGTCAAGGAGGGGATCTGGGCCGCCGGAGGCTCGCCCGGCGAGTTCAACGTGCCGGCCCCCTGCGACGGCATGGCCAACTCGGGTCCGGGCGGGCACTACCTTCTGCCCCAGCGGGACCTGATCGCCGGCTCCATCGAGGCGATGGTGCGAGCGCACAGCTTCAAGGGGCTGGTGATGATGGCTTCCTGCGACAAGATTATTCCGGGCATGGTGATGGCGGCCATCCGCCTTAACCTGCCCACCCTCTTCATCACGGCAGGGGCCATGCTGCCCTATCGGCTGAAGGATCGCACCGTTTGCACCTCCGACCTGAAGGAGGCCATCGGCAAGCGGCGCTCTGGCGAGATCGACGACGAGACCTTCCAGCTATGGCAGGAGCACTTCTGCGCCTCGGCGGGCACCTGCTCCATGATGGGAACGGCCAACACCATGGGCTGCTTCCTGGAGGCCACGGGGTTGGCCCCCTTCGGGTCGGCCACCATGCTCGCGTTCGATGGAGCCAAGGTCCGCCAGGCCAGGAATGTGGGGGAGCGAATCGTCACCCTGGTGAAGGAGGAGCGGCGGATCGGCGACTTCCTAACCAAGTCCAATCTGGAGAACGGTATCAAGTACATCTCCGCCTCCGGCGGCTCCACCAATGGGGTACTCCACCTGCTGGCCTTCGCCCACCTGATGGGCGCGGGTTTCGACGTGGAGCACTTCGACCGGGTGCAGCGCACGGTGCCGGTGGTGGGCAAGTACAAGCCATCATCCAACTACAACGTGGACGACTACCACGAGGCCGGAGGCGTCCCCACCCTGCTTAACTCCATAAAGGACCATCTGGACCTGGATGTACCCATGGCCATGGGAGGGACGCTGCGAGATGCCATCGCCAAGGCGCCGGTCCCCGACGGGGATGTGATCCGAACGGCCGCCAAGCCGTTGGACCCTGACGGCGCTTACGGAATCCTGCGTGGCAGCCTGGCCCCCAATGGCTGCGTCGTGAAGAAAAGCGGCATGGACCCCAAGATGTACATGCATCGGGGTCCCGCGGTGGTGTTCAACTCCGAGGAGGAGGTACGCCACTTCATGTTGGAGAGGGAAATCAAGCCCGGCTCGGTGCTGGTGGTGCGCTACGAGGGCCCCAAGGGGGCGCCCGGCATGCGCGAACTCTCCATCCCCGCGGCCATGCTGGTGGGGATGGGGCTGCACACCTCCGTGGCAATGGTGACCGATGGTCGCTTCTCGGGCGCTACTCGGGGTCCCTGTGTGGGCCACATTGCGCCCGAGGCATGGGAAGGAGGACCTCTCGCCTACGTGGAAGACGGCGACCTCATCGAGATTGATGTCCTGGCGAACCGAATCGACCTGCTGGTCCCCGAAGAGGAGATGCGGCGCCGGATGGCCAACCCTCCCGCCCGGCCGGAACACCCGGCCCATGGCGTGCTGGCCGCCTACCGTGACCGGGTCTCCGGCGCGGACACCGGTGCCGTCTGGATCTAGACTCAGCCCGACAGGAATGGTAAGCTCTCGACCGATCAACCCTCGGGAGTAGCTCAGCCGGACTTACCAGTCGTTAGATTGCCCGCGGACCACGTCGAATCTACACTCGGATTCCAGCACAAGAACACAAAGGAGAACCGAATTGAAGCGTGTACTGGTTTCCCTACTGGCTGCCCTAGCCCTGCTCAGCATGGTGCTGGCCGGATGCAGCCAACCGGCGCCTGCGCCCACCCAGGCACCGGCAGCACCCGCCGCCACGAAGGCCCCTGCCGCCGCAACCGCCCCGGCTAAGGCAGCAGAGCCGACCAAGCCCGCAGCAGCCGCTCCGGCCTGGCCCGAGAAGGGCAAGCCGATCATGATCAACGTGCCATGGTCCGCCGGAGACACCAACGACCTCGCCACCCGACTGCTGGCCGGCTACGCGGAGAAGGAGCTGGGCACCCCAATACAGGTGGTCAACAAGCCAGGCGCGGCGACTGTAGTGGGCCTGACTGAGCTGATCAAGGCGAAGCCGGACGGCTACAACCTCGGCTCAACCTCCACCATGACAACAGTGGTGAGCTACACGGACGCCGACAAGAAGGCGACCTACACACGCAAGGACTTCACACCGGTCGCAATTATGGTCGTGGAATCCCCTACCATAGCCGTCAAGGGGGACAGCCCCTACAAGACCCTCAAAGACCTCGTGGACGCGGCCAAGGCCAACCCCGACAAGATCAAGATCGGTGACAACGGCCTGCTCTCCCCCACCCATATGGGTGCCGCCTCCCTGGCGAAGGCAGCGGGTGTGAAGTGGGCATCGGTGCACTTCGATGGCGGCGCCCAGAACGTGGCGGCCTGCCTCGGCGGACACACCGACGCCTTGGTAAGCAGCTTGGGCCCAGTGAGGGGACCGGCCAAGTCCGGCGATCTCCGCATCCTTGGCATCATGGACACCCAGTCCAGCGCCTTCATCCCTGATGTCAAGACAGTCAAGGACCAGGGCTACGACGTGGTGATCCCGCTGGCTCGCGGTTTCATCGGCCCCGCTGGTCTGCCTAAGGACGTGGTAGACGTCTTCAGCGGCGCGGTCAAGAAGACGACGGAGAGCGCGGACTTCAAGCAGAAGGCCGAGGCCGGCGGCTTCGAGGTACGATACTGGGATACCGCACAGTTCACCAAGCACTGGGACGAGATGGACGTGTACGTGAAGCAGATGCTCGGAGAACTGGCCGAGAAGAAGTAGGCTAGCGCAACCTTGGGGTTGGAGAATACAGTGTATTCTCCAACCCCAAGATACCTTACCGTGGAGATGACAGTGAGCAACGAGAAGGACTGGGAAGTCCTAACGCAGCAGTGCGAGAAGTACCGCAACTGGGGCAAGTGGGGCGCCGACGACCAGGTGGGCATGGTCAACTACATCACCCCCGAGAAGATCGTCCAGGCAACGCGACTGGTGAGCCAGGGCAAAGTCTTCTCCCTCGCTATCCCCTTCGACGATTCCGGACCCCAGAACGGCAGCAACCGACGCTTCAACCCCGTCCAATTCAAGACCCGAGATGGTCGAGACACTATGTCGGGCACGGTGATGGGCCGCCCTGTCGGATACGGCGAGGCCGATGATGTGTTCATGATGCCCACCCACGGGGCGACCCACTGGGATGGCCTTGCCCATGTGTTCTGGGACGGCAAAATGTGGAACGGCTACGACGCCGCCGACTGCTCCAGCATGGGCGCTGAGAAGAATGGCATCGAGAACTACCGGGACAAGATCGTCACACGAGGAATCCTGCTGGATATCCCACGATATAAGGGCGTGGATTACCTCGAACTGGGTTACGCAGTCACCGCCGAGGATCTGGACGGCGCGTCCAAGATGGCCGGCATAGAGGTGACCACTGGGGACATCGTCCTCGTGCGCACAGGCTTCCTGGCCCAGTGTCGCGCCCGCAAGGACTGGGGCACCTATGCCGGCGGCGATGCCCCCGGAATGGACTTTTGGACCTGCGGCTGGATCCAACAGCACCAAGTGGCTGGCGTTGCCACCGACACCTGGGGCTGCGAGGTCCGGCCGAACGAATTGAAGGCCCTCCATCAGCCGTGGCACCGGGTTACCCTCCCCAACATGGGCATGCTGATGGGCGAGATGTTCGACCTGGAGGAGCTGGCCGAGGACTGCGCCAAGGACAAGGTATACCAGTTCCTGCTGGTTGCCCCACCCCTCCCGCTGACCGGATGCGTCGGCTCGCCAATCAATCCCTACGCCATCAAGTAGGATTACGACAGACATCGCTGGCTCTGGTGGATCCGGGCCCTCCTTGGCCGGAATACGCCGGAGCCAGTGTTCTCATAGGAGATTTGACCTGTGTCCACAATGAACAGCGGCCAGTTCTTCGCCCAGACCCTCAAAGGCTACGGCACCACCCACGTTTTCTTCGTGCCGTCCATCTTCAATTCCTCCCAGCCGGCGATGGACGACCTGGGCATACTGCCGGTTACCACTCACCACGAGGTGGCGGCCGCCTACATGGCCGATGGCTACGCTCGAGCCTCCCGCAGACCGGGGGTGTGCATGGCCCAGGGCGTCGGGGGCGCCAACCTGGCGGCAGGACTGAGAGAGGCATTCCTCTCCTGTACTCCCGTGATCGCCCTGTCCGGCAGCGCTCATCCGGACTCTCGGTACCGCTACCTGTACCAAATCATCGAAGGCTTCCCCATGTTCGAGCCCGTCACCAAGTTCAACGCTCGAGTGGAGAAGCCCTCTCGCCTGCCCGACCTGCTGCGCCAGGCATACCGGGTGGCCACCACCGGGACCCCCGGCCCCGTCCACCTGGAGCTGCCCGGCCGCCAAGGCGAGGTAATTGAAACCGAAGCCGACTTCCAGGTGATCATCGAGGAGCAGTTCAAGCGCGCACCTGCATTCAGGCCTGCGCCCGACGACAGCCATGTGGAGGCCGCCGCCAGGCTGTTGGCCTCCGCCGAGCGCCCGGTGATCCTGGCCGGCGGAGGTGTCACCGCTTCGGGGGCAGGGGCCGAACTGGTCGCCCTGGCCGAGAAGCTCTCGATACCGGTGGTCACCACCCTTACCGGCAAGGAGACCATTCCCGGCAACCACCCGCTGTCGCTCGGAGTGGTGGGCACCTACGGCCGCTGGAGCGCCAACCAGGCGCTGGCGGAGGCCGACCTGGTGTTCATCGCAGGAAGCAGGGTGGGCGGGCACGCTACCCACAACTGGAGGTTCCCTCGCCCAGGCGTAAGGACCATCCAGATGGACCTGGACCCCGCCGAGATCGGACGCAGCTACCCGGCCGAGGTCGGTATCATCGGGGATGCCAAGATGTCGCTGAAGCGGCTGATCGAGGCAGCAAAGCCCGGCGCAGGAAGGCCGGAGTGGGTGCAGCGGGCGCAGTCGCTCCGGAGCGAGTGGTGGGCATCCGTGGCCCCCTACGCGAACTCCGACGCGGTGCCGCTCCGGCCGGAGCGGGTCTGCAAGGAGGTGTCGGAGTTCCTGCCGGAGGACGCCGTGATGGTGATCGACACCGGCCACGCCGCGATCTGGAGCGGGACCATGGTCGACCTGAACAAGCCGGGCCAGCGCTACATCCGCTGCGCAGGGACCCTTGGGTGGTCGTTCCCTGCCTCCATCGGGGTCAAGTGCGCCCTGCCCAACCAGCCGGTGCTCTGCTTCGCGGGCGATGGTGGCTTCTGCTACCACATCGCCGAGTTGGAAACGGCCGCTCGGTTGGGGATCAACGTGGTCGTGCTGGTGAACAATAACCGCGCCCTCAGCCAGACCAAGAAGCTGTTCGACGGGGCCTACGGAGGGACCCAGCGTGGCCGGGCCCGGGACATGTGGGTCTTCGGCGAGGTGGACTTCCCCGCCGTCGCGGAGGCCATGGGCTGCCTGGGCCTGAAGGTGGAGAAGCCCGGCGAGCTGAAGCCGGCCCTCGAGCGAGCCTTCTCGGCCAACCGCCCCGTCGTCATCGACGTGAAGACCGACATCGAGGCGTTCCCGCAGTCGCCCTCGAGGTAGCTGCACCAGGCAAATAATCAGCGCAGGGGGCCGGCATTTCTGCCGGCCCCCTTTTTGTGGCGGGAGGGAGGTGTTTGGGAGGGCGAGCCTCCCGGCGAGCCGCCAGTTGGGGTGTCGCTCACGCTTCCCATCGGGTGGATCAGGCGAGGGGTGATTCCTGCATCCCAACCGGGCGGCTCAGCAGGAGCTTCGCCCTCCCCTTCACCCGACCTTCCCGGCAAAATATACGGGCCAGGGGTATTGACACCTGTTCAATTTGGTGGAATACTGCCGCCAATAAGTTGGAACGCTCGTTCCGGAACAGGTGTGCCGCATGGTCTCGATCGAACCCGCGCAGAATGGCAGGCTCGAAGGCGACACCTCCCGAGCCGTGGACCGAGCCCTCACCATACTCGACGTGCTGAGCCGTTCCGACCTACCCCTGGGAACCAGGGAGCTCTCCCGTTCCCTCGGCTTCCCCCTCACGGCAACCCATCGGCTTCTGGCCACCCTACAGCACCACGACTTCGTCCGCCAGGATCCGTCCTCCGACAAGTACACCCTCGGCCCCAAGATCCTGGAGATGAGCACCCGGTTCCTGGAAAGCTTCGACGTCCGGCGATTGGCGCTCCCCATCATGAGGGACATCCGCGAGAAGTGCGACGAGACGGTCAGCCTCTTCATCCCCGACGGCGATTCACGCGTCTGCGTGGAGACCCTGGAGAGCCGCCAGAGCGTACGGCGGGTGATGCCCGTCGGCATTCGCTTGCCGCTGCACGTCGGGGCCACGGGGAAGCTGTTCCTCGCCTACCTCCCGACCGACCAGCGAGATGGAATGCTCCAGTTGAGCCTGGAGCGCTTCGCCGAGCACCCCATCACCGATGCATCGCGGCTTCGCCACGAGCTTGAGACCATCCGCCAGCAGGGGTGGGCATCCAGCGCCGGCGAGCGCAGAGACAGCACGGGGGCGGTATCGGCACCCGTGTGGGGTAGCGCCCCGCAGCGCATCGTCGCCGGCCTCACCATATCTACTCCCATCAGCCGTTTCACAAGGGAGAGACAGGACGTCCTGGTAGCCCTTGTCCGCGAGGGCGCGAAAGCCATATCCGAAATGCGGGGAGGCAGTGGCGGCATCTAGCCCACCCACGCTCCAGACAACGCCCAGGCGTAACCCAGTCAACCCTTAGTAGCAAAGCAGCATAGCCACTACCGAGACGAGCCTTCGCGAAATGCGCGATCCCTATATTTCTTAAGGGAGGTGCGTCCATGCGACGTCTGTATCAGGTGGCAAGTCTGGTGTTCATTGCCGTGGGCGGCTACGTGGTTCAGGAGGCACGCGACTTAACGCTCTTCACAGAACTGGGTCCCGGACCAGGATTCTTCCCCTTCTGGCTCGGCCTGCTCTTCATGGGCATATCGGCGGCGTGGCTTGGCCAGGTCACCATCCAGCCGTCTGAGCCCATAGCAGACGACCTCGTCCCCAACCGGCTCGGCGCCCTGCGCTCGCTCTCGATTGTCGTGGCCCTGGTCCTTTTCACACTCCTGGTCGGCACCCTGGGGTTCAAGGTCACCATGCTCGCATTCCTGCTCTTCATGCTGTTCGCCCTCGGTCGCCAGAACCCCGTGCTGACGGTCCTGATCTCCCTGGTAGGTAGCTTCGGGGTCTTCTATGTCTTCAAGGTATGGCTGAACGTGCATCTTCCGGAGTCTTCCATAGAGCTGCTCCAGAACCTCGGTTTGTAGGAGGGTTGGATGGACACCATTCAGAACCTGATGATGGGTTTCTCTATCGCCATGTCTCCTCAGAACCTGATGTTCGCTTTCCTGGGATCCATCATGGGCACGCTCATCGGGGTGCTCCCTGGGGTGGGGTCGGCGGCCGGCATCGCGATACTGCTGCCACTCACCTTTCAGCTGCCCCCTATCAGCGCCATCATCATGCTCTCGGCCATCTTCTATGGGGCCCAATACGGCGGCACCCTCACCAGCGTCCTGCTCAATGTGCCCGGTGAGGCTGCCTCCGTCATCACCTGTCTGGACGGGCACGAGTTGGCGAAGAAAGGGCGCGCGGGGGTCGCCCTCAGCATTGCCGCGATAGGTTCCTTCATTGGCGGCACCGTAGCCACCATTGGACTCGTTGTCGCGGCCCCCCCGCTGGCGCGAGCGGCCCTCCAATTCGGTCCTCCCGAGTTCTTCGCCCTGATGGTGCTGGGTCTGACACTCGTCACGGGCCTGGCCGGCAAGTCCGTGCTCAAGGCCCTCCTCATGGGGATCTTCGGCCTTCTCCTCGCCATGATCGGCATGGACCCCGTTCAGGGTCTGCCCAGATTCACCTTCGATCAGATGGAGTTGATGGATGGTCTGGGCTTCATCCCAGTTGTGATGGGACTGTTTGGGGTGGGGGAGATACTGCTGAACGCCGAGCAGGCGCTCCGCCCGATCCTCGACGCCAAGATGTCCTCCCTCATCCCCACGCGAAAGGACGTGGCGGACTCCACATGGCCGGTGATCCGAGGCACAGTCCTCGGGTTCTTCCTGGGGCTGATACCAGGTGTGACCAACTCGGCCACATCCTTCATGTCCTATGCGGTCGAAAAGAAGGTTTCCAAGCACCCGGAGAGGTTCGGCACAGGGGTCATCGCAGGCATCGCAGGCCCCGAGACCGCCAACAACGCCCATGCCAACGCAGCCCTGATCCCCCTCTTCACGCTGGGAATACCGGCGTCGCCCAGCATCGCGGTGTTGATGGGCGCCTTCATGATGAACGGCCTGATCCCTGGACCGTTCCTGTTCAAGGAGCACCCGGACTTCGTTTGGGCCGTCATCGCCAGCATGTACGTCGGAAACGTCTTCCTCCTGATTCTCAATCTGCCGCTCATAGGTATCTGGGTCAGGATCCTACAAATACCCTATTCCATTCTCTTCGCCCTGATCCTCTGCTTCACCACCATCGGTGCCTTCAGCATCAACAACAGCACCTTTGACATCGGGCTTATGACCCTGTTCGGGGTCATCGGGTACGCCCTCAAGAAGCTTGACTTCCCCTTAGCCCCAGCGGTACTGACGCTCATTCTGGGTCCACTTATGGAGAAATCGCTTCGCAGAAGCCTGGACATGTCTCAGGGCGACTTCGCCGTCTTCCTCGACAGGCCCATCTGCCTGGCACTGTTCGCGATAGCCGCAGTGGTGTTGATCTCACCACTGCTCGGTTTCCTCTCTGATCGTCGCAAGGCAGTTAGTGGAGAGAGCAGCTAGACCCAAGCATCACCCACGTATCTTTCTGCCCGGTGGCCAAGGCTCGGCGAGGCGCTGCACGAGAAGCGTCAACAGCTTCAAATAACAGGAGGATGGTAACCATCATGAGCCTCGATCGCGACTACGAGATCCTGAAAGAGCTGTGCGAGAAGTACAGAAACTGGGGAAGGTGGGGACCGGACGACCAGGTCGGCACTATCAACTTCATCACCCCCGAGAAGATCATCCAGTCCGGACAGTTGATCCGCAAGGGCAAGATCTTCTCCCTGGCGATCCCCTTCGACCAGGCCGGCCCGCAGGACGGCAGCAACCGCCGCTTCAACCCGATCCACTTCATGTCCCGAGATGGTCGGGACACCATGGCGGGTACGCTGATGGGCCGCCCTTCCGGATACGGCGGTGCGGACGATGTCTTCATGATGCCTACCCACGCCGCGACCCACTGGGATGCCCTATCCCACAGCTACTGGGATGGGAAGATGTGGAACGGCTACGATGCCAGCCGCTGCTCCAGCCTCGGCACCGACGTGAACGGCATCGAGACCTACAAGGACAGGATCGTGACCCGCGGCGTCCTGCTGGACATCCCCAGACTCAAGGGCGTCGACTGGTTGGAGATGAGCTACGCCATTACCAGCGATGACCTTGATGCCGCTGCCAGGATGGCCAACGTCGAGGTTACCCGAGGGGACATCGTCCTGGTAAGGACCGGGTTCCTGACTCTGTGCCGGAACCGTGGAAGCTGGGGAAGCTACGCGGGCGGAGACGCACCAGGCATGTCACTCTGGACCGTGGGGTGGCTCTACGATCACGAGATAGCGGCGGTGGCCACGGACACCTGGGGCTGCGAGGTCCGGCCGAACGAGGTCAAGTGGGTCCACCAACCCTGGCACAAAGTGGTGTTGCCCAACATGGGCCTCCTGATGGGGGAGATGTTCGACCTGGATGAACTGGCCAAGGACTGCGCGGAGGACGGCGTCTACGAGTTCCAGCTGGTTGCCCCCCCACTCCCTCTAACGGGGTGCGTCGGATCGCCCATCAACCCCTACGCAGTCAAGTAGAGTCGAAGAAGGAGAATACAAAATGACAGTCATGACTGGGAGCCGGTTCGTCGCCGAAGCGCTCCACGGATACGGAGTAACCCACGTGTTCTTCGTGCCCGGTACCATGCGCCGCGCCCTCGTCGAAATGGAGGACTTGGGAATTAACAGGGTCCTCTGCCACAGCGAGCCCGCGGCCGCCTACATGGCCGACGGATACGCCCGAGCCGCGCGTCGCCCCGGCGTCGTGATGGCCCAATCCGTTGGTGCGTCCAACGTCGCCACGGGTCTGCGAGATGCCTATCTATCCCACTCCCCCGTCATTGCCATCACCGGCGGCCCATACCCGGAAACCAGGTACAGGCACCAGTACCAGCAAATTGAAGACTTCCCCATGTTCGAGGCCGTCACCAAGTTCAACGCCGTCGTCGAGAGGGCGGAGCGGGTGCCCGACCTGATGCGTCAGGCATTCCGGGAAGCGACCACGGGCACGCCCCAGCCGGTCCATCTCCGAATGCTGGGCCGAGGCGGGGAGACCGTCCAGGGCGAGGGCGATCTGGATGCCTACATCGAGCCCGAGTACAGCCGATACCCTGCGGAGCGACCGGAGCCCGACATGACCAAGGTGAGGCAGGCCATCGAGGCCCTGGCGGCAGCCGAGAGGCCGGTGATGGTGGTGGGCGGCGGAGCCGCGGCCTCGGACGCAGGGTCCGAGGTGGTGAAGCTGGCCGAACTGCTCTCCATTCCGGTGGTGACATCCCTCAACGGGAAGGGCCTGATCCCCGACGACCATCCCCTGTGTATCGGCGTGGTGGGACTCTACTCGCGGAAGTGCGCCAACCAGGTAGTGTCCAACGCAGATCTGGTCTTTTTCGTCGGTAGTGGGACAGACAGCCTCGTCACCAACAATTGGAAGCAGCCCAGGCGGGGAGCCGCCACCGTGATACAACTGAACATCAACCCGTCCGAAATCGGCAGGAACTACCCTGTCAAGGTCGGTTTGGTAGGCGACGCCAAGGTCACCCTCAGTCGGATGATCGAGGTGGCTGGGTCCGGCAAGTCGAGATCCGAGTGGGTGGCAAAGGCCCAGTCGTTCCTGAGCCAGTGGCGCACCGAGGTTGAGCCACACTACAACTCCGATGTCGTTCCCATGAGGCCGGAGCGAATCTGCAAGGAAATCACCGAATTCCTGCCGGAGGACGCGGTGGTGGTGGCCTGCACCAGCCACGCCGCGATCTGGAGTGGCACCATGGTAGATCTGAAGGGGCCCAACCACCGGTACATTCGGTGCGCCGGCACCCTGGGTTGGGGCTTCCCGGGCGCAATCGGGGTCAAGTGCGCCCTGCCGGACAAGCCCGTGCTCGCATTCACCGGCGACGGAGGTATGTTCTACCACCTCTCCGAACTGGAGACCTGCGCCCGTAACGGAATCAACCTGGTCGTCCTGGTGAACAATAACCACGCTCTGGCTCAGACCACCACCAACCTCTATGCCGCCTACGGCGACCGCCCGCGGGACCGGGCACACGAGATGTGGGTCTTCAAGGACGTCAACTTCGCCAAGATAGCAGATGAGATGGGCTGCATGGGCATCCGGGTGACCCATCCCAGCGAGATTCAGGGTGCCCTGAAGACGGCCTTCGCGGCCAACAGGCCGGTGGTGATCGACGCCGTCAGCGACAAGGACGTCATGCCCGGCAAGGTCTGGGGGTAGAACCATGTCAACTTAGCAGTCACGAACGGCGAAGACCGCCGCCGGGAGCGCGGGTCGCTGGCCCGCCCGAGACGATCCATCGCAGCGCCTCAGAGGATGGAGATGCGCGTCTCGTGTCCGTCCTTGCGGGCGAGCCGACCGCGCTCCCGGCCTTGTTCGCCCCACGTTGCCCCATACATCAGGACAAAGAGGTGGAAGTAGAAATGGCCGATGAGACTCGTGGAGACCAGTTCCAGCAGGGCCTGGAAAAGCGCGCATCGCTATTTGGCCCCCAGTCAAAGCCTGGCGGAGGCGGAACCCAGGGCCTGGCACCCTACTACTCGAAATGGATAGTTGAGAACGTCTTCGGAGACATCTGGTCCAGACCGGCCCTGGGAGACAAGACTAGGGTGATGATCACCATGGTCGCTCTCGCCATGTCCCACCAGTACCCTCAGCTGAAAGGTTACTTCGAGGTAGCCCAACGGGTTGGGTGGACGAAGGAGGAGATCGTGGAGGCCATGGTCCAACTAGCCCCCTACGGGGGCGTGCCTACCGTCCACAACGCCCTGGACGTCCTCCAGGGGGTGCTCACAGAAGAGGAGGGCAAGTAGCGAGAGGGTCAGGGCTAATCAGCTTGAGTACAACGTGCTATCCCCTGCCAATTAAAGCAGCGTCCAACTAGGGACTAGTATGCGAAAAGGAGTCAGAGATGAAGCGACCGATCGCGTCCCTCATGGCGGTCCTGGTGGTAGCTGGTCTCGTGGTTGTTGGTTGCACTCAGGCCGCACCAGCCCCAACACCCACGAAGGCGGCGGCTGCCGCCCCCACGACGGCACCGGCCGGTGCAACCGCACCGGCAAAGGCTGCGGAGCCAACCAAGCCTTCTGCTGCCCAACCTACCACCGCCGCCGCTGCGCCAACCAAGAAGGTGGACTTCCCCCAGAAGGGCAAGGCCGTCACCCTCATCGTGCCCTGGGCGGCGGGCAGCAGCAATGACCTCTGCGCGAGACTGCTGGCGGGCTACATGGAGAAAGACCTGGGAACCCCCTTTGAGGTGGTCAACAAGACTGGCGCCAGTACCCAGGTCGGGATGACAGAGTTGGCCAGGGCCAAGCCGGACGGCTACACCCTGGGGCTGACCTCCACCATCACCACGGTTCTCACCTACATGGACCCGACTCGTAAGGCCGCCTTCGCCATGAAGGACTTCCAGCCGGTGGCTGTCACCGTGTCGGAAGCCGTCGCGATGTCGGTGAAAGCAGACAGCCCCTACAAGACGCTGAAGGAAATGGTCGACTTCGCCAAGGCCAACCCGAAGAAGCTCAAGCTCGGCGACAACGGGTTGGGCTCTCCCACCCATATGGTGACGCTCATGCTGTCCAAGGTCGCTGGCGCGCAGTTCGCCTCGGTGCACTTCGACGGCGGCTCTCAGAACGTCGCGGCCATGATGGGTGGCCACCTCGATGTATCGAGCGCCAGCCCCTCCAACGTCATCGGGCTGATGAAGAACAACGAGGTCCGGGTTCTCGGCATTGCCGACGATGAGGAGAACAAGCTTCTTCCAGGCGTCAAGACCTTTGCATCGCAGGGATTCAACGTCGTCATGCCTCTCACTCGGGGCGTGGTCGCTCCCGCCGGCACTCCTAAAGAGGTCGTCGAGATCCTGGCGGCATCCATGAAGAAGGCCACTCAGGATCCCGAGTACATCAAGAAGTCGGAAGACACGGGCCAGGGGATACGATTCATTGGCACCGAGGACTTCCAGAAGCACTGGGCATCCCTGGAGCAGCCTGCGAAGGACACCATTGAAGAAGTGCAGGCCGAGGCGACCAAGAAGTAGAGGGGGTTCCATCCCATGCCTGTCATGAGCGGCGGCCGTTTCCTTGCGGAGACACTGCACGGATACGGCGTCAGCCATCTGTTCTGGGTGCCGGGCATCTTCCACTCCGCCCTGGCGGCCATGGAGGAGAAGGGCATCACTCGAGTGCTGGCTCACAGCGAGGTAGCGGCCGCCTATATGGCGGACGGCTACGCCAGGGCGTCACGAAAGCCCGGAGTCTGCATGTCCCAGGCCGTCGGGGCCGCCAACATCTGCGCCGGGCTGAGGGATGCCTTTCTGGCTAACTCTCCGGTCATCGCTATTACGGGGGGACATGGTTCGGACGCTCGCTATCGGCATCCCTATCAAGTCATCGACGACCTCGCCATGTTCGAGCCGATCACCCGTTTCAACGCCAGGGTGGAGAAGCTCGATCGTTTCCCTGACCTTCTGCGGCAAGCCTTCAGGGCAGCCACAACCGGTCCGAAGGGGCCGGTTCACCTGGAACTTGGCGGGCCCCATGGTGAGTCGGTGCGCGGCGAAGGGAACCTGGAACTGATCATCGAGAAGCAGTTTGGCAGCTATCCTCCTTACCGCTTGGAGCCCGATATGGCACAGGTGAAGGAAGCCGCGACGCTGCTGGCCAAGGCCCAGAGACCGGTCATCATAGCGGGGGGAGGCGTCACCGCCTCCGACGCTGGCCGAGAACTGGTCAAGCTGGCCGAGGCGCTCTCCATTCCAGTCGCTGCGAGCCTCAACGCCAAGGATGTCATCCCGGAAAATCACCCTCTGGCCATGGGCCTGCCGGGCAGGTACGGCCGGTGGAGTACCAACCAGGCCCTCCAGGAAGCGGATCTTGTCTTCTTCGTAGGTAGTAGCGCTGGAGGATTGACTACGGACGACTGGAAGGCCCCTCCAGTGGGCACTCCAGCCATTCAGCTGGACATCGACCCCATGGAGGTCGGACGCAACTATCCCGTGCAGGTGGGCCTGGTTGGAGACTGCAAGGTGACCCTCCAAAGGCTCCTCGATGTGGCGCAACCCACGGCCTCGCGAGATCCCTGGATAACCAGGGTCCAGGACCTTCTGGGCGAGTGGCGCGCCGAGATGGAGCCCAAGCTCAACTCGGACTCCTCGCCCATCAGGCCTGAGCGGATCTGCAGGGAGCTCACCCGGTTCCTGCCTTCCAACGCCGTGGTGGTCTCCGACACCGGCCACTCAGCCGTCTGGAGCGGCAACCTGATCGGCATCCAACATCCTACCCAACGGTTCATCCGATGTGCCGGCACTCTTGGGTGGTCCCTCCCTGCCTCTCTGGGAGTGAAGTGCGCCCTGCCGAATCGCCCAGTGATCTGCTTCACCGGCGATGGTGGCTTCTGCTACCACCCGTACGAGCTGGAGACTGCGGCGAGGCGAGGCATCAAGGTAGTCGTGGTTGTCAATAACAACCACGCCCTCCAGCAGTCGCGGGCGGGTGTCGAGAACGCATACGGCGGCCCGAGACGAGGAAGGTCCGACGAGATGTGGGTGTTCAACGACGTGAACCTGGCCAAGTTGGCCGAAGACATGGGCTGCTTCGGCGTGCGCGTGGAGCGGCCCAAGGATCTGCTACCGGCCATGGAGCGAGCTCTCGCCTCGGATCGGCCGGCGGTGATAGACGTGGTGTCCAACGTGGATGCCGTGCCACCAAGGGCATGGCGGTAGAAGCAGTCCCCCCCGCGCCTCATCGGGGGGGCGCGGGGGGAGGTTTGCCTAAAGGGTTAGATCAAAAAGGAGGATGGAGTTGAAGCACTTTCCCTTCTATCTCGCAGCCTTCGTTACCACGGTCTGCCTAATGGCGGCGGGCTGCACCCAACCTGCCCCCGCGCCAACACCCACCGCGGCGACCAAGCCCGCCGCCACCACAGCCCCGGCGGCGCCGGCCGCGACCGCTCCCGCCAAGGCCGCGGAGCCAACCAAGCCCGCCGCGGCTGCACCTACGACAGCCGCCGCCGCGCCAGCCAAGAAAGTGGACTACCCCATCAAAGGCAAGCCCATCACACTGATCGTGCCCTGGGCAGCGGGTGCCAGTAACGACGTTGTCACGAGACTCCTGGCCTTTCCCCTCGAGGCCGGTCTCGGCACGCCCGTCGAAGTGGTGAACAGGCCCGGTGCGGGGACGCAGGTCGGAATTACCGAGTTGACCAAGGCCGCGCCCGACGGTCATACCCTGGCCAATACGGCCACCCCCGCGACACAGCTCACCTATGCCGACCCTGCCAGGAAGGCGCCCTACGGGCGAAAGGATATCCAGCCCATAGCCGCCGCCGTCGTGGAGTCTCAGAGTATCTACGTGAAGGGCGACAGTCCATACAAGACCGCCAACGACCTCGTAGATGCTGCCAAGGCAAACCCCAAGAAGATCAAGATTGCAGACCAGGGCAACCTGTCGACAGCCCACATGGTAACCCTCGGGTTTGAAAGGGCAGCGGGAGTGAAGTTCGCTGCGGTTCACTTCGATGGAGCATCCGAATCGGTCGCGGCCGTGGCCGGCGGACACGTTGACGCCTGTGTAAGCGGTCTCGCTGGCGGCGCGGGCATGGTGAAGAGCGGCGAACTCAGGATCATCGCCAACACCGGCACATCCGAGAGCAAGTTCGTCCCCGGTGTCAAGTCGCTGAAGGAGCAGGGATACAACACGACCATGATCCTTGCCCGAGGCATCTCGGCCCCCGGTGGCACCCCCAGGGAGATCGTCGACAAGATAGCCGGCATCATCAAGAGCGCCGTGGACGACCCAGCATTCAAGAAGAAGATGGACGACGCAATGCTCGACGCTCAGTACCTCGGGACCGCCGACTTCGAGAAGCACTGGGATGAGACCGACGCGCTGGTCAAGGTGATGATAGACGACGCCAAGGCCGCCGAGCCGCAGAAGTAATCCACCATGCGGGCATCTCGGCGGCGCGCCGTCGGGATGCCCGCCCTCCTGGATATCATTTACCACCCAACAAAGGAGACTCCATATGGCCACACCCTATGATCTACTGCTAAAGGGCGGGACCGTCGTGGACCCGTCTCAAGGGCTGCATTCCGGTGCGGACGTTGCCATCAAGAGCGGACGGGTCGCCGCCGTCGCCGAGGGCATCCCAGCGGACCAGGCCGCCCGCACCATCGACGTGTCGGGCAAGATGGTCACCCCAGGCATTATCGACCTGCACTGCCACTTCTTCTGGGGAGTGGGCAACGGGGTTGACGCCGACAAGGACTGCCTTCCCCGCGGCACCACCACCGTCGTGGATGGTGGCAGCAGCGGGGCCAACAGCTTCCAGGGCTTCCGGCGCTACGTCCTGGAGCGCATCCGCACCCGGGCTTTCGCCCTGCTGAACCTCTCCACAACGGGAATGGTGGACCTGCGCACCAGTGAATTCGGCTGTCTGACCCACGCCGACGTAGGAGCCGCCGTCCGTACCATCGAGCAGCACCGCGACCTGATCATAGGGCTCAAGACACGGGTATCCAACTACGTCGTGTCCAACGATCCAATCCCCTACATGAAGCTGGCGCGGGAGGTCGCCGACAAGGCAGGCACGAAGATCGCCATACACATCGGCGACTCCGGCATTCCGATGTCCGAGATCGTGCCCTACTTGAACGAGGGTGACATGGTGGTCCACTGCTACACCGGCCGCCGGCACGGCATCCTCGACGTGAAGGAGCGTGTGCTGGACGCCATCGTAGAGGCAAGGAAGAGGGGAGTGCTGTTTGACTCCTCTTCCGGCGGCAACCACTTCAGCTTCGACGTAGCCCGCAAGGCAATAGACCAGGGTTTCCTGCCGGACATTATCAGCACGGACATAACCGTCGGCACGTCTAAGGAAGCCGATTTCCACATGCCGCTGATGATGACCAGGCATCTGGCGCTGGGGATGCCATTGGACGAGGTGATCAAGGCGTCCACCCTCATCCCCGCGCTGGCTATCGACCGGGTACCGAAGCTGGGAACCCTCCAGGAGGGCGCCCCCGCGGATGTAACCGTGCTCGACCTCCAGAAGGGCAGCTTCTCGCTGAAGGACACGGTGGGAGCCAACATGGCCGTCACCAAGCGCTTCGAGCCGGTGCTCGCCCTGCGCGATGGCGTAGTAGCAAGTGAGATAGTCTGATATGAACGTGATCGCCCCCTGGTACTACCTCGGGTACGTTATCCCGCACGCCTATACCGACCTGGACGCCTACCAGTTCTACAGGGTGGCTCCCGAAGGCATGGTGCTGGTGACGACGGGGCTGGACCTGAAGGAGTTCAGCCCTTCCGCGGTCGAGGAGCTGCTGGGCACGGCCTGGCGTGGCTTCGACATCCTGGCAAAGCGAGGGGTCGATCGCATCGCGCTGTCGGGAGTCCCCGTGGCCGCCACGCTGGGGCGAGAAAAGGTGCTTGCGGTGCTCCAGGAGGCGAGCCAGCGGACGGGCATACCATGCGACACCGACATAGAGGCCCACATCGCGGCCCTCCAACAGCTGGGGGCCGACGAGATCGTCCTGGCCACCCGCTGGGCGGAGCCGCTGAACCGGGCAGTCGTCGCCTACCTCCAGAGTGCCGGCATTCACGTCCTCGCACACGAAGGGGCAGGCAGAACGTTCCGTGAGCTCAAGGCGTTCGATCCCATGGCTGACCACAACCTGGCGTTGGAGCTGGGCAGCCACCTCCTGGCGGCGAATCCCACTGCGAAGGCCCTCATGATGCCCGGCGGCCTCTGGTTCGATATCCACGCGGTGCCGATGCTGGAGGCCGAGTTCGGCAAGCCCGTCACCCTCAACATCACTTCCACCACCTGGGCCGCCCTGAGAGCGCTAGGAGACCGAGCGTGGCCGCGCTCGGGCGATCCCTGGGGGAAGCTGTTAGCCGCCATCTAGAATACGGGAGGGGAATCGCGGGATCCGGCGACTCCCCTCCCATATGCCACGCGACCTATGCCCTACACTTGAGGACGAGCCAGCCCAGGAGTACCATTTGCGCTGTGCAGCCGCTCGAAGCGGTGGCCTCGACCAATTCTGTCTGTGGGAGGTCCAACCCGTGTCAAGCATCGTCGACACCACGGAAAAGAGGGCATTGGAGCTCTTTTCCGTGGGCTTCAATTGAGCTGAGTCGATCCTGCAGGTGCTGCAGGAGATGCTGGGGCTGGAGGGAGAGCTCCTCTGGACCGTTGCTTCGGGGCTGGGTGGCGGTGTGGCGCGTCGCCAGTCCATGTGCGGAGCCCTCACCGGAGCGGCAGCCGGCCTCGGACTGTATTACGCCAGAAAGCTCGATGACCCCAAGAACACGAGCCGCAGCCTTCGACCCAAGCTGCAGGAGCTGTTGAACGGGTTTGCCGCTGGGTTCGGGAGCACCGAGTGCCGCGAGATCATCCCTGTGGACTTCTCCGGGCCCGACTGGTATCCCCAATTCCAGGAGCAGAGAGTCACGGAGCGCTACTGCGTCCGCTACGTAGCCCATGTCGCCCGGACCGTTGCCGAGTGGCACGAGGCGGGCACGTTGCTCCCAGCCGATAGGTAGCAGGATACGGAAAGCTCATAATCCGGTCTGCCGCCAGTAAACTGCACAATAAATTGCAGTGGAACAGCCGAAGGATCTCCAACCTGCCCTGGAGCGAGCGCTCGCCTTGGATCGGCCGGCGGTGATAGACGTGGTGTCCGACGTAGACGCCGTCCCACCAAGGGCTTGGCGGTAGGAATAGGCATGGCCTCCGCGACCCCTTCCCCGCGTGGAGAAGGGGTCGCGGAGAAGCTGCGGATTAGGGCTTTCTTTTCCGCTCCAGCTTGACAGCCCACCTCCGCTCTTCTAACCTAGCTGCATCCAGTCCTGCATACACAATCGCAATGTTTGGATGATTATGAGCGACAAGTCGACTGTCCCAACGATCCTTCTCTCCGTCCGCCCTCCCCCAACTCGGAAGAGACTGTTCTTCCGAGGTATGTCCACCTGTTCTACAGACCCACCGCGACACTAAACCAACCTTTCAACTGCGCATCTCTAGATTCCTGATGCCCATCCCTGGAGACACGAGTCCCCTGGAGTAAGAAAGAGGTAACGGTCTTATGCGTCGCTTCCTGTGTGTCCTGGTCGCCATCGCGCTGTTCGCCATGGCCTGTTCGTCGGCCGCGCCGACTCCCACCGCCGCGCCCACCGCTGCACCCGCCAAGCCCGCAGCAACCACCGCACCCGCTGCACCCACCAAGCCTGCGGCAACCACAGCACCCGCTGCACAGCCTACCACCGCCGCCGCTCCGGCCAAGAAGACCGACTTCCCGGTCAAGGGGAAGTCCATCATCATCATCAATCCGTTCGCTGCGGGCGGGGCCACCGGCATCGCTGCTCGACTCGTAGGCGCGTCCCTGGAAAAGGTGCTGGGCGTGAGCGTCGAGGTGCAGGAAAAGGCCGGCGCCGGTTCCCAGGTTGGGTCCACTGAACTCGCCCAATCGAAGCCCGACGGCTACACCCTCGGAATCCTCGCCCTGCCGACGGTCAACACTCTCTACCTTAACCCCGATCGGAAGGCTGTGTTCAACCGCACCAGCTTCGAGCCTCTGGTGGGGCACCACATAGACAGGGGCATGGTGTGCGTCAAGGCAGATAGCCCCTACAAGACCATGAAGGACCTGGTAGACGCCGCGAAGGCTGCTCCCGAGAAGATCAAGGCTTCCACCACCGGCCTGCTGGGCGCCAACCACATGTCCATTCTCGATCTTCAGAAGCAGACCGGGGCCAAGTTCGCCGTGGTGCACTTCGACGGCGGTGGCCCCGCCAGCACGGCGCTCCTGGGCGGGCACACCGATGCCTACTTCGGGTTCGCCGCCGACCTGGACCGCTTCATCAAGTCCGGAGAGTTCCGTTCCCTGGGCCTCATGGACAAGGAGGAGAGCAAGCTGTACCCCGGCGTGAAGACCATGGAATCCCAGGGCTACAATCTGTACTGGGGTCTGAACCGGACCGTAGCGGTACCCGCCGGACTCCCCAGGGATGTATACGATGTCCTGTCAGGGGCGATGAAGAAGGTGATGCAGGATCCGGAGCACATCACGAAGATGGAGCAGGCCGGCTTGGAGCTGAAGTACACCGACCCGGTCGAGTTCTCTAAGCTCTGGGCGCAGATCGACGAGACCATCAAGCCTCTCATGGAAGTCGCCAGGAACGAGCAGAAGTAGTCACCATAGCCCGCCCGGCTGTAAAGAGGGAANNTTCCCTCTTTACAGCCGGGCGGGCTTCCTGCAGTTCGGTTACGAACGATAGAAGAGGAAACCATCGGCATTTCCGGCGAAAATAAGTCAAATTGACGTATTGCATAGATCCCTCACGTGGGGTAATATTCTATTGCTGGTAGCCTTCCGCAGTACGCAGAGGCAGCAGGGTTGGTGGTTCATCGAGACCTCTCTCCCCAAGCAGTCGCGCTGACGGATCGTTCCAAGTAACAAACCATATCTGGAGTCAGCGTAACCAAAATGCAAGACAAGACCCTCAACTGCCGCGACTGTTCCCGCGAGTTCGTCTTCACGGTGGGAGAGCAGGAGTTCTTCGCTCAGAAGGGCTTCACCAACACCCCCAGTCGATGCCCTGAGTGCCGAGCCGCCAACAAAGCAAGCCGCGGCGGCGGTGGGTATTCCGGCGGTGGATACTCCAGTGGCTACGAGCGCCGTGAGAGGGAGATGTTCCCGGCCGTGTGCGCCCAGTGCGGCAAGGACACCCAGGTGCCCTTCCAGCCCAGTGGTGACAAGCCGGTCTACTGCTCCGACTGCTTCTCGTCCCGCCGCAGCTCCAACGGCGGTGGGTATTCCGGCGGCCGCGGTGGCCGCAACAGCTGGTAGACGACTAGGCGCTTTAACCCTTCAGCCATAGCTGAACCGGGGGTGGTCAATTGGCCACCCCCGGTTCTTTTCTTTTCCGCGACACCACCGGGGATCCTCGATCACTGTTGCGCTTGCACGAGGAATGTGAGTACTCTATGGATCGATGATTTCAGCTCCCCCCAAGTACAGGTCTCGAAGAGGTGGCCTTGATACCCCAGAACATGAACGTCATCTCCGGCACCACCAAGGTGGTTGCCCTGCTCGGCCACCCCGTGGCACATTCCCTCTCACCCGCTATGCACAACCCAGCCTTCGCCGCAGCGGGGCTGGACTTCTGCTACGTGGTGTTGGATGTCCGGCCGGAGGAGATTGGGGCAGCGATCAGGGGCGTGAGGGCACTCAATTTCGCCGGCATCAACGTTACAGTGCCCCACAAGCAGGCAGTGTCACCGCTGCTGGACGAGCTGACGGAAGAGGCACGGGCGATTGGCGCCGTAAACACGGCCGCAAACCGCGATGGCCGGTGGGTGGGTACCAACACCGATGCCACCGGCTTTCGCCGACTGCTGGAGCAGCACGGGCTGTACCGAAAGGATATGAAGGCGGTGATGCTGGGGGCGGGAGGCGCTGCGCGGGCAGGGCTGTATGTATTGGGCCAGGTAGCCCGTGAGGTGGTGGTGGCCAACAGGACAGTCCCTCGGGCAGAAGAGCTGCTCCGCACCCTTGCGCCCTATCAGGGCACCGGCCGGTGGCTGACCTCCCCTCTCGATCGACAGTCCCTGGCTGCCCACATGGAGGATGCTGACCTGCTGGTAAACACCACCTCGGTGGGAATGTACCCCAATGACGAGCTGTGCCCACTCCCGGCCGGAGTCCAGATCCCTTCTCACTGCGCGGTTGTAGACATGGTCTACGCCCCTCCCAAGACCCGTCTGCTGGAGCTGGCCGAACGGTCCGGAGCGAGAACCGTGGGCGGCCGCGACATGCTGCTGTTCCAGGCCGTGGAGGCATTCCAGTTCTGGACAGGGTTGGAGCCAGAACTCCGGGTCATGGACAGCGCGTTGGGCAAGGCCAGCTAGCCGCGAGAACAACCCCTCCGGCTGCAGATGCGCCGCTTATAGCTATTTCCCTACTATTTACTTCTGAAATTGACACAATTCCGCCCCGGTGGTAGGATTCCCTAGTGGAACGCACGGGCCGACGGCTAGGAGGGCATCATGTACGGTAATGCACCATCGCAGGATACTAGCAAGCCAGACGCGGAGAAAATCCATTGGGCAGAGCAATGGCAGGCCTTCTTTCTGGAGCGCCTCCGCCACCTGGTGTCCCTCCGACTCGATCGCGGCCAGCTCGCCAGCTGCAGCGACACAGATCTTCGGCTCGTAGACAAAGCCATCTACTGCACCTTCTGCGAATGCCTGGATCTTGGGGTTGGGGGCGAGGCACGCGCACTGCTTCGGCGTGAGGACAAAGACGTCCGGAGCGACGATCTGGACGAGAACAGGGCCAACTAGAGGGTACGCATCGGTCCCTCACCGCCCTACACGACCGACGCCCAGAGGTCAC
The DNA here is from genome assembly GCA_002436065.1 of Chloroflexi bacterium UBA6077. Taxonomy (GTDB): domain Bacteria; phylum Chloroflexota; class UBA6077; order UBA6077; family UBA6077; genus UBA6077. Next base: position 92,644 of record DIXP01000105.1, read on the forward strand.
GCAACCAAGTACGATAGCCTATTGGGTAGGAGTACAGCCAATGAAGGAGATCCGAATCCACGCTCGCGCAGGGCAGGGGGCCATCACCACCGCTCGCATCCTGGCCATGGCGGCCTTCCAACAGGGCAAGTACGCCCTGGCCTTCCCCCACTTCGGTGCCGAGCGCATGGGTGCTCCGATGAACGCATTCGTTCGGATGGACGAGGAGAAGGTGCATCTTCGGAGCAGGGTGCACGCGCCCGACTACATCCTGGTCGTCGATCCCTCCCTGGCCGTTGCCGAGGAGTTTGGAGTCTTCCAGGGGCTGAAAGCAAGCGGGGCTGCCATCATCAACTACTCGGGCGACCCGGCCGATCTGGCCGGCAGGACCGAAGCACGAGTATGGACGATTCCGGCCTCCGAGATAGCGTTGGAGACCCTTGGGCAAGATAGGGCCAACATGCCACTCCTGGGAGCCTTTGCGGCGGCCACAGGGGAGGTGGAGCTACCGGCGTTGGAGAAGGCCATCGCGGCCAACTTCGGCGAGGGCAAGATAGCCACCAAGAACATTGACGCCGTGCGCCGAGCCTACGACCTGATCGCCAATGGTGTCCTTGCGGGCTCCAGGAAGTAGGGGGTCTCGGCTCTCTCCCTTCTGGAAAGGGACAGTACGGTGTTGGGGACATCCCCAACACCCCTTTTTTACTCACCAGTTTGCCTGGCCGCTGATGGCCAGCAGTAGTTGGAGACATTGATGAAGATAACCGAAGGACTCATCGGCGAGGCTGGGGCCAGCAAGGTCAACAAGACCGGCAGCTGGCGGAGCAAGCGGCCGGTCTTCCTATCCGAGAAGTGCACGGGCTGCCGGACCTGCGCCGTGGTATGCCCGGACGGGGCGGTATTCGCCCTGGACAAGAAGAAGTACACAGCCGACCTGGACTTCTGCAAGGGCTGCGGAATCTGTGCCGCGGAGTGCCCTGTAGGGGGTATCAGGATGGTTCCGGAGGTAGAAGCGGAATGAGGAAGGTAATCGAGGGCTCCCTCGCCGTCGCCGAGGCAGTCAAGCAGTGCCGTGCCCAGGTGATCGCGGCCTATCCCATCACCCCCCAAACCCACATCGTCCAGGATCTCTCGGAGATGGTGGCCAACGGGGAGTTGAACGCCGAGTACGTGCGAGTGGAGAGCGAGCACTCCGCGGCCTCGGCCTGCCTGGGGGCCAGTGCGGTGGGGGCAAGGGCTTACACAGCCAGCTCCTCCCAGGGCATCCTGCTGATGACCGAGGTGCTGTTCAACATCGCGGGGATGCGGCTGCCGGTGGTGCTTACCTGCGCCAACCGGGCGATCTCCGCACCAATCAACATCTGGAACGACCAGCAGGACTCCTACTCGGTAAGGGATGCCGGCTGGATCCAGCTGCACGCCGAGGACAACCAGGAGGCCATGGACCTCCACTACCTGGCTTACAAGATCGCTGAGGACCGGAGGGTGGAGCTACCGGTAATGGTGTGCATGGACGGTTTCGTCCTGACCCACTCCTACGAGCCTGTGGACATCCCGGAGCAGGAGTTGGTAGACCGCTTCCTGCCTCCTTACAATCCCAGCCGGAAGCTGGACCCCAAGGACCCCAAGACCATGGGGACCTACGCGGAGGAAGGCTACACGGAGACCCGCTACGCCATTCAGCAGGCGATGCAGAGGGCTAAAGGGGTGATCGAGGAGACCGCCGGCGACTTCGAGCAGCTCTTTGGCCGCCGCAGCGGAGGGCTTCTCCAGGGCTACCGGATGGAGGACGCCGAGATGGCCTTCATCGCCACCGGCTCCATCAACGGGCTGCTGAAGACCGTGGTGGACGAAATGCGGGGGAAGGGTGAGAAGGTGGGCGCCGTGAAGCTGGTGAGCTACCGCCCATTCCCAACCGAGGCGCTCATGGAGGCGCTGGTGGGAGTGAAGAAGGTAGCGGTGTTCGAGAAGGCGGTATCGCTGGGCGGCGTTGGGATCCTGGCCGCCGACCTGCGCTCCGGGCTTCATCGGATGAAGGATGCCCCGGAGATCAGCAGCTTCATCGTGGGCCTTGGTGGCAAGGACGTGACGCCCGACACGATCCGCAAGGCGGTGGAGATGGTTAGGGCGGGTTACGTGGAGGGCCACTACATGGAGCTGGACGAGGAGTTCCTTAAGGACTCGGCAGCGGCGGCGTAAGACGACAACCAGTGTTGAGCGCTGAGAGCTGTGGCGACACCCTTGGTACTCAATACTCAGCAACTCAGCATCCCCTAACGCTGGGGGTGCCTGGAGGACAACAACGATTATGGACAAGCATGCATTGAGGGCTGGGCACAGGGCCTGTGCCGGCTGCGGTGAGGCGCTGGGGGCTCGCCTGGCCATCGACGCCATCGGCGACGAAGTGATCATCGCCAACGCTACCGGCTGCCTCGAGGTGTTCTCGACCAAGTACCCTGAGTCGGCCTGGGGCGTGCCCTGGATCCACTCCCTCTTCGAGAACGCTCCGGCGGTTGCTTCCGGCATCGAGGCCGGACTGAAGGCGCTGGGTAAGGCCGACGAGATCAGCGTGGTGGCCCAGGGCGGCGACGGTAGCACGGCGGATATCGGCTTTGGGGCGCTCTCTGGTATGTGGGAGCGAGGCCACAACATCCTCTACCTGTGCTACGATAACGAAGCCTATATGAACACGGGCATCCAGCGGAGTGGCCTGACGCCCTTTGACGCCAGGACGAGCACCAGCCCGCCAGGAGAGCGGAGTTGGGGCAACGAGACCATGAAGAAGGACCTCCCTGCCATCGCGGCGGCCCATGGGGTTCCCTATGTGGCGACGGCCTCGGTGGGCTACCCGCACGACATCACGGCCAAGATCAAGCGCGCCCTGAAGGTGAAGGGGCCCAAGTACATCCAGATCCACGTCCCCTGCCCTCTGGGTTGGGGATTCGAGTCTAAGAACACCGTTGAGATGGGCCGCTTGGCCGTGACGACGGGTCTCTACCCGCTCTACGAGATAGAGAATGGGGAGATCACACGGGTGAAGAGCGTGCCGAAGCGGTTGCCGGTGGAGGAGTACCTCCGGCCCCAGGTTCGCTTCCGACACCTCTTCAAGGGTGAGGGCAGCGAGGAGCAGCTGAGGCTGATCCAGGAGATCGCGGACGCCAACGCCCGCAAGTTCGGCCTGGGTCCGGTAGAGGCAAGGGAGACGGCGTAGGTCAAAGCTGTCAGCAATCAGCTTCTCTGCTGTGTTGACAATGCGGGTGCTCAAAGGGCGAATGCCGGTGGGCGATAGCACCCGAGAAGCGTGGCCGGCACGCCGGCCACCGCCAAGAAGCTGACTGCTGATTGCTGAAAGCTGAAAGCTAATTGAGGTGAGGACCGTGAGACTCACAGTGCGGCTCTTTGGCGATCTCCGTAGGTACCTGCCGGATGGGGCAGACGAGCTCCTGATGGAGGCACCGGACGGCACGACGGTGCAGGGAATGCTGGAGCAGGCAGGCATCAACCCCCAGGAGGTGTGGTTGGTGCGTGCCAACAAGAAGATGATCCCAGAAAGCCAAACTCTCTTGGACGGCGACGACATCGAGGTCTTTGAGCCCGTCGGCGGTGGCTGAGACAGAATGCAACACACGTAGGGGCGACCGGCCGGTCGCCCCTACCGGCATCGTGTCAGTGGTACATGCGCTGAGAGCGTGGCGCTGGCAGCTGGACGCTCGGGTCCACGGGGGAGTGGATCTCGTCCACCAGTCCGTGGTTCAGGCACTCCTGGGCGGTGAGGAACTTGTCGTGACCAGAGTAGATGAAGCGCTGCCACCACTTGCGGTCGTGCTGGCCCGTCCTACGGGCAAACAGCTGGCAGACGATGGTCTTGTAGTGCTCGGCGAGTTTGAGGTAGTCTTTGAAAATCTTCTCGTCCTCGCCGGACAGGACCCAGCTACCGCCGTGGAGCATCAGGGTAGAGAACTCCCCCATGGACCGCTTGTCGCCTGCCTGCAGGATGATGGCCCCCATGGAGTAGGCGTAGCCGGTGACGACGGTGTTGACTACTACGCCGTAGTCACGCTTAGCCTTATACATCATTTCCATCATCGCGAGGCCAGCACCTACTGAACCTCCACCGGAATTGATGTATACTGTAATGGGACGGCCGCGATCGCCTTCGCGGGCGATGGACATGAGAAGCAGGGCTTTACTGAAGCGCTCCGCCTCATCCTCGTTGATCTCTCCGAGGAAGTAGGCACCCTGCAGATCCAGTTCGCGGCGCCGGGCGGTGTATTCGCCGAGTAGGTCTTCGAGCCTGACTGCTTGCATCGTCGGACTCCCTTGTCGTATTGGTGGTCGCCATTCTAGACCACCTGGGACCGGCGAGCAATCGGCGCCTCAGCCCTCAGCTTTTCAGCGATCGGCAAATCAGCAGTGAGCTTTCAGCAGCACGGCTCTTCGTTCGCCTTGGACAGTGATAATTCCTTCAATGGCGTTAAGTCAACTCTAAGTCAACAAGAAGCTGATAGCTGACTGCTGACAGCTGGCAGCTCGATAATATGGAGGCCAAGACTGCGATGGAGCAAGACAACAGCGTCGAGCAGGATGAGTCCGTGAGCTGTGGGGAGGTGCATCCGCTGCCTCGCCACGAGATCGAGCCGACGGCCCCGTACGCCTTCACTCCGGGTCCTGGCAAGGATACCTTTCTCTTCTACCACGTGAAAGCTGCCAAGCCCGATCTCAACCACCTCTGGGCCCACTGCCGCTACTGTGTGTCCAATCTGGTGTGGGTGAACGATCACTTTGTAGTGACCCCCAACCCCTGCTACATCGTCCAGAGCGACGACTTCGAGGAGCGCTTCGGCAAGATCAGAAAGGTGTTGCTCTTCTGGTACGAAGCCAAGACGTGGGTAGAGGACATAGACATCGCGGGGTTGTAGTGGAGCAGTTAGGGGTTGGAGGAGCTACCTGTCCCTGACTCCTAACTGCCCTTCCGGGCTCACCGGCTCCAGAGGGACGTCCATCTCGAAGGCTCCCACCAGGCTGCTCCCTGGGAGAAGCTGGGGTTTTGCCAGGTGGCCTGAGCGCCCTCGATCATACTGACAGTAGAACCGGCTATCTCTCAACTGCTCCTCCAGGTCGGGCGGCAATCCGCGCCCCAACAGCACCCCCTTGAAGTAGTCCCCCAGCAACAGCCCTTGGGTCGTCCGTGTACCGGCATCGTAGTGCAGTATGCCGCGCTGGAACCTCTGGTACACGAAGTTGTGGTTCCCTGGATCGTGGGCCGGCCTGCTGGTTGGGAGCCCCCAGATCTCCATGGCCAGGAGGAGGGCAAGGCCCTGATGGCTCGCATCCTCCAATGAGTCAGCCCGTCCGGCGGAGAGATAGGCATCGAAAAACCCCACGGGCAGTCCTCCCCACTGATTCGAGACGTGGGACTGGAGGAAGGCAACGGCCTGCTCCGCGTAGTCCGGCTCGGCAGGTTGCGGCGCGCCCTCAATCAAGTCCGGGTCGGCGGCCGGGAAGACGCTGGAGTTGATCCTGGTGAAGGGCATGAGGTCATCCTGCAGCAAGTTCATTAGCCTGACACTCCCATCTGGCTGGGCCTGCATGGCCCCGCGCTGAAAGAGCTGCACGTCGAAGCCCAGCAGGGTGAACTCCCTGGAGATAGGGAAGCCGAAGGTGTGGAGGCCGCCCCGATCCTGGAAGTAGCGCCACAAGTCGTCCCGGTTGATGCGGTAGCCTGTCTCCCGGAAGTAGCGAGGGTCCGATGGAATGCTTTGGCCCGGCGGCCCCGGAGGCAGAACCGCGAGGACAAATGTGGACCTGTCGACGAACAGAGCGGTGAGTGTCCCGTAGGGGTAGGGCTCTGGATCCCATTCGGCCGGGACCTTGACGATCTGGCCGTCTGGGGTCAGCCGGAAGAGGGCGAGACGCTCCGGGTGAGGCGCGTCCTCCCCGTCGATGGTGAGGGCATAGTCCTCGGCGGATAGCCTCCATTTCAGGACGATCGGCGGGGAGCTATGTCCCTCGCTGTAGACGATCCGCTGGGCGCTGTTGCTGGAGGACTCATAGCGGTAGAGGTCCAGGCTGAAGACGCGGGCCGCGACCGTATCCGGTGGGAGGGAGACCCCCGGAGGCAGACTGGAGATGGGCTGGAAGCGCACCGCGAGTGCATCGCCCTGGTTGTCCACCCGTATCTCCGCGTTCGAGCCGCCAGCAGAGGCTCTCACCAGCCCAACGCCTGGAGTGGGCTCCAGGAGGGCGACGAGGCCGTCCCCAGCCACCGTGGGGACCCCTTGCGGAGGCGATGAGGGATAGACCACGCCGGTGAGGGCACCGAGGGTGGGCTCGGGTATCTGGGAAGTCGGGCCGATGAACGAGAAGGGCCCACTCGTGGCTGTTGGCATGGTCTCGCCAGGGATAATGGTAGCGGTTCCGTTGGGCACTGGCGTGTCTGCGGGCACTGGCGTGGCAGTGGGTCCCGGAGCAGGCTCGTCGGTGGGAGCAGGCGCGGGCACGGGCTCAAGCTCGGGCTCGGGCGTCCTGGTCGGAGAGGGTGTCTTGGTGGGGCTTGGAGTTCTGGTAGGGCTTGGGGTTCTGGTTGAGGTGGGGGTTCTGGTGGGGCTTGGGGTTCTGGTTGGGGTGGGGGTCTTCGTTCCAGTCGCCGTGGGGGTGGCGGTGGGCGGCACGACCTGCAAGGGGGCGTCCTGGAGCTGCCAGGCCAGGGCATTCGACTCCCGGTCGGCCAGCTGTACATTGCCCCAAGTCAAGCTGGATGCCCCTTCGGCCCTGCCAGTGAGCTGCACACTGGCCACAACACCGGAGTCGGCGCTGGCGCTCGTATCCCCCAACAGAGTAGCCACGAGCCGCAGCTTCCCCGTGCTGTTGTCCACCTCTCGATTGGACACGTAGGCGTCCGGCAGCAGCGCACCGACCGTGAGGGCTGAGGCTTCGAGGCGGCTGGCGTCAAAGGAGATCTGCAGGTCGACACCGTAGAGGTTGCCGGCGTTCTCGGCAATGACGTCGACGACGACCGAGGAATTCACCCCGACCGTTGGCTCCCTCGGCGAAAGGCGGAGGGTGACGGGCGCACCCTGGGCGGCCACAGGCCGGGACTGGATCGGCGCCTGGGCCAGGCAAAGGGTGACCAATGCGAAGACGGCGAGCACGACCCTGCGCACGGTGAACCTCTTGTGGGGGCGATTTGTGGGACCCTGCGCTGGTAGCCATCGACACGCGCAGTGTAAGTTGAAGATGGTAGGTTGTCAACTGTCAAGTTCGATAAACCCCGACTTTACCGATCCACTTACACATGGTAGTATTCTTTTGGCCGCCTGGGCGCTGGACCGATCTCACCCCCGATCGCCCTGGCTAGCCAACCCTATGGGCGGCTCCACGTAGCGCCCGAGAGGTTGTTAGGACAGTTCGACTGATGCAACTCGCCGCCACGAATCCCGTGGCTCACCTCCTTAGCTACCGAGACCTCTTCTACAACCTGGTGGTCCGCGATCTGAAGGTTCGATACAAGAAGTCGGCCCTTGGGTTCGTGTGGTCGCTGCTCAACCCGCTCCTGATGATGGTGGTGTTCACCATCGTCTTCACCATCCTGACCGTGCCCACCGTGGAGAACTTCCCGGTGTTCGTACTGACCGGACTAGTCGCCTGGAACTTCTTCGCCAACACCATCATGGGGGCCGCCCAGACCATCGTGGGCAACTCCACCCTGATCAACAAGGTCTACTTCCCACGGGAATTGCTGCCGGCCTCCCTGGTGGCCTCCAACTTGGTGAACTTCCTACTCACCCTGCTGGTGCTGTTCGGCTTCATCCTGGCCTTCGGGATCCAGTTGACCCCCATGGTGCTGCTGCTGCCGGTGATCCTGGCCATCCAGGTGATGCTGATCATGGGGGTGTCCCTGATAGTGGCCGCCGTGAACGTCTACTACCGAGACGTGGCAGTCCTGCTGGAGGTGGGGATCCAAGCCTGGTTTTTCCTCACCCCCATCTTCTACCAGTTGGAGCGAATCCCTCAGAACATCAGCTTCCTGGGGATCGACGTCTGGCGCTGGGTGTACATCGCGAACCCCATGGCGTCGCTGATAACCGACTATCGATACATCCTGCTGTACGGCCTGCCGCCCATCAAGCACACGGTCTTCGCCGTGGCGGAATCGGCGGCGCTGCTGGTCCTGGGCTACTGGCTCTTCCGGACCCTTTCCGTGCGCTTCAGCGAGGAGCTTTAACCCCACCCCCAACCCCTCTCTCTATGGGGATGGGGAGCTATAGGAGCACTGAGATCACTGTAGCTGTTTCTTTCAGGCGGGTGTCGAAGAGGTTCACAATCGACCACGATCGGAGCCACACCTTCCAGGAGCTGCTGGTTAACCTGGTGCGCCGCCGCAAGCCCGCCACAGAGAAGTCCAAGGACCAGTTCTGGGCGCTTCGAGACGTGAGCTTCGACGTCCCCGTGGGGAAGACGATGGGGATCATCGGGGACAACGGCTCGGGGAAGAGCACGGCGCTCAAGATCGTGTCGGGGATCATCAAGCCGAGCCACGGGAGCGTCTACGTGAGCGGTCGCGTCTCCGCGCTGCTGGAGCTGGGAGCCGGCTTCCATCCGGATCTGACGGGCAGGGAGAACGTCTTCCTGGCGGGCACGATCCTGGGGATGCGGCAGGAGGAGATGCGGCGCCGCTTCGACGAGATCGTGGCCTTCTCCGAGCTGGAGCGCTTCATCGACACTCCCGTCAAACACTACTCCTCCGGCATGTACATGCGGCTCGCCTTCTCAGTCGCCACCAGCGTCGATCCGGACGTCCTGCTGGTGGACGAGGTGCTGGCGGTGGGCGACAGCAGCTTCCAGAAGAAGTGCTTCGATCGGATCCGCTCCTTCCAGAAGGCCGGCAAGACCATCGTCATCGTGTCGCACGACCTGGCCTCCATCTCAGAGATCTGCACCGACGTGGCGTGGCTCCACAAGGGATCGATGCGAGGCCAGGGCATGGCCAGCCAGATCGTCAGCGACTACCTGGAGTTCACCAGTAGCGGCAGCGGCTCCGATGCTGATCCGGCGAGCATCGCGGAGACCCTCTCCGGGGAGCATCCGGTGCGCATAACGAAAGTAGAGCTGCGTGGTGCCGATGGGAGCCCGAGGGCATTCTTCAAGACCGGCGAGGAGATGGTGGTGGCGATGAGCTACGTGGCACTGAACGAGGCCCCCACCGCCGCCTTCGGCATCACCATCGCCCGCTCCGACGGCACCTACTGCTACGCGACCAACATGCGCAGCGACGGCCTGCAACCGGTCGAGCTGAAGGAAGAGGGGCAGATCCAGATCAGCTTCAACCCGCTGACGCTGCTGCCCGGCACCTTCTTCGTCCACGCCGCCGTCTTCGAGCCGATGAAGCACACCCACTACGACTTCCGCGAGCACGCCGCCATGTTCAAGGTCCGCTCCGACCGGACGGACTACGGCGTGTGCGTGCTGCCGCACAGATGGGCAACGGCGGACCCGAGAGGCAGGTCGAACAGGCTACCGGGCGTGCCCGGTAGCCTGTTCGACCCCTTCCCCCGCGAAGGGGAGCAGGACATCTGATAGGTTCTACGTTGATCGCGCGACTTGCTACAGCCTTGTGTTGGTGGTAGACTCGGCACCTACTTCCGAATTGCTCTGGAATCCCACCAGCGCCCCAACGATGCCGATGCGGTAGCCGTGCAACGGATTGACCAACACACATTCCAGCCGAGGCCAGACAGAAAATCCTTGGAGTCAGTCGTGATGCAAGAAGACGAATTCGATCTGCGTCCCTACATTGAGGTTCTGTTCCGACGATGGAAGCTGATCGTCGGGCTGACGCTGGCCGCAGTCGCTGCTGCGGCCGGGGCATCACTGACCACGCCCCCAAGCTACGAGGCGACCTCAACGGTGGCCATTGCGAGCTTCGGGGCGAAGCCGGTCCCCGACGCCAAGTCGTATCTGGAGCTAGCGATGAGGCAGGATGTTCTGGTGAAGCTCGCTACAACCATCGAGCCGTCCGCCGGTAGCGCGTTAAACTTAAGGGATTTGACCTCGAAGCTGAAGGCTACCGCCGGCGCCGATCCTAGCCTGGTCAATCTGAAAGTAACCGACGGGAACCCCGAACAGGTTGCCGATATGGCCAACAGGTGGGCTGAGCTGTTCGTAGACGCTTCCAACACCACCTTCAATCCTGCCAGGCACAACTACGAGCAGTTGCAAGGCCAGCTCACGCAAGCGAGGCAACAGTTGGTCGATGCGCAGAAGGGACTGGTCGATGTGGAGTTGAGCACCCGGCTTGACGTCCTTCAGGTAGAGGTGGCATCCCAGAGGAACACGCTCGCCGGCCTCTATGCCAACAAGGTGACGTTGCGGGCCGCCCAGGAGAACGCCACCAGCATCATGAGCAGGCTGCGACAACTGACTCCATCGACTCCTGCGAACCCCAGCGATGACGCGTCCATCACTATGATCCAGGCGAGCGTGCTGGGTGCCCCCATCCAGGTACAGCTCTCCACAGGTTCGGAATCGGACAATCGAGTCCTCGCCGCGAGCAGCCAGAGTGCACCGGTGCAGCTTCAGCTTCCCGAAGGGAGGGACCGGACGGTGGCAGCACAGATCGCGGCAGTCGAGGGGATACTAGCGATGGTCCGCGACCGGACCCAGGAGGCCGACAAGCGCATCGAAGCGCTGCAGCCCACGATCCTGGAGCTGCAGATGAGGGTATCTCAGGCTGATGCCCAGCGAGAGCCGCTGCTAACTCGACGCGACGGACTGAAACAGACCGCGAAAGACCTCGAGCTGAAGGCGAGCCAGGCAAAGGCGGCTGTCGAAGCGAAGAGCAGCCAAGTATACGCGGTGGCAGAGGCGCAGATGCCACTGGCGCCCTTGGGGCGGGGTACCACGAGGAACGTCGGGGTTGCTGCGATGTTGGGGTTGATGATGGGAGTGGCAGCGGCGTTTGGCATGGAATACCTACAATCGAGACTGCAGCCCCTGAAAGACATGAGGCAACCGGCGATCCAATCGTAGGTCACCTCCACAATAGGACTAAGAGGCTCCTCAATATCCCATCGCATTGGGTTGGCAAAGTGTCCATGGCGACTGTGCGAGCATTGGTGGATGTGGCTGTTGACCTGGGATCCTTCCGAAGACTCTCTCGACTGAAATTGCACCATAGGAGTAGGCAGGCCTGACAAGGACAATGGTAACCGTCATTCCCTCTTCCGCGGGAATCCATGCGCACCCGTTGATGTAGCAGACTGGACTCCTGCGGAAGAGGGAATGACGGTTGGTCTTATCTGCCGCCGCCACGAAGACGCTTCCTTATGATGCAATTTCAGTCTCTCGAAGACTGCCTTGACAAAGGCGCACAGCATAGCCTTAAGCGGAGCAAAGGGTGGGAACTGATAGGAATCTGCGTATCCTACTGTACGGCGAGTTTGCCTGGGATCGACTGGCCGCTTCGTATAAGCGAGCATTTGAGGAGCTGGGCCACCAGATCATTCCTTTCGACGAGCAGACCATCCGCGAGTACCTTTCACCTTGGTTGGCCCACCGAGTAGGTCATCGGGCCACCATCGGCAGTTTGGCCTTAAGACGAGCGGGGTCAAAGCGATGGAACGAGCGCCTGCTCAAAGCATTCCGGGAGACCAAGCCTGATCTCGTGCTTGTTCTCAAAGGTGACTTTCTCATGCCGGAGACAGTGCGGGCCATTGATGAAAGAGGAACAAGGGTATTCATCCTTCATCCGGACAACCCGTTCCCCCCGCACAACAATAATCGCCCTGAAACTCTACCAACCGCCCTAGAGTGCAGCGTCTACTTGATTTGGAGTCGGTCGCTGATCGGTCGTCTCAAGTCTCTTGGTGTCAAACAGGTGGAGTACCTACCTTTCGCCTGGGATCCTCACGTGTTTACCGCGCGCGAATCCTGGTGCGAGCAGAAGTGTGACTATGACACCGTCTTCATAGGTGGTTGGGACAGAGAACGAGAGACGTGGCTCTCCCCGATGGCCAAGTCCTTCGATCTCAAGATATGGGGTCCAGACTATTGGAAAACGCGGACTCGACTAGGCAGCCCATTGCGTCGATGTTGGCAGGGCAGTGCCATCTGGGGAAGAGAGGCGAGCCACGTATTGCAGCGGTCCAAGATCGCCATCAACATCTTTCGCCGCCAGAATCTGCCAGATGGTGTAATCATGAGGACATTTGAGCTGCCTGGCTGCGGTTGCTTCCCCCTGTCCACGCGCTCAACCGGGGCACTGGAGATCTTTCCCGAGGGCGAAGCAGCGGCTTACTTCAGCACTCCTGAGGAACTCCACGATCAAACAGCGCGTTACCTAGTTGATGAAGAAACACGGCTGAGGATAAGCAAGAGTGCCCACTCCATTGTAGCGAGCAAGCATACCTATCTGCACCGCGCGAGGCAGATCCTGTCTATCTTTGACGAAGTCTCCCCCGCAGCTCCGTCACGTTAACCATTGGTCCGTCCCTCAGGCAATGCCCAAGCCATCAAGTGTGGTGGCCTATTCGAGAGACCAGACAATGAAGGTACTGTAGTAATTTGAAGGTGACCATCGTAGTACACGGAAAGTATCACGCATTCCATCTCGCAGCGGAGCTCGAGCGGCGCGGTTCGCTGCACAGAGTCATTTCGGGGTACCCGCGCTTCCGGCTAAGGAACAGCGGCGTCCCCCACCAGAAGCTGATCACGTTGCCTGTCTCGCAGCTCATCAGACACGGTTTGGCGCGGACAGGCCGTCGTGTTCCACCAGCGGTGAACTGGCTGCTTCTCAACCTGTTCGACATTCAGGCAAGCCACCGCCTCGATCCCTCCGACATCGCCGTAATATGGCCGGATTGTGCTCAGCGCACGATTAGAGCAGCGAAGTCCCGAGACGCTTTGGTTGTCCTGGAAGCAGGCTCCAGCCATATCACCTATCGCCAGACACTCCTACAGGAGGAATACCAACGCTTCAGAATTCCATACGCGCCAATCGATGCCAGAGTCCTCCGATCCCACCTGGCTGAGTATAAAGTAGCCGACTACATCTCGGTACCAAGCGCCTTCGTACAGGACAGTTTTCTTGAGATGGGCACCCCCAGTACGAAAATACTACGCATCCCTTACGGCGTTGACCTGTCCAGGTTTCGAGCACTGCCACGGGAAGATAACACCTTTCGCATACTCTACTGCGGAACCATCTCTCTGCAGAAGGGCGTTCAATACCTGGTGCGCGCTTTCACGGAGTTGGGACTACCAGACGCCCAACTCTGGCTGGTAGGCTCTACTACGTCAGAGATTATCTCAGTATTGGAGCACTACAAGAACCCGCGCATTGTTATCAAGAGCCGCAAGAACCAACAAGACCTCCCCTGGTACTATTCGCAAGCAGACATCTTTTGCCAGATGTCTATCCAAGAGGGGCTGAGTATGGTCATTGCTGAAGCTATGGCTTGCGGGCTTCCAGTCATATGCACGACCAACACTGGAGGGTCGGAACTTCTCCAGGATGATGTAGAGGGGTTCATCATTCCGATTCGTGACGTTGATGTGTTGAAGGAGCGAATACTCCTGCTGTACAAAGACAAGACCAAACGCGAACAAATGGGCAGAGCTGCCTTAGCTAGAGCGAAGGAAGCTACCTGGAATATATACGGCGACAGGTGCGTCGAAGCGTACGAGCGGATTCTGAACTGAGCACGACTTCATAAATATGCTTTCTGAGTAGGACTACACTCAACTCGACAGGTGGTTTCACACATTGTGGGGTCGAATCAGCAAGGGTCTGGCTGCCATTTTCTTTGGCCAAGCGCTAGTAATCGCAGCTAATGTATTGCTAGTGCCCCTTTATCTCGGCAGTTGGTCTCCTACCCTATATGGGGAATGGCTGGCCTTATTCTCTCTTGTTAGTTATCTATCAACACTCGACCTAGGCATGAATATGGCTGTGACTAATCAACTCACCCAGACTTATGCCTGTGGAAAGTTAGATGAGTACGCTCGTTACCAGCATTCAGCGACTGCCTTTTACGTCTTCGTTGCTGTGACTGGAAGCATACTGCTGGCTGTGGCAGTCTGCATCTTGCCACTTGCCACATGGATGGGATTACGCGAGGTCTCAGCGATTGATGCAGCCTGGGTAGCTTGGTTGCTGGGGATCCAACTCTTGTTGTCTTTGGTGGCAGGACTGATTGCAGGAGTCTACCGCACTACAGGCGATCTCGCCAAGTCCCAATGGACAAACAACTGCCAGCGTACTCTGCTCTTCGCTTCCATCACGGCTGCGCTGGCGCTCGGCGGGGGAGTAGTGGCTGTAGCAGCGGTGCAGATCTGGCCATTGGTGCTGGTATCACTGTTAGCGACCTGCGACATTCGGCGACGGTATCATACTCTTCTACCTGGACTCTCCAGAGTCAGCCTGTCGGCAATCCGCGATCTACTGGGCCCGAGTCTGTTCTTCTTTCTAATAATGCTCGCAAACGGACTCACTCAGCAAGGACCCATATTGCTGGTCTCTTCGGCCATGGGAGGCGCTGCAGTGGCCATGCTAGCTGTATCAAGGACTCTGACCAACTTGATCCGACAGACAGTCGGTGCTTTCAACAGCGCCCTGTGGCCAGACATCACTCGACTGGAAGCATCTGGGAATCTCACCCAATTGCGCACCTTGCACCATTTGCTTGTAGTCAGCTGCAGCACGCTGTGCGTCGTGTTGGCCGTTGTGCTCTGGTATCATGGGGCGGAAATCATTCGCGTATGGACAGGAGGCAAGTTGGAGCCTGATTCGACACTCCTTCGACTCTTAGTTGTTCAATTGGTGATGCAGTCGCCGTGGATAGCTAGCTCTACGTTTTCGGCAGCAGCTAATCGCCACCGGATACTCGCGCGGAGCTACCTAATTTCGGGGATTGTTGGCCTTGCCGTGACAGCCATCTTGCTGGGCAGGATTGGAATATGGGCCGTACCCGTAGGACTTATGTTGGGTGAAGCCATGGCCTGTTACCATTTCGTTGTCAGGGACACTTGCAGACTTATTGGACAAGAGTATGGTACATTCATCATCCAGTTCTGGCGGGGGATGGCCATTGTAACGGTCGGGGCGATGGCAGTGGGATGGGCCTCTCAGCAGACAATTCCCGGCCCTTTTCTCATTCGCTGGACTGGTACCGGGGTGGTCACGTCCGCGACTGCCATCATCGTCGCGTGGACTGCCTGGCTTACTCGGGAAGAGCGGATGATCTTGCTGCTCTCATTGCGAAACGTCGCATGTCGCAAGTAGAATGACAATCCAGCAGGAGATGGCGAGTTGAGAAGATCTCCGGCGGTATCACCCTATAGGGCTCCATACAGACTATACGACACTAATATCCCTCAGGTCATGGCCCTAGATTGGATTCGGCCGCATTCCCGAGTGCTGGAAGTTGGCTGCGCATCCGGGAGGGTGTCGAAGCTGCTTGTTAACAACTTAGACTGTTCTGTGGTTGGTATAGAAATCGATCCCGATTTGGCCACGGAAGCGAGGTACTCTTGCGAGAAAGTAGTAGTCGGTGACATAGAGAACGAGGAGATCTGGGCTAGCGTTTGTGGGGACTACGACTATGTCCTATTTTTCGATGTCCTCGAGCACCTCAAGGACCCATGGAAGGCGCTCCGCGCGACGCGGCAACACTGCTTCGGGGGATTGGACACCAAGCTTATTGGGGCGATACCAAACACTCTTGTATGGCACACGCGGGTCGAGTTCCTTCTGGGCAACTTCGAGTATCGCTCCGGCGGCACGCTTGATCGAGGCCATTTGAGGTTCTTTACTCCCCCCAGCACGCGTGACATGCTTCAATTAGCCGGCTTCGATGTCCTTCAGTTCGAGGTTAGCTGGCACATGCCGATCCTCAGTTGGCTTTACTCCAAATGGATGTGTCTCGGACACCCCTTGGCGGCGCAGCGGCTACGGGAGAAAGTGGGGTGGGCATCGCCAGCCTTTCCGCTCCTACGCACGCTTTCGCCAGCGGATGATCCCCGATTAGTCAAGCTGGTGAATCGGGTGCTGGGCCTACCGGCGCAGGCGTTGCCAGGCCTATTCGGGAACCATTCCATTTTCCTATGCGGCGCTACGGCGGGGGAGATGCAGTAAAGGAAGTCGAACAACTCCCCATCGCAGCTGCACCATGAAGCCAAGGACCTTAAGTGCCGCCTGCGATTGACAAGTCGAGTGAAACTCACACTGGATCAAGTTCAAGATGACTCCTACTCGGGCGTCATCAGCCAAAAACCGCCGTACTTGCGCCTTGTAGAGGCAGGCCAAGCGGCAAGTTCATCGCCAAGATGTCGCAATCCGTCCAAGCAGTGCGGGCCTGGCAGGAGCGTCTATGGCCGTGCATATCATGGCAATGCCTGTTGCGTGTCTTCGCCGCTCCTAGAATCACCATAATGACTTGGATTTGGGCCAATAGTAATGCCGAAAGTCAGTATAGTCACCGCCTCCTACAACCATAAGCGATTCCTTCCTGAACGCATACGTTCCATTCTGCGGCAGACCTACGCAGATTTCGAGTGGATCATCGTCGAAGACAGTTCGACCGACGGGAGCTTGGCCGTGCTTCAGCAGCTTGAAACTGAGGATTCACGGGTCAGGCTTTACGTTAACGGACAAAATCGTGGCATGGCTTGGACCACTCAGTCTGCAATACAACGATCCTCTGGCGAGTACGTCTACCGTGCTGAGAGTGACGACGTATGCCACCCACGATTCCTGGAGAGCATGGTTCGGGTGCTGGACGATCATCCTCAAGTTGGGTTTGTCTACTGCCGTGCCCTTAATATGGATGCAAATGGCAACGTCTGGGGTGGGCGCAACCAGGGAAGACACGACTTCGTATCGCCGGGTACAGATTTCTTCCGATCTCTTATCCTCGGCAACTTCGTGCCTGGCCCAAACATCGTCTTCTCACGCATCGCCCATGATCGAGTCGGCGGGTTTGATGTTGGCCGGTTCCGGGTAGCGTGCGACTGGCATTTCTCCCTCCGAATGTGTCTCCACTCCGATGTGGGCTATGTAGCTGAGCCTCTCGGCTATCACCGCGTACACTCAGATAATCTGAGCGGAGCATTAGGGAGAACCTACGATCTCGACTTGCTCTTTCATGAGTCCTACGAACTCCTTGAAGACGTATTTGGGTCAGTCCCACAGGAACACTCAGAACTTCAGAAGTTGAGGCCGCAAGCCATGCGTCGAATAACCATTCATCATGCGGCTCCGCTCTTCACCAAAGCATTGATCGATGGCAGAGGTGGGGTGGCAAATCGCATCCTGGCTGGCGTCAAGCGGTATGACCCTGAGTCAACGAGAGGGTTAGCCTGGCCAACGGCGTGTGTCAAGAGTATCATCTTCAACTTGGCTTATTCCAACCTATATAGGCCGTTAGCTCAGGCTCTGAGTCGCCGCAGGCGCCACAGCTTCGGAGAAGAATCAACGCTATTGGACGAACGTTCTGTTGACTCAAGGATAGGCGCCTAGTGGAACAGACTGTCAGCACAACGCCATATGTGCAGCCATCCAAGCGCATAGGTCGGATTGATTTCCTGGCGTCATCGCTCTTCGTTCTAGTCCTGGCCAGCTTGGTTGGCATCACTGCCTGCGCTGATCCTGGTGGCGTAAGCCTAGGAGACTCGCGGCTACTTTACGTCGCCAACTTGTTGGCCATTGCCCTCTTGATGTTGATTGCAGCTCGATCGATGCGCCCGACTCGCGCCACACCCGTTCCATTGTTGCACCCGCCAATGCTCATGACCGCATGGTTCTTATTCGTCATTGCGATCCCTGGCCTTGCGCTCTTCACCTATCCGGCCAACCTCCTGGCCTTGCGGCTGCCACCGGATGATTATTATGCCTATCTAGCTCCTGGCATGACCCTGTGTCTTGCTGGCCTAACGGCCCTGTGGATAGGATACAGTCTAGGGCTTACTGCCATTCAACCCGCACGAGTCTTGCGGTTTCTTGGGGACAGGTCACCTTCGCTTCTCGCAATCCTAGCGCTATACACCCTGACTATTGCCGTGCGCCTTGCCCGCATCATGGTGACAGGTATTGCCTTCGGGGCTGATTCGACGCATCTGGGGCCGTTGCTGCCTTTCGACCAATGGCTCAAGTACATTGAAGATAGCCGGTATCTTATCCTGGCCGTCACGGCCAGTCAGATCTTCGGCCGTCGCTGGCCATGGCCCGTCCTTGTCCTCATGGTAACGATGGAAATCTTGTACGCCTTCACCTCAGGGTTCATGAAACCCCTCCTTTGGGTGATCGTCGTTCTTCTCCTCTCCCTGGTATATCGTGGATTCAACCTCAAGAGATGCATCCCCTATCTTGTTCCCACTGTGCTGATAGCCATAACGATAGTTCCCGTTGCCCAAGAACTGCGATTGAGTTTTCGCCAGTTTGACTCCCGATCTCCAGTCCAGGTATGGAATGCCACGCAGGAGGCTTTCGGTTCCACTTGGGGAAAGGGCATTGGAATCGGTTGGGCAGCCTTCACACAGAAGTCTCTGCTGAGGCAAACCGAGGTCGCACAGATGCCAGCGGTCATCCTGATGACGACACCTTCTGTGATACCCTTTGAGGGTTTCCAACAGTTTGCTGCGATACCAGCTTACGTCATTCCAAGAGCCGTCTGGCCCGACAAACCCGTCCTCTCTCGAGGCATCTGGTTCGGCATCACGTATCTGAACAATCCGACCACCACCACGACGTCCCGTGCTATGACCATTTTCGGTGAGAGTTACATCTTTGGTGGGTGGCTTGGAACCATACTGGCATCGCTCTGTCTTGGTCTATTATTGGCACTTTTGGTCCGTAGCTCTGTGGGTATAGGGCTCACATCAGTGTATATCGCTTTAGTGCCAACATTCATTGATGTAGAGAGTCAGCTAACTGTCATGACAGTCACACTCATTCAAGGACTCGCAATCTATCTGTTTCTATATTATGTTCTTACCATCAGGCTGCGAAGGTCACTATAGTCGCTCACTTGGGCAACGACAATTGGGTATACTGCAGGCTCGCCCTTGCGCTCAAGGCAATGAAACAATCCAACGCCGCATATTTTTCACCCGCCATCTGCGCAAGACAATCGCCTGAACCGCAGCCAATCCCAACAGATATCATTTGACCACGGGGGGGTAATCCAGGATGACTGTGATCCTAGTTGCCGCTAATGTCTACTTCGCGGACCAACAGGGTGGTTCCTCCCGCCTCGCGTACGATTTGGCTCATGCCTTTGCGAACGAAGGTCATGAAGTATGGTACCTGTGCCAGGACATCACGCAGTCGCACCGTGACTGTGAGACCGACGGGCAAATCACAGTACTTCGATACAGGCTTCATGGGGAGACCAGGTATCGAGCGCTCTTCCGGCATCTGCAACATGAGACTGTGGGCAGTACCGTACTACGCAAATACATGCCAAGGCCTGACATTGTACTTGGTCACAACCCTTTACAGTACATCACAGCTCGCCGTGTATGGAATGAAGATGGATTATGGTGCTACTGCTCGCATTCACCCGCCGTTGAAGAGATGCGGATTGTCTGGCAGAATCAGGGAATCCTCGGCCGTTTCAAGCACACTTTTGGGATCGCGGCAATTCAGCGAATGGAGGCCGAGATTCTCCAGTTCTCAGATGCACTTGTTGTCGAATCGGATTACACACGCAAGTTGCTGAAAGCTAGATACGGGGGAGCCAACACTGACCGCATCGAAGTAATCCCTGGGTGGGTTGACCTCACACGGTTCCAGGTACCCAAAGAGTCCACTGCAGAAGCCAGGCAACAGCTTGGTTGGCCGATTGACCGCCCTGTGCTTTTTTCGCTGAGACGCCTTGAGCCTCGAATGGGGCTCGACAGTCTGCTCCATGCCTATAAGCTCCTGGTTGACGCTGGTCATCGGTTCCACACCGTCATTGGAGGTACAGGATCGCAGCAATCCGCATTACTGGCTCTTCGCGACCGTCTGGGTCTCGAGGCCTCAGTGACCTTCATGGGCAAGGTGCCAGACTCACTATTACCGCTGGCGTATTATGCGTGTGACGCATCGGTTGTTCCTTCAGCTCAACTCGAATGCTTCGGACTGATTGCGCTCGAGTCAATAGCCTGCGGCACGCCTACGCTGGTGACACCAATTGGGGCTCTACCGAGTGTTGTAAGCCAGTTTCACAAGGAGTGGATCGCGCCCTCAGCTAATCCCGAGGGTATAGCAACCCTGCTGCAGCGATTCCTTGATGGGGCGTTGCCACCAATGGATAACAAGCTAACTGAAGACAGGATGGCCTACTACTCGCTGCCGCGCGCCCTCAGCCAGTACAGGAAATGCTTGAAGCTACCAGACACTCCAGTTCTATAGATAATCGCCCGGTGGCACAAGAGCAAGCAAGCGCTGCAGATTAATCCCTTAAGGACCACATTGGCAGTTCTATTCGCTGGCGTGCTGGCTTTTGTACGTCTTCGCACTCATAACAGTGGTGGTCGCCTACCTACGCTTGGCGACAGTGCCCTCCAAGTAAATTGATCTACTGAGTTGGTCTGAATGCCAGTCAAACACTGTTCTGTACTAGTAATGACAGACTACTACGTCCCAGGCTATCGGGGAGGAGGTCCAATCCGTAGCCTGTCGAACCTTATAGACCGCCTTGGAGAAGAGTTCAACTTCAAGGTAGTGACCAGAGATCGGGATCTTGGCGAGTCGGAGCCTTACGCGACGATTGCCCCAGACAAGTGGCAGTCTGTCGGCAACGCGGAGGTACTGTATACCTCCCCATGGAGGCTGTCTCCGTATTCTTTGCAGCGAATCATCTCCACCGCTCATCACGACATTCTGTATCTTAACAGCTTCTTTTCCCCGCTCTTCACCATCAGTCCGCTGGTCTTGCGTAGGCTGGGTCTAATTCCTGAAGTACCAACGATCCTAGCACCCAGGGGTGAGTTCTCATCTGGGGCACTGAATATCAAGCCTCACAAGAAGCGCATCTACATGGCTTTCGCGAATTCCTCTAGGCTGTATGACGATATCACCTGGCAGGCATCAAGCATATACGAGGAATCGGATATTCGCCTACAGGTCGGCCAGAGGGCTCGGGTAAAACAGGTTCGGGTGATGGCTGCTCCCGATCTCCCATCAACGGCCCTCGGCACTTACCCAGCAGGGAGTAAGCCAAAGAGCACCGCCGGGGTCCTGAGAGTAGCCTTTCTCTCGCGTGTGTCCCGAAAGAAGAACCTCGACGGTGCATTGAGAATGATGTCTGATCTCAGGGGCATAATCAACCTCAACATCTTCGGCCCGATCGAAGACCAAGCCTACTGGGTGAAATGCGAGAGGATTATCCGTCAACTGCCAGGAAACGTCCGGGTGGAGTATCGGGGTGCCCTGTCACATGATAGGGTTAGCGACGCATTGTCCGAGCATGATTTGTTCTTGTTCCCGACCAAGGGAGAGAACTTCGGGCATGTCATTCTGGAGGCTCTAGTTGCTGGTTGCCCTGTACTCCTCAGTGACCAAACACCTTGGCGTGGGTTAGAAGAGAAGGGGGTGGGATGGGACCTACCCTTGGGCCAGCCTGAGCTATTTCAGGCGGCTTTGCAGCAGTGTGTTGATATGGATGGCGAAGCCCTGCTGGCGTGGTCTCGCCGTGCGCACCAGTATGGCATAAGATGCAGCCAGAATGACGACATCCTCCGCCAGAATCGTGCACTGTTCCTAGAAAGCCTTGACCTCAAAAGTGCAAGGTAACCTCCAATTTACTGGTTGCCGGATTGAAGCAGTAAATGCATGTACTTATCCTCTCACAGTACTTCTGGCCCGAGGACTTTCGGGTCAACGACCTCGCTCTGGGGTTGCAAGAGCGCGGCCATCAGGTCACGGTGCTCACGGGGCTTCCCAACTACCCCGAGGGTAGGCTGTACCCTGGATACGGGGTGGGGGGGCCCTGGCGGGAGAACTTCCACGGCATCGAAGTGATCAGGGTGCCGCTGGTGACTCGCGGCCGGAGCAAGGGCATCAGGCTGGCTTTGAACTATCTCTCGTTTGCGGTTTCAGCAGGCCTCCTGGGGCCGCTCCGATGCCGTGGCAAGTTCGATCTGGTCTTTGTCGTCCAGCTCTCCCCCATCACCGTGGGCTTTCCGGCCCTGGTCCTCAAGGCCACCAAGGGCATGCCCGTGATGCTGTGGGTCCTAGACCTCTGGCCCGAGAGCCTGTCCGCCACGGGGGCGGTGACCTCCCCACGAATCCTCGGCTTGGTGAGGCGAATGGTCCGCACCATATATCGCGGCTGCGATCGAATCCTCGTCTCCTCTAGAGGCTTCATCGAGCGGGTGCAGAAAGTGGGAGCCAGCCCGGAGCTAGTCTTCTACTTTCCGCAATGGGCGGAGAGTCTGTACAATCCGATCCAGGTTGACAAGGATGCCCCCGAACCTGGCCAGTTGCCCGCCGGTTTTCGCGTGATGTTCGCGGGCAACATCGGCGCAGCGCAGGACTTTCCCACCATCGTCGCTGCCGCCGAGAAACTCAAAGGGCATCCCGACATTCACTGGCTGGTCCTGGGCGATGGTCGCATGCGGGGATGGGTCGAAGAGCAGGTGAAAGAGCGGGGACTGGAGTCCACCTTCCACCTGCTGGGCAGGCATCCCATGGAGGCGATGCCTCGCTTCTTCGCCATGGCGGACGTGCTGCTGCTTCCGCTGAAACGGGATCCAATATTCGCCCTGACGGTGCCGGCCAAGCTCCAGTCCTACCTGGCCTGCGCGAGGCCAGTTATCGCGTCTATGGACGGGGAGGGAGCTCACATCGTCCAGGAGAGCAGCACGGGCCTCGCCTGCCCCGCGGAAGACCCTGATGCCCTGGCCGAGGCCGTGCTAGCGATGTACAGGATGGCGCCGGCAGAACGAGAGGCCATGGGGCTGAGGGGTCGCCCCTACTACGAAACCCATTTTGAACGAGAGATGCTGCTGGACAGACTGGTCGGTTGGATGGAAGACACCGCCCGGCGGCACCACATGGAGGCCGCCATTGAGAAAGCGTAAGATCCTCACGGTGATGGGCACGCGCCCTGAGGCCATCAAGCTTGCACCCGTGGTGCTGGAGTTGCGGCGCCGGGACGACCGCTTCGTCTCCAGGGTATGCGTGACTGCTCAACACAGGGAGATGCTTGACCAAGCGCTCCGGCCCTTCGCGATAGAGCCGGATCACGACCTGGACATCATGGCGCCAAATCAAGGGCTGGCCCAGGTGACCGCCCGCGCGATGGAAGGGTTGGATAGGGTCATCAGAGAGGAGCGGCCCGACGTGGTCCTCGTGCAGGGGGACACCACGACTGCCCTGTGCGGGGCCCTGGCGGCCTACTACCATCAGGTGCCAGTCGGCCACGTCGAGGCAGGACTCAGGACGGACAACAGGTACGCCCCATTTCCAGAGGAGGTCAACCGCCGCCTGGTCGGGCAGTTGGCAGAAAACCACTTCGCCCCAACCGGCCATGCTCGCCAAGCACTCCTGAGGGAGGGCATCGCCGACTCGTCCGTGTTCGTGACGGGAAACACAGTAATAGATGCCCTGCTGTGGGTGCGGCAGAGGGTGACCGAACGGCGGCCCAGCTTACCTGGAAGGCTGGTTAAGGCGCTGGATGGACGGGTGACGGTCCTGGTCACTGGACATCGCAGGGAGAGCTTTGGGGAAGGCTTCGAGAACATCTGCCAGGCGATCCGAGAGGTGGCCGATGCCTTTGAGGATGTACTGTTCGTGTATCCGGTGCACCTCAACCCAAGAGTGCAGGAGCCGGTATCGCGCATTCTGGGAAATCACAGCCGGATCCTACTCACGGAGCCTCTCCCCTATGAGCCCTTCGTGTGGCTGATGGACCGGGCCACCGTCGTGCTAACCGACTCCGGCGGCGTACAGGAGGAGGCTCCATCGCTGGGAAAACCGGTGCTGGTGATGCGCGAGACCACCGAACGGCCCGAAGGGGTTGCCGCGGGTAACGCCCGGCTGGTGGGCACGGGGCAGCGGCGGATCGTGGACGAACTCTCGCAACTGCTGCTCCATCCAGAGGAACGGACTGCCATGGCAAGGATCAGCAACCCCTACGGCGATGGCAGGGCATCGGAGCGGATAGCCGACATCCTTGCCCAAATCCCCGACTGACAACCCCATCAGGCTGCCAGCAATACCACTATTGCCAACCGAGGAGTCACATCATGGCCGTTATTCTTGTTACAGGCGGAAGAGGTTTCATCGGCACCAACCTCACTCAGGAGTTGCGATCTCGAGGCAACGAGGTCTGGACCTGTGACCTCCTGCAGGGTGAGGACCCGCAGTATCTAAAGGCGGATACCGGCGTCTACCAGCAGATGGATGCCCTCTTCAAACAACATCGGTTCGACTATGTGTATCATCTGGCGGCAGAGTACGGTCGCTGGAATGGCGAGGATCACTACGAGAACCTCTGGCGCACCAACGTGATCGGCACCAAGAACGTGCTGAGATTGCAGGAGCAGCATCGGTTCCGCATGATCTTCTTCTCCAGTGCCGAGGTCTACGGCGACTACGACGACCTGATGGCTGAAGACGTCATGGAGAGGATACCGATCAAGCAGATGAATGACTACGCCATCTCCAAATGGGCCGGCGAGCTGCAATGTCTGAATCACGCGGCTATGTTCGGGACGGAGACGGTGAGGGTGCGCCCCGTGGGCTGCTATGGCCCCCACGAGTACTACAGCCCCTACCGTGGCGTGATCCCCATCTTCGTCTACAGCGCGCTGACGGGAAAGAACTTCACCGTCTACCGGGGCCACAAGAGGATATTCGACTACGTCGAGGACACCTGCCGGACCTTCGCCAACATTTCGGAGAACTTCATTCCAGGGGAAGTGTACAATGTGGGCGGCCGAGAGGAATGGGTGGTCAGCATCGAGGAACTGGCCGACATAGTCCTAGAGGCGACGGGGGCAAGCCCGAGACTCGCGGAATACAAGGGAGAAGAGGGCTTCACCACCCGGGTAAAGATAGTGGACTTCTCCAAGGCACGGCGCGACCTTAAGCACGATCCAGGCGTGGACATTCGCGAGGGAGTTCGCCGCTACGTCGCCTGGGCGCGCAAGGTCTACGATCTCTAATGAGCAGGAGCGAGTCTTGATGACCGATTACAGAGAGTATTACGAGGGCAAGACAGTCCTCATAACGGGAGGGGCCGGAGCAATCGGGTCCAATCTCACCCGCACAATCGCAGAACTGAAGGCACAGACGGTGATCGTTCTGGACGATATGTCGGCCGCCTACGAGTGGAGCATTCCATCGCTGCCGAATGTGCTGTTCGTAAAGGGCTCGGTGACGGACGAGGTGGCGCTCAAGCGGGTATTCGCCCTCAAGCCGGATGTCGTGTATCACCTGGCGGCCTTCTTCGCCAATCAGAACTCGGTGGACTATCCTCAACGAGACTTGATAACCAACGGTCTCGGGACGCTGCTCGTTCACCAGTACTGCCAGATGTGTGGTGTAGAGAGACTAGTCTATGCCTCCTCAGGGTGTTCAATCTATGGGTCGGCGGCGCCACTTCCGCTCAAGGAAGAGTTCATGTCCATGCACCTCACGACCCCCTACCAGATCACGAAGATGCTCGGGGAGCTGTACGGAAATTTCTTCTACCACCACTACGGCCTGCCGGTGGTGAAGACACGCTTCTTCAATTCCTACGGGCCTGGTGAGGTACCGGGCCAGTACCGGAACGTCATTCCAAACTTCATCTACTGGGCGCTCTCCGGATTGCCCCTGCCCTACACAGGGAGCGGCGAGGAGACGCGGGACTTCACCTATGTGATGGACATCGTTGACGCTTTGCTGAGGGCAGGTTATTACAAGCAGGCCATCGGCCAGGAGATGAACATCGCGTCGGGTCGGGAGACCAATATCCTGAGGATGGCGGAATCGATAAACGAGCTGACGGGCAACCGGGCGGGTATCATCCATGGCGAGCACCGCGTGTGGGACACCAAGAAGCGTTTGCTGGCGAGCATAGATCGCGCAAAGGAGTTGCTGGGCTACGAGCCGAAGATGGAGTTCGGGGATGGGCTGCAGACAACGATCCAGTGGTTCCGGGACAACTGGGATAGCATACGCAGAGACGCGGAGTTCCCGCCTGGAATGTCGGCGGCAGTCCGAGGGGTGGTAGTCAAGCGATAGATAGCACGCGGTTGTCGCTGCTCGCCATTAGCGGAAGAGGGATGTGAGCGAGAGGTCTTGCCTGGTCACGGGTGCGCCCGGTGCGGTCGGTGCGGTTCTTGTAGAGGAACTGCTGTGCCAGGGGTACGGTGTTGTCGCGTTGGCTGGACATGCTACGCCATCCGGCCAGCTGCCAGCCTGCGTAGAGGTATTCGCGGGCGACCTCTGCGACAGGGGAGTCGTAGACCGTGCGGTAGCGGGTGCATCCGTAGTCTTCCACCTGGCCGCCAAGCTCCACATTCCCAATCCATCACCCGAGATGCACGCGGAGTACGAGAGGGTCAACGTCGAGGGCACGCGGGTGCTGGTGGAGGCAGCCCAGGCGGCGGGGGTGAGAAGGCTGGTCTTCTTCAGCACCATCTCGGTGTGCGACCACCAGCGGCGAACAGGTGGACGAGTCAGCGCCCACCTACCCCGACACGGTCTACGGGGAGACGAAGCTGCACGCCGAGGGGATCGTTCTGTCCACAAGAAATGCTGCCGGCGAGCCGATCATCGCCGTGCAAGACTGCGACTCTGAACTGATGCTGGTCGTTCAGGAGGAATGATGACCACAGAGTCAACTGGGCAAGAGCAGAGGCTATCTCCCGTGCTGGTAACGGGGGCCACGGGATTCCTGGGAAGAGAGGTCTCTCGACAACTGGGCTCCCAAGGTGTAGGCCTGACCCTACTAGATCACCAGCTAGGTCAGCTCTGCAAGCATGACATCTACGCGAATGTTCGGGCCTTCGACGCAGACATCACTGATCGGGAGAAGCTGGTCGGCCCCTTTCACGGAGCCAAGGCAGTCATCCATGCGGCCGGACTCGCACACGTCTTTGACCGATCTAGCACAATGGACGATGCCTTCTGGCGTGTTAACGCCGATGGCTCAGAAAACGTGGCCAGGGCCGCAGCCGAGGCGGGGGTGCGGCAGTTCGTGTTGATCAGTTCCACATCGGTCTACGGGCTACACGAAGGCATCGTGGACGAGACTTCACCCTGTCGGCCTGTTGGCGCCTACGGAATGAGCAAGTTAGAGGCTGAGAAACGGGTCCAACAGATCGCGCTCGAACACGGTATGGGGTTGACCATCCTCCGGCCAGTGACCATGTACGGCGAGGGTGACCCAGGCAACGTGCTCAGGCTGATACGGGCTGTCGATCGCCGCCGCTTTCTCTGGATCGGCAATGGAGTCAACCGAAAGAGCTTACTTCACCGAAATGATGTGGCGGAGGCCTGCATCCTCGCCGCCAGTGGAGAGCCGAGGGGAATCGAGATCTACAACGTGGCAGGCCCATCCCACGAGATGCGAGAGATCATGTCGACAATCGCCAGGGAGCTGCATCGCACCATACCGCCGGTCCATCTGCCGATCAAGCCGTTGCTGGCTGCATTGCAGATCCTGACCCACCTCAGCCCAACAGCTGCCGGAGGGCGGAACGGCCTGATGGACTCATTGCGCAAGTGGAGCCAGGACGACGTGTACGACGGAACAAAGATGCAGCAGCAACTGGGGTGGCAACCACGAGTGAGGCTGGGCGATGGTCTCAGGAGTGAGGTCAGCTGGTATCTTGATTCACGGCTTGGGAGTCACGCTGGATGAATATCCCATTTCTGGCTGCTTCCACCGCCGGAAGCGGGATACTGACATGGTTCGGAGTTTGGATACTCCGCAATCACGCCACGCAGCTGGGACTTATCGACATCCCCAATGAGCGAAGCTCGCACACTCGGCCCACCCCTAGAGCGGGTGGTGCGGCCTTCGTTGTCTCCACGATAGCTGTCTTCCTTGCCGGTGCTGCAATTTCCCACCAGGCACTCGCACTTGGAATCCAGATCGTACTAACGTGCGCCATGTTCATCGCCATCGTGAGCCTCGCGGATGATCGGTGGAGGCTTCCATCTCGGGTACGTTTCGCGGCTCACCTGATTGCCGCATGTGTGGTTGTGTTTGGCGCAGCGAGCCTTGTGGATGTAGAATGGCAGGATGGAATGGTTCTGTTGCTTGGACCATTGGGAATACCGGCCTCGATCCTATGGGTCGTCGGCGCGACCAATATCTACAACTTCATGGATGGGATCGACGGGCTTGCAGGGGTGCAAGCCGTGGTAACAGCGACTGCCGCCGCATGGATCGCCATGGTTCGCGGGGATGACATGGTGGCCCTTCTGCTCTTGATCGTGGCTGTTTCGGTGCTCGGCTTCCTTGCGCACAACTGGCCGCCCGCGAAGATCTTCATGGGCGACGTTGGCAGCGCCTTCTTGGGCTTCACGTTCGCTGGGCTGTCCCTTGTCGTCGGTGGCACATCCAGAGGCACGGTGCCCTTTCTGGCATGGGTGCTCTTGCTGTCGCCCTTCCTGTTCGACTCGAGCGTGACCCTCACACGGAGGGTACTGCGTGGTGAGCGGTGGCACGAGGCCCACAGGGAACACATCTATCAACGGCTGGTAAGGGCTGGATGGAGTCATCGAACTGTAACGCTGGTCTACCTGGCCGCGGACCTATTTGCAGCCTCTGTGGTGATTGCCCACTTTGCATATGGAATTGGTAGCCCGCTCATCGCCGTACCGGTCGCTACCCTTCCTCTTGCAGCTATAGCTGGCATCGTGAGGCACGTCGAGGCCAGTCGCCCCGTGACCGCGGGTTAACAAGCCGCCGACAGAATGAGGTAAGGATGCATCTTAGGCATGGTATGACTGGAGCATGGAAGCTACCTCGGTTGGCTCTCCGAGGCAGACATCTTCTGCTGGTAGACCTGATCGTCGTGTGCAGCGCTTTCATCCTGGGTTTCGCCCTTCGACTCGATGCCCCCTCAACTGCATTCCAGTACCACATCCAGCGATTCGCATGGCTGCTTCTACCACTGCTGGTCGTCCGCATCGGCTCCAACCTCTACTTCCACCTGTACCAGCGGCTCTGGCGCTACGCCAGCATCGAGGAGGTGCAGGCGATCGTCCTGGCCACGACCGGGGGATCGGTGCTGTTCGGGCTCGTGGTGCTGGGCCTCAGCATGGGCGGCTTTGGCTCGCCGGCGTACGGATTCCCCCGCTCCATCATCGGGATCGAGTGGCTGCTGTCCACCGCCCTCCTTGGCGGCAGCCGTTTCTCTCTGCGGACAGTCCAGGCGCAGAGGTGGGTTGGAGGACTGCGGCTGGACTCTACCCACGTTTCGCAATTCAAGAGGGTGCTGATCGTGGGTGCGGGGGACGCAGGCGCGGCGGTGGCGAGGGAGCTGCAGATCCGACCCAGGCTCTCCATGCTGCCTGTCGGCTTCGTGGACGACGATCCGGACAAGAAGGGGAAGTGGATCCACGGGGTGCAGGTGTTGGGGCCGTGCGTCGACCTGGCGGATCTGGTAGACCGATCACAGGCCAACGCCGTCATCGTGGCGATGCCAAGCGCCTCCGGCACCGTGATCAGGGAGATACTGCGGGCGTGCAAAGAGATCGGCGTGAGCGTGATGACGGTCCCTGGCATCGCCGAGCTGATATCAGGGCGAGTCGCGATCAGCCAGATCAGGCCGGTGGATCTGGAAGACCTGCTGCGCAGGGAGCCGGCCAACGTGGACCTGGAGTCGATAGCGAGCTACCTCAGGGACGCGACGGTTATGATCACCGGCGCCGGAGGCTCCATCGGCTCGGAGCTTTGCCGGCAGATCCTGGACTTCCGGCCGGCACGACTGCTGCTGCTCGGCCGAGGGGAAAACAGCATCTATAACATCCACATGGAGCTCCAGACGCATCCAGACGGGGCGACGGAGCTGATCCCCCTGATCGCCGACGTGAGAGATCTGCCACGAGTCAAGACGCTGATGGGCGAGTACCGGCCGGCGGTGGTGTTCCACGCCGCGGCGCACAAGCATGTGCCTCTCATGGAGGCCAATCCGTCCGAGGCGGTGGCCACCAACGTCTTCGGCACCAAGAACCTCCTGGATGCGTCGGCGGAGGTGGGGGTGGGTCGCTTCGTGTTGGTGTCCACCGACAAGGCGGTGAACCCGACCAACGTGATGGGAGCCACCAAGCGGGTGGCGGAGCTCCTGATGCACGAGACGGCGGTCCGCACGGGGCGGCGCTACGTGGCCGTCAGATTCGGCAACGTGTTGGGCAGCAGGGGCAGCGTGGTGCCGCTGTTCAAGCGACAGATCGAGGCGGGCGGACCGGTCACCATCACCCATCCGGAGATCACCCGCTTCTTCATGACCATCCCCGAGGCCGCCCAACTGATCATCCAGGCGGGCGCCATGGGGAGCTGCGGGGAGACCTTTGTCCTGGACATGGGGCAGCCGATAAGGATCTACGATCTGGCGTTGGACCTGATCCGGCTGTCTGGCCTCGAGCCGTTCAAGGACATCGAGATCCGCACCACGGGTCTGCGCCCTGGCGAAAAGCTGTACGAGGAGCTGTTCACGGCCTCGGAACAGCGCGTCTCCACGAGAAACAGCCGCATCTTCGTCTCCGCCTTGCAGCGACAGGATGGGAGGCTCCTGGATGCGGACCTCCAGGAGCTAGCCGCCCTGCTATCGACGGGCAATACAGCTGAAGGGGTCGTGAGGGAAGCGCTCACCCACCTGGTGCCCGAGTTCTCGCCGGCGAATGGGACGATGGGCGGCAGACGCAGCCAGCCACGCGGTCATGTCGCCGGACAGGCGAGGGTCGTCTCGTGACGGCTGGGACTAGCCAACAGTCGGAATCGCTGGGACATGGACCCGCATCGCAGCCCGCGGCTCCAAACAGTGACACGGTCGGGACCAAGCGGTGGCGGCCAAGGGCATCGGAGGGATGGGTCTACGCTCTGGCGGCTCCCTGCCCGTTGCTGGGCGCAGCCGCGATCGCCCGCATGTACACATTGGGACACCCTTTGGACATCGAGACCATTGCCGCAACGGCGGCCGGCGTCGCGGCGCTGGTACTGGCGATGCTGCTGGTCGCCCTCGGTTGTGGCTACCTCTCCCTTCGCTACCATCTCGGAGCCACCGATCTCACCATCAGCTGGCTGTGGGTTCGGGAGACGATTCCCTTGACACATATCGACGAGGTCTTCGGTGGTGTTGGCCATGGGACCCTGGCGAAGGTAAAGGGGATCAGTCTGCCTGGATACCACGTGGGCGTGGCGAATCTGGAAACGCTGGGGCGGGTGAGCTTCTACGGCACCACAAACGACCTATCCGAGGTGATCGTGATCGTTGCAGGGGGTCGCTCGTACGGCATCACGCCCTCTAATGCGAGGGCCTTCGCCTCCATTCTCATCGAACGGCTGAAGGCGATACCCGACGACGAGGTGCACCTCGGCCCAGGACCGCACACCACCACCCCACGCCTGCCGGCGCTCGTCCCCCAGGACCTGGGAAGCGCCTGCAAATGGGCCGCCATCGTAGCCCTGGCAACCTCGCTCTGCGCGCTGCTCCAGCTGTCGGTGCCTGTTCCAGACACACACAGTCCCTCGGGCGCCGCCGCCTATTCCGAGATCAATGACTGGACGTCGGTAGGGCACACCTTCAGGACCGATCGCGATGGCCTTCGTCGTATAGAAGTCCCGCTGACAACGCTGAAGGCTACAGAGGTGGCTGATGTGCAGTTCTACGTTAGAGAAGAGCCACGAGGGGCCAATCTCAGAACAGTCAAGAAACGGCTCACCGAGCTGAGCGAAGGCAAGATCCTGGACTACTACGGTACCCGCTGGCAAGATTTGCCATGGGTGGTGTTCGAGTTCGAGCCGCTGTACGGCTATGCTGGAAAAGAACTCTACTTCAACATCGAGGGCAAGGATATCCCCAAAGCCAACACCGTACAGACCCTGTTCGCCTATCCCAATGGGTACCGCCGAGGCGAAGCCTACCAAGCAGAGAGCCCTGCTGGCGCAGGCATGGTGTTCCGGACCTACGCCACCGGCAGCATTTCCGATGCGCTGTCGATGAGCTTCCCGCTCCTGGCAAGCGGCAGGCAAGGTTTCCTGGCATCCGAGAGCGTCTATCAGGCCATCGCCGTGGCCGCCACCACCTTGCTGGTGGCCCTGGCCGTTATGACAGCGCGTCTGGCGGTTCAGGAGGACCAGAAGTAGGTGTGGGTGATCATGCTGTAGAGGGCAACCCCGTTGAGGCAGAGGAAAAGCGCCAGAAGGATCGCCAGTCCAATCGGCCACGATCTTCGAGGAGCGATCCGGCTCAGGCCCAGGGCCACGAAGCAGGCGAAGGGAAGCAGCGCCGGGAACAGGTAGCGGGCATGGGTAGGGGGCCAGATGTCCCTGGTGACGGAGAAGGAGGCCGTGCCGGCAACCACACTCAGGTGCTGCAGCAGGGAGAGGGTCCACACTCCTATAGAAGCCAGTCCCAGCATCGCTACACACGCATACTTGCGGCCGCCCGTTGGTTGCCCCTCCGCGGGTTTCCCCATGTTGACGCCGGCCAGCCACAACACCAACCCCACCGCGGCCGGGAGTACCACAATCGCACCCAGCCAGTAGACCGGCTCCGGAGGCATGGCATCGGCCACCCAGAGCGGGAGCCAGAAGCTCTTCCATTGATGGGCGAAGGGCTCAGGCTCAGGTGTCGGAATGGCATGTAGCTTGACCCACATGCTCTCCAGGCGGGGGACGTATCTCTCCAACTGCCCGCGTGCCAGCAGTCCGCCGGCCACTAGGGCTGCGCACAGTGTGGCCGCCGACAGGGCAAATCCCCAGAAGGGAAACCTGCGCGTCCTCCAACACCGATGGCAACCCACGACGGCTAGCGCCAGGCCAACAGCCGCGACAACTGCCCACGCGGTCGGCTTTGAGGCCACTGCCACTACCAGAAAGACCGCTAGCGCAACCATTGATCCCCTACTGAACCCGCGAAGGATCATCCGCGCCGCGATGTAGAGCAGGGCGGCGGAAGAGAACGCTGCCAGATTGTCGTTGCTGATGACGCTGCCCATCCAGAGTCGTCCGGGTAGAAGCGCGACGATCGCGGGGGCAGCCAGACGGACAAATCGATCGTGGGGGGATAGCAAGCGAGCCGTCAGGTAGGCGAGCAGCACCTCGCCGAGCAGCAGGGCCAGGGAGACCATCCTCCCGAAGAATATCTGCACCTCTTCGGGCTGGCCCGAGGAGACAATCAGACTACTCGCAACCATCCAGTAGTAGGTAGGCGCGTGCCCCCGGACGCTCTTTGCTGGGGCGGGAGTGCTGGCCATCAAGGCTGGATCGCCCCTGGTATCCCAGACAAGCCGCACGTAGTCCCAGTGCGCATCCTCGTCCGGACCGCCGAATGCAGGGGTCACCACCGCGTACGCTACGCCCAGAGTCAGGCACAGGAGTAACAGGACTAGCAGGTATTGATACTCTAACCTGCTTCGGCCTGGCTCACAGCTCATCGTAGAACTGCTCCGCGTCCACCCGCTGGTCGTACTCATCGCCTCCACACAGCTTGTGGCAGACACGGCACTCAGCCGGCTTGTCCTCCAACCGCATCCGCGCCCTGAACCGCCGGTACAACTCCCCGTTCCAGACCTCCAGCGCGTCCTGCTCCTTGAGATCGCCAAGGACGCGGTTGCTGTAGCAGCAGCAGTTCACCGTGCCGTCGTCCCGGACGTAGAAGGTCTGCCAGGGCTCGTGGCAGATGAGTGATGGGTGATGAGTGATGAGTGATGGAAGTTGCAGGTCGAATGGGTAGGAGGCGGTAGCGGCAACCTCGCGGGCAGCTTCGGACACCGCCGCGAGCTGGGAGCGGAGTTCGGGATCGAGGATGGACTGCTCCTCCAGGGAGGGATTGACGACGGTGAGCGGCATCACCACCATCCCTGCGCAGCGCAGGTCGATCGCGAGCCGCACCGCATCGGGGATCTCCTGGAGGTTATCCCTCATGGCTGTGTACTGCAGCTCCAGCACCGGCTTGACCTGCTCAATATCCAGTGCTGAGTACTGACTGCTGACGGCTGACTGCTGATCGCTGACGGCTGACCGCTGATCGCTGATCGCTGATCGCTTGATCTCGTTGAAGCGGCGCAGGTTGGCGAGGACTCGCTCGTAGTTCGCGCCGGTGATCACCCGCTCGTAGGTCTCCTTGGTGCCGCCGCTGAAGGAGATCATCAGGAGATCCTGCTGTAGCTCCACCATCGCTCTGGCAATGGGCTCGGTCAGCAGCATCGCGTTGGAGTTGAGGCCGACGAAGACGTCCCGCTCCTTCGCAATGCGCAGCATCTCCACAAAGTCGGGGTTCATCAGCGGCTCGCCCAGGCCGAAGAGGCTGAGGCGGCTGCCCGGCTCCAGGAGAGGCTCCAGCTTGGCGAAGGTCTCCAGACTCATGTTCTGCCTGACCCGGCGGGTGGTCTCAGGAAAGGAGAGACGGCACATGAAGCAGTGGAGGTTGCAGCGGGTGGATGCCTCGGCGTAGACGAGGATCGGCTTGGAGCGCAGCGTCTCAGGAAGGGTGCGCAACTCCTGCCCGTTCAGGTCCCAGTTGGAGAGCGGCAGCGGGGGGCGATCCGCTACATGAGACGTGCCGCTGCCCAGCCGCCAACGCGTGTAGTCTCGGACGTCGCGGCCAAGACCGAGAGGTCCTTTCTGAGCGAGGGATCGCCAGGCCCTGGCGAGGAGACTGGAGTTGGAAGGATAGGACATCTGCTAGCACCTGCATAGAGTTGAAGGGCTCGGCCATTATATGGCTCGGCCATCGAGCGCGCAAACTTGCCATTCCCCCATCGTGCCTATAGAATCCCCTTGGAGCGGCATGCCGTTTGCCATCCTGGATGGGTTGCCTTTCCTGGCAACGAGGTGGATCACCATCGTAGGCCCACCGGGAGACGGTGGCCTATCGAAAGGCTGGTTGGCAAACATGGCTACGACCAAGACGGACCTGCGCGAGAGGTTGCTGGAGGAGCGGAAGAAGCTCCTCGAGGAGATCGACGCCTTTGGGTACCTCCACTCCGACGGTCTGGGCACCACCACGGAGTACGAGTACTACGGCAACCACCCGGCGGACATCGCTTCGGAGACCTTCGAGCACGAGAGCAACCTGGCGCTGGAGATGAACCTCCGACGCCAGCTCCAATCCACTGATGACGCCCTGCGCAGGATGGACGAAGGCAGCTACGGCTTCTGCTCCAACTGCGGCGAGGAGATACCGCTGGAGCGCCTGGAGGCACTGCCCCAGGCCAACCTCTGCATCAAGTGCAAACGGAAACAGGAGCACCAGCACTGACCCAGGAGCCGCGACACAGCACCACGCCAGCAGTGGATTCCACATCCAGCCGAAACAGGGGCCCGTCCTCCAGGACGGCGCTCGTGCTGTTCACGGCCCTATTGGTGCTTGCGCTGGACCAGGCCAGCAAGGCGGCCGTACGCGATCTGCTGGTGGACTCGGGCGGCGGCTCCATCCGGGTCCTCGGTGAGTGGGTGAAGCTGACCTACGTGGAGAATCGGGGGGCTGCGTTCGGACTGCTGCAGGACCAGTCGCTCTTCTTCCTGATCGTTGGGGGGCTGGTGGTGGCCGGCATCCTGATCGGCCAGAGGTTTGTGCCGTCTCACAGGACAACCCTGGCTGTCTGCCTTGGGATGCAGCTGGGCGGGGCACTGGGCAACATGCTGGACCGGGTCCGCTTCGGCCACGTATTCGACTTTGTGGACCTCACCTTCTGGCCGGTATTTAACATCGCCGATTCTGCGATCGTGGTCGGCGTGGGCATCCTGGCGTACCATCTCCTGATGTCCCCATCCCAGCAGCAGATCAAGAGCAGCGATCCGGCGCCGTGAGACAGGTTGTCGCGGAGCAGGACGCGGGGACGCGCCTGGACGTCTACCTGGCCAAGGCTCATCCCGAGCGGTCCAGGGCAGCCTGGCAGAGGGCAATCGAAGAGGGGTTGATCTCCGTCAACGGGATGCTGCCCAGGGCCAGCACCAGGCTCTCCCAGAGCGACAGGGTGGAGATCACCGAGCCCACCGAGGAAGAGCCGAAGCTGGGCGCGAAGCTCCCACTGCTGTGCGTCGTCTACGAGGATCCGGCAGTCGTGGTGATAGACAAGCAAGCGGGCGTAGTGGTACACCCTGCTCCCGGCCACCCCACGGACACCCTGTCGGATGCCCTGGTGGCCCGCTATCCGGAGATCCGGGGGGTGCCGAGCCCCGGTCGTCCCGGCATCGTTCACCGTCTGGACAAGGAGACCTCGGGTCTCATGGTGGTCGCGCGGACGGCCGACGCCCTGGACAACCTTCAGCGTCAGCTGAAGGAGCGCTCCATGGAGAAGCACTATCTGGTGCTGGTGGAGGGAACTCTGACCGACGACAGGGGCTTCATCGACCTACCTATCGAGCGGGACAGGATCCGGCGGCAGCACATGGCAGTGCAACTGGAGGGGAAGCGCGCCCAAACCTTCTTCACCGTCCTGGATCGCATCGATGGCTACAGCTACGTGGATGCCAAGCCGATCAGCGGCAGGACCCATCAGATACGGGTGCACTTCAGCTACATAGGCCATCCGGTAGCAGGGGACAGGCTGTACGGCAGCGGCAAAGGTCCCAACGGGCTCAGCCGTCAGTTCCTACACGCCGCTCAGCTTTCCTTCGATTCGCCTCTGACTAACGAGAGGATGACATTCCGGTCGCCTCTCCCCCCGGACCTGAGGGAGTGCCTGGAGTGGCTGAGAAAGCACCGACCACGGCTCGAAAAGGAGAGAGAATGAGCGAAAAGGAAACCGTGAGGACGCGTATAGCGCCCAGCCCTACCGGGCTGCCGCACATCGGCAACTTCAGGACCATCGTCTTCAACTGGCTCTTTGCCAGGCATCACGGCGGCCAGTTTGTTGTCCGGATCGAGGACACCGACGTGGCCAGGAGGGTAGAGGGGGCAGTGGAGGCCATGCTGGAGGGACTCCGCTGGCTCGGCCTCGATTGGGACGAGGGTCCCATTGTGGGAGGCCCCTACGGCCCCTACCTGCAGTCTCAGCGGCTCCCCATCTACCAGGAGCAGGCCGAACGGCTGATCGCGCAGGGAAACGCCTACTACTGCTTCTGCACCCCCGAGAGACTGACGGCCATGAGGGAGGAGCAGCAGAGACAGAAGCAACCCCCGGGGTACGACCGCATCTGCCGCACCCTGTCCAAAGAGGAGGTGGATGAGAGGAGGGCGCAGGGACTGGTACCGGTGATCCGGTTCAGAGTGCCTCTGGAGGGCTCAACCAGCTTCCACGACCTGATCCACGGAGACATCACCTTCCCCAACGCCGCCCTGGACGACTTCGTCATAATCAAGTCCGACGGCTATCCCACCTACCACCTGGCCCACATGGTGGACGACCATCTGATGCGGATCACCCACGTCATGAGGGCCGACGAGTGGATATCCAGCACACCGCGCCACATCCTGCTGTACCAGGCGTTGGGTTGGGAACCCCCCAAGTTCGCCCACGTGCCGCAGATCCTGGGCCCCGACCGGGCGAAGCTGAGCAAACGGCATGGGGCCACCTCCGTCATCGCCTACAAGGAGCTGGGTTATCTGCCGGAGGCGATGCTCAACTACCTGTCGCTGCTGGGCTGGGCGTACGATGCATCCACTGAGATTATGTCAAGAGATGAGCTGGTACGCTACTTCTCCATAGAGAAGATCAACAAGACCGGCGCCATCTTCGACATCACCAAGCTGGACTGGATGAACGGCCACTACATCCGCCGGCTGAGCGTGTCGGACCTCACCTCGCGCCTGATGCCCTATCTGGAAACGGCCGGACTGACCACGGAAAAGGACCGGAGCTACGTCGAGCAGATCGTGCCCTTGATTCAGGAGCGAATTCGGAAGCTGAGCGAGGTCGGTGAACTAACAGACTTCTTCTTCGCTGCTACACTGGAGTACGACAGCAAGCTACTGGTCCCCAAGGGATTGGATGCCGCGGCTGCCCTGGTCGCGCTTCGAGCCGCCCGGGAGCGGCTGGTACCCCTCGCCGAATGGAATAGGGAAGCCCTGGAGAGCGCCATTCGCCCGCTGGCGGAAGCGCTGGCCATCAAGACAGGTCAGCTGTTCGGCGTCCTCCGGGTGGCCTCCACCGGCAAGACTGCTGCCCCGCCCCTCTTCGAGACAATGGAGGTGCTGGGCAGAGAGCGGGTGATGGCCCGCATCGATGCAGCCGAGAAGAAGCTGGAGCAGGCCGTACAGTCCGCCTGATGCTCCGCTAACGTAGCCTTAGCAGGCGACCTTGTCGCCTGCTAAGGGGCTACCAGTCCTCATCATCTCAGTCTCTCCCTCTCGACCCACACGACGCACAAAGCATGGTCCAAGCCTTGCCAGGCACGCACGCTCTGGAAAACCATGCAGAGAGGGTCGGGGAAGCGCAGACAGAGAAGGGGCGCTTCCCCGACCAGGACCTCGTCGAGAAGGAGAGACGATAGATGGTCGCAGACAGAGTGCCCGAGTATCTGTTGCGCGGATCGCGAAGGGCTTTGGCTCCAGCCCTTGCTACCCTTGTCCTATTTGCGGTTGTAGGGTGCGGAGCCATTGGAAGCCCGCCGGCAGGAAACGATAGCAGCACCGGCCTTAGTCAGTCTTCAACCTCCCCATCCCAGGGCCTCGTCCCCGCGACGCAGGCCAACACACCGACTCCAGGCTCGACCGCTGCCCCGCAACAGGACGTGACTCAGGAAGAGGCGCAGGCCGTGGTCCATGCCTATTTCGACGCCCTTGCTGCGGAGGACTTCCAGCAGGCAGAGAAGTTGACCGCGGGAGAGGCCAACAGACAGACCCGAGAGATCTCGGAGTCAGTACAGCAGGAGACCGCCGAGCGGGGATTGGACGCGGACATCGTTGTGAACCGGTTGGAGATGAACCCTGACCCAATCCAACCGGCCACGGGACAGAGCGTAAGGGCCAGCTTCGGTGCCGAGATCAATGCCGTGGCAGGTTCCTTTTCCGTACAGGCTCATCAGATTGACGGAGAGGCCACGTTCGTGGTCCAGCGCGTAGATGGTGAGACCAGGATCACGGATGTCCAAGACATCAGCGGCCTGCCGTTGCCCACTACCGTCCCAACCGCACGCATACCGTGATGACCAAATCCTCGATATCGTGCTCGGTCCGGCGGATCACAAGTTAGTACTAGTTTGCGGTGCGAAATGGGTTGTGACATCACTTGAGTCGCCAGAATTTCGCCAATATGGCTGATTTCGGGAGGGCTCGATCCCCGAAAAGCCTATTTCGCACCGCTAACTAGTACTAAGGGAGTGCCCGAGATTGTCGTTCCCGACAACCTGCGTAGCGGTGTGTCCAGGGTCTGCTTCTACGAGCCCGACATCAACCCCACCTACCTCGTCGAGCTGAACGGGGTGATCAGGGAACTGTTGGAGAAGCTGAACAAGCGTCCTTTCAGGAAGCCTCCCTGCATTAGCAGCGTGTGGCAGAATAACTATGCTGTAGCAGAAATGGTGGACAGGGGGGCGTGACGAAGCTGCTATACACAGGCATAATTAGGATAGCAACGCTAATGTCGCGGATTTGGCGCTAGGGCTTCAAGACCGTCGTCTATCACCGGAGTCAGGAACCGCTTACAAGCCGGTTATGGAATAGGGCCATCGAGCGGGCGAGACAACTGAGGTTGTACCCTGACGAGAAGGTGCGTGGGAACGTACCGGGAGTAGATGCGGAGTCATCCCTATCGGGACGGATGCCGCAGCGTTCAGATATCCGCTACAACAGAAGAACATCCGCTCGGAGGACTTGCAGTTGCGGTAGGCTATGGCTATGCCTTATGGATTCCAACATTGGTGGACCATCGATTGATGGACCATCGGTATCGAGGTTGTTGACCCCCGACTACTGCTATCTCTGATGCAGTGGTTGCCTGTCGAAATCGTAGAACTGCTGGCCGAAGTCAACAGCGTTCAAGTACGAAGGATATGGCAGAGGAGATATCCGCAGTCCGTAGATTACGGTCAACGGGAGCATTGTTAGTATTACGATAGTTGCGACTATGACCCTCCTTTTGGGAGCCACAACCGAATACACTCCTCGAGTTGCCAGAAGCACGACGAACGGCAAGAAGGCTAAGTACCCGTGCTCAGCACTTATACCTGGTAGGTGGAGTGGCAATATAGGTGCAGCTGCCACAAGTCCTATCACTGCGATCCTGTCAACAGTTGGTGCTGAGTTCCATCTCACCAGCGCAGTTACTGTACCGGCTATAGCCAAAAGGACAACTAGCGGTGAAATGAGAAATGCGGCTGCGCCAAAGATGTATCTGAGCGAGACAGGTTGTGTCAGATACCATAGCCAGTTCGCTATTGTGCGATTCTGGTAGTCAGAGTCAACTGGATATTCTATGGACTTAAGGTATGCCACCGGGTCATTCAGCAGTATGCCGAGGATGCCGGCTGAAAGCAGAGCTAACACGGCAAATCGTGCCCCTCGTGCGAAGGAAACACCATGCGCTCTTCCAACGAACATACCGATCACCATGAAGGGCAGTGCAAGCGGACCGGATATCTTTGACGAAATGACCAGTGCCGACGCAGCTCCAGCCCCGAGGGCTCCCCTTAGCCCAGGCGATACAGACATGCGCAAGAGAAAGAAAACCAGGAGCGTCCAGCCGAAGGCGAATATGGAGTCAAGGTACAACGTCCGATTGTATCTCAGCGCAAGAGGCATTAGGCCTCCCAATCCCAACGCGAAGATTGCTGGCGTAAGCCCACGTGACTCTCGCACAATCACAAAGAGCATCCCTGCCGTGGCCAGGCCGAACATACAGTTGACAAGCCGAGCCCCTGTGCCGTTAGGGACTAACGCCTCGCCCACACCCATCAGCAGGACGGGAAGCAGCGGGTGTGCGCTCTGTACCCCGGAGCCAGGTGCGTGAATAGGGTTGGAGAAGTGCACACGGAGTTCACTCGCCAAATCCCCGAAGGTTACTGCTCCCAGGCGATATCGAACAACTTCAAGGTAGTAGTGTTCGCTCTCATCCCCGACCATCTTTACTTGATCGACCCAAAGCAGCCGCAATGCGACTGCAAGCGTCAGCAGCGCTATGGATACCCAGAGTGGGCCAGGGGCAATCAGCGGTCTCAACATCCGCATCGTGAGCTCGGAGATGACTGGTGGCTAAAACTCATGCAGCGAGGGCAGTGCCAACCCATCGGAGCACTATGAGAGAAAATGTGGGACATGGCGAGCAACTTAGGAAGCAAGGACAGTGTAGAACAGTGGGCTCCACGGACACGATCCTCTCCTTCTGCCAGAACCGCGACGTGAGCGCAACTACTAAGGTCCGGAAGTATACTCCCTTCCGGTCCTGCTGTGAATACCCCGCAAGACGCTGCCTAGCACCTTGATGGTTGGTGCAACCAGTCCGATTCCCCCTGGGCGGGACCATCATCGCGCAATGCTCTATAATGCTCCCGAGTTCGGTTTCCCCGAAGCGACACTACCACGAGTCGGATCAATCACCCTATGTTCAATCAGCACAAGCATCAGGCGGCCTACCTTGCTATCCTCGTGGCATTCCCCCTTGCATGGCTGACCTCCGTCCTCCTCGTGGGGAGAGCCTCGCCATGGCATGCCAGCCGCTGGTGGTGGCTCACCTTCGCGATTGGCCTCTTGCTGTTCGGCTTCTGGGCATATCGCTTCCTGGCTGAGACGCGCTGGCCCAATAAGCATGGCCGTGGCATCTCGCTGCTCCGCGCTCTTCCCGCAGGCTCGCTGGCTCTGATATCCGTTGCACTGCTCGCACTGGTGTACTCCTCGGATCAATTCAACGACCTGTTGCAGCGGCCACACTGGAGGTGGCCTTTCCTCAGCGGCCTGGCAATCGCGATAGTGGCGGCCGAGTTGCTGCGCTCCGCTACTTGCGAGGGGCCAGGCAAGATGAAGCTGGGGCTGCTGCAATCGCTTCGATGGGTCATCTCGGCTCATGCGGATACCCTCACACTGGCCTCTCTGGTAGCCATCGGGGCGTTTCAGGGAGCCGCGGGTGTGGCTCCCGTAGGCGACGACATATGGCACTACACCGAAGTAGCCGATGCCCTGCTGACCGGCTCACCCTATCCAGTCGCCACCACCAATGGGATGCTTCAGGAGGCCGGCATGGGGGCCACCTATCCGGCCCTGCCCTTCTTCCCGCTGGTGCTGGCCCTCTCGTTTTCCCTATTCGGCCGGAACCTAGTCGGCATGGCAGCTCCCTCGGTAGTAGCCACCGCGCTGTTCCCGCTAGCGATGTATGTTGCCTGCAGAGGGATCACAGGTAGCCGCTTCGTTGCCTACGCAGTGACCGTCCTTCTCTTCCTGTTCCCAGTTTACCAACTCCATGTGATGGGAACCCCACAGCCCGATAGCCTGTTCGTACTGCTGCTCCTTGCAGGCGCCGCGCTGGCTGCAAAAGCTAATAAAGATCACGGTAATCGCTGCTGGATTGCCCTGGGCGTCGTCATGGGCCTGGCCTCGCTCACTCGCCACGAGGGGATTGCCTATTCCGCCGTCCTGTTCGCCTCCCTCTTCGCCATCCACCGTTCCAGGGCTCGCTACTGGCTGTGCCTGGGTGCCTACCTGCTGACACTCTCGCCCTTCGTAGCGTTCTATTACTCGCTTTCGGGATCTCCATGGCCCAGCACCTTTGGCAGCAGCATCCTAGGACTGCATTACCTGGAGGCCAACATAACCACCCTCTCGTGGACCTCCTTGGATTGGTACTCGCAGG
Organism: Chloroflexi bacterium UBA6077; assembly: GCA_002436065.1. Taxonomy (GTDB): domain Bacteria; phylum Chloroflexota; class UBA6077; order UBA6077; family UBA6077; genus UBA6077. The sequence goes on from DIXP01000105.1 coordinate 135,500, forward strand.
CCATCGGAGTCGATAAGGCAATCCTGGTGTCCCTCATCCTGACACTCGCCGGTGGAAGCATCATCGGAACAGTTGCCCTGGCAAGGCGCAACCTTGCTCTCGTTGGCATCCCGGTCGCAGGCATAGGGAACCTTACGGCAGGCATGTTCATGCATCCGATGGTGGTCTACTCCCCGTTTCCAGTGGAGTTCCTTCGCCACATCTCCTATGGGATACCCTTCACCGCGATCGCGCTCGCCTGCGCGCTTGCCGCAGGAATCGGCCGCATATCCACCCACCGTGTGGCAGGCACAATTGGGCGGCAGGCAGCGATACTGGCTGTGCTGGTAGTGGTGGTAGGGGGACTCGTGTTCTACGAGTCGGAGCGGTTGGCCAGGCCGGAATGGTACTTCGGCGGGAAGGCCAGTCTACTGTGGACCGGGAGCAGTTACATGTTGACCGACGTGCTGCGCCACCCGGTCCCACTGCCATCGTCGGACGACCCTCGCGGCGGAGAGGAGATCCGGGAGGCCATGACGCTGCCTATGGACAGCCTGGACCTTCGGAAGGTAAATCTATCCGAGCCCTATCACTGGTCGACCCTTCTGATCGCCCTATTCGGGCTGCTATGCGTCTTTATCGCTGCTCCAGATACTCCCCCTCGGAGTTCACCCCCCAGGGATCGCACTGCTCCCCGCAGAGTCTGCGCGCCGCCAGCATCCCTGTCATGATGGAGTGATCCATGTTGTTATACCGGAACTGGCCGTATCGCCCGGCGCACTCCAGATTACTGAACTGAGCCAGGTAACTCCTCAGTACATCCACTCTCCCCTGATACCCATCGTTGTAGACCGGGTATGCTTTGGGATACCTGGTCACGAAGCCATCGAAGACCTCGCTCCCTTTGGCCAACCCCAGCTTCGAGAGATCCTTCTTGCCGATCTCGAGCAGAGACCTGTCCGAGTTGGACCAGAGGGAGTCCCCCTCGGTGGCAAAGTACTCCAGCCCGAGGGAGCTGAACCTTGGATCCGGAACCATCTCTGGGCTCCAATTCTTGTATAGCTGCAACCGCCCCGCGAGCACTTCTGGGGCATGGAGGTACACCCATGTGTCCGGCACGGTCTCAGCACGGTCCAACATCAGGTTCACGGTCATGATGGACCTGTAGGTCAGTCCCCCCGCTGCCTCCAGCACGTCGGGCGAAGGCAGCGGGTTCATCCGCTGCACCACCTCGTTCAGCGGCATGGTAGACACCACCTTGCCCGCATCCAGCTCAAGGCGGCCATCGGGCGTATCCACCTCCAGCGCGACCACCCTGCCGTTCTCATGCCGAAGACCCGCAACCCGATGGCGAAGGAGCAGCTTACCCCCCCTGCTGACGCACTGCTCGGCCATGCCCTCGTACATCTGGCCTGGCCCCAGCCTCGGATAGTCGAACTCATCAATCAGGGATGCCACCTGCTTCCCCCGCCCGATACCCATGGCGTTGAGCAGAGTCCGAGACAGGTCCAGATTGCGGATGCGCTGAGCGGCCCAATCGGCGGACAGATCAGTGCCGCGTATGCCCCATAGCTTCTCGGTGTAGGTGCGGAAGAACATGGAGTAGAGCCGATACCCAAAACGGTTCGAGACCCAGTCCTCGAAGCTCAGTTCGGGGTGCGTGGGAGACAACCTGGCCTTCCCAAAGCTGGCCAGCACCTGCAGTCCTTCCCAGGGACCCAATCCAGCCAGTGCGTTGCCCAGCCTGATGGGGTAGTTGAAGAACTTGCCACGATAGTAGATCCTTGAAAGCCGGGGCCTGCGTAGAAAGTCGGACGGTAGAACCTCACGCCAGAGGCGCTCCACCTCCTGGCTCTTGGTGAAGAAGCGGTGCCCACCGATGTCGCACCGGAACCCCTTGTGCTCCACGGTCCGTGAGAGCCCACCGACCTGAGGATCCCCTTCAAGAACTACTGTCGCGCAGTCCGTGGACTTGGTTAAATAGTGGGCAGCGGCAAGCCCGGCAGGGCCCGCACCGATTACGCAATACGGTCCATCAGCCATCGAGTTGTGCGGTCCTCCTACATCTTCGGCCTAACCGTGCCGAACACGGAAGCCAGCATGAGACCAGAGAGGCCAAGAAACGGTGTCAAAGCGAGTTCTATAGCAGTCCGCAGCGTTGCCGGCCTGCCTGTCATTCGCAGGTGCGCGGTGTCGAATGGGTCTTGACCATACCCAACGAGATATGGTGCAACGGGCAGGATTGTATCACGAAGCCAGCGAGAGTTCGCGCGCTGTGCATCTACCCTTGAGGCTCGTCAACAGGGACCAGGCCCTGTCTCTGCACGTCACTCTCTGCTATCATGACGGCAACTTCTAACCTTAAAGGTCATCAGCTTGCCCGCCCTTCTCCGGCTCCGAGACCTGCTGCTTTCTATGGCAACGGTTCCAGTCCTTGCCGCACTGACGCTGTCACTACTTGTCGCAGCCTGGATGTCCAGGCTTCGCAAGGGTACTCAGGAGACTACCGCAGACGAGCAGCTCTGCGAGGGAACGGCAAGCGTGGTAATCATGAGCGACGGCAACGCTGCTCAGGCGAGGAATTGCCTAAGATCGGTGATCTCAGCCGTTCGACACGACGGACCAGGCCACGAGATCATCCTGGTGGGGGACACATCGCTGCAACCACTTGTCGAACAGGCTGATGGCGAGCCTCTGTTGCGCTTTGTCCTCCACTCCCATGCTTTGTCCGCAGAGCAGTGGGTCGCTGGCCTGGAGGCCGCCACCAGAGGCGTGGTGGTCTTTATCAGCAGCCCGATGGTCGTGGATGTGGGATTCTTGCACTACCTTCTGTCCCCCTTCCGGAGCAGCGAAACGGCAGCCGTCGCTGCTGGAACCCTGCGTAGTGGCGTTGGCAAAACGGCAGCGCTGACATGGAGGACCGGCGGGGAGATCCAAGAGGGGGGTGTGCGGCTCTGGCGCACCATCTCAAGCACCGGCGATAGATCGCTAACACCGGCGCTGTGGACCGGTAGGGAGGCTTGCGCTTACAAGAAGACAGCGCTGGTAGAGGCAGGTGGCCTGGATACTGTCTTCACGGACTCACGAGTCGCGGACGCTGATCTCGGCTTCCGGCTGTGGAAGCGCGGCTGGAGGCTGTACCAAGAACCTTCTTGCGAGGTCACGCATTCGTCGTGCTCCGCCTCCACTCCAGCCCCATTTGAGTCAGACTGTGAGCAAGCGGACCGCCTGCTGTTCGCATGGAAGAACCTTGAGGACTCCCAGAGCCTGCTGCGGTTCCAGTCCGCTTTCGCGGCGAACCTCCTAGCTGACGCGCTGCTGGGGAGGTTGAACCTACGCCCCCTACGATACGCGTTGGCGAAGGCTGCGACAGTGATAAGGCATCGGCTCGCAAATCCCGTTGCAGGTGTGCTCTCGGACGAGGAGGTCTTTCGAGTCTCGTCTCATCGGTACCTGTTGGCTGCACACGACAATCAGCAAAAGATGAATGAAGCCATGGCCGCGGGCTGCTCGCTCGCAGCCCTACAGGGCACCAACAATGGTCGAGATGTAACCCAAACACATGGACGCAGCGGACCATTGAGGATACTCCTCGTGTGTCCACAGCTCCCTTACCCCCCAACACATGGCGCGGCCGTACGGATGTCGAACCTCCTGAGAGTGCTGGCGGCGAGGCACGAGGTTGACCTGGTCTCGTTTCACGAACTCAACATGAGTCCGGATGAAGTCCAGGCGTCTGCAGCCAGACTGAGAGAGCACTGCGAAGTCGTGCGAGTTGTCCCACGACGCCCGATGTCGCTCTGTCCCAGGCCTTTCGATCGTTCTATCCACATCGAGCAGTTCGACTGCCAGGAGATGAGGGAGACGCTGCTGGACATGGTGGACGCGGGGCACTACGACCTCATCCAGTTTGACAAGACCGAGATGGGGCAGTACGCACTGCCGGAGCCTGCCCCCGCACAAGTGCTCGTCGAGCACGTGCTGTTCTATCACGCCTACCGGCGGCAGTTCCTGGTACCAGGGAGGGTTTCCCTGGCCCGCTGCATCGAGTACCTGAAGCTGAGGCGTTATGAGCTAGCCACCTGCCGGCGATTCGATGGCATAGTCACCATGAGCGGGGTCGACACCGCATTCCTCCGCACCCGATTGCCGTCCCATCGCGGTATCGTGGACATCCCGAATGGGGTGGACACAGAGTACTACCGCTTCGAGCCCACCGATCCCGGGGGCCGAGATATTCTGTTCATCGGCAATTTCGACCACTCACCCAACGTGGATGGCATAAGGTACTTCCTGGAGCAGGTGTTCCCCAAACTCAAGCAGCGGTTGCCGGACCTGAGGCTCTTCATTGTTGGGCCGGGCCCTTACGATTCATTGCAGGAAGTCAGATCACAACCCGACGTCATCGCGACAGGGTTCGTGGAGGATACCAGGCCCTATCTTAGGGGTTGTGTCGCGTTGATAGCACCTATCCTCGCGGGCTCCGGTACTCGGCTAAAGATCCTGGAGGCGATGTCGGCCGGGACTGCCGTGGTGTCCACCGCTGTAGGGGTCGAAGGCATCGATGGAGTGTCTGGGGTCCATTTCCTCACAGCAGACACTCCCGTTGCATTCGCCAATGCCGTCACCGGCCTCATTGGAAATCCCTCGTTGCGCCAAGGCTTGCGGCTCAAGGCACGAAGGCTCATCGAGGATCGCTACGATTGGGGCATCGTCGGGAAACGGCAGGAGGAGTTCTTTCTGGACCTGATCGAGCGGAAGCGTGTCTGCGCATCCAGGCGGGTAGTTCGACCTTTGGGCGGGTAGTTCGACCTTTGGGCGGGTAGCCCGACGATGCCGGCGCCGAGGAGGTTGGGAACTGGACAAGACCCGCAGCGCCCGCTATCTTACGCGAAGAGTTTTCCTCATCGTTTTTCACTTCGACAACAGCTGTTACGGTCCTGATGTGGCTGATACGCAAACACTGCACGGTCTTGGGTCCATCAGTGAACCTGCCTATGACTCTTCCAGCATAGCCTGAATCGATGGGAGCTGTCACTCATGAACACATTCTGGCCCGATAGCCAAGCCTATTGGAGAGACAAACGGGTCATTGTCACTGGAGGTGCCGGCTTCCTCGGCTCCTTTGTCGTCCAGACGCTGAACTCCCGCGGCGCGGCCGAGGTCATAGTCCCGAGAAGCCGCGAGTATGACCTGAGGGATCTCCAGGCCGTACGCCGCCTGCTCCAAGATGCATCCCACGGACCCTCAAGAGACGGCACACCGGTGGACGTAGTGATCCACCTGGCGGCGGTGGTTGGTGGCATAGGTGCCAACCGAGAACACCCCGCAGAGTTCTTCTACGACAACCTGATAATGGGCTCCCAACTGCTCCATGAATCGTACAGGGCCGGGGTAGAGAAGTTCGTGGCAGCCGGCACCGTCTGCGCCTACCCGAAGTACACTCCCGTGCCTTTCCACGAGGACGATCTGTGGAACGGATACCCCGAGGAGACCAATGCGCCATACGGGCTGGCGAAGAAAATGCTGTTGGTACAGTCCCAGGCTTACAGGCAGCAGTACGGCTACAACTCCATCTTCCTCCTGCCAGTGAACCTCTATGGACCCAGAGACAACTTCGATCCCCAGTCTTCGCACGTCATCCCCGCGCTGATCAAGAAGTGCCTAGATGCGATCGATGCCCGTGAGACCCAGATGGTCGTCTGGGGCGACGGAAGCCCAACTCGTGAGTTCCTGTACGCCCAGGATGCGGCCGAAGGGATAGTGCTCGCCGCCGAGAGGTACGACAGCAGCGAACCTGTAAACCTGGGATCGGCCTTCGAGATCTCGATCAAGGAACTGGTGCAGATCATTGCCGAGGAGACGGGGTTTGCAGGCCAGTTGGTGTGGGACACGAGCAAGCCCAACGGCCAGCCCCGACGCAAGCTGGATATCAGTCGGGCCGAGCAGAGGTTCGGCTTCAGGGCGCGGGTGAACTTCCGCGCGGGGCTGAGGGAGACCATTCGTTGGTATCGAGAACAGCGGCTGCGGGGTGATACTGTCTAATGAAGTCGAATCGCCATCTCGCGGACCCGGCATTCCACAGCTATCAGAGGGCACGGGCCGAGCACTGGGACGCCGTGTGCCGCCAGATGGATGGCTGGTCTGGCCTGGGTGGGTACTACCACCACAGACTGGCGGAGAGCTACAGCTTTCTGGTCCCACCCGGGTCGAGGGTGCTAGAGATCGGCTGCGGACGGGGGGATCTGCTGGCCGCTCTCGAACCCTCCACAGGCATAGGGGTGGACTTCTCCAGCGAAATGATCCAGCGTGCCAAGCTGCGCCACCCATCCTTGCGCTTCGTCCAGGCGGACGCGCACAATCTCGATTTCCCTGCCGAGGAGTTCGACTACATCATCCTCTCAGACCTGATCAACGACCTCTGGGATGTCCAGACGGTGTTCGAGCAGGTAGCCAGACTCGCAACACCGAATACGCGGATCGTGGTCAACTCGTACAGCCGACTTTGGGAGCTTCCGCTCGGGGTGGCTGAGAGATTGGGTCTGGGCAAGCCCACCCTGTACCAGAACTGGCTGACGGTGGAGGACATTGGCAACCTCCTCGGCTTAGCCGACCTGGAGGTCATCCACCATTGGCCGGAGATCGCCTGGCCTCTGCCGATACCGGTGGTTGACGCCCTGGTCAATCGCTACTTGGTGAAGCTGTGGCCGCTCAAGGTGCTGGGTCTGACCAATTTCGTTATAGCGAGACCAAGGCAGCGACAGAGAACCGCAGAAGTGGAACCTGTGGTCTCGGTGGTCATCCCTGCCCGCAACGAAGCAGGCAACGTACCCCAGATCATGGCAAGGGTCCCGCAGATGGGCGGTGGAACGGAACTGATCTTCGTGGAGGGCCACTCATCCGACGACACCTACGGCGCTATCGAGAAGGCCATCGCGGAGCACCCGGAGATGCGGTGCAAGCTGTTCCGGCAGACCGGAGCCGGCAAGGGCGATGCTGTAAGGCTTGGTTTCGCCAACGCCAGTGGGGATATCCTGATGATCCTGGACGCGGATCTGACGGTGCCGCCCGAGGATCTCCCGCGCTTCTACGAGGTACTCGTCTCCGGCAAGGGCGAGTTCGCCAACGGGGTACGGCTGGTCTACCCCATGGAGAAGCAAGCGATGCGCTTCTTCAATCTCCTGGGGAACAAGTTCTTCAGCCTGACCTTCTCCTGGCTACTCGGGCAGTCTATCAAGGACACGCTGTGCGGCACGAAGGTGCTTTGGAAGCGCGACTATGAGCGGATAGCGGCCAACCGGGCCTACTTCGGCGATTTCGACCCCTTCGGCGATTTCGATCTACTGTTCGGGGCAGCCAAGCTGAACCTGAAAATAGTGGACCTGCCAGTTCGGTATCGCGAGCGGAAGTACGGCACCACCAACATACAGCGGTGGAAACATGGGATGCTGCTACTGCGAATGGTGCTCTTTGCCGCGAGACGCATCAAGTTCGTATAGGGACATATCCAGCGGCAGACCGGGCGGGATCATCCATAACTGTTCCGGCGTGAGCACATCGACACCGAGCGCGGAGTCTTCCCCGACAGGCTCCTGCACCCACCGACGGCGACCATCCAGGACGGCGTAGATGAAGCCACTGTCCGCTCTCACCAGAACCCCTTCTAGACTAGACGGCACGGGCGGCATTTTGCTGGAAGGCCGGTCGTCATAGCCCCACAACCTGTGCTGCGCCGGGGTGACCTGGCGGAGGAGCTTCACGGACTTGTCTGGGGAAAGCTGAGCTATCGCCAGAGGAGTGATTCGCGGCCGCTCGTGCCCCAACTCGAAACGCAGTTGGAGGAGTCCCCCTCCCCCCTGCAGCCATTTCAGATCAGCCAGGGTGTTAACCACCGATCCCTGACGGATCTGCTGAGGGCCGCTCCCATCGATTGGGAAACGCAAGAGCAGTTGATCCGACCTCTCCGTAGTCTGCAAGGCCAGCTTCTGCACTGGTAACCCGGAATTCGGGACTACAAGGGACGCAAATGAACCTTTGGCATCGCCCATGGGATTGATGTACCACAGATCGATCTCTACACCGTCGGTCGTCGCCGAGGACTCGCTGGAAAGAATGGCATCTTCGCAGCGCTCCAAGTCCTCTCCGCCTGCTGGAAGCAACCTTACGAAAACCACCCGCAAGGGCTCAGACCCCGTCGAGTCCACCCGAACCACCGATGGTAGATCTATGGTTGGGGTGGTATACCAGGACAAGCCGGGGTCCAGCGCCAGCATCCTCGAGGAGTCACCAACAGTGACTCTGACTACAGTCTCTGACAGGGCAAGCAAACCTACACGGACACGCCCCTGACCCGCGGGGATCTGGCTCACCGTTGCAGGCGGTAGGGCTATACCATCAGATCCAACGGAGAGGAGCAATGGGTTGCCATCATCTATGCGGAGTGTGCCTCGTTCTGACAGGAGATGCTCCGAACTCGCTCGCGTACGTCCCGGGGATCGGTAGAGAGTGATCTCCCCCGCGGTTGAAATGGCGTCTTCCGCGTCGAGACCCCAAACGCGGCAATCCTCATCGCTTGCCAACACGTAGTAGTCGTAGCCGTCATCGGGGAGCAGCTTGGACCAGTTCCACACCTCGGTCCGAAATGTCCCATAGAGATCCCGCCCCATCAGGCTGGATGTGATGAGGCAGTGCAGTCTGCTCGCCCACCACATCCTGGTCTCCTCCTTGGTGCGCAATGCCAACCGATGCCCCTCCCGCAACAGGTAGGTATCCTCAGGAATCGAGTATTCTGGAAAGCTTGCGACATAGATTCGGGAACCGGGTTCGGTGACCCTACCGAAATCCTCTATCGATCGAACCAGCGGAGCGGGCACGGATATACCCCAACCCTTTGCCGCGAAGAGGACGCTATGCACAGTGTTGCGCACGAAGAACAGGGACACCAAGATGCAGACTCCGCACAGGAGATTGCGCTGCATTCGGAGCAGAGCAGCGCTACGGCCCTGCTCTCGATCGGGACCCCACAATCGAGAAGCGCCTAAGACCGCGAAGCCAACGATGAGCGGGTCCCCAATGGCGAACAGCTTGAAAAAGCCGTATGGGAAGCGAAGCACGGTACCGGTGGCGATTAGCCACACAAAGAAGCCCGAGACCAAAGCGAGCGCCAATCGGTTTCGTCTCCCTGCCACGACCAGACCGGCCACAGTCAATCCCAGTAGTGGCCATACCATATGGGCTGATACAGCGCTGAATGCCGCATCCAGAGAGCCGAGCCACGACGAACCTTTCCCTTGCTCAGGGACTCTTGACAGCTCAGTCGGTTCCAGACCCAGCATCTGCTCGACAGGGAAATTCTGGCCCACGTTCGGCCCCATCGAGACTACTCCGCCGTCGCCGGCGCTGAAAGCGCTTACCATCGCACCATCGCCGATATAGCTCTGGAGGAAGTAGTACAGGACCGGCGTTGCGACAAACAGGGCAAGAACAGCCATGCCAGCCAATTCCCTGAACAAGGCTTTGTCCCGCCTGGCTGCTAACAGGTAGACCACCAGGCCAACCAGCAAACTGGCAAGATGAGCCAAGGCGAGGCGCGTCTCAGTCAGCATGAAGGTTCCCAGCACCAAGCCGCCCAGCACCATGATCCTGGCGCCACGCTCTCGAAGCGCCAGGGCGAGGACTCCCCACACGAGGGGTGCCAGGGCCAGCCACGCCATCTGTCGCCCATAGCCGTAAAGGGCGAACCACAACGGGAGGCCATTGATGACATACAGAACGGTGGCAGCATCGGCCCAAGGTCTGGAAAGCCGAAACACCTCCCTGAAGAACAGGTGCCACGCTGGCACGCTGAGGGCCAGAAGCAGGTAGTTGGCGGGTAGGTTCACCGAAAACGGCGGTACGCCACTCAAGACGCTGCCGGCGGCGATGAGGTAGTAGAATCCCCAACCCTCTGCCCTGAACGAGGGGGTCAGGTGATTGAAGACTGGGGCAACAGGGCCGGGGTTTCCGGCGCCGGCAGGATAGGCCATCAGATAGCGAGCCACTCCAAAGTAGCCTTCTTCGTCTGCGGTCTGCGCCAGAAGGCCCAGGGATCCCTGTATGAGGTGGGGCAGCAAAGCCAATAACAGCAAGCTGACAGATCCCAAGAGAGGCGTTAGGGATTCTCTCAGCATCGGTTGTAGTAACGTGCCTCGTTTGATTCGCCAAACTGCCAACGGCACAGGGGCAGCCACGATCAGCAGCGTGGCTGCTCTCATGTCGAAGAAGAAGTTGAGGAAATAGGCGGCTGGCATAAACACCAGAACGCCGAGCAGCGGAGTCAGTATGCTCCGGTACTGTTTCCAGGATGGGGGCAGAAGGATGTCAGCCAGGCCCCAACCCAGCCAGACCAGCATCAGCAGGAGGGCCGATACTATCCTTGCGGCTTCAACGGCGATCTGGATTCTCGAACCCAAGGGATCAATTGGCACGATGGCAAGGGCAGCTAGAAGCGCCAAAGCAGACAGTATTGTAAGGCGAGGAGGGATACTCAAGGACGTCTACACCTCAACTCAAGCGAGACGGGTTGGGGCAGATATGGAATGGGGGCAACCTTGGCGCCGGGATCGTAGCATGAGCGCGAAAGCGGGTCAAACTGCCAAACTGCCCTCGATCGAGAAGACTTCGTGGCTAGTATCGAGATCAGGCAGGTGTGCTAGAATTGGCCGAGTCGTTTGGAGGAGTCTCCCGCAGGGAGCAGTGCCCCTTACCACTCCCTTCCCCCTGGAGTATGACAACCGTGTTCATGACCGGACGGGGCTTTGCCCCGCGCATAGGTGGTAGTGCCCTCCCCTGGTCCCTATTGGCCCTGGCCGAATCTCTTGTGACGAGCTTGTGCCTGGCTCGCATAGCCTTCGGGACGTTCTCTGGGTCTCCAACGCCAGCCCTGTGGTTGGCAAGAAGCCTCGTCCTCCTGATCGCCAGCCTTCTTATCTCGCTCTGGACTGTAGGACGGATCCAGGTGCTGAGCCGAGACGACGGCACAAGGCAACACGCGCTGCTGTTGGGATCCTCCCTGCCATTCCTGGCTGCATTTGGACTGCAACTGGTGTTGCTCCAATTCCAACCTGATCTGGCCGGATGGTTATGGGACTATCTCTCGACTATCGAGCCATTTCCCACTGTGGCTGTGGCCATCACCCTTGTGGCAGTGCTCATACTGAAGACAGTGATAGTTGCCGCGTCCCTCACGCGGCAAGAGGATCGCATCCGGCTTTTTGGAAGCTGTTCCGACGTCGTGCTCCCGATGGTGATGCTGCTGATCGGGGTACTGCAGGCGTCGGTGTATCTCATACCTATCGGCAACGCGTTTCTTCGCTTCTGGGCAATTACCGACGCCATGACTCTGGGAGTTGGCTATCCCGTGACACTCACAGAACCTGGACCAATGGCGGCGGGAAGCCCGCCATATGTCTACGATCTCGCCCTGTTCCCAGCCATGCTCTGGGCCGCTTTCTCCATTTTCGGACACAATTCTATGGCTGCCCACCTTCCAGCCCTGTTCTTCAATGCCATATTCCCCCTCTCCGCTTACCTACTCATAAGAGAGGCGACCCATTCCCGAACAGCGGGGCTGGTGTTCGGGGCACTGATATCGTTGTTCCCATTTCTTCGTTTCTGGGTGCTGAACCTGCCGGACCCCGATCCCGTCCTGCTTACCAGTCTCTGCCTCTCTGCCTACCTGTACTTGAGGGCACTTGAGGCGCCCACCGGAACCATGCGCTGGATTGTTGCGGGGCTCTCATCTGGCATGCTCAGCCTATCCCGCCCTGAGGGGGTCCTATATGCCGGCTTCCTCTGTCTCGGCCTGTTGCTCAGCCGTCCCAGAGTTAAGCAAATGGCCCTGTATCTTCTGTGTTTGACCGCCTTCCTGGCCCCAATGGCAGTTGTCTGGATGGTCAACTTCGGTTTCCTATGGCCGCAGAACTACAACCGGACTCTGAGACCCGACTATCCACTCGAGAACTACAATATCCTTGAGAGCATGGGGGCCCTGGGGTTCTACCACCGAGGATTGGGACTCAATGCGGAGGGAGCACTAGTGCTCCTCGCCGTGTGTATTCTGTCGGTGCTACTTGGTGCACTGATGATGTCCATCAAGGATCGGCGGCTTCTCGCCATCGCCATTCCGGGCATCGGCAACACCGTGATGATCCTCTTTGCTCACCCAGCGATCCCGAACAGCTACCACTTCGCGGACTTCTTTCGGCATGCATCGTTCGGCATACCATACCTGGTGGCTACTGCCGCGTACGGACTCTACCACCTGTATGGATACGCATCTCGGGACAGTCGGACTCGATGGATGGGCTATCTTGGTTTGGTACTGTTGGTGTTGGTAGTCGTTCGCGAAGGGGACATCCTCGCGAATCCGACGGCAACCCACCGACCCGGAGCTGACCAAGTACTCACCACGTATACCTATCTGTCCGTAGAGGCGATACTCGAGCATCCGTTCGAATTGCCCAGCGTCAGCTACTACCAGAAGGATGGCGTGATCGTGGCCCACAGCACGGCAGCGAAGTGGCCCGACGATGCTCTCGACTTCTATGCCCCCCTGGATATGGCTTTCGATAGCCGCGGTCGGCCCTTCGGCTACGCATCGATTGTGGTCTTCATCCTCGGGCTCAGTCTCGCGGTCCTGAATGACATGCAAGCGGCGAAGAAAGTCCCATCTTGACCCTCTCTATGGCTTCCTCGATAGCTCAGTGCCTCTTCGCTACCCGGGACAACTCCTCCAGGGTTGTCCCGGCCGGTGCGCAGACCAAGTTGTAGGCTAACTTCATAGGGTCGTCCGCGCTCCTTCGGACCAGCAGCCGATGGGCCCATTCAGGCTCCTGCAGCCTGGACATTCGGACCTCAGTCCAAATGCCGGCAGTTCGGCTTCTACCGATCCAAGATTGGCTTCTGTCCACCAGGGGAAGACCCCACACCCGCGGCGAAGAGGTAGGCCGGGGTTAGATGGAGGAACAGCCTGTCAAGGGAGACGTTCATGTGGGCAACCGGTGATGAGTAGGTAGTGAAACCGTAGGAAACCGCGTACAGAGCCATGGGCAAGAGCACGACGATAGCCACGAAAACCACCTCTGGGCGTGTCCATCTGCCAGGAAAGACAGCTAACGCCATCGGCCAGGACAGCCAGGTGGCCCCCCACCTGTCCCACGACATTAGCTCCGAATACAGCCTCGCAGTAATCTCCGGTGTCCGGCGAATCGCCTGGACCATGATATCGAGGCTGATTCCGACGAAGTCGTACGACAGCGGGCGTACTATCCATATGAGCAGCATCCACGGCCCGAAGCCGAGCAGTACGGCGGCACCTGTTGTCTTGAGCGCTTGAACAACGTGAGGAAGCCCCTGCGGGAGGAGAGTCACTGTCAGGGCCGTGAGTACGGCGAGAGCAAGCAGGAGTCCCTCCTTCTTCGTAAGCATCGCTGCCAACAAGAACAGCGCCATGGGTAGCAGAAGAGATCTGTCCCTGGCCCGCACGTACTGACAGCCGTAGACAACTACCCCCAAGAAGAAGGCCCCGAGGGTCAGATCCGCATATGCGAACCGGTTGTAGTCCACGCTAGGGGTAGGCAGAATCACAGCCAGCGCGAAGACGGCGCTGGAGGCGGGGCCCCGGTAGTGCCTGAGTCCCAGATAGACGAGCAGGGATGACATGGCCAGGCTGAGCGGGCTGACCCATTTCACCGCCCGAAGGTCTAGGAACCCTGCCCAGTGGTAGGTCCACGCTTCGAGTGAGGGAAGAAGCAAGGGGTAGTCCGGATGTGTATGCCACAGCCAGACATCGGTGAAGTACTCGATCTCCGGCGACATCAGCATCTTCGCCTTCAGTCCCCAGATGAACAGACCATCCCAACCCATCTCATCATCCATCGATGCCAGTAGCCCCAGCCCCAGACGCACTGCCACGAAGAGCCCCAACCCGGCGGCCAGGATATGCCACCGATCCATGGACGGCAGGGAGAAGGGTCGAGGACGAATGTACCTCGACTTCGCCAGGAAAAGCGCTGTCGCGATGGCAACCAGCCAGGCAGGATGTATAACCGTGAGGGTTGCCACCTGGAGCAGCCCCCAGTTCGCCACCACGACCGCGCCCGCCGCGAAGGCAATGGGCAGCCACTCGAGAGGCATGCGAAGGCCAGGCAAGAGATCAAGCAGTATCGCGACTATCGAACCTACGAGCAACAGGGAGAGCACCGCGACCAGCGCAACCACAAGACTCATCTGAGGAACACCACCGATCGTTGATCCGGGAGTGACACGATCTCCTTCGCCGAGTCGAAGCCTGAAGGAACTGGCGTCTTCCAGAACATGATGGCGTCCACCCCATTCTCACAGGCCAGCTGGCCGATGCTATCCGCTGTCAGCGGGCGCGACACCCACCAGTCACGCTGCGGCCTCGAGGGTTGCGGGGCAACATATATCAGCCTTGTTGGAAAGAGGGAATGGACGGCAAAGTAGAAACGAAAGCTGTGCTCCTGGCCCTGAGGAGCGACAAACATGAGCGGGCTACGCCCGTTCCTCGAGGCCACAACGATCAACTCGTTCAGCTCTCCCCGCTCGCCGGTCTGTTCACGCGGGTCACCAGCCGCGATCGCAGGGACCGCCTTCTGGGCTGCGACGAATTGAGGCAGCGGATTTCTTGCCAGTAGCCACCACACGGACATCACCACGAGAAGCACGAGCACGAGAGCAGAGCGCAACTGCTCGGGAAGGTAGTCCCTCACGCCGGCCATGGCCTCCATCTCCTGACTCATCCTCCGAATGGGGTACACTGTGCTCCCCATGATACAATTCCGCGGACATCTGCGACATCATCCATCTGAGGCAAGGCGCGAAGGATTGATCCAACCATCAAACGGAGAGAAAGACCCTCCACTGCTTGGCGTGGTGGTAGTCAACTGGAACCGACCGGATGACACCGCGGAGTGTCTGGCCAGCATACAAGATCTGGATTATCCTCGTGTGCTTCCAATCCTGGTCGACAACGGCTCGTCGGACGGATCCCCTGAGCGGCTCGGACGCCAGTTCCCCCACATCGTCCTGCTCGCGAACCGCGAGAACCTCGGCTTCGCGCAGGGGAACAACGCAGGGATCCAGTATGCGATGGAGGCAGGGTGCCAGTACATACTCCTGCTCAACAACGATGCCCTGATCCCCAGATCCGCTGCCAACGAACTTATTAGAGTCCTGGAGGCGGATCCATCGATTGGAATTGCCGGGCCCAGAATCTACTTGGCGGATGATCGGGACACGGTATGGTTTGGCGGTGGTAAGGTCGATACGTCGCTAGGGCTGCCGATCCATCTGGAGTGGATGAGTCGCGGCGTGGCACAAGACCGGTCGCTGCGCGAAGTAGATTACATCTGCGGATGCGCGTTGATGACTAGAAGCGAGCTGCTCCACGATATCGGCCTTTTTGATCCCGACTACTTCCTGCTGTTCGAGGATACCGACCTTTGCGCCAGGGCTCGTGCCGCGGGCTACCGGGTAGTCCTCACCCCCTGGGTTTCGGCCTATCACAAGGTATCCTCGACCTTCGGCGGAGACACCTCCCCCAGCTACCGCTACTATTTCTTCAGGAACAACCTGATCTACGTTGCCAAGAATATCCGCAGCCAGGACCAGAGAAAGATCCTGATACGCGTGGCTCAGCGCGAATGGGGCTATGTGCGAGACGCATGGCAGAAGCAGGGGCCTAGAGCACTTCCTCTAGCCTGGGCCGCATTTCGAGCCTCCTTGGACTATCTCCTTGCACGTCGAGGAAAAAGGCTGTGACACAGCTGGGAGACCGAATGGCGCAGGTGGTGAGGATCGCTCGCTGAGACATGATCGCCAGGGGAGGACAGGCGAGACTACCCTCTTCGCATCAGCCTCCTAAACGCGTCGGATCCCTGGGCGGCAGCGTAGAGAGCCCTGCGAAGCGGCTCCGTCCACCGCCAACTCAGCGAGTTCATGACCTGATCGAGGTTCTCCCTCGTGCCGGCATGAGAAGCGGTCTCCTCCATCAGCAATTCCTGGGTTTGCTTGTGTACCCTGATCTCATCACTCAGCAGTTCCCTCGTGTGCTGGTGGGACTCAGTCTCGTTGAGCAACAGTTCGCGAGTCTCCTGGTGGAGGCGCGTCTCCCGGCTCAACTGAAGCTGAATGGGAACGAGTGATGCAGGCATGGAGCGCCTCTCCTTGCTCCTGTCCCTGCCAGAATGGACCGGCCATTCGTGGAATTCCGAGTTGTAGTTGTCCAGCAGCAGCCTCTTCGGTGCGCATCCGGTGGCACTACAGCAGAAATTGAACGACAACTGGTCGCGACGAGAGTAACGGTAGACGTGAGATAACCAGAGGCTAAGGGTCTCCTGCAACTCAAGGTTCCCATGGCGGCGAAACAGCATGCCGCACCAGTACGGTATCTCTTCCAGAACGGCAGGGGCAATCAGCGCATAATGGTTTAGTTGCTCGAAGACCCTGTTAGGGTCATCAAGACCGAGCCTGACGACCTCAAGAAACTCATCAAGCAGCGTCTGTCGGTAGCTATGGGATGGGAGGGCAAAGTCGCAATCCGACAACTGCTGTCTCAGCATGACCTCGGGAGGCTTCTTCAAGACCACGGAGTTGTCGATGTACAGAGAGGCCCCATACTCTGGAAGGAACCTATCCGGAAGCATCTTGTACACCCTCTGGCTTCGAGAGGGGTCCATGGGGAAGATCGGATCCACCAGAACAATGTCCCACGTTTCACTCTTCAAACTCGAGTCATCGGTGAAGCAGATGAAACGGAGATCCGATTCTTGTCGTATTGGCTGCTCGTTCAGCGCTTCGTATTCGCCAAACAGGGCCGTGTAGACGCAGGCCAGCTCAGTCGTCTGACCTTGATGCGGCATGTTGTTGATCATAATTCACGACAGCTAGAATCACACCAAAATAGACAGGCAGCGATAGGAAGGTTGTACTTGCGTTCCGTTCACGGGGATCGGCACATGAGAGCGAGTTGAGCATACAAGCTATCGGAGCCGATGGATCCTCGTCGATATTAGCACATCCAGCCGCACCAAATACCCCCAGACTACAACAACTGCTCTGCCTGGAGGATATGGTTCCACAGTGCTATACTCTCGCCAGTTATCAGCAGTATTGTCAGGTGTAGTCCTTGTCCAGACCTTACGTCACTCTCGTACTCCCCGCGTACAACGAGGCCCTGCGCATCGCGCAAACCGTTGGCGAGGCGCAGACCTACTTCGAGCAGCGAGGCCACAGCTACGAGATCATCGTCTCAGCCGAGGGCAACGATGGGACCCGCGAACTTGTAGCAGCCATGGCGAGTGCTGATCCCAGACTGAAAGTGACCGGCACGGTGGAACGCCGTGGCAAGGGTTACGGCATCCGCCAGGGAGTCGCCATGGCAGAGGGGGGGGTCATCGGCTTCACGGACGCGGACAACAAGACTCCGATCGAAGAGTTCGACAAGGTAGTCCCTTGGTTGCGCGATGGGCACGATCTGGTGATCGGCTCACGGCGCCACCAGGATGCCAGGATCCTCAAGGCGCAGCCGCTGTACCGCCAAATCGGGTCCAAGGGCTTCGCCCTCGTCATGCACGCCGTGGTCGGGCTCCACGACATCAACGACACACAGTGCGGCTTCAAGTTCTTCCAGCGGGAAGTGGCCATCGACCTGTTCCAGCGACAGAAGATAGACGGCTATATGTTCGACGTCGAGATTCTCCACCTAGCCCGAAAGCGAGGCTATCGCATCGCGCAGGTGCCGGTACGGTGGCGCAACGACGGGGACAGTCGCCTTCAACTGGTCGCTGGCAACCTGCGCAATCTACGCGACATTTTCCGCATTAGACTATCATCCTCGTAGCTTCGGGAAACTGATCGTTGCCTGCCAGCTTACTGTCATCCCCGCCTACCCATGGTACCGCGGATGGTCGCGCTACCCCGGATCATCCGCGACCAGTGTTACTGCTGCTCGCTTCAATCGCGGGTGGACTCACGGCGGCCGTAACCATCGGTGGCCGCACCACCATCACTTCGGTTAGCCTTATCTGGCTAGCAACCCTGCTGCTGGGGTCTTCTCTGCTGATAGCGTGGGGACTTCTGTTCGCTCGTCATCTGCATCGACGATGGAAGCTTACCCTGCACGGATCGTTCCGGATCGCGGCGGCTTGCCACTCACCGCTGCTGATGGGTACCGTACTGGTCGTCGCCCTCTACTCGAACGACCTGGCAAACCACGTGTACTTCAACAGCGTCCACGGCCAAGTGCTTTTGCGTCCCCTGGTGCTCTGCGCCATCCTGGCCGTGCCTCTAGCCGCACAGCTGACCACACTGGCCATTCTCGATCGGCGACACCTTCTCGACTACATGGCAGTCGCCGCACCCATCGGGGTAGCGTTGATCCTGAGGCTATGGAGTATAGACTGGCAGCTCCCATATCTCCTCCACAATGATGAACGCGGGTACCTTAGTTCAGCCATGACGGCCTGGGCCCACGGCGATCCCAATCCCTATCGTTTCATAAATCCGAGCGTGATGTTCTATCTGGATACCGCCCTCTTCAATCTCCTGGGGGGACCGCGAGCCGAGGCGCTCAGGGTCTTCTCGGAGACGCTGGGCATCACGGTCTGGGACCCCAGGGGAATGTACTTCATAGCCCTAGCTTCCCGCTCGCTCGTGGCCCTGTCTGGCGCCGCCACGATAGCCGTGGTGTATCTTTCCACCAAGCTGCTGTTTGACCGGAAGACCGCGCTTCTCGCCAGTTGGTTCCTCGCGTTTTCCTTCCTGCACGTTCGGGATTCGCACTACGGCACCAACGACATCATGGCGACCTTCTTCGCGGCAACATCCTTCCTCTTCGCAGCCAGGCTGTACCGCTCCGGTCGGTGGAGCGACTACTGGTGGGCAGGTGTGATGGGTGGCCTCGGAACCTCGACCAAGTACAACGTCGGGCTGTTCATCTTTCCCATACTGGTGGCCCACCTTGCCGGGCAAAGGGGGAAGAGCCTGAAGTCGATCCTGACACCATTGAGCATCGCACCTCTCTTGATGAGCTACGCGGCATCGGCCCTGTTCTTCGTCGTCGGAACACCCTACAGTCTGCTGGACTGGCGAAGTTTTTCCAGCGGCTTCACGAGGCAGTTCCAGTACGGCGGCTCGGTCTGGTTCGGGCAAGAGATGGTGCCTGTCTGGTGGAAGCACCTGACCGGACTCGTCCATGGGTTCGGATTGATCCCACTCGCACTCGTGGCGATAGCCATCCTGTATCTCGCCAGACGTGATACCGAACGGCTCATCCTGGTCATCGCG
This sequence comes from Chloroflexi bacterium UBA6077, assembly GCA_002436065.1. Lineage (GTDB taxonomy): Bacteria > Chloroflexota > UBA6077 > UBA6077 > UBA6077 > UBA6077. Next base: position 154,826 of record DIXP01000105.1, read on the forward strand.
TTTCCAGCCATCTACCTGGGTTTCATGCTGACGCAACAGCTATACTTCGTCAGGTTCTCGATACCCGCGCTCCCGTTCCTGGCTATCCTGGCTGGATACGGCGCGACCCTCCTGCTCCGCCAGGTCAGCCCTCTAGTCCATCAGCGGGCATGGACCGTGGGTCTGATGATCATCGCACTCTCTCAGACAGCAGTCTTCTCGGTGCAGGTCAACATGCTCCTGGGCACCGAGGACACACGGGTACTGGCGGATCGATGGATCTCCGAGAACATCCCGGAGGGAGGGCTGTTGCTGGTGGACGACATCTCGGACCTACGAAGAAGCCAGGGGTGGCCGAGCCGGCAGGACCTGCGTGTCGAGTTCTTTGATCCCAAGAAGGATCCAACACCATGGAAGAGCGCGCCGGACTACCCGGCGTACCTCGTCGTGACGAGCTTCGGCTACGATGGGCTTCGGCGCGGCGCGAGCGAAACGGGCGAGCTACCCGAGGCATACAGAGCCATAGATGCCAGTGGCAGTCCGGTGGCGACGTTTGTCGAGGGGAGAGGTCAGAAGCCTGTCGGCTACTCCCAGGACGACACCTACACGCCCTTCTGGTACGTGCTCGAACGGGAGAGACCTGGACCGACGGTGCGTATCTACCGGTTCGGCAGTGACCAGTAGCCAAGCTCCGCCTTGGCAGCATCGCGGAGGAACATCTGCACCGTCTCCTTGGAATAAGGGTGGACTATCATCCCCTCCAGGAGCGATGGCACCACGGTGACGATGTGGGCGCCCGCCTCGAGCCACTCCACCACGTTCAGCACCTCTCGCGTCGAACCCACGATGATCTGCGACTTCAACCCAAACTGGTCCAGCAGCTTGCGCAGCCGTGTGATCTCGCCACAGGCGTTGTACCCCATGTTGTTGACACGGCCGCCGAAGATGGACACGTAGGTGGCACCAGCCAGGGCTGCCAGAAAGCACTGCTGGGCGCTCATCATGGCCGTCACGTTCACCTTGACCTTGTGCTTGGTCTCAAGCTCGTGGACCACCTCAAGGTTCTCCGTCTCCCCCTCAGGCCCGTGGATGGTGACCTTCACCACCATGTTGTCGGCCCACTCAGCGATGGTCAACGCCTGCCTCAGGGCCTCCTCTCGGTCGTTGGTGGTAACCTCTATGGACAAAGGCCACGGCTTGATCACGCTTGCGATCTCCTTAGCCCTGCTCTCGATGCCACGTAACCCCCCGGTCACCCCGTCCTTCAAGAGGATGGTCGGATTGGTGGTAACGCCGCGAAGGATCCCCATGCGATGAAACCGATCGATCTCCGGCAGACTGCCGGTGTCAAGGAAGATAGGCATCTCCAGGCCTCCACTAGCTCTCGCCCAACTGGGCCTTGTGATGTTGATTGCGTCGATGATGAAGGGGTTAGGGTTGACCTAATCGAGATTGGATCAGCCGCACCGCCGATAGCAGGTCTGGCGCCAGCAGGTCAGGAAAGGCATTTTGATCGCTCATTAGGTGGCATGAATCGCATCGGAGGGTTCCCAGGAGGACTGTGGTGCAGCCGACCGATCGCCCAGCCTGAATGTCGGTCAGGCCGTCCCCCACCATGAACGAACGGTCGAGGTCGATCCCTATGGCCTCGGTGGCCTGGCGCAGCAAACCAGACTTCGGCTTCCTGCAGGAACAGATCCCTCGGTACTGCTCCAGGGTAGCTTCTGGATGGTGCAGGCAGTAGTATACGCCATCCAGCCGTGCCCCGCTCTCGGCCAACTCGCGCTCCATCCTAGCCGTCGTCGACTCCAGGAGGGCCATCGTGCTCTTCCCCTTGGCAACTCCAGGCTGGTTTGAGACGACCACCGCCAGCAGGCCCATCTCGTTGATAAGTCTGACGGCCTCACCAACGTTGGGAAGAAGCTGGAACTGATCCGGGTTTTGTGGGGAATCGATTAGACCGTGTTCGGTGTCGTAGACCATAGCGTTGATCACGCCATCCCGGTCTAGAAAGACGGCCCGCCGAAGAGCACCTGCGGCTTTCACTTCATCGATTCCCACTTCATGGCCGATCTCTGCACCTCTGGATGGGAAACCAGGAGATGCCACACCACAGCCTGGAAGGACTCCGCGTGGGGGGTGACCGTCTCAGGGCTGATGGGCGGGATGATCACACAGCAATCCGCCACCTTCGCGGTGTAGCCTCCGTCCCGGCCGACGACCCCGCAGATGCGACATCCAACCTCGCGCCCATGCTGGAGTGCGCGGACCAGGTTGGGGCTGATGTTCCGTTCCAGATCCCCGCCGCCCACCGAGAACACGAAAAGCATGTCGTTCGCATCTAGGCGGCTGCCCCTCAGCCAGTCTACGAAAATGGAATCCCAACCGTTGTCGTTGGCGCGAGCCGTGAGTTCCGACACATTGTCGGCGGGGGTATATGCCTCGATACCGGCGATCTTCCGGAAATCGTTGACCGCGTGGGAGGCATTCGCCGCGCTCCCCCCTACCCCCAGGAAAAACAGCCGGCCGCCACGATCCCTCAACTCCACAAGCAGCCTGACCATCCGGTCCAATGTGGCAACATCCAACGACGATAGAATGCGTTTCGCCTCATCGATGTACGAAAGGATATAGGACATAATTGCCCTCCAATGCGATCAGTCCCTTCAGAAGAGGTTCCTGGAAGAAAGGTATCGGCTCGTCTCAGCGAGGCCCTCGGGTGAGCCGATCTCGTAGAAGCGATCCGCCACCTCGTACGCAGCCAACTGACCATTGGACAACAAGTCCTGGTATACCTGTGCGAGATCAAGCGGGTCGTCTGCCGAGTAGCGGTCCAGGGCAGCGACCTTGAGCGCTCCAAGGCCATAGTCGATGTGTCGCATCTCGTGGGTGGAGTCTCGCTTGTCGTAGCGAAGGATCCTGCCGTCCCGGAACAGGACGTTGGAGCGGTCGAAGGCTCCGTCGTTGCGAAACACGGTCATCAGCCCCTGAAGCTTGCTGTCGGTGAAGGCTCGCGCCACGGCAGCATAGTCGCACTCCAGGTAGGAATCGCCGTAGAGCACGAGGAAAGCCTCGCCCAGGAGCGGCAGAGCCCTCTTGAGGGCACCGCCGGTACCCAGCAGCCTCGGGCCGTCGTAGCAGTACCGCAAACGCGCCCCCCAGCGGCTCCCATCCCCCAGACATGCCTCCACCTGCTCCCCGCGATACCCCAGGCAGAACACGATGTCCTCTAACCCATGGGAGCGGAGCAGCTCCACCTGGTGCTCGACGAAGGGCTTCCCAGCCACCTCCACCAGCGCCTTGGGGATGCTCTCTGTGATGGGCCGGAGCCTCGTGGCCAGCCCTCCGGCGAGAATGGCTACTGGGAGGCTCATGCCAGCATCAGCTTGGTGCCCTCCAGGTCAAACCGGAAGCGCACCTCCTCCAGCCCGATTCCAGCCATGGCCTGCCTCAGCTTCCCTCGGTCACTAGCGTAGAACATCAGGAAACCGCCGCCGCCAGCCCCCACCAGCTTGCCGCCGAGGGCGCCGTTGGCCCTACCTAGCCGGTACCACTCGTCGATCTTCGGATTGGAGATGTCCGGGGAGCGCAGCCTCTTGTGCTCCCAGTGCTCGTCCATGATCTCGCCAAAAAGCGTCAACTCGCCATCCTGAAGTGCCTGCCGGCTACGGAGACCCAACTCCTTCACGTAGTGCAGGTTCTCGATCATCTCCTGGTCGGACTGCCAGCTCCGGGTATCCTGGTCTTTCAGGATGCTCCCCGCGCTCCGGCTGAAGCCGGTGAAGAACAGCAGGAGATTGTCCTCCAGTTCGTACAGCGTATCCATGCTGATGTGGAGCGACGAAGCCTCCACACAGCCGTTCTGGTGGAAGTCGAAGCAGGTGATTCCACCATAGGCGGCAATATACTGGTCCTGCTTTCCGATCGGCTCGCCCAGGATGTCGATCTCGACCCTGCAGGCCAGTTCAGCCAGTTCGTTGGGGTGGATCATCCGACGGCGATGGGCGTGAAGCGCCTTCAGCAAGGCCGTGGTGAAGCTTCCGGATGATCCAAGACCGGTACCCGCCGGGATATCGGCCAGGGTCGTTATCTCTACCTGGGGGGTCTTGAAGTCCAGCAACCTGAGAGACTCCCGGATGATTGGGTGCTGCACCTCATCGATGGTGTCCACCCGCTCCAGCTTGGAGTACTTCAGGAAAACTCCAGGGGTGAACGGTCGCATAACGGTGACGTAGACGTACTTGTCGATAGCTGCCGAGATGAGGAAGCCGCCGTGGTCGCGGTAGTAGGAGGGCAGATCGGTGCCGCCCCCTCCCAGCGTCACCCTCAAAGGGCTACGCGCTATGATCATATCCAGACTCCCGATAGATGCTCTCGACGATGGTGAGGGCCGCCATGGCATCGGCAAGGCTGGCAGACGGGGTCCTGCTCATCCGTATGTCCTCAAGAAACTCCTCGAACTCCAACTCCCAGGAGTTGTCCCCCATGGGGTACTCCCAGATGGTGGTCTCCGGCGGTCCCATCTTGGGGAGCATCCGGTAGTAGGCAAGCCTCTCCACACCGTAGCTGCCACCCAACCCCTCCACGTGGAGCTTCGCATCGCGGCCGTAGATCTCCAGTGAGAAGAGGTTCTTCCATTCGGTGCAGCTCACATGCAGGAACGCTGACCTTTGCTGGGGCGTCTCGAGCAGCATGAACGCGTTATCGTCCACCGGCATGTCCCAGTAGTAGGTGCGGGCGCTGCCCATGACCTTGCAGAAGTCCCCCAGGAACCAGCGGGCCAGGTCGATCAGGTGAACACCCTGGTCGATCAATTCACCGCCGCCTGATAGGGCCGGATTGGCGCGCCATTCCTTCTCGTAGCCGATTCGGCCGCCGTGTCCATATCGTCCCCGCACGAACATCATCTCGCCGAGCACGCCGGCCGAGAACAGCTCGTGGGCCTTCCGCAGGGCCGGATGGTAGCGGTGGTTGAAACCCACCCGCACCAACCTGTCCGCCGACCTTGCCGCATCGACTACGGACCCGAGTTCACGAGTGTTCCGCGCCGCAGGCTTCTCGATGAGAACGTGCTTCCCCGCCTCCAGGGCGGCGATGGCCACTTCGGCAAGGGCATCGTTGGTCGTCGAGACGACTACGACGGCCACGTCCGCCCGCCCAACGGCATCCCGCCAATCCGCCACCGCCACGGAGCCGGCCACGGTCGCGGCGAGAGCGTGCGCTCGCTTCGGCACCAGATCGGCGCAAGCCACCAGTCGCGCGCTTCTCAGCGCCCTTGCGCGCTTCTGGCCAATCAGGCCGCAGCCTACAAGGGCAACTCCCAAGCTCTCAACCATCAACTCTCAACCATGCACTTTCCACCCTAACCACAACAACGGGCGCAATGCAAAGCCGTTTCAACTACGGCTTCTACCAGTCAAGTCCACGGTCATTTGGCACGATCCGGCGCAAGGTGTAGACGTCGCTCTCCCTCAACTGGTCCAACTGCTCCGGCAGCCGCTCCCAGGGATCCCACACGGCGCTGATCAATCTGCCGCTGATACCGTCGCTCTCAGGAGAGGCTAGCAAGACACACAACGCCGCCGCCTTCTCCAGAGCCGTGGATCCCTCCCGCAGGACCCTCTGGGCGGTCTCGTACTCCTTCTGCCCAGCCATAGATGGACCAGAGGCCACGATAGACTCCTGCATCGCCGTGGACATCGCCCCGGGCGCTATGCAATTCACCTCTATACCCAACTCGCGGGTTTCCACCGCTAGGGTCTCGCTGAAGCGGACGAGGGCGGTCTTGGCAGCGGCGTAGGCCGAGAAATTGGGTCGAGGGCTGGTGCCGCCGCCGCCGGATAGATTGATGATCTTACCGCGGCCTCGGCCCGCCATCCAGGGCACCACCAAACGGCAAAGAGCGACAGGGGCTAGGAGATCAACCTGAATGGTACTCTGCCAGCCATCCCAACTGTTTTCCCAGGAAGGCCCAACCGGACCCTGAATCGCCGCGTTGTTCACCAGCACGTCAAGGGTGGGGAACAGCTCGCGCGCCCTGGCAACGACGCGCTCCGGCGCCGCCGGGTCCCCCAGGTCCGCCTTCAGAGCCACAGCCCTCTGGTCAGCACGAGAAGGCAGACTGGAGATCAGGCTCTCCAGCGCCAACCCATTGCGGGCCACCAGCAAGAGATTGCATCCAGCCGTCCAGAGTCCACGGGCGATCTCGGCGCCAAGACCTCGTGAAGCGCCGGTAACCAGGCAGTTGCACCCATGCAAGCCGCTCACCCTCGAGCCTCCAGCACCCAAGGGTTGGACCGCAAATACTCCAGCGTGCGGATTATCCCCTCTCGGATGGTGAGCCTGGGCGCCCAGCCCAGACTGCGGATCTTCCGGCAATCGAGGAAGATGAAGGGGCTGTCCCCTATCCACCCGCGCTCGCCACCGGAGTAGATCAAATTCGGGGCTAAGCCCAGATGGTCTGTGATCCACCCGATGGAGTCGTTCACCTCGCAGTACTCATCAGTCCCCAAGTTGTAGATGTGGAGCGCTCCGCCCCCCGGCCGCTCAATCCCCTTGGACTCCTCGACCACCTTCAAGATCGCGTCGATGCAGTCCTGGACATAGAGATACGACTTGCGCTGGTGGCCGTCGCCCAAGACCCGCAACTCCGTGGGGTTGGCCCTGAGGCTCCTGTAGAAGTCGAAGACGTGGCCATGGGTGTACCGCTCACCCAGAATCGACACGAAGCGAAAGATGTAGCTCTGAAAGCCGAAGCCCTCGCAGTATGCCTGAATCATCCCCTCGCAGGCCAGCTTGGAAGCGCCGTACAGCGACGTCTGGGGTGGAAAGGGGACATGCTCGGGGGTCGGGAACAGATCGGGCTCGCCATATACCGAGCCTGTGGAGGAAAAGGCAATCCTCTTCGTCCCAGTGGCACGCATGGCCTCCAGGACGTTGAAGGTGGCTATGGTGTTCTGCTCCAGGTCTTTTCGCGGGTGCTCCGTCCCAAAACGGACGTCGGCGTTGGCTGCCAGGTGAAACACGAAATCCGCTCCCGCCATCGCCGATGACAGGGCTCCGAGATCGAGGGTGTCGCCATGGACCAGGGAGAAGCGAGGTGAGAGCGAAGCCTCATCGAGGAATCGCTCCTGGCCGGTGCTGAGATTGTCGTAAACCACGACATCGTGCCCATCGGTCAGCAGCCCGTCCACAAGGTTGCTGCCAATGAACCCCGCCCCACCCGTCACAAGACAACGCATTCGTGCACCGCCCCTTCACTTCGAGAGATCGCTTTCCAATGGGTCTCATCGCCGCGATAGGATACCACTTCCACCGTCTCCTGCCACTACCCATGCTGAGACCCCCACCTGCAACCACCGCAGAGACGCCGCCCGGCGGTACGTCCACGGATAGACCGTGCCGCGGTTTGCGGTTGGAATCACCTTGAAGTAGAATGCAGAGCCCAAGGGCATTCACCTTCGCTTCTCCAGAGGCACAAGCCGGCCGTAGAGCCACAACGTTGAGGCCCAGACTTGATTGCAGTGATTCCTCGCTCAAAGGACTCCATCCCCAGAACAGTCGTAGAGGTCCTGTTGTTGGCGACCCTGGCGCTGGCACTCCGGACCCACAACTTGCTCAGTTTCCCCATGTACTTCGACGAGGTCGGCTATCTGGGCTGGGGCCTCGACATATGGGACAAGAGGACGTTCGCGGCACTCATGATCCCCATTCTAGATGATGGCAAGCAACCACTCTTCTCGTGGCTGTCCGGCGCAGCGAGCTACCTGTTCGACGACCCACTGTTCGCGGGGCGCATGGTCTCGGCACTCGCCGGAGTCGCCAGCACGATCGGCATCTACTGGGGGGGACGCTGGCTGGTGAGCAGACGTGTTGGGATCTGCGCCGGGTTGCTCTATGCCCTGGTACCCTTCAACCTGTTCTACGACCGCATGGCCATGGTGGAAGCAATACTGAACATGGCCTGCATCTGGGCATTTGCCCTCTCGGTGTTCATATCGATTAGAGCGAGCAACCACCGAAGCTCGCGACTGGCCGGCGTTCTCCTGGGAGTATCGCTTGGAATAGCCATCTGGACCAAGATGACCGCCCTCCTCATGCTGTCCTTCCCTGTCTTCTGCGTCCTTCTGCTGTGGCGGCGAGACCGGTTCTCGCTTGCCGCCGGCGGCTTCGCGGTCGGCGCAGGGCTGTTCGCGCTCTTCGCAACCCTGCTCTTCCTGATGCCCAACGCGGACAACATCATCGACAAAACGAAGACCTTCTCCGAGCCGCTGGATTCGCTGCTGAGATTTCCTGTCGAACGATGGACGACCCATATCCTGAAGTACTGGAGTTGGATATACGCATACCTCCCCGCACCGCTCTGGTGGCTCATCCCTCCGGCGATCGCGTGGGGGCTTCTTCGGCGAACGAGAATAACCCTACTGCTGTTGGGCTGTTGTTCCGTGTTCGCAATGCCGGGAATCCTTCTCGCCAGAGACCAATTCGACAGCCGGTATGTCTCACAGGGCATCTTCCCAATACTGCTGCTGCTGTCCACGCTGTTGGTCGCATGCTTCGAGGCCCTGAGTGCAAAGGAGCGTTCCGCCCTGCCTCGCGTTCTTCACAATCAGACTGTCCAAGTGGTAGCGGCAGGAGCCGTCGTCTTGATACTGATTGGCCCCACTATCCGTTTCGATCTGACACTGCTGAACAGACCGGATCTCGCTGATCTGGCACCCTCTGACTACGCCATCTTCGTGACCGATTGGTCGTCCGGGTACGGTTTCAACGAGACAGTGCAGCTTGTCAAGGATAGAGCCACGGAACTCACACGAGGCGGCCAGCCGATCATCGTACTCGGCTACTTCTGGCGTGGACATGCCTACACCGGACTGAAGCTCTATACCAGAGGGATGCCGGGGGTCTTCCATTACGTCGACATGCACCTGGCTCGGGACCCCGAGGGGTTCATTGCCGCGTGGAAGCCCCATCATGTGCCCGTTCTCGTGGTCGGGAACGAGGGATTGGAGCGGCTGGATCAGTTCGAGCGGGCAGTCCCACAGGCGAGACGGATAGGCTACTTCCCAAAACCCGGCGGAAGATCCGCCTTCAGGGTGTACGAGGTGGATGTGTCGGCTTTCGATTGATCCGACGGGCCTCATCCGAGCGCATCATCAATCCGACCAGCATGCATCCACGATAAGGAGCGCGCATTGCGGAAGAAGCCCGGAAAGCTGGATGCGGCTGCACCCCTGCTGCTACTCCTGGCTCTGATCGCACCAACTGGCGGCCAGTACGTGTTGATGTTATGAACGGAATACCATTTGTGGAGGGATAACCTTGTTTGACGATGTCCTCCTTGAGCCGGAACACGAGGAACTTCTTGTCAAGTTGGTCGAAGCTCAGAAGAGCGTTCCTGCCGAAAAGAGAGAGCCGTTCATTCACATTCGGACCAACCAGGGCGACTTCGCAATCGGCGGTGGCGGCAGATGTGAAAACATCTGCTGTCCGGTTAGTTTCTACAAGGCACTTCTAAACGAGGGCCTTCTGGACATTGTCGCCATTGGGGGAAGAGGCAGCGAGAACTTCGATGTCACCCCTAGGGGCTATCGCTACTACGGGCACCTCAAGACCCGATCCGGCCAACCAGTGCATCAGGTAGAGACAGAGATAAGGTCCTTCCTAGACGGACCAGACTTCCAAGCCAAGTATCCTCTTGCCTACCAGAAGTGGGTCGAGGCCGAACAACTGCTGTGGCCAAGCGACTCAGAACGCCAATACACGAAGATTGGGCACATTGCCAGGGAAGCCGCGCAGGAGTTCGCGGCTGAATTGGTCAACCGGTTTCAGGCCCCAAATGTGGACCCTAACAAGGCAGCTACCAAGAACCGATTGAAGGCAGTGGTCGCTCACCGAAGCGGACAGTTGGGTACAACTGAGAAGGCGTTTCTGGACGCCCTCATCGAATACTGGCAAGCTCTACTCGACCTAGTCCAGAGACAGGAACATGGCGGCCAGAAGGAAGGGGAACCGCTGTCCTGGGAAGACGGCCGACGGGTGGCCTTCCAACTGGCCGTGGTGATGTACGAGATAGACCGAAGCCTGTCCTAACCTGATATGTTGTGAACTAGACGCTTGCCCCTTACTCTATTGTTGGAGGCGTCATCAGCCTCTCTCATACTCGATCCACCCGGGAGGGGGGCAGTAGATGCAAAGTCAGCCTATAGGCTCTTCCGTCTTGGCGCAGTTCCTGGCACGAGCACTGCCAACGGCTGCCAACCATCCAGGGCCGTCGAACTGCTGGGCATGGAAGGTGATGCACAACGACTACGCCGAATTGGCTGGCCTCTCGGCTGCCATCGAGGTGGTAGAGAAACGTCATCAGTTGGCTGCGCTGGAGCGTCGAGTCCGACAGGAACATCGGAAGTGCCGGGCATTGAAGAGCCAGACGGACTTTCTGGAATACGTTGAAGAGGATTCCCGGCTGCTAGATTGTCTAACTGAAGCCTGCGCTTTCGCCTGGGCATACTGTAGAGGGCTAGGAGTCCCGCGATTTGACCACAGGCAGGGCATGCCCGACATCCACATCCCACCAGACCTATGGGTGGAGGCCAAGGCAGTCCACCAGTCCGAGGCATCCAGGAAGGACTGGACAAATTCGTTTGACGAAAACCGTGTGCTTGCTTTCAAGTCCAAGTTCAAGGAGGCAAATGAGCAACTCAAGCGAGCAGGCGCGAAGCGCGGGGTCATATTCTTCAACCTCACGGCGGCGGATATAACTCACATGCTCCGCAGGGAGGAGTTGCTAGCCCAATACGGAGTCGTGCTGGATGAAATGGAAGCGGCGTACCCAGCAGCATCTGCCGTGCTCTGCTACAACTATGAGTGGTGGCACCCAGTCCGAGATCCGGACTTGCTGCAAGCTCAATGATCGGCGAAGAACGGCATATGGACCGGATGACACCACCCGCTGGTGTTATGAATCAAATGCCCTCAGTTCTCCGTCATCTATTTTGGTGGAGCAGGCGGCTGGATTGAGCCAATAGCGACGGTCAGTATCCAGATGGACAATGCGACAAGCGCCGGGACGATAATGATGGCGAGAGTCCAGTTGATCCTAGAGCGCGTTTCCAAGCCGGAGTCTGCTAGTCGTCCCGCAAACTCGACCCCTGGGAAGGCGTTTGACACATATTCGGTAGCTCGCGCAAACACGCGGTACGAAGTCGTCATTGTGGCAAGCATGGCAAGAGCTAATAAGGCGAGGACTACCCATGATTGCCAGGTGCTGATGCCCGGGCTTCTTAGCACATCTACCCCCGCGACAAGACATGCCATGGCAAGACCAACCGTTGTCATCCCCACGACAGCCGAGACGGCCCAGTGCATTACTGAAACCAGCCTGTCATTACCGAGCTGTGCGGCTTCCAACTCGCGGTTCAACTCATGGAAGAGGCTGTGGACAGCCTCCGGTCTTGTTCCGCCAACACTTAGATAAGTACCACCCACTCCTCTGGAAGCATCAAACGAGACATACGCTGCTGCTGGATACGTGTCTGGGAAGCCGGCGCTTATCCCTACTTTACTGATCTTCGAAGGGAGCGCATCACCGAGAAAGACTAACGCATCTTGAGCCCGAAGTGTCTGCTCTCCGTCGGCCGAAACCACGGTAATAGAAAGCATCGGCACCTTCGTGTATGGCGTCACCGCTCCGTCGACAATGGTGGCTATTCGGTGGAGTTGCCGTTCATCTAGTCTGGTGCGCGGGTATCGTTTTGTTCGCTCGATCTTCTGCCGCACTTCGGTCACGGCTGGTCTGCCTCCTCAGATAGTCGATCTACCTTCTGCAGTTGTCCTGAAAATGTAGGTTAGGCGACCCCCAGGGTGACCTTGTAGCCGAGGGTCTCGATGCGTCGGACTGCACGGTTGACTACCGATTGGCGGTTCCGCTCGTCGAAGTAGTTGGCGCCCAGGTCTGAGTAGGTAGTGCCCTTGTGGATCATGTGGTATATGACGACGAGGATGGCATGGGCTACGGCGACGATGGCACGCTTGGCCCCTCTGCGGCCTGCCAGACGGTGGAACAGGGTGGAGAAGTAGCTCTTCTTCGTCCGAGAGGCCGCCCACGCTGCCTCCACCAGCGCCTGTTGCAGCCAAGTGTTGCCGCTGCCCGTGGAACTGTCCCTGCGCTTGCCAGCACTCTCGTTGTTGCCGGGACAAACCCGTGCCCAAGAGGCCAGGTGGGCCGAAGTCGGAAAGCGACTCATGTCCAGCCCGATCTCAGCAAGGATGTCTTCCGCAGTGCGCCGTCCGATGCCCGGGATCTCGTCCAGCCTGCCGATCACGCCCTCGGAGGATCCCAGTCGGCTGGAGACATCCTCGTCCATCCTGGCGATCTCCTTATCCAGGAAGTCGACATGGCGAAGCAAGCTGTCCAGCACCAGCCGCTGATGCTGTCCTACCTGGCCCCGCAAGGCCTCTTCCAAAGTCGATCGCTCGGCACGAAGTCTCCCCTTGGACAGCCCCGCCAGGGTCTCAGGGTCCTCTTCCCCAGCCACCAGGGCTTCGATCATCGCCCTCCCCGACCTCCCCAGCACGTCGGAAACCACGCTGGAGAGCTTGATGTTGGCCCCCTCCAGCACCTTCTGGATCCGGTTCACCACCGTGGACCGTTCCCGGATCAAGGTCCGTCGGTAGCGCACCAACTCCCGAAGCTCCCTCTGCTCCTTGCTCGGGATGTAGCTGGCCTTCAAAAGCCCATGCTTGAGCAGATCAGCAATCCACTCCGCATCCTTCATGTCGGTCTTCCGACCGGGCACGGCCTTCATGTGGCGAGCGTTCACCACCAGCAGGGTGAACTCGAAGCTCTCCAACAGGTTGTACGGCGCCTTCCAATAAACCCCGGTGCTCTCCATGGCCACGTGCGTAACGCCCCTCTCCACCAGCCAGTCGGCCAATTGCATCAAGTCCCTGGTCATGGTGCCGAAAGTCCGCAGGCTCTTCCCCTCGGGCGTCAGGACGCAGGCCACCACCGTGTCCTTGTGAACATCCAGGCCACAACAACGCTCGTAAACGACTTGCACGACAGCCACCTCCATGAAGACTGTCGGCTGGCAAGCGACCTGATGCAAATGGAAGTTGTCCTGCGTGTTCCCGAAGCTCGGGACGACACTCTGTGGTGCCCCCAGGTCGCCGGTATCAGGTTCACTTATCGGGCTCGCGGCACCAAGCTGTATCCGAACTCTATCGCCAGCCGCTTCCCCATTTTCATCCTCGGTGGTGCCGGCAGCAAGTCGGCATGTTTGGTTC